>NZ_JBIRRA010000002.1:220463-589341 GCF_044333485.1 Streptomyces sp. NPDC020983 | reverse complement strand
TCGAGCAACGACCCGCACTACGCCGCCACCATGCTCGCCGGACCCGGCACCGGCACACCCGCGCCCTTCGCCGCCGGCACCGGCACGCCCCCGCCCGCACCCGCACCCGCACCCGCGTACGGCTATCCGCAGCCGGGCGCGGGGGTGCCGACGGTCGGCCCCGGCTACATGGCCGTGCTGCGCTACCGCGGGGCGGACGGCAGCGAGCAGCAGATCATCCGGCGCTCCGCGCCCGGCACCCCGCATCCGGAGTGGCAGATCCTGCACGAGCTGCGGTCGGCGGGCGTGCGGCCGGAGCAGGTCCTCGAACTGCACACCGAGCTGGAGTCCTGCGACCTGCCCGGCGGTTACTGCACACGGATGATCCGGGAGACCTGGCCGCAGGTGCGGATCAGCCACACCGCCCCCTACGGCCGGGACCACGCGAGTCGCCGCCAGGGCGTCCAGCACCTGCTGACGCACCAGGGCGAGCTGCACCAGGTGGCGGGCGCGCCCGCGCGGCCGCAGCCGCAACGCGTGCCGATGCCCGACGCGCACAGCGTGCTGCGGGTGCCGCCGGTCGGGCTCGACGTGATCGGGCAGGAGCTGGCGGGCGCGTTCGGCCCGCAGGGCGTCTTCCGCTTCGACCAGCGCGCCGTCTCGCGGCAGGGCGTGCCCGACATCGTGGCCCAGACGCTGATGTGGGCCGGGCTGCCGATGGACTTCGGGCCGTTCTTCTGGGCGCAGGCCCAGCCGGGCCAGCCGGTGCCGACGCTCGCCGAACTGGCGGCCGCGCGCGGCGTGCAGCCGGCCGCGGACGCGGGCTCGTACCTGGTGATGGGCAACGACTTCGGGCGCCAGCTGTGCGTGCAGTACGGCACCGCGCAGATCGTGGCGCTGCCGCTGGAGGGGGGTCCGGCCGGAGCGCCGCCCGCGGCACCGCAGTTCGTGAACTCCAGCCTGCCGGAGTTCGCCCGGTGCATGGCGCTGCTCGGGCGGATGTGGCGGCTGCGGATCGGGCTCACGCCCGAGCAGGCCGGGCACTGGACGGTGGATTTCCAGGCGCAGCTGGCCGCGCAGGATCCGGCGGCCATCGCCTCGCCCGACAACTGGTGGTCGGTGCTCATCGAGCAGATGTGGGACGGGCTGCTGTAGCGGCGGGCGTCCCGGCAAGGCGGCTGCGGCCGCCGGGGCCGGGCGGAAGGGCTTTCGGCCCTTCCGCCCGGCCCCTGCCGTTTTCCGGGTAGGGGATTGTCAGGGGCGGTGGCCCGGATGCCCGAAGGAGACGGGCGGCCGGGACACCCACCTCCTACAATTCGGGCATAAGCCGTAAAAAGGGAGACAGGCGCGGCAGCGGAGCGCGGACCGCCGGCGGCGAAAGGGCAGACGCATGGGCAGCGACACGACCGCATCGGCGGGGACGCCTCCGGCGGGAACGGACGTCCGGGCCTCCGGGAGGGCCACGGACGCCGAGGACACGGTGCCCCTGCGGCGGGTCCGCGGGCGTGGCCTCGGCTACCGGCCCGAGCAGGTCGACCGCTTCCTGGAGGAGCTGTCCGAGGACCGCGACGCCGCGTGGGAGCGGGCCGCCCGGCTCAGCGAGCTCGCAGGTGAGATGGAGGCGGAGCACGCGGCGCTGCGCAAGCAGTTCGAGGCGCTCCCCTCCTCGGCCTTCGCATCGCTCGGCCCCGGCCCGCGCGAGCTGATGCGGCTGGTCGAGGAGGAGGCCGCGGCCGTCCGCGCGCGGGCCGAGGCCGAGGCGCAGTACGCGCGGGACGCCGCGGAGACCGCGCGGCGCACCCTCCAGGACGAGTCCCGCGCCGCCGCCTCCGCGCGGCTCGCCGCCGCCGACGAGGAGACCGAGCGGATGCTCGACGCGGCCTGCGCCCGGGCCGCCGACATCCTCGGCCGGGCACGCGCGGAGGCCGAGGCCGTACGCGCCGAGGCCGGGCAGACGCTGGAGGCCGTACGGCAGGACGCCGAACGCGGCGCGGCGCGGGGCGAGCAGGAGCGGCGCACGCGGCTGGAGTCGCTGGAGCGGGAACTCGCCGAGCGCGAGGCCGGGGCCGGCAGCAGGCTCGGCGAGCTGCTCGCCGACGCCGAGCGGCGGCTCGAAGCGGCGCACCGCGAACGCGCCGCCGCCGAGGAGGCACTGCGCGCCCGGGAGGCGGAGGCGGAGCGGCGGGCCACCGCGGTGCTCGCGCGGGCGCGGGCGTACGAGGAGAGGGTGCGCAGGGAGAGCGAGCGGGCGCTGCGGGAGCACGAGGTGCGACGCGACGAGCTGCGGGCTCATTTCGCGCGCGTGCGCAGCGCGCTGGCCGCGCTGACGGGGAGGGATCCGCGCCCTCCCGCGCCCCCGGACCCCACCACTTGAGGGCCCGCGCCCCCGGCCCCTCCGTCTGAGCGCTCGCCCGGCCGCCTGGGGCCGGCACTCCCCGGCTCGGGCCGAGGGCCGGCGCCCCCGGGGGCTCACGTTCCCCCGCGGCTGCCACCTCCGCCCGTCACCGGGCCACGCCAGGGGTGGGAGCCGGGCGCGGCGGCGGCCGTGGGCCCCGGGGGGCGTCGTCAGGCGTTCTGGAGGGGGACCATGGCCGAGACGCGGAAGCCGCCGTCGGGGGTGGGGCCGGCGGCGAAGCCCCCGCCGTGGGAGGTGACGCGCTCACGCATGCCGATGAGGCCGTGGCCGCCGCTGGGGAGGGCCGTCTGGGCGGTGCCGTCGGAGGGGCCGTTGGTGATGAGGACGGCGACCTCGGCCTCACGGTAGGCGAGGCGGACGACCGCGCTGGCGCCCGCCGCGTGCTTGTGGACGTTGGTGAGGGCCTCCTGGACGACGCGGTAGACGGTCGCCTCGATCCGCGCGCCGCACGGGCGCCTCGCGCCCTCGACCGTCAGCTCGACGCCCATGCCGGCCGCCTGCGACTCCTCCACCAGGGCGGCGAGCCGGGCCAGCGTCGGGCCCTCCTCCGCCTCCCGGGAGGCGGCCGGTTCCGGGGCGGGAGCGGCGGCGGGGGACGCGGCCTCCGAGGCGCGCAGCACGCCCAGCATCTGCCGCAGCTCGGTGAGCGCCTGCCGCCCCATGTCGCCGAGCAGCTCCGCGCTGGCGGAGGCCTTCTGCGGGTCCTTGAGGGCGACGGCCTTGAGCGCGGCGGCGTGCACGACCATGAGGCTCACCCGGTGGGCGACGACGTCGTGCATCTCGCGCGCGATCCGGGTGCGCTCCTCCGCACGCGCCCGCTCGGCGCGCTCCGCCGCCTTCTCGGCGAGCAGTTCGAGCTCGCGCTCCAGGCCGTCGGCGCGTTCGCGCAGGCTCTCCACGAGCCGGCGCCGGGCGCGGACGTACAGGCCGAGGAGCACCGGGGGGCCGGTGAGGCCCAGGGCCATGAGGACGGAGACGAAGAGCGTGACGGGCATGCGCAGCGCGCTGCCGTCGCCGGAGGTGTCCAGGTTGTCCTGGAACTGGATGACGGCGACGAGCATGGTGCCGAAACCGTTCATCCCGGCCAGGGCCGCGGTGATGCGGCGCGGCACCTCGGAGGCGGCGAGGGTGTAGAGGCCGACGAGGGAGAGCAGGAAACCGGTCTGCGCGGGGGTCATCGCTATGGCGACCAGCACCACCGCGACCGGCCAGCGGCGGCGCAGCAGCAGGACCCCGCCGACCAGGACGCCGACCAGCGCACCGAGGAAGGCGGGCACGCCGACCCGGTCGGCGAAGGTGCCGCCCTCGAAGGCGCACTCGATCGCGGAGACCGCGGCGAGCACCGCGTCGAGCAGGAAACTGCGCCGCCGCTGCCACCACCACCAGCCGGTGGGGAGCAGCACCGGTGCCGCGCTGCCGCCTGCCGCGCCTCCCCCGGCGCCGTCGTCCGGTACGTGCGCCCCCGTCGTACTCATGGCGTCCAGCGTAGGCGGTGGGCGCCCGGGCGTACCGGGCGCGTACCGGCCGCGAAACGGCGGCCGCGCGCCCGGGTCGCCGCGGACGTTCCGGGCCGTTCCCGGCGGCCGCGGGCAGCCGCCGGGTGTCCGGCACGTGGGCTGGACGTCTCGGCGGGCGGGCGGCGACCTATCCTGGAACGGCCGGACAGCGCGGTCCGCGAGTACGCCGTCCACACATCCCTGCACAAGGAGCCGCACCTGTGAGCAGCGCCGACACCGCCCCGGACAGCAGTACCGCCAGCACCGCCAGCGGTTCCGCCCTCCGCGCCGACATCCGCCGCCTGGGAGACCTGCTGGGCGGCACGCTGGTGCGCCAGGAAGGGCAGGAGCTCCTCGACCTCGTCGAGAAGGTCCGCGCCCTGACCCGCAGCGACGGGGAGGCCGCCGCCGCACTGCTCGGCGACACCGACCTGGAGACCGCCGCGAAGCTGGTCCGCGCCTTCTCCACCTACTTCCACCTCGCCAACGTCACCGAGCAGGTGCACCGCGGTCGCGAGCTGCGCTCCCGGCGGGCGGCCGAGGGCGGTCTGCTCGCCCAGACCGCCGACCTGCTCAAGGACGGCGATCCCGAGCACGTACGCGAGACGGTCCGCAACCTCAACGTCCGGCCCGTCTTCACCGCGCACCCCACCGAGGCGGCCCGCCGCTCGGTGCTGAACAAGCTGCGCCGCATCGCCGAGCTGCTGGAGGACGGGCACGGCGCCGGCGAGGGCAGCACGGGCGACCGGCGGCGCGCCGACCTGCGGCTGGCCGAGAACATCGACCTGCTGTGGCAGACCGACGAGCTGCGCGTGGTGCGGCCGGAGCCGGCCGACGAGGCGCGCAACGCGATCTACTACCTCGACGAGCTGCACGCCGGCGCGGTCGGCGACGTGCTGGAGGACCTGGCCTCGGAGCTGGAGCGGGTCGGCGTGCCGCTGCCGCCGGGGACCCGTCCGCTGACCTTCGGCACCTGGATCGGCGGCGACCGGGACGGCAACCCCAACGTGACCCCCGAGGTCACCTGGGAGGTGCTGATCCTCCAGCACGAGCACGGCATCAGCGACGCCCTGGAGCTGGTCGACACCCTGCGCGGCGCGCTGTCGAACTCGATCCGCAACTCCGGCGCGAGCGACGAGCTGCTCGACTCGCTGGCCACCGACCTGGTCGCGCTGCCCGAGATCAGCCCGCGCTACAAGCGGCTGAACGCCGAGGAGCCCTACCGCCTCAAGGCGACCTGCATCCGGCAGAAGCTCATCAACACCCGCGAGCGGCTGGCCTCCGGCACCCCGCACGTCCCCGGCCGGGACTACCTGGGCACCGCCGCGCTGCTCACCGACCTCCAGCTGATCCAGGACTCGCTGCGCGCCCACCGCGGCGGCCTGATCGCCGACGGGCGGATGGACCGCACGATCCGCACCCTGTCGGCGTTCGGCCTGCAGCTGGCGACGATGGACGTGCGCGAGCACGCCGAGGCCCACCACCACGCGCTGGGCCAGCTCTTCGACCGGCTCGGCGAGGAGTCCTGGCGCTACGCCGACATGCCGCGCGACTACCGCCGCAAGCTGCTCGCCAAGGAGCTGCGCTCGCGCCGCCCGCTGGCCCCCACCCCGGCGCCGCTGGACGCCGCGGGCGCCAAGACCCTCGGCGTCTTCCACACGATGCGCGAGGCCTTCGAGCGCTTCGGTCCCGAGGTGATGGAGTCCTACATCATCTCGATGTGCTTCGGCTCCGACGACGTCTTCGCGGCCGCGGTGCTGGCGCGCGAGGCCGGGCTGATCGACCTGCACGCGGGCGTCGCCAAGATCGGCATCGTGCCGCTGCTGGAGACCACCGTCGAGCTGAAGATCGCCGACAAGCTGCTGGACGAGATGCTGTCGGACCCGTCCTACCGGCGGCTGGTGTCGCTGCGGGGCGACGTCCAGGAGGTCATGCTCGGCTACTCCGACTCCTCGAAGTTCGGCGGCATCACGACCTCGCAGTGGGAGATCCACCGGGCGCAGCGCCGGCTGCGCGACGTGGCGCACCGGCACGGCGTGCGGCTGCGGCTCTTCCACGGCCGCGGCGGCACGGTCGGCCGTGGCGGCGGCCCCTCGCACACCGCGATCCTCGCGCAGCCGTGGGGCACCCTGGAGGGCGAGATCAAGGTGACCGAGCAGGGCGAGGTCATCTCCGACAAGTACCTGATCCCGTCGCTGGCCCGGGAGAACCTGGAGCTGACCGTCGCCGCGACGCTCCAGGCGTCCGCGCTGCACACCGCGCCGCGGCAGTCCGACGAGGCGCTGGCGCGCTGGGACGCGGCGATGGACATCGTCTCGGAGGCCGCGCACGGCGCGTACCGCACGCTCGTCGAGGACCCGGACCTGCCGAAGTACTTCTTCGCCTCCACCCCGGTCGACCAGCTGGGTGAGCTGCACCTCGGCTCGCGCCCGTCCCGCCGCCCGGACTCCGGCATGGGCCTGGACGGCCTGCGGGCGATCCCGTGGGTGTTCGGCTGGACGCAGTCCCGGCAGATCGTCCCCGGCTGGTACGGCGTCGGCTCGGGCCTGAAGGCGGCGCGTGAGGCGGGCCTGGAGGAGGTGCTGAACGAGGCCTTCGGGCAGTGGCACTTCTTCCGCAACTTCCTGTCCAACGTCGAGATGACGCTGGCCAAGACCGATCTGCGGATCGCCCGCCACTACGTCGACACGCTCGTCCCGGACGAGCTCAAGCACGTCTTCACCGCGATCGAGGCCGAGCACGAGCTGACGGTGCGCGAGGTGCTGCGGCTGACCGGCGAGTCCGAGCTGCTGGCGGCGAGCCCGGTGCTGGCGCAGACCTTCCGGATCCGCGACCAGTACCTGGACCCGATCTCCTACCTCCAGGTCACCCTGCTGGCCCGGCAGCGGGAGGCCGCCGCGCGCGGTGAGGAGCCGGACCCGCTGCTGTCGCGCGCCCTGCTGCTGACCGTCAACGGTGTCGCGGCGGGCCTGCGCAACACCGGCTGACGCCCGGTCCGGCGAAAACAGGAGGAGCCGCCCGGGCACGGGCCCGGGGCGGCTCCTCTTCGTGCGGCGGCCCTTCGTCGTACGGCGGCCCCGCTCAGCTCTTGCGGTGGCCGACCAGCCGGGGCTTGGGCTCCAGGCCCGACAGCCCGTTCCAGGACAGGCTGACGAGGTGGGCGACGACCTCGGACTTCTTCGGGCGCTGCACCTCCACCCACCACTGGCCCGTCAGCGCGACCATGCCGACGAGCGCCTGGGCGTACATCGGGGCGAGTTTCGGGTCGAAGCCGCGCTGCTTGAACTCGTGGCCGAGGATGTCCTCGACCTGCGTGGCGATGTCGCTGATGAGCGAGGCGAAGGTGCCGGTGGACTGCGCGACGGGCGAGTCGCGCACCAGGATGCGGAAGCCGTCCGTGAAGCGCTCGATGTAGTCCAGCAGCGCGAAGGCGGCCTGCTCCAGCAGTTCACGCGGATGGCCGCCGGTGAGGGCCCCGGTGACCATGTCGAGCAGCCGGCGCATCTCCCGGTCCACCACCACGGCGTAGAGGCCTTCCTTGCCGCCGAAGTGCTCGTAGACCACGGGTTTGGACACCCCGGCCTTGTGGGCGATCTCCTCGACCGAGGTGGCCTCGTAGCCGCGCTCGGCGAACAGCGTGCGGCCCACGTCGAGGAGCTGCTCGCGGCGTTCCTTGCCGGTCATGCGGACCCGCCGGGTGCGCCGTGCGGTCGGTCCCGAGGGGGCCGGTGCGGCGGCCTCGGCGGATCCGCGGGTGGCCGTCGCCCTGCGCTGTCTCCCGTCGCTCACGCCCCCATCATGCCGCTTCGCTTACGTCCTCTTTACGCCGGGAGGCGATCCGGTCGGCGGTGGGCCACCGCACGTCGGTCGCCCAGCCGGCCATCTCGAACCAGCGGATGAGGCGGGCGCTGGAGTCGATCTGGCCGCGCAGCACGCCGTGCCGGGCACAGGTGGGGTCGGCGTGGTGCAGGTTGTGCCACGACTCGCCGCACGACAGGACCGCCAGCCACCACACGTTGCCGGAGCGGTCCCGCGACTTGAACGGGCGCTTGCCGACCGCGTGGCAGATGGAGTTGATCGACCAGGTGACGTGGTGCAGCAGCGCCACCCGAACGAGTGACCCCCAGAAGAAGGCGGTGAAGGCGCCGTACCACGACATGGTGACCAGGCCGCCCACGACCGGCGGGATGGCCAGCGACAGCGTCGTCCACAGCCAGAAGTCGCGGGAGATGCGGCGGATCGCCGGGTCCTTGATCAGGTCGGGCGCGTACTTCTGCTGCGGGGTCTGCTCCTCGTCGAAGAGCCAGCCCATGTGCGCCCACCACAGGCCCTTGAGCAGGGCGGGGAGCGTCTCGCCGTAGCGCCAGGGGCTGTGCGGGTCGCCGTCGGCGTCGCTGAACCTGTGGTGCCTGCGGTGGTCGGCGACCCAGCGCACGATCGGGCCCTCGACGGCCATCGAGCCGGCGACGGCCAGTGCGATCTTCAGCGGGCGCGCGGCCTTGAACGAGCTGTGCGTGAAGTGCCGGTGGAAGCCGATGGTGATGCCGTGACAGCCGAGGAAGTACATCCCCACCATGAGGCCCAGGTCGAGCCAGCTCATCCCGCGCCCCCAGGCCAGTGGCACCGCGGCGAGCAGCGCCACGAAGGGGATGCAGATGAACAGCAGCAGCGCGATCTGCTCGATCGAGCGCTTGCTCTCGCCGCCGCGCGTGGCGATCGGCATTTCCTGCCTCGTCGTCCCGGGATCCGGTTCCCGGGACTCGGGCCTCACGTCTGTCTGTGCGGTCATATCTGTCCCTGTCGGAAGGAGGTGGGGGGCTGTAATCAGCGGTTACGCGTAACCTACGCTGCCGTAAGTATTGCAGCGGCGCCCCGTGGACGACAGGACCGCGTCGGGCGGGCACCGATCGATGCCTACCCGGATCTCCGTCGCGTGCACCATGTCCGGTGCGGCATGATGGGGACCGACCGGCTCGCCGTCCCGACCAGATCGCCGGGAAGGCCGAGTTGATCCGCCGTGGTGTAATGGCAGCACTGGGGCTTTTGGTGCCTTAAGTCCGGGTTCGAGTCCTGGCGGCGGAGCAGGTGCGCGAAAGCGGTGAGCCGGGCGGGCGCCCGGGGCAGCGGATGGCCCGGCCCGGGTGGCCTGGGTATTCTGCGGGGGTCCCGCTCCCGAAGCCCAGGAGTTCTCCCCGTGAGCCCCACACGTCCGGCTGCCGTCGTCGTCCTCGCCGCGGGTGAGGGCACACGCATGAAGTCGGCCACCCCGAAGGTGCTGCACCCGATCTGCGGCCGCTCCCTGCTCGGCCACGTGGTCGCCGCCGCGCGCGAGCTGGACCCCGAGCAGCTGCTGGTGGTCGTCGGCCACGGGCGCGAGCAGGTCGCCGAGCACCTCGCGGCGGTGGACGCGGACGCGCTGACGGCCGTCCAGGAGGAGCAGAACGGCACCGGGCACGCGGTCCGCATCGGCCTGGAGGAGCTGGCCCGGCACGGCGTCACCCCCGAGGGCACCCTGGTGGTGACCTACGGCGACACCCCGCTGCTGACCGCCCGGACGCTGGCGACGCTGGTGTCCGCGCACCAGGCGGACGGCAACGCGGTGACCGTGCTCACCGCGCACGTGCCGGACCCGACCGGATACGGACGGATCGTGCGGGACGTGACGGACGGCCAGGTCACCGCGATCGTGGAGCAGAAGGACGCCTCCCCGGACCAGCAGGCGATCACCGAGGTCAACTCCGGCGTCTACGCCTACGACGCCGCGCTGCTCGCCGACGCGCTCACCAAGATCACCACCGACAACTCGCAGGCCGAGGAGTACCTGACGGACACCCTCGCGATCCTGCGCGAGGCCGGCCACCGGGTCGGCGCCTGGACCGCGGCCGACCACCGGGAGATCGCCGGGGTCAACAACCGGGTGCAGCTCGCCGAGGCCCGCCGGGTGCTCAACGACCGGCTGCTGCACGAGGCGATGCTGGACGGCGCGACCGTCGTCGACCCGGCCTCGACGTGGCTGGACGCGGGCGTGGTGCTGGAGCCCGACGCGGTGATCCACCCCAACACCCAGCTGCTCGGCGCCACCCGGGTGGCCTCCGGCGCGGAGGTCGGCCCGAACTGCACGCTGACCGACACCGTCGTCGGCGAGGGCGCGCGGGTGTCCAACACCGTCGCCCAGCAGGCCGAGATCGGCCCGGAGGCGAACGTCGGCCCGTACGCGTACCTGCGCCCCGGCGCGCGGCTCGGCCGCGGCGCCAAGGCGGGCACGTACGTCGAGATGAAGAACGCCTCGATCGGCGAGGGCACCAAGGTGCCGCACCTGAGCTATGTGGGTGACGCGACGATCGGCGACCACACCAACATCGGCGCGGCCAGCGTCTTCGTCAACTACGACGGCGAGGCCAAGCACCACACGACCATCGGCAGTTACTGCAAGACCGGCTCGGACAACATGTTCGTGGCGCCCGTGGTGGTCGGCGACGGCGCCTACACCGCGGCCGGCTCGGTGATCACCAAGGACGTGCCGGCCGGCTCGCTCGCGGTGGCCCGCGGGCAGCAGCGCAACATCGAGGGCTGGGTCGCCCGCAAGCGCCCGGGCAGCGCCGCCGCGCAGGCCGCCGAGCGGGCCCGGGAGGGCCGGGCGGACGACTGATCCGCACCCCTTCCCCTCGCCCGCCTCTCCCACACCCACCTGCGCCTTTCCGCAGGACGAACACCACCCGTCGCACAGGTGAGCGGCGGGTGAGTGAGGGCTGTCTCATCGGCCCCTCCGAGGTGCACACATGCGCCGGAGGGGGCGTACCGTGTGGGGTGCACACAATTCCGCCAGCACGCCCGCATCCGGGCGCCGCTGTGTCGAACACCAGTCGAACACCAAGGAGACGGTGCAGTGACCGGGATCAAGACGACCGGTGAGAAGAAACTGATGCTCTTCTCCGGCCGCGCACACCCCGATCTGGCGGAGGCGGTGGCACGGGAACTCGGCGTCGAGCTGGTGCCGACCAAGGCTTTCGACTTCGCCAACGGCGAGATCTACGTCCGGTTCCAGGAGTCGGCGCGCGGCGCCGACTGCTTCCTGATCCAGAGCCACACCCGGCCGATCAACCAGTGGATCATGGAGCAGCTGATCATGCTGGACGCCCTGAAGCGGGCGTCGGCACGCAGCATCACCGTGATCGTCCCCTTCTACGGCTACGCGCGGCAGGACAAGAAGCACCGCGGCCGCGAGCCGATCTCCGCGCGGCTCATCGCCGACCTGTTCAAGACCGCGGGCGCCGACCGGATCCTCACCGTCGACCTGCACACCGACCAGATCCAGGGCTTCTTCGACGGCCCGGTGGACCACCTGTTCGCGCTGCCGGTGCTGGCGGACTACGTGGGCTCCAAGGTGGACCGCGACAAGCTCACCGTGGTCTCGCCGGACGCCGGCCGGGTACGCGTCGCCGACCGCTGGTGCGACCGGCTGGGCGCGCCGCTGGCCATCGTGCACAAGCGCCGTGACCCGGACGTCGCCAACCAGGTGACCGTCCACGAGGTCGTCGGCGACGTCAGGGGCCGGGTGTGCGTGCTGGTCGACGACATGATCGACACGGCGGGGACCATCTGCGCGGCCGCGGACGCGCTGTTCGCCAACGGCGCCGAGGACGTCATCGTGACGGCCACCCACGGCGTGCTGTCCGGTCCGGCCGCCGACCGGCTGAAGAACTCGAAGGTCAGCGAGTTCATCCTGACCGACACCCTGCCGACGCCGGCCGAGCTGGACCTCGACAAGATCACCGTCCTGTCGATGGCGCCGACCATCGCCAACGCGGTGCGCGAGGTCTTCGAGGACGGTTCGGTGACCAGCCTCTTCGAGGGCGCGCACTGACATCCCGTACGGAGGCCGCAGAATCGGTACTCCGCCACCGGGAATCGATGATCGACCATCGATCCTCCGCCCGCTCCACTCGGTGATCGATTTCGTCCGGGGCCTCCCTGCCGGTTACGCTGTCCGCGTTGCTCGGCGAGGGAGGCCCCGGACGCGTCTGACGCGGTCCGGCATCCGGCTCCGTTATCGACGCGCTCCTCGTGCACCGTGGATCGGCCCGTCGGGGCCGGGCGACCGTACCGTCAGCCACCACGAGGAGTGAACCTCATGTCCGAGGTCAAGATCCCTGCCGCTCTGCGCACCGAGTTCGGCAAGGGCGCCGCGCGCCGCATCCGCCGCGCCGACCAGGTCCCCGCCGTCATCTACGGCCACGGCGCCGAGCCCAAGCACGTCTCCGTGCCCGGCCACGAGCTGCTGCTCGCGCTGCGCACCGCGAACGTCCTGATCTCGCTGGAGATCGACGGCAAGTCCGAGCTGGTCATCCCCAAGGCCGTGCAGCGCGACCCGATCAAGGGCTTCCTGGAGCACGTCGACCTGCTCTCGGTCAAGCGCGGCGAGAAGGTCAACGTCGAGATCCCGGTGACCGCGGAGGGCGAGCTGGCCCCCGGCGGCAACCTGCTGGAGCACGTGCTGGCCGCGCTGCCCGTCGAGGCCGAGGCGACCCACATCCCCGAGTCCGTCACCGTCAGCGTCGAGGGCCTGGAGGCCGGCGCCTCCGTCCTGGCCAAGGACATCGAGCTGCCCAAGGGCGTCACGCTGGCCGTCGACGAGGACGCCGTGGTGATCCAGGTCCTGGCCGCGCAGGCCGAGGAGGCCGCCGCCGAGGAGACCGAGGAGGGTGCCGAGGCCGCCGAGGGCGCCGAGGCCGCTCCCGCCGAGGAAGCCGCGGACGACGAGGCCTGAGCCTGCCGCTGCGGTCCGCCGCCGTACCCTGTCCCGGGGTACGGCGGCGGCCGTGTCTGATCCCCCGGCCAGGACCGGGCGGACCCCCGCACCCCTGGAGACTCGATGAGCGACAGCACAGCGCCCTGGCTGGTGGCCGGGCTGGGCAACCCGGGCCCCGAACACGCCGGGAACCGGCACAACATCGGCTTCATGGTCGCCGACCTGCTCGCCTCCCGGATGGGCGGCAGCTTCAAGCGCTCCGGCAGGGCGCAGGCCCAGGTCGTCGAGGGCCGCATCGGGCCGCCCGGGCCGCTGAGCCGCCGGGTGGTGCTGGCCAAGCCGCTGTCCTACATGAACCTCTCCGGCGGGCCGGTGACCGCGCTGCGGGACTTCTACAAGGTGCCGACCGCGCAGATCGTCGCCGTCCACGACGAGCTGGACATCCCGTACGCGACGCTGCGGCTCAAGCTCGGCGGCGGTGACAACGGGCACAACGGGCTGAAGTCGCTCACCAAGGCGATGGGCCCGGACTACCTGCGCGTGCGGGCCGGGATCGGCCGCCCGCCGGGCCGGATGGACGTGGCCGCCTTCGTCCTCAAGGACTTCTCCGCGGCCGAGCGCAAGGAACTGGAGTGGTTCGTGGACCGCGCCGCCGACGCCGTCGAGGCGCTCGTCACCGAGGGCCTGGAGCGGGCGCAGAGCACGTACAACGGCTGACGGGGCGCAGCGGGCCGGGTGCGGCCCCCCGGCGTCCGCGGGAGCGGCACCCGGCGGGTGCCGGTCAGCGCGCGCGGGTGCGGGCGACGGCGAAGATCCGGCGGAAGGGGAAGACCGTTCCGTGCGGGCCCGGCGGATAGGCCTTGCGCAGCAGGTCGCGGTACTGCCCGACGAACTCGCGGGCGGCGGCCGGGTCGCCGTCCAGCGCCGTCAGCACCGGGCGCAGGGCGGTGCCCTTGGTCCAGTCGAGCACCGGGTCCTCGCCCTGGAGGAGCTGCACGTACGTCGACTCCCAGACGTCCACCTCGGTGCAGCCCAGCCCCGTCAGGTGCTCCAGGTAGCCGGCCGGGCCGAGGATGTGGACGTAGGCGCGGCCGTGGCCGTCCAGCCGTTCGCGCCAGCGCGGGGACTCGCACAGTTCGGCGAGCAGCGCGTGGCTGGGCGCGGTGAAGTTGCCCGGCACCTGGAAGGCGAGGACCCCGCCGGGGGCGAGCCGGCCGAGCCAGTCGGCGAAGCGGTCGGCGTGGCCGGGCACCCACTGGAGCGCGGCGTTGGAGACGATCAGGCCGTAGGGCTCGTCGGGCGTCCACTCGGCGGCGTCGGCCCGGCGGAAGTCCAGGGTGCCGCCGCCCGGGGTGGGCCCGGCGTACTGCCGCGCGGCGGCCAGCATCTCGGCCGAGTTGTCGAAGCCGGTGACACGGGCGGCGGGCCAGCGGTCGGTGAGCAGCACCGTGACGTTGCCCGGCCCGCAGCCGATGTCGGCGATCCGCGGGGAGCCGCCGCCGGGCAGTTCCGGAATCCGGTGGAGGAGGTCGAGGAACGGACGGGTGCGGTGGGCGGAGTGGTGGAGATACTGGTGGGGGTCCCACGTCGGGCTTGCCTGCATCGTTCGTACTCCCTGGGTGGTACGGAACCGCTGCCGAAACGGAGCGCGAGGTTCGTCTCTCCGCTTCCAGGCTCCACCCGGAGATATCTTGATGTCAAGAGACTTCATATCGACAGACCTACTACACTGATCTCCATGGAGGACGAGGTCGACCGGCTGGTCGCTGCATGGCGCCGAGAGCGCCCCGACCTCGACGTCGAACCGCTCGAAGTGCTCAGCCGGGTCAGCAGGCTCGCACGGCACCTGGACCGCGCCCGGCGGCTGGCGTTCGCGGAGATCGGGCTGGAGCCCTGGGAGTTCGACGTCCTCACCGCGCTGCGGCGGGCCGGGACGCCGTATCAGCTCTCGCCGGGGCAGCTGCTCACGCAGACCCTCGTCACGTCCGGCACGATGACCAACCGGATCGACCGGCTCGCCGAGAAGCGGCTCGTCGAGCGGCTCCCCGACCCCACCGACCGGCGCGGGGTGCTCGTCCGGCTCACCCCCGCGGGCCAGGACCGCGCCGACCGGGCCCTGGCCGGCCTGCTCGCCCAGGAACGCGCCATCCTGGGCGAGCTGACCCAGGCCCAGCGAGCGGAGCTCGCGGGCCTGCTACGACAGCTGACCGCGCCGTTCGACAACATCCCCACCTGACGCGGCCAGCTCCACCGGGCCGACTCCGGCCCGCCGTGCCAGCGCCACGGCCGCCAGCGTGGAGTGCACGCCGAGCTTGCCCAGCACGTTCTGCATGTGGGTCCGCACCGTGTGCGGGGACAGGAACAGCCGCTCGGCGACCGCCTTGCGGCCGAGCCCGGCCACCATGCAGCGCAGCACCTCCTGCTCACGCGGCGTCAGCGACTCCACCAGCTGCTCGCTCTCGGTGCGGTGCCGCCGGGCCGCGGTGAGCTCGCGCAGCACCCCGGTCAGCAGCGCGGGCGGCAGATGCGTCTCGTCCCGCAGCACCCCGCGCACCACCGCCAGCAGCCGCGACAGCGAGCAGTCCTTGGCCACCCAGCCGGACGCCCCGGCCTGCAGCGCCGACGCGGCGCGGTGCGGGTCGTCGCGCTCGGCGAGCACCACCGTGCGCGTCCCCGGGTGCTCGGCCCGCACCCGTTCGACCAGCGCGAGCCCGTCCAGCACCGGATCGCGCGGCTCGGCCGCCCGCAGCGCCGACGGCGTCGGTACGGACGCCAGCGCCGGCCGGCCCCGCGGCGCGGTGCCCAGATCGGCGTCGACCAGCAGCACGTCGTAACGGCGGCCGTCGACGGCCGCCCGGTCGAGGCAGCGCTGCGCGGCGGGGCCGCTGCCTGCCGCCGACACGTCGACGTCTGACTCCGCCGCCAGGGCGGCGGCGAGCGACTCGGCGAAGATGCGGTGGTCATCGACGACGAGAACGCGGATTCGTCCCACGGACACCACTCCCGGTGTACGGCACTCCCCCAGTGGCGGGGCCTCGCGTGGGACCCGGCCCCGTACCCCGGGCCGCCGCCCGCGGACGGGGCCGGATCCCTGCGTCTCGCCCCCTGATGAACGCCGGCCCCCACCGGCGTTGTGGGAAAAGCGTAGGGGTTCCCCGGCGGAATGGCGCCGTCTTGGCGCAAGTTGCCCGTACGGGCGGGGATCGGCGGCCGGGGATACGGGGATTCGCTCAGCTCAGCCGGTGCGCCCCCGGCGAGGGGACGGCCTCGAACACGCCGGCGCCGGGCAGGGCGGCGAGGACCGCGGAGGCGACGGCGGGCGCCGCCGGAGTCGGGGCCAGGACGACCGCGGAGCCGCCGAAGCCGCCGCCGGTCATCCGCGCGCCGAGCGCGCCGCCGGCGAGCGCGGCCTCGACCACCAGGTCCAGCTCGGCGCAGGAGACCTGGAAGTCGTCCCGCAGCGAGGCGTGACCGGCCGTCAGGACCGGCCCGACCTCGGCGACGCACCCGGCGTCGAAGAGCGCGACGACCTCCTCGACGCGCCGGTTCTCGGTCACGACGTGCCGGGTCAGCCGGCGCAGCCGCTCGTCGGAGAGGGCGTCGAGCGCCGCGCCGAGGCCGTCGAAGGGCACGTCCCGCAGTGCCGCGAGGCCCAGTTCGGCCGCGGCGGCCTCGCAGCCGGAACGCAGCCGCGCGTACGCCCCGTCCGCGTGCGCGTGCTTGACGCGGGTGTCGGCGACGAGCAGCGTGAGCCCGGCCCCGGCGAGGTCCAGCGGGACCTGGCGCTGCACCAGGCCGCGCACGTCCAGGTGCAGGGCGTGGCCGCCGGTGCAGCACGCGGAGGCGGTCTGGTCCATGACGCCGACGGGCGCCCCGACGTACACGTTCTCCGAGCGCTGGCACAGCAGCGCCAGTTCCTGCCGCGGCAGGTCGGCGCCGTGCAGGTCGGTGAGGGCGAGTGCGGTGACGACCTGGAGGGCCGCGGAGGAGGACAGGCCGCCCCCGACCGGCACGGTGCTGGCGTAGTGGAGGTCGGCGCCGCCCACCGGGTGGCCGGCCTCGCGCAGCGCCCACACCACGGCGGCGGGGTAGGTGGCCCAGCCCGCGTCGGTGCCGGGGGCGAGGTCGTCCAGGCGCAGTTCGACGACGCCGCCGGGCATGTCGGCGGAATGCAGCCGCAGGAGGCCGTCGTCGCGGCGGGCGACGGCGGCACGGGTGGTCCGGTCGAGGGCGAAGGGCAGCACGAAGCCGTCGTTGTAGTCGGTGTGCTCGCCGATCAGGTTCACCCGTCCGGGCGCCGACCAGCAGCCCTCGGGGTCGCGGCCGAAGGCTTCCTTGAAGGCTATGCCGAGGTCGTCGGTCGTGCCGGGGCCGTCGGTCATGCGTCCTCCCGAAGGGATTGGGCGAAGGTCCACGCGTCGCGGATGATGCCGGCGAGGTCGGTGCGCACGGGCTGCCAGCCGAGCCGGTCGCGGGCGCGCTGCGCGGAGGCGACGAGCACGGCGGGGTCGCCGGCCCGGCGCGGCTGCGCGGTCTCGGGGATGGGGTGCCCGGTCACCTGCCGGGCGGTGTCGATGACCTCGCGGACGGAGAAGCCGCTGCCGTTGCCGAGGTTGCACACCAGGTGCTCCCCGGGCGCCGCGTGGGTGAGGGCCAGCAGGTGGGCGTCGGCGAGGTCGGCGACGTGGATGTAGTCGCGTACGCAGGTGCCGTCGGGCGTCGGGTAGTCGTCGCCGAAGACGGCGATCGCCTCGCGGCGGTCCTGGGCCACCTGGAGCACCAGCGGGATGAGGTGCGACTCGGGGTCGTGCCGCTCGCCCTGCCCGCCGTACGCGCCCGCGACGTTGAAGTAGCGCAGCGAGACCGCGGCCAGGCCGTGCGCGGCGCACTCGGCGCCGATCATGTGGTCGACGGCGAGCTTGCTGGCGCCGTACGGGCTCGTGGGGGCGGTGACCGCGTCCTCGGTGATGGGGACGGTCGCCGGCTCGCCGTAGGTGGCGGCGGTGGAGGAGAAGACCAGGGTGCGCACCCCGGCGCCGCGCATGGCGTCCAGCAGGTCCATGGTGCCGCCGACGTTGTTGCGCCAGTACTTGCCCGGATCCGCGACCGACTCGCCGACCTGCGAGAAGGCGGCGAAGTGCAGCACCGCGTCGTAACCGGGGTCCAGCACCTCGGCGGCGTCCTGGATCCGCCCCTCGACGAATTCGGCGCCGTCCGGTACCCCGGCGCGGAAGCCGGTGGACAGGTCGTCCAGCACGGTCACCTGGTGCCCGGCGTTCAGCAGCCGCGCGGCCACCACCCCGCCGATGTACCCGGCGCCTCCGGTGACCAGCACCTTCCTGGGATTCTCGGTCACGTACTCGCTACCTCTCGCAGTCGCAGTGCGGCGGCTTCCGGCGGGACGTCGTTGACGAAGGCGCCCATCCCGGACTCGGATCCCGCAAGGTACTTCAGCTTGCCCGATGTGCGGCGAATCGTGAAAAGCTCCAGATGCAGGGCGAAATCGCGTCGTTCGGGGATGCCGAAGGGCGCCTGGTGCCACCCGGAGATGTACGGCGTGGGCGGCTGGTCCGCGCCGAAGATCCGGTCGAAGCGGCGCAGCAGCTCCAGGTAGACGCGCGGGAACTCGGCGCGCGCGTCCTCGTCGAGCGCGAGCAGGTCCGGCACGCGGCGGCGCGGGAAGAGGTGCACCTCGTACGGCCAGTGGGCGGCGTGCGGGACGAACGCCACCCAGTGCTCGGCGGCCAGCACCACGCGGCCGCCGTCGGCCGTCTCGTCGGCGAGCACGTCGTCGAAGAGGTTGCGGCCGGTGCGCTCGCGGTGCTCCGCGAGCGTGTTCAGCATGAGCGAGGTGCGCGGGGTGACGAACGGGTAGCCGTAGATCTGGCCGTGCGGGTGGCCGAGGGTGACGCCGATCTCCTTGCCGCGGTTCTCGAAGGCGAAGACCTGGACGACGCCGGGGTGCCGGGACAGGTCCAGGGTGCGGTCGGTCCAGGTGTCGAGGACGAGGCGGGCGCGGTCCTCGGTGAGGTCGGCGAACGAGGCGTCGTGGTCGGAGGTGAAGCACACCACCTCGCAGCGGCCGGCGTCGCCGGCGAGCGAGGGGAAGCGGTTCTCGAAGACGACGACCTCGTAGTCGCTGTCGGGGATCTCGCTGAGCCGCCCCTCGCGCGACGGGCACAGCGGGCACTCGTCGGCGGGCGGGTGGTAGGTGCGGCCCTGGCGGTGCGAGGCGATGGCCACCGTGTCGCCGAGCAGCCGGTCCCTGCGGAGTTCCGAGTGGGTGGAGACGGGCTCCAGGGGGCGGCGGTCGACGGCGTCACGAACGGGCGCTGCCGCGCCGCCGGGGCGCTCGTCCCCGTCGTAATAGATGAGTTCGCGGCCGTCCGCGAGCCGGGTCGTCGTCTTCTTCACCCTGCTGACCCCTCACACCACAATCACCCAACAGAACCGCACACAATGAATCATGACACAACAGCGCAGTCAATGCGCGGGCGCGGGAGAAGTTGACGGGTCGGTCGGCGCAGGGCGGCGACTCCGCTTCGGGCACAACCAAACAAAGACGAACAGATTCGTGAGCGCTTCCGCCGCCGGTCCGGCGGCAGGCCCTCAGCGGGGCACCGGGGCGGCCGCCCGGTCCAGCAGGCCCGTGCGCGCGGCCAGCGCCGCCGCCTCCAGCCGGGACCCGACCCCGAGCTTCATCAGCACCCGCTGCACATGGGTGCGCGCGGTGCTCGGCGCTATCCGCATCCCGGCGGCGATCAGCCGGGTGTCCTCCCCCTCGGCGACCCGCACCAGCACCTCGATCTCCCGCGGGGTCAGCATCTCCAGCAGCCGCACGCCCTCGTCGTCCGGCTGCTGGGCGGGGTCGAGGAGCTCGGCGAAGGCGCCCTGCAGCAGCGGCTGGGCGATGGCCACCTCACCCGCCCGCGCCTTGGCCATGGCCCGCTCCACGCCCTCGATGCGCTCGTCGTGCCGTACGTAGCCGGACGCACCCGCCGCGAACGCCGCCGCGATGCCGCGCGGGTCCGGCACCGGCCCCAGCACCACCACCGCGACCGCCGGGCGCTCCCGGCGGATTCGCGCCACCGGCTCGAACGCACCGGGCGCGGCCGGGGCGGCCGTGCCGAAAAGGCACACCTCCGGCGAGCGGCCCAGCACCAGCTCCGCCGCCCCACCGGACGGCGCCGACGCGGCCAGCACCCGGTGCCCGCGCAGTTTCAGCGCGGACGCCAGCGCCTCCGCCAGCAGCCGGTGGTCGTCGACGACGACGAGCCGTACCCCCATCCAGGACACCCCCTCCACGGGCGGCCCGGTCCCCGCCGCCCCCCATTGCCCTACGCATACCGCGCGACGGCCCCTCCCAACCGCGCGTCCGGGCGGTGGCGCCCAGGCAGGCGAAGGTACACGCTTGCCCCATGACGGCGCGCCCCCGACGCGGCACGAGGGCCCGGGAATTCCGGGCCCTCGCGCACGCCGGGGGCGCGCGGGTGAGCGCGACGCGCCGCGGGCGGGCCCGCGGTGAGCCGCCGTCAGTGGAGGTCGACGACGTACTTCTGGTCGTCGTTGCTCTCGTAGACGGTGTGGCAGGAGTAGAGGAGGTGGCCGTTGTGCCAGTACATGTAGCCTTCCAGGTCCGACATGTCACCGACCTTGTCGGCCGTGCCGTCGGCGAAGACGGCGTACTTCTGCATCGCTCCGGTCGCCGGGTCGACGGTGTCCAGCTGCCCGTCCACGTCGTAGTCCGGCGGCTCCACGGCGAGGATCTTGCCGTCCGGCAGGAAGTCCAGGCCCACGATGGCCTGCTTGTCCTGCGGCTTGGCTATCCACTTCTGCTTGCCGTCCGCGGTGTTGAAGGCGACGATGCCGCTGAGCACCTGGCCCTTGCTGTCACCCTGGCTGCGCAGCGTCAGGTAGACGGTGTCCTTGGAGACCAGGATGTTGTGCACGTCCTCGACGCCGTTGTCACCGAGCGAGATGTCGTACTTGTCGGTGCCGAGCGAGATCCGTGAGAGCATCCTGCCGTCCGCGAGGGTGACCACGTCGGTGGCCAGCGCGTCGCCGTTCTGCGTGTCGAGCACCACCACGACCGGGTCGGTCGAGACGACCGCCTTGACCTCGAAGCCGCTCGGCGCCTGCCACGACCACTTCGCCTTGCCGGAGTTCTCCGGGTCGACGACCTGCACCTTGTACGTCCTGAAGTCGCAGTTGACGACGACCACGAACTGCGCGCCGCCGGCGTAGCCGTCGTCCTCGCAGTTGCCGTTGCCGCCCTGCCACAGCACCTTCTGGGTGCTGATGCGGTAGGCGACGGAGCCTTCCATCCAGTCCACGCCGACCGTGTCGCCGCTGATGGCCATCTGCGAGTAGTCGAAGTCGGTGCCGCTGCTGTCGCCGCCGGGCAGCGTCGCGGACCACTTCGCGGCGCCCGTCGTCAGGTCGAACACCATGATCCGGTTGCACGTCGGGCCGTACTGGACCGCCGCCATGTTCTGGTACGTGTCCTTCGCCGCCGAGCAGTCGTCGCCCGCGGGCGCGGCGAGCGTCCACGCCATGGAGCCGGTGGCGAGGTCGTAGCCGACGATCTTGTTGATCTCCTGCTTCACCACGAGCTTGTCGGTGAACCAGATGCCGGGTATCCGCTTGAGGTTGTCCTTCTTGGCGACCGTGTCGGCCGGCTTGTCCCATGCGAACTGCAGCTCGCCGGAGTGCGGCGACTCGGTCGGGCCCTTCTGCCCGCTCGCCGTCGGCTTCGGCTTCGGGTCGTCGCCGCCGTCGCTCCTGGTGGCGAAGTACACGGCGACGACGGCGATCAGCGCCACCGCCACCACCGCCGCGATGACCGCGATCAGCTTGTTGTTGTTCCGCGCGCCGCCCGGACCGCCCGGGGCCCCCGGGTACGGCGCCGGCGTCTGGTAGCCGTACGGGCCCGGAGGGGGCGTCTGGCCGTACGGCGGCTGCCCCGGGTACGGCTGCTGGGCCCCCGGGTACGGCGGCGGCGTCTGCTGCGGGACGTGGAAGGCCGCCTGCGTCGGGGCCTGGGCGTACGGGTTCTGCCCCGGCGGCACCGGCTGCGCGTACGGGTTCGGCCCCGCGGGCGGCGGGGTCTGCGGGGAGGCCGGGGCCGGGTAGCCGTAACCGCCGCCCGGGGCGGGGGGCGGCGGGGTCTGCGGGGAGGCCGGAGCCGGGTAGCCGTAGCCGCCCGGCGGCGGGGGCGGGGCCTGCGGAGGCCCCGGCGGCGGCGGAACCGCCCCGTCGGACCTCCCGAACTCGGGCGGGGTGCCGGGCGGCGGGGGCGGCTGGGACATCGGCGGGACCTCTTCGCAACTCACATCAGTGTCGGGCGGAAATTCTTTCTATCACCCGGCACCGACGCCCCCGCGGGCCCCGGCAGTTCCGTTACCGGGCCGCTACACGCTCTCCGCGGGCGCGCCCGGACCGCCCCCGTACGGGCCCCGCGCAGGCCGCCGGCGGTCGTGCCGCGCGGCCTGCCCGGGGGCCGCCACCAGGCCTACTGCCCTGCCTCGTCAGCCAGTTCGAGCCAGCGCATCTCCAGGTCCTCGCGCTCCTCGCGCAGCGACCGGAGCTCCGCGTCGATCTCCGCGACCTTCGCGAAATCCGTGGCGTGCTCGGCGATCCGCGCGTGCAGCACCTTCTCCTTCTCCGCGGCCTTGTCCAACTGCCGCTCGATGCGCTGGAGTTCCTTCTTCGCGGCCCGGGTGTCGCCGACCGGCCGGTCCTTCTGCTGCTGCTTCGCCGGTACGGCGGGGGCCGCGGCCTCCTCCATCGCGCGCCGCCGCTCCAGGTACTCGTCCACGCCGCGCGGCAGCATCCGCAGGGTCTGGTCGCCCAGCAGCGCGTACACCGTGTCGGTGGTGCGCTCCAGGAAGTAGCGGTCATGGCTGATCACCAGCATCGAGCCCGGCCAGCCGTCGAGCAGGTCCTCCAGCTGCGTGAGCGTCTCGATGTCCAGGTCGTTCGTCGGCTCGTCGAGGAAGAGGACGTTCGGCTCGTCCATCAGCAGCCGCAGCAGCTGGAGCCGGCGCCGCTCACCGCCGGACAGGTCGCCGACCGGCGTCCACTGCTTCTCCTTGGTGAAGCCGAACCGTTCGCACAGCTGACCCGCGGTCATCTCCCGGCCCTTGCCGAGGTCGACCCGGCCGCGCACCGCCTCCACCGCCTGCAGCACGCGCCACTGCGGGTCCAGCTCGGCGACCTCCTGCGACAGGTACGCCAGCCGCACCGTCCTGCCGACCACGACCCGGCCGGCCGCCGGCTGCTGCTCGCCGTCGCTGGTGCTCGCGTCCGCCAGCGCCCGCAGCAGCGAGGTCTTGCCCGCGCCGTTCACGCCCACCAGGCCGACGCGGTCGCCCGGGCCGAGCTGCCACGTCACATGGCGCAGCAACTGCCTGGGGCCCGCGGTGACGGTCACGTCCTCCAGGTCGAAGACCGTCCTGCCCAGCCGGGAGTTGGCGAAGCGCATCAGCTCCGCGGAGTCGCGCGGCGGCGGCACGTCCTCGATCAGGGCGTTCGCGGCCTCCACCCGGAAGCGCGGCTTCGACGTCCGCGCCGGGGCGCCCCGCCGCAGCCAGGCCAGCTCCTTGCGGACCAGGTTCTGCCGCTTGCTCTCCTCCGTCGCCGCGATGCGCTCGCGCTCGGCGCGCGCGAAGACG
Organism: Streptomyces sp. NPDC020983; assembly: GCF_044333485.1. NCBI lineage: Bacteria > Bacillati > Actinomycetota > Actinomycetes > Kitasatosporales > Streptomycetaceae > Streptomyces > Streptomyces sp. NPDC020983. Next base: position 566,028 of record NZ_JBIRRA010000002.1, on the reverse strand, counting down.
TAGTCGCTGTAGCCGCCCTCGTACTCGTGGACGGTGCCGCGCTGCACGTCCCACATCCGGCTGCACACCTGGTCCAGGAACCAGCGGTCGTGCGTCACGACCACCAGCGCGGAGCGGCGGGCCCGCAGGTGGTCCGCGAGCCACGCGATGCCCTCGACGTCCAGGTGGTTGGTCGGCTCGTCCAGCACGATCAGGTCCTGCTCGTCGATGAGCAGCTTCGCGAGCGCGACACGGCGCCGCTCACCGCCCGACAGGGGGCCGATCACCGTGTCCAGCCCCGCCGGGAAGCCCGGCAGGTCCAGCCCGCCGAAGAGCCCCGTGAGCACGTCGCGGATCCGGGCGTCACCCGCCCACTCGTGGTCCGCCCGGTCTCCCACGACCTCGTGCCGCACGGTCGCCGCCGGGTCCAGGCTGTCGTGCTGCGTCAGCACGCCGAGCCGCAGCCCGCCCTGGTGCGTCACCCGCCCCGAATCCGGCTCCTCCAGCCGGGCGAGCATCCGCACGAGCGTCGTCTTCCCGTCGCCGTTGCGCCCCACGACCCCGATGCGGTCGCCCTCCGACACCCCCAGCGAGACGCTGTCCAGCAGGGTACGCGTGCCGTATGTCTTGCCGACGGCTTCCACGTTGACCAGGTTGACGGCCACTTCTCGCTCTCCCAGCGCAGTACGAACCACTCCCCTCCACCCTAGGTGACCTGACCGGCTCCCCATCCCGCTGCGCGCGGCCGCCCGCGGCGGTCCCGCACCGCCGCGACGGGCGGCCGGCCGGCCGCGCACCTCCCCGCGCCCAGCTCGCGGCGGCGTCGCACGTGCGGGCGGGCGGGGCTACGCGCGCGGTGCGCCGCCGGCGAGGCCGGAACGGGCCGGCCCGTTCCGGCCCGTTCGGGCCGCGGCAGGACCGGCTGACGGCCGCCCGCCGCGACGGCCGCGGCAGCGGCCCCCGGGGCGGCGGAAGAGCGCGGCGAGCCGCCCTCCCGGCGGCGGGGCCGCGGGGGCGGACGGGGGGCGCCCCCGGTCAGAGGACGGTCGCTCCCGGGGCCGGAGCGACGGCGGCGTAGGCGCGGCCGGGGAGGGCGGCGGCGAGGGCGTCCGCCGCGGCGGCGGAGGGGGCGAGGAAGGCGCACGTCGGGCCGGAACCGGAGACGAGCGCGGCGAGGGCGCCGCCCGCGGTCCCCGCGGCGAGCGTCCCGGCCAGTTCCGGGCGCAGGCCGACCGCCGCGGCCTGCAGGTCGTTCGTGAGCACCGCGGCCAGCCGGGAGGCGTCCCCCGCCGCGAGCGCCGCGACCAGTTCCGGGTCGGCGGCCGGCGCGGGGAGGTCCGCCGCGAGGTCCCCGCCTCCCGCGGCCCGCCGCAGGCGGTCGCACTCCCGGTACACCTCGGGCGTGGAGAGCCCGCCCTCGGCGACGGCGAAGACCCAGTGGAAGCCGCCCCCGACCTCCAGCGGCGTGAGCCGCTCCCCGCGGCCGAGGCCGAGCGCGGCCCCGCCGACGAGGCTGAAGGGCACGTCGCTGCCGAGTTCGGCGCACAGGTCGAGGAGCTCCTCGTGCGGCGCCCCCGTCCCCCACAGCGCGTCGCACGCGACGAGCGCGCCGGCGGCGTCCGCGGAGCCGCCCGCCATGCCGCCCGCGACGGGGATGGCCTTGTCGATGTGCAGGTGGACGTCCGGTTCGATGCCGTACCGCTTGGCGAGCGCGACGGCCGCGCGCGCGGCGAGGTTCGTGCCGTCGAGCGGGACGCGGTCGACGTCCCGCCCCTCCGCGGTGAGCCGCAGCCCCTCGGCGGGCGCCGCGGTGACGTGGTCGTACAGCCCGACCGCGAGGAAGACGTTGGCCAGGTCGTGGAAGCCGTCGGGGCGCCGGCCGCCGACGGTGAGCTGGACGTTGACCTTGGCGGGCACGCGGACGGTGACGGCGGACACGGGCGGGTCGCTCCTCATGGTGGCGTTACGGCTTGTGCTCGGCGATGGCGGCGAATTCCTCGACGGTGAGCGCCTCGCCGCGGGCCTGCGGCGACACCCCGGCGGCGATCAGCGCGGCCTCCGCGGCGGCCGCGGAGCCGGCCCATCCGGCGAGGGCGGCGCGCAGCGTCTTGCGCCGCTGCGCGAAGGCCGCGTCGACCGCGGCGAAGACCTCCTGCCGGCTCGCCGTGGTGCGCGGCGGGTCGCGCCGCACCAGCGAGACGAGCCCGGAGTCGACGTTGGGCGCGGGCCAGAAGACGTTGCGGCCGATGGCGCCGGCCCGCTTGACGTCGGCGTACCAGCAGGCCTTGACCGACGGCACCCCGTACACCTTGCTGCCGGGCCGGGCGGCGAGGCGGTCGGCGACCTCGGACTGCACCATGACGAGCGTGCGCTCGATCGTGGGGAAGGCCGCGAGCATGTGCAGCAGCACGGGCACGGCGACGTTGTACGGCAGGTTGGCGACGAGCGCGGTGGGCGGCGGCCCGGGCAGCTCGGTGACGGTCATGGCGTCGGCGTGGACGAGCGCGAAGCGGCCGGCGCGCGCCGGCATCCGCGCGGCCACGGTCGCGGGCAGCGCCGCGGCGAGGACGTCGTCGATCTCGATCGCGGTGACCCGGTCAGCGGCCTCCAGCAGCGCCAGGGTGAGCGAGCCGAGCCCGGGACCGACCTCGACGACCGTGTCGTCCGGCCGCACCCCGGCGGTGCGCACGATCCGCCGCACGGTGTTCGCGTCGATGACGAAATTCTGCCCGCGCTGCTTGGTGGGCCGTACGCCCAGCGCCGCGGCCAGTTCCCGTACGTCCGCGGGCCCCAGCAGACCGTCGTCCTCACTCGTCACCCGCCCAAGGCTAATGCCCCCGGCGGGCGCCCCCGGCCCGGCGCGGGCTCAGCGGCGCAGCCGCCGTCCGCAGACGGGCCAGGGCGCCGTGCCGCGCTCGGCGTACAGCCGCCGGGCGCGCAGCGTCTGCTCGGCCGCGGAGGCGTCCTGCGGGCGGCCCCGGCCGCCGACGCTGCGCCAGGTGCGCACGTCGAACTGGTAGAGGCCGCCGTAGCGCCCGGAGGGGTCCACGGCGTGCGGCCGCCCGCCGGACTCGCACGCGGCGAGTGCGGCCCAGTCCAGCCCGCCGCCCGGCAGGGACCCCGCCGGGGGCCGCACGGGCACGGGCGCGGAGGCGGGGGCGGGGGCGGCGGGTACGGGCCCGGTGCCGACGCGCACCACCTCGGTGACCGGCTGCCGGACGACCCTGCTGCCCAGCAGCCGCGGCGTCCCCGGCACGCCGTCGACGGTGCGCACGGCGTACGACAGCTCCCGCACCCCGGCGCGCCCGTGGACGGCCACCACGCGCGTCCCGCGCGGCAGCTTCGCGTCCGCGCGGCGCACCGTGCGGTAGGGCACCGCCTCGCGGCGGACCGTGCCCGTGTCGCGGACACGGTGCACGGTGAGGGTGCGGCCGTCGCCGGGGAAGGTGTCCGGCGCGGGCGCCAGCGCGTCCCCGGCGGCCAGCAGCACCCCGGCGTCGGCGACGGCGCCGAGCGCGGTCACGGCGTGCGTGCGCACCAGGTGCGCCCGCCCGTCGGCCACGACGGTCACCCGGCGCAGCGTCCGCACGTCCAGCGCGAGCCCGCGCCGCCCGATCGCCGCGCCGCGCGAGGCGTCGAGCAGCGCGCCGTCGGCCCGCACGCCCAGCTGCCGCAGGGCGGCCGAGACGGTCGTGGCCGTGGTCCACACCCGGCGCCGCCGGCCGTCGAGCGTGAGGGTCAGCGGGCGCCCGTACCGCACGGCCACGGCGTCGCCGTCGCGCAGCGGGTGGCCGGGGGCGGGCGCGACCAGGTCGTGCGCGCCGACGGCGATGCCCTGCTCGCGCAGCACCCCGGCGACGTCGGAGGCGGACGTCCGCACCGTCCGCGCCGCGCCGTCGACGCTCAGCCGGACGGTCGCGGCACCGGCCACGCCGGTTCCCGTACCGCCGGCGAGCATCGCCACGACGAGTGCCTGCGGGACGAGCCTGCGCGCGTTTCCGGCAAGGTGAATGCTCACGAGGCCGGACCTTAAAACATAAAAGCAGAAAGATGCGGCATTCACCCGTATACCGGGCGGGCCGCGTGTCCGCGGACGGCTCCCGAGGTCAGCCTGCGTACCCGAACGCCCGTGCGGTGTTGGCGGCGACGGCCGCCGCGAGCACGTCCTCGTCGTCGCCGCGGGCCGCGGCCATCGCGCGCAGCGTCAGGGGGATCAGGTACGGGGCGTTGGGCCGCCCGCGGTGCGGCACCGGCGGCAGGAAGGGCGCGTCGGTCTCGACCAGCAGCAGCTCGCGCGGCGCGACCGCCACCGCGTCCCGCAGGTTCTGCGCGGACTTGTAGCTGACCGTCCCGGCGAAGGACATGTAGTAGCCGTGCTCGGCGCACACCTTCGCCATCTCCGCGTCACCGGAGTAGCAGTGGAAGACCACCCGCTCGGGCGCGCCCTCCTCCGCCAGGATGCGCAGCACGTCCGCGTGCGCGTCCCGGTCGTGGATGACGAGCGCCTTGCCGCGGCGCTTGGCGATCTCGATGTGCCGGCGGAAGGAGTGCTGCTGGTCGGCGACACCCTCGGGACCGGTGCGGAAGTAGTCGAGGCCCGTCTCACCCACGCCCAGGACCTGCGGCAGCGCCGCCAGCGCGTCGATCGCGTCGATCTCCGCGTCCAGCCCGGCCCGCCCGCCGCCCTCCGGCCGCGCCACGACCCGCGGCGCCTCGTTCGGGTGCAGCGCCACCGACGCCCAGATGCGCTCCCACGCCGCCGCCGTCTCCGCCGCCCAGCGCGATCCCGGCAGGTCGCAGCCCACCTGGACGAGCGTGTCCACGCCCACCGCCGCGGCCTGCGCGAGCGCCTCGGCGACCGTGCCGGACTGCATGTCGAGGTGCGTGTGCGAATCGGCCACCGCCACCCTCAGCGGCTCCGGCGCCGGCGGGGGTGTGGTGTCCCGGTCCTTGCCGGCCCTGCTGCTCCTGTCTGCCATACCGACGATCCTAGGGACCGCCGCCGACAGCCGGGCCGTCCCGTCAGGCCGTCCCGCGGTGGCGGTGCGGGACGTGCAGCGCCAGGTGGTGCCGGTGGTGCGGACGGTGCTCGCGGGACAGGTGCCACGGCTCGACGGCCTCCACGCCGGCGACCCGGCCGGAGCGCATGATCCGCACGTTGTGCCCCCCGCAGTTCCCGCACACCGGCCGGGTGAGCGGCGAGGGCACCGCCACGCCGTCCGCGAGGTACGTCACGCCGCGGCGGCCGAAGGCGTCCACGTGGTGCTCGATCTCGTACGCCTGCTCCCAGCCGTAGCCGCAGTTCAGGCACGCGAAGGCGTACGCCTCCCGCGCCCGCGGCTCCGCGCCGCTCCCCACTGTGCCGCTCATCACCCGCTCCTCCGCCCTCCGGGCACGCCCGGACCGGAACCCTCCACTCCAGCGAACCTCTCCCCCGTCCGGAGGGCAACCGCATGCCGCGGGAGCGCGCGCCGGGCGCGACGCGCAGCGCGCCGGCAACCGCCCGGGCGCGGGGCGGGTCCGGGGCGGCGGGGGCGGGTCCGGGGTGGCGGGGGCGGGTCCGGGGGGCGCGGGCTCAGGAAGCGGCGTGCTTCGCGGCCACCACCGCGTCGAAGACGTCCCGCTTCGGCACCCCCGTCTGCGCGGCCACCGCCGCGATCGCCGCCTTGCGGGCCTCCCCCGCGGCCTCCCGCGCGGCGACGAGCCGTGCCAGCTCCTCCGGCCCGAGGTCCGCGGGCGCCGCGGGCGGCGCGCCCTCGACCACGACCGTGATCTCCCCGCGCACTCCCTCCTCCGCGGCCCGGCGGGCGAGCTCGGCGAGCGGCCCGCGCCGTACCTCCTCGTAGGTCTTGGTCAGCTCGCGGCACACCGCGGCGCGCCGCTCGGGACCGAACACCTCGGCCATCGCGGCGAGCGTGTCGTCGATGCGGTGCGTCGCCTCGAAGTAGACCAGCGTGCGGCGGTCCGCGGCGACCTCGCGCAGCCGGGCGAGGCGCTCGCCGGCCTTGCGGGGCAGGAAGCCCTCGAAGCAGAAGCGGTCGACGGGCAGGCCGGAGACGGCGAGCGCGGTGAGGACGGCGGACGGCCCGGGCACGGCGGTGACGGTGATGCCGCGCTCGACGCACGCGGCGACGAGCCGGTAGCCGGGGTCGGAGACGGACGGCATCCCGGCGTCCGTGACGAGCACCACCCGCGCCCCGCCGGCCAGCGCCTCGACCAGCTCGGGGGTGCGCCCCGCCTCGTTGCCCTCGAAGTAGGAGACGACCCGCCCGGCGGGCTCGACGCCGAGCGCGGCCGTGAGCCGGCGCAGCCGCCGGGTGTCCTCGGCGGCGACGACGTCGGCCCCGGCGAGTTCCGTGCCGAGCCGGGGCGGCGCGTCGGCGGGGTCGCCGATGGGGGTTCCGGCCAGTACGAGGACGCCTGCGGCTTGCGTGGTCACCGTCCCAGTCTCGCACCGCCCGGCGCGGCCCCCGGCGCGGACCGCGTCCGTACGGCACGGCCGCGGCGTGCCCGCGGCACCGGGGTTTGCGGACAAACAGGGGCGCCGGGCGCCGACCCTCATCACATTTTCAGAGGCGTTCCCTACGATGGGCCGGTGATGAGTGAGACCGCGACGCAGGACCGGGCCACCGAGGACGCCCCGGCCGATGCGCAGCCGAGCCCCTGGGCCCAGCGGCTGCGCAGGTTCGGGTATGCGGAGCGGCCGCGTACGGACACCAGGGAGCGCCTGGTGCCGCCGTTCCCGGAACCGGGGACCCGGTTCTGGCAGACGCTGGGCCTGGGCCCGGCGCGGGCGCGGCTGGTGGCCAGGGCCAACGGCTGGCTCGGGCCGGTCCTGGTGGCGGTGCTCGCGGGCGGCCTGCGCTTCTGGCACCTGGGGACCCCGCGCGAGGTCGTCTTCGACGAGACGTACTACGCCAAGGACTCCTGGTCGCTGCTCAAGCTCGGCTACGAGGGCACCTGGCCGGACGCCAAGATCGCCAACACCGACATCCTGGCGCACCCGCAGACGATCCCGCTGTCCGACTCCCCCGGCTACGTCGTCCACCCGCCGGCCGGCAAGTGGGTGATCGCGCTCGGCGAGTGGATGTTCGGCATGAACCCCTTCGGCTGGCGCTTCATGATGGCGCTGCTCGGCACCCTGTCGGTGCTGATGCTGTGCCGGATCGGCCGCCGCCTCTTCCGCTCCACCGCGCTGGGCTGCCTGGCCGGGCTGCTGATGGCGGTGGACGGCCTGCACTTCGTCATGAGCCGGATCGCGCTGCTCGACCTGGTGATCATGTTCTTCGCGCTCGCGGCCTTCGGCTGCCTGCTCGTCGACCGCGACTGGTCGCGGGCCCGGCTGGCGCGCGCGCTGCCGGTCGGCGAGGAGGGCTGGGCCGGCCCGGACCGCCAGGTCGGCGGCCGCAGGGGCATGGGCTGGCGGCCGTGGCGGATCGCCGCGGCGGTGTGCCTGGGCCTGGCCGCGGCGAGCAAGTGGAACGGCCTGTACTTCCTGGCCTTCTTCGCGCTGCTCACCCTCGCCTGGGACGTCGGCTCGCGCCGCCTGGCGGGCGCGCGCAACCCGTGGCTGGCGGTGCTGCGCAAGGACTTCGGCTGGTCGGTGCTGACGATGTTCCCGGTCGCGGTGCTGACGTACCTGGCGACGTGGACCGGCTGGTTCGTGTCGGACAACGCCTACAACCGGCACTGGGCCGATCACCGCGGCGGCACGTGGTCGTGGATCCCGGCGCCTCTGCGCAGCCTGTGGCACTACGAGTACGAGGTCTACCAGTTCAACGTCACGCTGCACACGCCGCACCCCTACCAGTCCAACCCGTGGAGCTGGCTGGTGCTGGGGCGGCCGGTGTCGTACTACTTCGAGTCGCCGAAGTACGGCGAGCAGGGCTGCCACGCGACGGGCGGCTGCTCGAAGGAGATCCTGGCGCTGGGCACCCCCCTGCTGTGGTGGTCGGCGTGCTTCGCGCTGCTCTACCTGCTCTACCGCTGGGTGATGCGCCGTGACTGGCGGGCGGGCGCGATCCTGTGCGCGGCGGGCGCGGGCCTGCTGCCGTGGCTGCACTACCAGGACCGCACGATCTTCTACTTCTACGCGGTGTCCTTCGTGCCGTACCTGTGCCTGGCGGTGGCGATGATGGTGGGCGCCTTCCTCGGCCCGCCCGGCTCCACCGAGAGCCGCCGCATGTGGGGCGCGGTCGGAGCGGGCACCCTGGTGCTGCTCATCGTCTGGAACTTCATCTACTTCTTCCCGATCTACACAGGTATGACGATCCCCTACACCGGCTGGCAGGCCCGGATGTGGTTCGACTCCTGGGTGTGACAGGCGGAGGGGACCGTTCGGGGACGAAGCCGTGTCGCATTCGAGACCTGTCCTGTCACACCCGTCCCGTAAAGTGCGCTGAGAACGCGATCATTTGAACGCGTTCAGGGGCGGGGAGGGGACTCGGGATGCCACTGGCACCGGGAGCGAAGGCGGGGATCGTCGGAACGGTCCTGGTCGTCATGCTGAGTGTCGCCGGATACGGCGCGTACAACATCTACAGCGGCCTGGACGGCGGCGGCGGCAGCGGCGGGGACTCCGACCGCACGGTCGCGGACACCGCAGCGCCGGTCGCGCCGGAGGACATCACCAGGACGGCCGCGGCGTTCCTCGCCGCCTGGTCGGCGGGGGACGTGAAGAAGGCCGCGGTCCTCACCGACTCGATGCAGACGGCCACGGCGGCGATGACGTCGCTGGCGCAGGACGCCAAGGTCAGCAAGGTCACGGCGACCCCGCAGCCGCTGAACGGCACCACCGTGCCCTTCACGGTGAAGGCGACGGTCTCGTACGCGAACCTGCCGCCGAAGGAGTGGGACTACAGCTCGCGGCTGACGGTCGACCGCAACCTGAGCGGCGAGCCGGTCGTGAAGTGGACGCCCGACGTGCTGGTGCCCGGCGTCCAGGCGAACCAATCGGTCGTCACCCGCCAGGCGTCGTCGCCGCAACTGGACCTGCTGGACCGCCACGGCGACGTCATGACGGCCGCCGCGTACCCGGGCCTGACCGACGTCTTCGACGACCTGCGCAAGCGCTACGACGGCTCCGGCGGCACGCCGGGCATCGAGACGTACATCGCCGACGCCCAGCAGAACACCGTCAAGACGCTGCTGACGGTCAAGCCCGGCAAGAACGCCCGGCTGCAGACCACGCTGGACGCCGGCCTCCAGAAGGCCGCGGAGAAGGCGGTCGCCTCCGCGACACAGGCCGGTGTCACCGCCCTGGACACCAGGACCGGCGCGATCCTGGCGATGGCCAGCAACCCGCCCGGTGGTGAGAACTACGCGCTGGCACTCAAGGCCCCCGGCTCCACCTTCAAGATCGTCACGGCCACGGCGCTGATGCTGGCCCCGCACTCCAAGGCCTACCCGCACGGCATCGGGCCGAGCTCGCCCGCCCGGTGCGTCGACGGTTACAACGTGGTGGGCGGCAAGCAGTACCACAACGTCACCCGGGACAACGTGAACGCCGACCTGGCCTGGGACTTCGCCCAGTCCTGCAACACCGGTTTCATCCGGCTCTCCCCGAACCTCGACCAGCCGAACGGCCTGAGCGATGTCGGCAGGAAGTACTTCGGCCTCGCCGGCGACTCCCAGCCGTGGTACGTCGGCACCGGCACCGAGGACGGCAGCATCCCGGGCGGGACGGGCGACGAGTTCACCTCGGAGATGATCGGCCAGGGCCAGGTGCTGATGAACACCCTGGAGATGGCGTCCGTCTCCGCCACGGTGGTCAACGGGCGGTTCGTTCAGCCGTCGATCCTTGAGGACAAGGACCTGATCGACAAGCGCACCGCCATCCACACCACCTCGCTGCCCGGCTACGTGCAGCAGGGGCTGAAGCAGATGATGAAGCAGACCGCCGACCACGGCACCGCCTCCGGCCTGCTGAACGGTGTCGCCCACCCGTACGGCGCCAAGACCGGCTCGGCGGAGGAGAACGAGGGGCAGGCGGACGGCTGGTTCACCGCCTTCGCCGGCCATGTCGCCGCCGCCGGCGTGGTCGTGGGCGGCGGCCACGGCAACGCCTCGGCCGGCCCGATCGTCGCGAGCGTGCTCAAGGCCGCCTCCTGACGGCTCGCGGACACCGTCCGCACCCGTCCCGCCGGACCGCCCGCGTCCGGCGGGACCCGCCACCCCCCTCCTGGGGCAGGGCCCGCCGGCCGCGGCGGCGGACGGGCCGCGCACAGGTACGTACGCCGCCCGCCACGACCCCCCGTCGTCTGCGGCAACAGTAGGCGGAGGGTCTGACAACGCCCCGGCGCCGGGACCCCGGCCCCAGTACCCTGAGGGCCATGGGCAGGGACGAGAGCGGCAGTATGAGCATCGCGACCGCGCTGGTGCGCGTCGCCTTCCTCGTCAACGCCGTCTATGCCGAGACGGCCCGGGAGTACGGCATCACCAGTCAGCAGGGCCAGTTGCTGTGCGTGCTGATGCCGCGGCCGCGCGGGATGGCCGACCTCGGGGAGACGCTGGGCCTGGCCAAGTCCAGCCTGACCGGGCTGGTCGACCGCACCGCCCAGCGCGGCCTGGTGCGGCGCGAGCCCGACCCGGAGGACGGCCGCGCGGTACGCGTCGCGCTCACCGGTGAGGGGGCGACCCTGGTCGACGCCTTCTACGCCGAGACGTGCCGGCGCGTCGAGCTGCTGCCCCAGGGACTGCCGCCCGCCGACCGCGAGGTGATGGCCGGGCTGCTGGGCCGTGTCGTGACGGACAACCAGGTGCCGGTGGTCTTCCTGGACCACGACGAGGCGCCGCCCCGCACCCCGCGCGGCTGACATCGGCCGCAGCGGGGACACGGGGCGGGACACGGAGCGGGCTCCGGCCGAGCGGCTCAGGCGGTGCCGAAGAGCTCGGCGAAGCGCCCGGTGAAGAGATCCGCGCCCTTGTACGCGGCCACGGCGGAGGCGGGCAGCAGCGTGGGCGGGCTGTCGGGCTCCTCGGCGGGCACCTGGCCGACTCCCCCCTCCGGCCCGAGCGGCAGCAGCACCGAGGGCACGGGCGAGGGCGCGTACGTCGCGGCGGGCTGCTCGCCGCGCACCTGGGCGGCGATGTTGGCGGCCACGACGGCGGCGTGCTGCATCGCGTAGGCCGCCATCTTGGCCTCGGCGAGGTCGGTGAGGTCGCCGAGCGCGTACAGCCGCTCGTGGCCGCGGACCTGGAGGGTACCCGTCACCCGCACCTGCCCGCGCTCGGTCAGCGCACCGGCGTCCAGGCTGCCGGCGAGGTAGCCGCCGTTCACCCGCACCCCGTGGCAGCGGAACCAGATGTCGGCCTCGATCACGTCCCCCGCGGTGGTGGCCACGGCGAACGCCCCGGCCCGCCCGGCGGGCGTCTCCGGCTCGCCGGCGAGCGCGGCGCCGAGCCGCAGCTCCACGCCCAGGCCGGCGAGCTGGCGGCGCAGCTCGGCCCGCAGCTCGGGCGTGAACGACGGCATGACCTCATCCGCCGGGTCGAGCAGGGTGATGCGCTTGCCGGGCCACACGGCCGCGATCTCCCCCGCCAGTTCCAGCCCGACCGGTCCCGCACCGGCGATCAGCACCCGGTCGGCCGCCGACAGCTCCTTGTGCGCCGCCCGCAGCCGGTCGAGCGCCTCCGCCGTGGCGTCGCTGTCGGTCTTGGCCGGGAACGGGTAGTCCGACCCGCTGGCCAGCACGACGTAATCCGCCGCGATCCGCCCGCCGCCGGCGAGCGTGACCCCGCGCCCGTCGGCGTCGACGGCCGCCACCCGGTCGCGCACCACGCGTCCGCGGGCCATCAGGCCGTCGTACGGGAAGAAGATGTTCCCTGCCCATTCCGGCTTCACCAGTGCGCGCAGCGAGCCGGCCGCGTGCACGAAAGCGTCCCTCGGCTCCACGAGGACGACGTCCACCCCGTCCTCCGCGTCCAGCGCCTTGGCGACGCTGGATCCGCCGTACCCGCCGCCGACGACCACCACGGTGCTGTTCATGATCCATACCCCCGTCATCGATAGGTCACCTTCATTCGCAATACGAACCATAGTAGTTCGTATTACGAATGACAAACCCATGGGTGTCCCCGTCCGCCCGCCGGTCCGGGCGGTGAGTGGCCGGACAGCGCGCAGGCCCGGGTCAGAGGCGGTGGTCAGAGGCGGTGGTCAGAGGCGGTGGTCAGAGGCAGGCGGTGACGACGGCGGCGGGCGCCCGCGGAGCCGAGGGCTCTGCGCCGAGGGCCCGTGGGGCCCGGCCGAGGGCCTGGTGAGCACCCGGAAGGCGCCCTGCCGCACCCGGGAGCGGCACGCCCCCGCGGTCAGGAGGGCGTGCGGGCCGTCTCTGCGGCCCCGACGGCCGCGGTGAAGCCGGGGTTGCTGATCAGGATGCCGCCGTCCACCGGCAGCGTCACCCCGGTGATCCAGGCCGCGTCGGACGACGCGAGGAAGGTGACCGCGCCCGCGATGTCCGCGGGTTCGCCGATCCTGCCCAGCGGGTAGAGCGCCGCCGCCGCGTCCAGCGCCGCCTCGCGGCCGGCCCACGCGGGAGTGCGGATCGTGCCGGGCGCGACGAGGTTGACGCGGACCCCGCGCGGCGCGGACTGCACCGCGAGGGTACGGGTCAGCGACATCAGCCCGGCCTTGGCCGCACTGTAGGAATGGTTGCCGAAGGAGGCGAGGCCGTTGACCGAGCCGATGTTGACGACCGCCCCGCGCCGGCCGGGCGCGGCGGCGAGGTACGGCAGCGCGGCGCGGGTGCAGCGCATCGCGCCGACCAGCGTGACATCGAGGTCGAGCCGCCACTCCTCGTCGTCCTCGTCCTCGAAGGCGCTGGTGCCCTCGGCGCACCGGTAGGCGTTGTTGACGAGTACGTCCAGCGTTCCGAAGGCGTCCACCGCGCGGGTCACCGCCGCGTCCACGGCCGTGCGGTCGGCCACGTCGCAGCCGCACCCCTCGGCCCTGCCGCCCGCCGCGCGGATGGCGGCCGCGGTCGCCTCGGCGGCGTCCGCGTCGATGTCGGCGATCAGCACCCCAGCACCCTCGGCGGCGAACCGCCGCGCGGTCGCCTCCCCGATCCCGCGCGCGCCGCCCGTGACGATCACACCGTACGACCCGAAGCGTCCGCCCATGCGGTCAGCGTATGCACTCCCTGAGCGCCCTGACCAGAGCCTGCGCACGGAGGTCGGCGGTGACGTTGCGCTGCATGCCGTTGGTGACGTAGCCGAATCCGGTGCCGCTGGACGGGTCGGCGAAGGCCAGGGTGCCGCCGCGGCCCGGGTGGCCGAAGGAGCCGGGGCCGAGCATGGGGGCGGCCGGTCCGTGCAGCATGTAGCCGAGGCCGAAGAGGGTGCTGACGACCAGCACCCGGTCGGGACCGTCCGATTCCGGCGTCCTGGCCGCCGTCACCGTCGCGGGCGCGAACAGCCGGGGGCCGCCGTCCACCTCGCCGACCAGCGCCGCGTAGAAGCGCGCGAGCGAGCGGGCGGTCGCGATGCCGCCGGACGCCGCGAGTTCGCCGGCGCGGTAGGCCGGGTCGTTCTCGTCGGGCAGCGGCGTGATCGCGGCGAAGGCACGCCGGGTGAGCGAGCCCGGGTCGGCGTACGCGTCGTGCACGGAGCGCTTGGGGCGGCTGCGCAGGACCCCGGACACGGCCGGTTCGGGCGGCGCGACGTCGGCGATGGCGCCGACCTGCCCCGCGCGGTCGTCCGGCAGGCCTATCCACAGGTCCAGGCCCAGCGGCCGGGTTATCTCCTCGGCCGTGAAGCGCCCGATCGTCCGTCCCGACGCCCGCAGCACCAGCTCTCCGGTGAGCCAGCTGAAGGTCTGCGCGTGGTAGCCGTGCTCCCGGCCCGGGGTGAAGAGCGGCTGCTGGGCGGCGACCGCGCGCGGCCCCGACACCCCGTCGAGCGCCTGCTCCGGCGTCAGCGGCTCGTCCAGGGCGGGCACTCCCGCCCGGTGCGCCAGCACGTCCCGTACCGTCACCCGCTCCTTGCCGCGGGCCTTGAACTCCGGCCAGTACGCCCCCACGGGCGCGTCCAGGTCGAGCTGGCCGCGCTGATGGAGCAGCAGCAGGCAGGCCGCGGCCACGCCCTTGGTCGCCGACCGCACCGTCTGCGCCGTCTCCTCGCGCCACGGCCCGCCGCCGTCAGGGGCCGCCGTACCGCCCCACAGGTCGACGACGCGGCGCCCGTGCCGGTAGACGGCGACCGCCGCCCCGCGGTCGCCGCGGCGGGCGAAATTCCCCGCGAAGGCGGCGCGCACCGGTTCGTACCCGGGCTCCACCACCCCGTGCACCTCGATGCCGTCCATCGCCGCCTCCTCTCCGCCGGGCCGCCGCCGCCCGGCGGGGCGGTGGTGCTCGCTGCTGCCGGTCACTCCATGGTGCACGAGGGGTACGACAGCCGGGCGAGGGGGGACGGACAGGCGTGCGCGGGCCCGGCGGGGGAACGGCGGCGGGCCCGTTCCGGGACCGCGATCCGGGTCTGGTGACCCGGAGGCGGCCCCGTTACGGGCCCGGTGGGGGGATCCGCTGTCGGCTGCTGTCGCTTACGAGAGCGGCGGGTATGCGTTGGCGATCAGCTGGTGGAACTCGGCCGAGAACCAGTGGCCTGCCAGAGGAGCGTTGGGCAGGGCACCCGTCGGGTTGTTGCCGTTACGTGCGTTGCCACCGTAGGTGGGGTCGCACATCTGGTCGAAGCCCTTGCCCTCGTCGTTGCTGACGGCCTGGCTCGCACCGTCGGACTCACCCGGCGGCTTGATCCACACGTAGGCGTCGATGTTGGTCGCGGGAGCGGCCGTCGGCCGCGCTCCGATGCCCGCACCGGTCTGGTTGCACCAGTTGCCGGCGTGGATGCGGCGGTCGATGCGGCCACCGTTGACGTAGGTGTCCACGCTGGTCGTCGCGCCCGGGCCGGTGGGACGGCTCGAGCCGCCCCAGCCGTTGCGGCCGGTGTCGATCAGCATGCCGATCGTGGACGGGAAGCCGTCGGAGATCAGCTGGTTGCGCAGGCCGAGGGCGTACGACTGCTCGTCCACGTACTGGTTCCAGTCGATCCACTTCGACTGCCGCACGGTGGTGCCGTTGACGTTGTCCGTGATCTTGACGTAGGGCTCAACGGTGGCGCTGTAGTTCGCCGTGTTGGTGATGAAGCCCTGGACGTCCGCCAGGCTGGCGCCGTTGGTCGTCGCGACCTTGTAGAACTCCTGGGCGGACGGGGCCAGGTTGGTGTCCCAGCCCAGCCAGGCGTGGTGGCCGGCGTCGATGTAGTTGTAGGTGTTGCCGAGGGCACCCAGCTTGGAGAGGGCGTAGCTGACGCCCTTCTCGTAGTTGCCGTTCGCCTTCATGGTCGCGCAGGCGTCCGTCGAACCGGCGGTGCCGCCCGCGTTGGTGACGAGGTTCGGCAGCGAGTCGGGCTCGATGATGTTGACGATGCGCAGGTTCGAGTAGGCGGAGTTGCCCTCGAGCGCGGTGATCGGGTCGATGTACTCGGTCTCGTACCTGCCGATGTCCGTCGGGCCGAGCTCACCGTTGGAGGCGAGCGCGGAGCAGTCACGGCCCGGGAGGTCGTAGATCACGAACTCGATCGTCAGCGGCTGGCCGGCCGCCTGCTTGACGGCCGCGTCCAGGTGCGCCTTGAGGCCCATGCCGCCGTTCACGCCGTTGATCGCGGCGATCCGGTCGAGCCACACGGCGGTCGACTGGTTGGCGATGGCCTGGCCACCGTCCGCGGCGGCCTCGGCGGACCACTCGGAGTTGACGTAGCCCTTGGCACCGGCGTACGGGTTGTCCACCTTCTGGCCGGGAGGCGGCGTGGTGCCACCCGTCGAGCCGGTGGTGGTGCCGGTGGACGTGCCCGTGGACGTACCGGTCGAGGTGCCGGTCGACGTACCCGTGGACGTACCGGTGGACGTACCGGTCGAGGTGCCGGTCGACGTACCCGTGGACGTACCCGTGGACGTGCCGGTCGAGGTGCCGGTCGACGTGCCACCGGCCGTGGTGCCGGCGCCACCGCAGGTCACGCCGTTCAGCGTGAACGACGTCGGCTTGGCGTTGGAGCCGGTGTACGTGCCGTTGAAGCCGAAGCTCGTCGTCCCGCCGGTCGCGATCGACCCGTTGTACGACAGGCTCGCCGCGCTGACGGTCGCACCGGACTGGGTGAAGTTGGCGTTCCAGCCCTGGGTGACCTTCTGGTTGCCGGCGAAGGTCCAGCCGACGTTCCAGCTGGTCACCGCGGGGCCGGTGTTGGTGACGGTCACCTGCGCCGTGAACCCGCTGCCCCAGTCGTTGAGGGCGTAGTCGACCGAGCAGCCGGCCGTGGCCGCAGCGGCGGACGGGGAGTTCAGGGCGACGGCGATGCCGCCGGAGGCTACGAGCATCAGCCCCGCGGCGAGGGCCGCGGTTCTGCGTCGGACAATCGGGCCTGCCATGTGCGAACAACCTCCATAGGGGGGATGGGCCTTTGGAAGGGACTTCGAAAGGCCATGGGAGGTGGTGCAGTGATTCTTGTTTCGGTTACACGCTCTTAACGTGGGAGCGCTCCCATAGTGCGGAGCCGTCCTGCTCCTGTCAATGCTTGAAGCACGACAAGGCGCGCACCATCGGGCACAGTTGCCCACCCGGCCCCCTGTCCACGCAGGTCACGCGGGTCAGCGCCACGCCGTACGCGACGCCGTACGCGTCCCCCCGCGCGCCGAACGGCCCGCCGCGTTCGCGGCCCGAAGGACCGTCAGATGACACGAAGGGTGCGGCGGTACGGCGGACCGCCCGCCGGCGCGGCGCCCCGCCGCGCCGGACACCGGGTGTCGGACGCCCCGGCGGGGGGTACGGGAACGGGTACGCCCCGAACGCGGTCCGCAGACGTGGGAGTACGCGCCGGGTCCGGACGGAGCGCGCACGGCGTCCGGACGGTCCCGTGCGGAGCGGCGTGCCGGGGCGCCGCCCCTACGCCGTGGCCGCGGCCGCCGCCCTGCCCGCCGCGCGCCCGGAGAAGATGCACCCGCCCAGGAACGTCCCTTCCAGCGAGCGGTAGCCGTGCACCCCGCCGCCGCCGAATCCCGCCGCCTCGCCGGCCGCGTACAGCCCGCCCAGCGGCTCGCCGCGCCCTCCTTCCCCGCTCCCCGGCCCGTCGGCGGGCGGCGGCGCAAGGACGCGCCCGTAGAGGTCCGTCTCCAGCCCGCCGAGCGACTTCCTGGTCAGGATGTTCAGCCGCACCGCGATCAGCGGCCCCGCCTTCGGGTCCAGCAGCCGGTGCGGGGAGGCGGTGCGGACCAGCTTGTCGCCGATGTAGTTGCGCGCCCCGCGAATCGCGGTGACCTGCAGGTCCTTGGTGTAGGCGTTGGCGATCTCCCGGTCCCGGGCCTCGATCTCCCGGCGCAGCGCGTCCTCCTGCACCAGGTCCTCGCCCGTGAGCGCGTTCATCCCCCGCACCAGGGCGCCGAGTTCGCGCTCGACCACGAAATCCGCGCCATTGCGCTTGAACGCCTCCACCGGCCCGGGCGCACCCGGCAGCGCCCGCTTCAGCACCTGGCGCACACTGCGCCCGGTGAGATCCGGGTTCTGCTCGGAGCCCGACAGCGCGAACTCCTTCTCGATGATCTTCTGTGTGAGCACGAACCAGGTGTATTCGTGTCCCGTCCCCATGATGTGCTCAAGCGTCCCGAGCGTGTCGAAGCCGGGGAAGTACGGCACGGGAAGCCGCTTCCCCGTCGCGTCCAGCCACAGCGACGACGGGCCGGGCAGGATGCGGATGCCGTGCCGGTCCCAGATCGGGTTCCAGTTCTCGATGCCCTCGGTGTAGTGCCACATGCGGTCGCCGTTGACGAGCGAGCCGCCCGCGGCGCCCGCGATGCCCAGCATCAGGCCGTCCACGTGCGCCGGCACGCCCGACAGCAGCTTCTTCGGCGGGGTGCCGAGCCGCTCCGGCCACGCCGCCCGCACCAGGTCGTGGTTGCCTCCGATACCGCCGCTGGTGACGACCACCGCCTGCGCCCGGAGCGCGAAGTCACCCGCCACCTCGCGCGAACTCGCCGTACCGCGCGCCGCGTCGCTCGCCACCAGCACCTCGCCGGTCACCCCGTCGACGGCGCCGCCGGTGGTCGTCAGGCCGGTCACCCGGTGCCGGAAGCGCAGCTCCACCAGGCCGCGTGCCACGGCCGCGCGGACCCGCCGCTCGAACGGCTCCACGACGCCCGGGCCCGTACCCCACGTGATGTGGAAACGCGGCACCGAATTCCCCGGCCCGGTGGCCAGGAAACCGCCGCGCTCGGCCCACCCGACGACGGGGAAGATGCGCAGCCCCTGCCCGTGCAGCCACGCCCGCTTCTCGCCGGCCGCGAAGTCGACGTACGCCTCGGCCCACCGCCGCGGCCAGTGGTCCTCGGGGCGGTCGAAGCCGGCCGTGCCGAGCCAGTCCTGGAGCGCCAGGTCCCTGCTGTCGCGGATGCGCATACGGCGCTGCTCGGGCGAGTCCACGAAGAACAGCCCGCCGAACGACCAGAACGCCTGCCCACCGAGCGACGCCTCCGGCTCCTGGTCGACCAGGACCACCTTCCGGCCCGCGTCCGCGAGCTCGGCGGTGGCCACCAGCCCCGCCAGACCCGCGCCCACCACGACGACGTCCGCGTCCAGCGCCATCCGCCCGCCTCCTGCTCCACCCGACCACTGCCACCGACCTACTCGGCGGTAATGCACGTTACGCGAGGCGCCCCCACCGGGTCAGCACCTCTGCGCACCGTACGGTTCATCCGATGTCCCGCAGATCCTGCTCTCGACGGGCGATCGTCGGCCGTCGACTGTCGATTCCCGCCTGCGCACCGGCATACCGGGCGCCGCGCCGCTGCCCCGCCGTCCCGCTCGGGCGTGCCGGCCCTCCAGACGGCCGCGCCGACCGCGCCGACATCATCGATTGGCGACGGCATCCGGTCCGCTCATCGGATGTCCGACCGCCATCTGACCTCACCGTCCTGCCACTCCCCGGTGGCCACGAGCCCGATCGCCGCCGCCACCGCCGCGGACGCCGCGTGCTCCGGACGGACATGCGCGACCACCGTCGTCACCCCCTGCCCGCGCAGCCACCCCACCAGAGCGCGCGCCGCCTCCTTCGCGATGCCGCGCCCCTGCCAGGCCGTACCCACCACCCACGCCACCTCGGCGCGCGCCCCGGCGACCGTCGCCTGCACGGTCCCGGTCAGACGGTCCGCCGAATCCAGCCGCACCACCCAGTTGCACCAGACGACGCCCGCGTCACCCGAGCCCGCCGCCAGCCGCTCGTACCGCGCCCGCAATCGATCAGCGTCAAGCGGTTCTCCCCCGATGAACTCGTGCAGCCGCGGATCCGCCAGTACCTCCGCCATCTCCTCCGCATGATGCGGCGCCAGCGGCAGCAGCGTCAGCCGCGGCGTGGCAATGGTCTCCGCCTCCACACCCGTCCCCCAGATCTCCCCGCCCCCGCCCGAACGGGAGCGATCATCCGACCACCGGATCGTCGGGTCGTCCGGTCGGCGTCCATCGGACGGTACCCCGGCGGTCGCCCGGCGCGACGACGCACTCCGGGGGCGCACCGGGGTGAAAAGTTGCTGCCCGCGGAGCCGCCCCGAACCATAGATGAGGTGAGCGACGGCGCGTACCTACGGTTTCCGCATCTCCACCGCGACATGCTCTGCTTCGTCGCGGAGGACGACATCTGGGTCGCCCCGCTCGGCCCGCCGGGCAGCTCGCCCGGCCGCGCCTGGCGGGTGACCGCCGACCGCATCCGCGTCGGCCCGCCCCGCCTGTCGCCCGACGGATCGGCGATCGCCTTCACCACCTGGCGCAGCCTCGACCCCGAGGTGCATCTGGTGCCGTCCGACGGCGGCACCTCGCGCCGGCTCACCTACTGGGGCAGCACCGACACGCGCGTCTGCTCATGGACCCCGGACGGCCACGTCCTCGCGGTCTCCTCGCACGGCCAGGCGTTCTCCTACTTCACCTGGGCGCACAGCGTGCCCGTGGAGGGCGGACCGGGCGGTCCGCTGCCCTGGGGACCGGTCTCGGACATCGCTGTCCACGACGAGCCCGCCGCGGAAGGCGGCGGCACGGAACGCCGCACCCTGCTGCTCACCGGCACCCCGCCGCACGAGCCGCACGCCTGGAAGCGCTACCGCGGCGGTGCCACGGGCCGCCTGTGGCTGCACGGTGAGCGACTTGTCCCGGACATCGGTGGCCACCTCGCCTCGCCGATGTTCGTCGGCGGCCGCATCGCCTTCCTCTCGGACCACGAGGGCATCGGCAACCTGTACTCCTGTCTGCCCGACGGCACCGGCCTGCGCCGCCACACCGACCACGCCGACTTCTACGCCCGCAACGCCGCCACCGACGGCGACCGCGTCGTCTACCAGTGCGCCGGTTCCCTGTGGCTGGTGGACGACCTCGGTGACGGCGCGGAACCGCGGCGCCTGGACATCCGCCTCGGCGGTGCCCGCAGTGGCCGCCGCCCCTACCAGGTGCCCGCGGCCTCCCACATCAACGGTCTGGCCGTCGACGGTCCGGGCCGCGCCAGCGCCGTGTGCGTCCGCGGCAGCCTGTACTGGCTCACCCACCGCGACGGCCCGGCCCGCACGGTCGCCGACACCGCGGGCGCGCGCGTCCGGCTGCCGGAGATGCTGGGCGACACCGGCCTGGTCGGCTACGTCACCGACGCCGAGGGAGAGGACGGCATCGAGCTGGCCCCGCTCCCCGGCCGCGCCTCCCGGGCCCTCAGCCGCGGCCCCGAGTCGGCAGCCGACGTGGCCGCCGCGCTCAGCGCGCCCGAGCCCGTCGGCACGGCGCCGGACACCGCCCCGGTCGGCAGCGCGCCCTCACGGGAAGCGGCCGGCGACGATCGTACGAACAAAGGCGATGACCACACATCGCCAATCGATAGCCGCACGGTCAGAACCGGCTCCACGCGTGTCGCCTACGTCGACGGTGTCCTCGCGCCCGCCCCCGGCAGCGGCGGGGGCGAGGGCGGCACCCTGCCGCCCCCGGCCGGCCCAGGAACCGTCACCCGACTGGCCGTGGGCCGCCTCGGCCGCGTCCTGGAGCTGGTGGCGGCGCCGGACGGCGGCACGCTCGCCGTCGCCTCGCACGACGGCCGCCTGCTCCTGGTGGCCACCGGCGCGGGCGAGCCCCCGTCCGGCTACGACGACGTCGACGACGACGAGCCCCCGCAGCCCGCCGGAACGGTGACCGAACTCATCCGCTCCACCAACGGCCCGGTCCGCGACCTCGCCTTCTCCCCCGACTCGGCGTGGCTGACCTGGTCGCACCCCGGAGTCGGCCGCTCGCTGCGCTCCGTCAAGATCGCCCGGCTGTCCGACAGCACGATCATCGACGTCACCAACGGCCGTTTCGAGGACGAGCAGCCGGTCTTCACCCGCGACGGCCGCTACCTCGCGTTCCTCTCCTGGCGCGGCTTCGACCCGGTGTACGACGTCCACACCGGCGACCTGTCCTTCCCGCTCGGCTGCCGCCCCTACCTCGTCCCGCTGAACTCGGCCACGCCGTCGCCCTTCGCCCTGCCCATCGACGGCGGCCCGGTCGGCAGCGGCCTCGACCCGGGCGAGAGCGGCGGCGACAGCGACGGCCCCGTCGTCGTCGAGGCCGAGGGCCTGCCGGACAGGGTGACGCCTTTCCCCGTACCGGCGTCCAAGTACTCGTCGCTCGAACCGGTGCAGGGCGGCCTGGTGTGGCTGCGCTGGCCGATCTCCGGCGCCCTCGGCGAGACCTTCGTCAACCCCACCGACCCGTCGGCACGCCCCACCCTGGAGTTCTACAGCCTCGGCAAGTCCAGGAAGACCGAACTGGTCCGGCACATGGACTGGTACGCCGTCAGCGGCGACGGCCGCCGGCTGGCCGTCTACGACGAGGGCGAGCTGGCCGTCCTGCCCGCCAACGAACGCGGTGACGACGACACGACCGTCTACGTCGACATGCGCCGCATCCTGCACGAGGTGGAACCGGGAGCGGAATGGCGGCAGTCCTACGCCGAGGCGGGCCGCCTGATCCGCGACTACTTCTGGGCTCCGGACATGTGCGGCGTCGACTGGCCCGCCGTGCTCGACCAGTACCGCCCGCTGGTGGACCGTGTCGCCACGCCGGACGAGTTCGCCGACCTGCTGCGCGAGGTCCTGGGCGAGCTGGGCACCTCCCACGCGTACGTCGCGGCCGCCCGCCGCAACGAGGGCCCGCCGCACTACCAGCGCCCCATCGGCCTGCTCGGCGCCGACTTCCAGCACAACAAGGACGGCACGTGGACGGTCGTCCGTATCCTGCCGGGCGAGTCGTCGGACTCCAAGGCGCGCTCCCCCCTCGCGGGCACCGGGATCCGCGAGGGGGCCGTCCTCACCCACGTCGACGGGCGCCCGGTGGACCCGCAGTCGGGTCCCTTCCCGCTGCTGGCGGGCGCGGGCGGCACCACCGTGGAGCTGACCTTCCGCTCGCCCGGCGGCGGCCCGCCGCGCCGCGTCGCCATCGTTCCTCTCATCGATGATCGACCGTTGCGCTACCAGCACTGGGTCGCCCGGCGCCGCAAGGTCGTACGCCACCTCAGCGGCGGCCGGTGCGGCTACCTGCACATCCCCGACCTGGGCGGCTCCGGGTGGGCACAGTTCAACCGCGACCTGCGCAAGGAGGTCGCCTACGACGCGCTCATCGTCGACGTCCGCGGCAACGCCGGCGGCAACATCAGCGAGCTGGTCATCGAGAAGCTCACCCGCACCGTCCTCGGCTGGGACATCACCCGCGACGCCCAGCCCGTCTCCTACACCGGCAACGCCCCCCGCGGCCCGATCGTCGCCGTCGCCGACGAGGCGACGTCCTCCGACGGCGACATGATCACCGCGGCGTTCAAACTGCTCGGTCTGGGCCCGGTGGTGGGCCTGCGCACCTGGGGCGGCGTGGTCGGCATGACAGGCCGCCACCGGCTCGGCGACGGCACCGTCATCACCGTGCCGATGAACGCCGCGTGGTTCGACGCGTACGGCTGGTCGATCGAGAACCAGGGGGTGGCCCCGGACATCGAGAGTCTGCGGACCCCGCTGGACTGGGCCGAGGGGCGGCACGGCCAGCTCGACGTCGCCGTCCGCACCGCGCTGACGCTGCTCTCCCAGCACCCCGCCGCCAGCCCGCCGGACCTCTCCGACCGACCCGACCGCTCCCGTCCCCCACTGCCCCCGCGCAGCTGACCGGCACTGCCGCCCCGGGGACGGCCACGGCACCGGAACGCGCACGAGCCCATCCGGCGCGAGCACCGCGCAGGGCGGTCGTGGCAGCCTGGCGTCATGGACACCCACAGCACCGCACGACCCGCCACCTGGCCGCGGACGGAGGCGGAGGCCCTCGCCGAGCAGGAGCGCCTGCGGGCCCTGGCCGATCTGTCCTCCGCCGGTCCGGCGCCCGAGGACATACGCCTGGTCGCGGGCGTGGACGTGTCCTACGCCACCGGCAGCGACGCCCTGGTGGCGGCGGCCGTGGTGCTGGACGCGGCGAGCCTTGAGCCGGTCGAGACGGCCGTGGTGGAGGGCAGCGTCACCTTCCCGTACGTCCCGGGACTGCTGGCCTTCCGCGAACTGCCCTCGGTTCTGGCGGCGTTGGAGAAACTGACGCGTACGCCGCAGCTGCTGGTGTGTGACGGCTACGGCATCGCGCATCCGCGGCGCGCGGGACTCGCGGTGCATCTGGGCGTCCTGACGGGACTGCCGTGCTTCGGCGTGGCCAAGACGCCG
Organism: Streptomyces sp. NPDC020983; assembly: GCF_044333485.1. Taxonomy (NCBI): domain Bacteria; kingdom Bacillati; phylum Actinomycetota; class Actinomycetes; order Kitasatosporales; family Streptomycetaceae; genus Streptomyces; species Streptomyces sp. NPDC020983. Next base: position 542,321 of record NZ_JBIRRA010000002.1, on the reverse strand, counting down.
TTCGTCTTCGGCCACGGCGAGGTCGGCCAGGAGCGCGGCGCGGGGGCGCCGCTGACGACGGAGGAGGGCGAGGTGGTCGGCCGCGCGCTGCGCACCCGGCGGGGCGTCAAGCCGGTGTTCGTCTCCGTCGGCCACGGCATCTCGCTGGACAACGCCTGCGCCCACACGCTGCGGCTGACACCGCGGTTCCGCCTCCCGGAGACGACGCGCCGGGCCGACCACGTCAGCCGCGAACGCCTGCGCACCGCCGCGCCGTCCACCGCCTGACCGTCTCCCGCAGGATCCGCGTGCCGCCGCGGCGTCGGAAACGGCACGGTGCGGGAGCAACGGCCGGAGGGGCAAGGAAAAAGGGGTGCCCCGCGGGGCACCCCTTTCCCGGATCGCCGTGTCAGCGCGAGCGCGTCACGCGCGACGTCAGCTCCAGTCGTCCTGGGCCTCGTCGTTCGCGTCCTCGCCCATGCGCCGGCGGGCCTGGTCCTGGCCCCGCTGGACCTGCTCGTCGAAGCGGCCGCCGGTGCGCTCCGAGGCCTCCTGGCCGGCGCGGTCCACGCCCTCCTGGGCCTTCTCGGAACCCTGGCGCCGGGCCCCCTTGGCCTTGTCCGCGTAGTCGCCCGCCTTGTTCCTGATCTCGTCCGTACCGCCCATGATGTACTCCTCCTGGAGTGTGTGGGGAAGCGGCCTCGATCAGACTGACACGGGCCGGCAGGCCACGCATCCTGGGGCAGTCGTCTGCCGGTCGCCCCAGGTCAACGGGGCTTTGCCGTCACGGAACGTGATGTCCGGCGGCGCGCGCCGACTCGTCCGCGGCCCCTCCCCTCCCGACCAGGCCGCGCCTGCCCGCGGTGCCGCGGGCCAGTGCGGGGGCGGCGCGCCTCATCTCCCGCCGCCCGAGCGCCCCGCCGATGAACGCCGGCAGGTACCCGCGCACCGACTGCATGCCGCGCAGCCACCACTGCGCGTAGACGTGGGGAGAACGCCGCTCGATGCCTGCGACGAGACGTTCCACGGCCGGCTCCAGCGGGTAGGTGCGGTTGGTCGGCCACGGCAGCCGGGCCCGCAATTCCCGCAGCACGTCGTCCTCGTCGGCTCCGCGCACCATGTCGGTGTCGGTCCAGGAGAGGTATCCGACGCCCACCCCCACGCCCTGGTGGCCGACTTCGGCGCGCAGACTGTGCGCGAAAGCCTCCACCCCCGACTTGCTCGCACAGTACGCCGCCATCATGGGCGCCGGCGTCATGGCGGCGAGCGACGCGATCTGCAGCAGGTAGCCGCGGGAGTTGACGAGCGCCGGCAGGAAGGCGCGGGCGGTGGCGACGCTCCCCAGAAGGTTGACGTGGATGACGCGGTCGAACGCGTCCGGGTCGGCGTCGAGGAACGGCCCCCCGGTCGCCACCCCGGCGTTGGCCACGACGATGTCGATACGACCGAAGCGCGCGAGCACCTCGCCGGCGACGTGTGCCATCGTCTCCCGATCGGTGACGTCCGCCGTCCAGTGGGCGGCGTCGCCGTCCAGCGAGTCGGCCACACGCCGGAGTTCGTCGGGTTCCAGACCGACGAGCGCCAGCCGCGCGCCGCGCGCCGAGAGTCGGCGGGCCAGCAGCTCGCCCACCCCGCGGGCGGCACCGGTCACCACGACGACCTTGCCCTGCACCCCTGATCGGCTCATGCGCTCTTCTCCTCCGCGACGGCGTCGCTCTTCCCGGATTCCGCCCCGCCGGCCGCCGGCCCCGCATGGTCGGCGGCCAGCGACCGTATGGCCGCCGCGACGGCTTCCGGGTCCTCGATGGGGGTCATGTGCCCGGCCCCGGGCAGTTCGGTCAGTCCCACGCAGTGCGGCAGCGCCCGCGCGATCCCGCGTGCGTGCACCGGCGGGGTGAGCTTGTCGTGCGTGCCCGCGAGGACGGCCGTGGGCGCGGTCAGTGCCGCGAGTTCGGCGTCCAGGTCGAGGACGGCGAGCACCCTGCCCCACGCGGCACGCCTGCGCGCCCTGCAGGCGTGCACGATCCGCGCGGTGAAAGCCGCCTGCTCGCGGGTCGGCGAGGCCCCCAGGACACCATAGGCGAAGGCGGCGCGGGTCAGCGGGGTGACGGGGCCCAGCGGCAGCGGCGAGACCAGCAGCTGGCGGTGCAGGGCCCGGCGCAGCCACCGCACCGACAGCCGCTTGGGCAGCACCTCGGTCGAGCCGAGCAGCCGCGCGCTGCCGGTGTTGGCCAGCAGCACCGCCGCGGTGCGCCGGGCGACCTGCTCGCGTCCGGAAGCCGCCATGATCGTCATACCCCCCATGGAGTGGCCGGCGAGCACGGCCCGTCCGCCGGCGGGGACGACGGCCTCCAGTACGGCCTGCAGGTCGTCGGCCAGCACACCGGTGCCGTAGCCTCTTCGGCCTGCCGGCGCCGCGCTGCGGCCGTGTCCGCGCTGGTCGTAGGCGACGACCCGGAAGTCAGGCGACAGCAGCCGTACGACCGGGGCCCAGAAGAGGATCGAGCAGGTCCAACCGTGCGAGAGGACCACGGTCGTGCCGTCGGCGCGGCCGAATTCCTCGACATGGATACGGGTGCCGTCCGCGGACTGCACCTCGAGCGTCCGCCGCGGCTCCACAGCCTCGTAGGGGAGTGTCATGACGCGGCCTCCGCCCCGACCGTACGGGCGTCGCCCGCCGGTGAACGGTCGCCTGGGGCCAGCGGGATCAGGTCGTACTCCGACAGGACGAGTTCCCGCGTCGCCCGCCGGAACTCCGCGGTGGTCCCCGGCCAGGCCGTCGTGTTGCGGCCGTTGGCGTCCAGGTACCAGCTCTTGCAGCCGCCGGTGTTCCAGACCGTGCGCTCGGCCCTGCGCTGCACCTCGGCGTTCCACGCGGCCACGGCGGCGGGTCGGGCGTCCAGGGCCGCGGCGCCGGTACGCGAGAGTGTGCGCAGATAATCGATGACGTAGTTGAGCGATGACTCGATCATCAGGATCATCGAGCTGTTCCCCAGGCCGGTGTTGGGGCCGATGATGAACAGCAGGTTGGGGAAGCCGTCGACGGTGCAGCCGCGCAGCGCCGCCATGCCGCCCTTCCAGTGCTCGCTGAGGGTGCGCCCGTCAGCGCCGACGACACGGTCGCCGATGGGCATGTCGGTGACGTGGAAGCCGGTGCCGAAGACGATCGCGTCGACCTCGCGCTCGGTGCCGTCCGCGGTCACCACGGACGAACCGCGCACCTCGGTCAGGGCCGCGGTCACCACCTCGGTGTTCGGCTGGGCGAGGGCCGGGTAGTAGCTGTTCGACAGCAGGATCCGCTTGCAGCCGATCGTGTAGTCGGGGGTGAGGCGCGCCCGCAGCGCCGGGTCCTTGACGGAGCGGCGCAGATGGGCGCGCGCGATCCGCTCCGCCGCCTTCATCAGCCGCGGGTGCCTGACGAACGCACCCACCTGGAATTCCCTGATCAGCCACAGCAGGCCGCGCCGCGCCCTCGCCGTGCTCGGCACCTTGCCGTGCATCCACCGCTCGGCCGCGCTGACGGGCCGGTCGACCCGTGGCAGCACCCACGGCGGAGTGCGCTGGATGACGGTGAGCCTGCCGACCTCCGGCTGGATGGACGGAACGATCTGGATCGCCGACGCACCCGTGCCGACCATGGCGACGCGCTTGCCTTTGAGGTCGCAGCCGTGGTCCCAGCGGGCCGAGTGGAAGACCTTCCCGGGGAACGCCTCGATGCCGGGGATGTCGGGGATCTTCGGATCGGACAGCGGGCCGGTCGCCGAGACCACGACGTCCGCCGTCAGCTCCCCGGCCGCGGTGGTCAGCTCCCACCGGCGCCGCGCGCCGTCCCAGCGCGCCCGCTGCACCTCCGCGCCGAACCTCAGGTGCGGCCGCAGCCCGAAGGTGTCGGTGACGCGCTCGAGGTAGTCCCTGATGTGCTGCTGGCCGGAGAAGGCGCGCGGCCAGTCGGGGTTGGGCGCGAAGGAGAACGAGTACAGGTGCGAGGGCACGTCGCACGCGCAGCCCGGGTAGCTGTTGTCCCGCCATGTGCCGCCGACCGCGTCGGCGCGCTCCAGGATCACGAAATCGGTGATCCCCTCACGCCGCAGCCGTACGGCGGCTCCCAGCCCGCCGAACCCGGATCCGATCACCGCCACCCGCACGTGCTCGGGGTTGTCGTCGTCCATGGCACCGCCCCTTCCTACCGGCCGCTCGTCCGCGCCCGGGACCGACGACCGGTCCCTGCAGCCGCGGCACACCATGCCATCAATCACTGGCATCGTCAGGACTGTAGAACACCGGGGTTACCTCCGGTAGGGGGCGGACGGAAAACTCTTCCGCCGACGCGGCGTAAGGAGCGCCGCATCAGGGATGAAGCCCCTTACCCCAGCGCATAGGCTGGCCGGGTGAACGACCGCGTGGACCAGACAGGCACGGCGGATCCCGGCCCTGACGGCGCACGGGCCGCCGCCGGGCACACCGGCGCACGCGAATACCGCGTGGAGGAGCTGGCGGAAGCAGCCGGCATACCGGTGCGGACGCTGCGCTTCTACCGGGAACGGCGGCTGCTGCCGCCGCCGCGCCGCGACGGCCGTATCGCGTGGTACTCGGAGAGCCACCTGGCCCGTCTGCGCACCATTGCCGCGCTGCTCGAACGGGGCCACACCCTCGGCGGCATCGCCGAGCTGATCGCCGCGTGGGAGAAGGGCCGCACCCTGGGCGGCGTCGCCGAACTCCTCGGCGTCGGCGACACGCTCGCCGCGCCCTGGTCGGACGAGACCCCGGTCGTCCTGACCCCGCAGGAGCTCGCGGAATACTTCGGCGACGACATCAGCCCGGAGAACCTGACGGCGGCTCTGGAGATCGGCTACATCTCCGTCGACGGCGAGAACGCCCTGCACACCAGCCGCCGCCTCCTCGACGTGTCGGCGGCGCTCGTGCGCGAGGGCGTGCCCCTGGCGGCGGTGCTCGCCGCGGGCCGCGAGGTGCGCTGCCACGTCGACGCCGTCGCCGAGCTCTTCACCCAGGTCGTCAAGACCCATGTACTGGGCCCGCTGGACGACCTGCCGCCCGAGCACGTCCAGCGCGTCTCCGACACGATGCAGCGACTGCGCCCGCTCGCCAAGGACATCGTCGACGCCGAGATGTCGCTGGCCATGGAGCGGCGGGTGCGCGCCGAGATCGAGGCGTGGCTGCTCCGCCAGCAGTCCGCCACGCGCCCCGGGGGCGGCCCTGCGCACTCGGAGACCCGGGAACGCCCGGCACCGCCCGGGCCGCCCGCGTAGCGCCGCGGCCGCCCCCGCCGCGCGCGCCGGGAGCGGCGACCTGCAACAGTGGAGGGGAGCGACCCGTTTGGGAGGTGTCACCCGTGCAACAGCCCCACGACGCCGGCGCGGAACAGGCGATTCTCGATCGCATCAGCAGGATGGTGGCCGACGAGAAGGCCCTGCGCGAACTGCTCGCCGGATCCGACTCCGACGGCACGGACGAGCGTGCCCGCCTCACCGCGCTGGAACACGAACTCGACCAGTGCTGGGACCTGCTGCGCCAGCGCCGCGCACTGTCCGAGGCCGGCGAGGACCCGGGCGGCGCGCGGGTCCGCCCCTCCTCGACCGTGGAGGGCTACCGGTCGTGACGGACTCCGCAGCGACCGGCGGCGCAGCGCCCGTCACGGTCACCGACTCCCCGCAGGCCGGCCGCTACGAGGCAAGGATCGGCGACGACCTGGCCGGCACGGCCGCGTACATGCGCACGCCCGAGGTCATCGCCTTCATCCACACCGAGGTCGGCGACGCGTACGAGGGCCGCGGTGTCGGCTCCGCGCTCGCCCGCACGGCGATGGACGACGCCCGCGCGCAGGGGCTGCGCGTCCTGGCCATCTGCCCGTTCATCGCCGGGTGGCTCGACCGGCACCCGGAATACGCCGACCTGCGGTACGCACCGGAGAGCAGCGTCTCGGACTGACCGCGCCGGGCCCCTCGGCGCAGCCCGGCGCAACGGTGCGTCGCTAGTCACCACCTCGATGTCGTTTTCCCGCCAGACCGACGCCCTGACGAGGAGCGATGCTGAAGAGGTGCATACGGACTTCGACACCTGTGTCCGCGCCGTCCGGTCGAAGGACGCCCGCTTCGACGGGTGGTTCTTCACCGCGGTGCTGACCACCCGCATCTACTGCCGGCCGAGCTGCCCCGTCACGCCCCCGAAGGCCGAGAACATGACCTTCTACCCGAGCGCGGCGGCGGCGCAGCAGGCCGGCTTCAGGGCCTGCAAGAGGTGCCGGCCCGACGCCAGCCCGGGATCGCCGCAGTGGAACGAGCGCGCCGACCTGGTGGCGCGCGCCATGCGGCTGATCGCCGACGGCGTGGTGGACCGCGAGGGCGTGCCCGGGCTGGCCGCACGGCTCGGTTACAGCGCCCGCCAGGTGGAGCGCCAGCTGCTCGCCGAGCTGGGCGCGGGCCCGCTCGCCCTGGCACGCGCACAGCGCGCGCAGACCGCACGGCTGCTCATCGAGACCACGACCATGCCGATGGGCGAGGTCGCCTTCGCCGCCGGCTTCGCCAGCATCCGCACCTTCAACGACACCATTCGCGAGGTCTTCGCCCTTGCGCCGGGTGAACTGCGCGCCCGCGTCGCCAGGGGACGCCCTGCCGCAGGCGCCGGCTCCCTCTCGCTGCGGCTGCCCTTCCGCCACCCCCTCACCCCTGACAACCTCTTCGGGCACCTGGCGGCGACCGCGGTACCCGGCGTCGAGGAGTGGCGGGCCGGCGCCTTCCGTCGCACCCTGCGGCTGCCGCACGGCGCCGGCATCGCCGAACTGCGGCCGCAGCCCGACCACATCGCCTGCCGGCTGTGGCTCACCGACTGGCGCGACCTCGCGCAGGCCATCAGCCGCTGCCGGCGGCTGCTCGACCTGGACGCCGATCCGCAAGCGGTCGACGCGCTCCTCTCGGCCGACCCCGTCCTCGCGCCGCTCGTCGCCAAGGCACCCGGACGGCGGGTGCCGCGGGTCGCGGACGGGCCCGAGTTCGCCGTCCGCGCGGTGCTCGGGCAGCAGATCTCCACCGCGGCGGCGCGGACCCACGCCGGACGGCTGGTCGCGGCCCACGGGGACGCGGTGGACGATCCCGCGGGCGGCCTCACCCACCTCTTCCCCTCCCCCGCCGCCCTCGCCGGCCACGACCCCGCACAGCTGGCGATGCCGCAGAGCCGCAGGGACACCCTGGCGGCACTGCTGGGGGCGCTGGAGGGCGGCGGGCTGGACCTGGACGTCGGGAGCGACTGGCAGCGCGCACGCGCGCAGCTGGCGGCCCTGCCGGGCTTCGGGCCCTGGACCGTCGAGACGATCGCCATGCGGGCGCTCGGCGACCCCGACGCCTTCCTGCCGACCGACCTCGGCATTCGCCACGCAGCCCGCGACCTCGGCCTGCCGGCCACCCCCGCGGCCCTGATCCGCCACGCCGCCGCCTGGCAGCCGTGGCGGGCCTACGCGACGCAATACCTGTGGGCGACGGGCGATCATCCGATCAACGTCCTGCCCACCGACCACCCTCACCCGGAAGGCCCCGCACGATGACCACCCTCCCTGCCACGACGGCCACCGACACCTCTGTCCATACGATCATCGACAGCCCCGTCGGTCCGCTGACCCTCGTCACCCGCGGGGGTGGCCTCGCGGGCGTCTACATGACCGACCAGCGGCACCTCCCGTCCCAGGAGACGTTCGGCCCGCGGGTGGCCGTCACCGACCGGCCGGTGCTGGCCCGCACGGCCGAGCAGCTTGCGGGCTACTTCGCGGGCGACGTCCGCGACTTCGACATCGACCTGTCGACATCGGGCACCCCGTTCCAGCAGCGTGTCTGGGCGGCACTGCGCGACATCCCGTACGGCGAGACCGTCTCCTACGGCGAGCTCGCCGCCGTCCTGGGGCAGCCCACCGCCTCCCGTGCCGTCGGCCTGGCCAACGGGCGCAATCCCGTGAGCATCATCGTGCCCTGCCACCGCGTGGTCGGCGCGAACGGCAGCATGACCGGCTACGGCGGCGGCATCGAACGCAAGCGCTGGCTGCTGAGCTTCGAGAACGGCATGCAGCAGCCCGTCCTGGGCTGAAGCCCGCCCATCACAGGCGCACGCGCGCAGACGTCGATGCTGCGCCGCGCGCATCACCCCCGCACATGGTGCGGCCGGGTCGGCAGGCCGACGCTCGACACGGCAACCGGCCGACCCGGGCCCTCACCCGCACGAGGGGGCGGGGAGCCGTTCAGAGCACGGCGGGCTCCCGCTCCTCCTCGTCGGCGGCCTGCGGCCGCCCCACGAGCACCTTGCGCAGCTGCTCACCCTCCACGTCGACGTTCGGCAGCACACGGTCGAGCCTGCGCGGCAGCCACCACGCAGCGCGCCCGAGCAGGGCGAGCACGGCGGGCACAATGGTCATACGAACGACGAACGCGTCGAATGCCACGGCGATCGCCAGCCCGAAGCCCATCATCTTGATCATCGATTCGGACGACCCGATGAATCCGGCGAAGACGCTGATCATGATGACCGCGGCGGCGGACACCACCCGCGCGCCATGGGTGAATCCGGTGACGACCGCCTGGCCCGGTGTCTCACCGTGCACGTAGGCCTCGCGCATCCGGGTGACCAGGAAGACCTCGTAGTCCATGGCGAGTCCGAACACCACGCCGACCATGAAGATCGGCATCATGCTCATGATCGGACCGGTCTGCTCCACCCCCAGGAGACCGGCCAGCCAGCCCCACTGGAAGACCGCCACCACGGCGCCGAGCGCCGCGAGCACCGACAGCAGGAAGCCCAGCGCGGCCTTCAGCGGCACGAGCACGGACCGGAAGACGACCATCAGCAGCAGGAAGGCGAGTCCCACCACCAGAGCCAGGTACGGCAGCAGCGCGTCGTTCAGCCGCTGCGAGACGTCGATGTTCATGGCGGTGGTGCCGGTCACCAGGACCTCGGCGCCGGTGGTCCTCTCGAACTCACCCGCATGGCCGCGGATGACGTGCACCAGGTCCTCGGTCCGGGCACTGCTCGGCTTGGAGGCGGGCACCACGGTCAGCGTCGCCGCGTCACCCTCGGGGTTGAACGACGGCTCGGTCACCCTCCTGACGTCGGCGAAGCCCGTGACGGTCCGTTTGACGTCCTCCGCCGCCGCCCTGGCGTCGTGGCTGTGCGCGCCGTCCACGACAACCGTCAGGGGACCGTTGAAGCCCGGACCGAAGCCGTCGGAAAGCATGTCGTACGCCCGCCGCTGGGTGGTGCTCACCGGCTGCGAACCGTCGTCCGGCAGGCCCAGCTGCATGCCGGTCATCGGCACGGCCGCCAGCCCGAGCGCGACCACCCCGGCGACCAGGAAGGGCACACGCCGCCGCACCACGAGCCGTGCCCACCGAGTGCCCATGTTCGGCTTGCCGGACGCGACCGCCCGTCCCTTGCGCACCCTGCGGGTGAGCACCTTGGGCCCGGCGAACCCCAGCAGGGCGGGGATCAGTGTGAGCGCGATCAGCACGGCCAGCGCGACCGTGGCCGCCGCTGCCAGGCCCATCTTGGTGAGCATCGGGATGTTGACGACCGACAGGCCCGCCAGCGCGATGAGCACCGTGAGGCCGGCGAAGACGACCGCGGATCCCGCCGTGCCGACCGCCCGCCCGGCGGCCTCCTCACCGTCACGGCCCTCCATCAGTTCGTGGCGGTGCCGCGAGACGATGAACAGTGCGTAATCGATACCGACGGCCAGACCGATCATCGATGCCAGTGTCGACGACGTGCTCGACAGCCCGAGCGTGCTGGCGAGAGCGGTAATCGATGCGATACCGACGCCGACTCCCATGATCGCGGTCAGCAGCGGCAGCCCTGCCGCCACCAGCGACCCGAAGGTGAGCAGGAGGACGACCGCGGCTATGCCGATGCCTATCGCCTCGCTGTTCCCGGTCGACGGCGACGCCTGCACCGCGGTGCCGCCGGTCTCCACCGTCAGCCCGGCGGCTCGGCCGTGCTCCGCGACGGTGTCGATCGCGGTGTGCGTCGCGTCGGTGACCTCCATCGACTTGGCCTGGAAGGTGACGGTCGCATAGGCCGTCGTGCCGTCCTTGCTCACGGCGCCGGCGGCGTACGGGTCGCCGACCGTGGCCTTCTGCGGCATGTGGCGAAGTTCGGTGACCGCCTTCTTCACAGCCTGTTCGGCCGGTCCCGCGGTGACCTTCTGCCCGCTCGGCGCCTTGAACACCATGCGGGCGCTCGCGCCGTCGGCGTTGGTGCCGGGGAAACGCTCGTGCAGCAGGTCGAAGGCCTTCTGCGCCTCCGTGCCCGGCACGGTGAAGTTGTCGGACGGCGCAGACGGCGCCGTGGCGGCCCCGACCCCGGCGAGCGCCAGCAGCGCGACCCAGACGAGCACGACGTAACGCCGTCGCCGGAAGGCGAACCGGCCGAGCTTGTACAGGTAGGTGGCCATGGAGAAGGAGGGCTCCCGTCAGGAGAGGCGGATATGGGCGTGCGGAACCGGCCCGACGACGAGAGCGGCGTGTCAGGTGTACGGAAGACCGGACGGGCGAGCGGGTGGCCCGGGCGGGTGAACGCCGCCGGGGCATGCGTCACCGATGCGGCGACCTGCTCGGACGATGATCGATTGTCTCGGTACGACGATGGATCAGGAGTTCTGCGACAGTCCGAGGGCGGGGATCACCACGGCGTCGATGTATCGGTGGCTGTATTCGGGATCGGCGTCGATTCCCTCGAGAATGGGACGCGCCAGCGCACTGCCGAACAGCATGTGCGGGATGAAGTGGCGTGCCGGGTTGTCGGCCGACAGCTCGCCGCGGTCGACGGCGCGCTGGACCAGAGCACGGAAGCTGTCCAGCTCCGGCTCGATGAGCTGCTCGCGCAGGGCCGTGAAGAGGTCCTCGTTGCGGAACGCCGCGTGCGCCAGGCCGCGCATGAGTTCCTGGTCGCGCTTGGAGTCGTCGACGTCATGACATCGCACGAACTCGTGCAGGTCACCGGCCATCGATCCGGTGTCGACGTCTGCGGGCGACACCGGCTTGATGATCCTCAGCGCGGTGGCGACCAGTTGCGGCTTGCCCTTCCACTGGCGGTAGAGGGTGGCCTTGCTCGACCGCGTGCGGGCAGCGACGGCGTCCATCGTGAGCGCCTCGTACCCGACCTCGCGCAACAGCTCGACGACCGCCTCGAACAGCTCCCGCTCGCGTTCGGGGGTCAGACGCGTACGACGCCCGGCAGAGGCCTCAGCCGGCATGTCCTCTCCTCCGAATGCAGTGGTTGGGCGGCCATAGCGTACGGCCTCGTCCCGGATGTCGTGGACGCCATCGGCCACTCCTGATCGAAACGGTGTCGTACACCTAGAGCGTAGACGACCCACGATCGAAACGCCACCGTTTCGATCGTGGGTCGCATCACGCACCGCACGGGAACCGGACCGCAACCGCACCACCACCCTTCCCCTGCGCGTATTGCGCAGTCACAGGAGGCCGGACGCGCCTACGGTGCAGCCGCACGGGACGGCTCCCGAGCGCCACCCGGAACCGATCAGGCCGGCAGCGCCAGCGTGTGGCCCGTGTGCTCGGCCTTGGCGCGCAGGTACCGGACGTTGGCGTCGGACACGTGCACGCCGGTCGGCACCTGCTCGACCACCTGCGTACCGAGCGCCGCCAGCTGCCGCGCCTTGTCGGGGTTGTTGCTCAGCAACCGGACGCGGTCCACGCCGAGCGCGGCCAGGATCTGCGCCGCCGCCGTGTAGTCCCGCTCATCCTCGCCCCGCCCGAGCGCGAGGTTCGCCTCGTACGTGTCGAGCCCGCCGTCCTGCAGGGCATAGGCGTCGAGCTTCGCGTACAGCCCAATGCCGCGGCCCTCCTGCCTCAGGTAGAGCAGATATCCGCCGTGCTCGCCGATCCGCTCCACCGCCTCGCGGAGCTGCGGACCGCAGTCGCAGCGCCGTGAGCCGAAGACGTCACCGGTGAGGCACTCCGAGTGCGGACGCACCAGCGGCACGGGCGCGTGCTCGTAGTCGCCGATCCCCAGCGCCAGGTGCTCCTTGCCGTCCGCCAGACCGGTGAAGGTGAAGACGTCCGCCGCCGCCTCCCACCCGTCGGGGAACCGCAACGGAACGCGCACCTTCGTACGGACCACCGCGCGCGGCAGCGGCGCGGACACCGCCGCAGCCACCGGCTGTGCGTCTGCCGACATGTCGACCCCCTCGTAAGATCTTGAATCCTCAAGCTCTTACGGTCGCCGAAAAATTTCCGCACTGACGCGTAACGCACATCACACGTCCGGGTCAGCGCGCAGTGCCTCTCACAGCCGACCGGTTGACCGCGCGTCAGTGGCGCCCGCCCGCAAACGCCGCGATCTCCGCAAGGCCGGGGTCGTATCCCCGGGTGGTGTCCACCTCCATCCAGGGGGTGTCCAACGACAGCCGCCGGAAGTCCTCGTGGCGCCGCACATGCGCGGCGGCGTCCTGGGGCCCGGCCTTCTCGTGCACCCGGCGCAGCGGGTTCTCGGCCAGGCGCCGCCGCCTCCGCTCCAGTGCGATCCGGGCGTCCACCACGCAGTGCACGACGCGGATACCGGCCAGTGCCCGCAGCGGCTCGAGGCCGGGCCGCCACAGCCGGTCCTGGAACGCCGCCTCCGCGACGGTCGTCACGCCCGCCCTCAGCAGCAGTTCCAGGACACCGAAGAAGGCGGGCAGCGTACGGGTGGCCAGCTCGTCCCGCGGACCCGGCTCAAGGGCCGGCGCCGTGTGCGCCATGCCCTCCTTGATCTCGTCCCGGCAGATCGCCGGGCACCCGACGGCCCGTGCGAGTTCGTGGGCGAGTGTGGTCTTGCCGGCCCCGGGCGGGCCGCTGACGACGACGAGGGTGGGAAGCACGCGAGAGGACGTCACCTGCCAGAGTTAGCAGACCTGCCGAGCGCGAGGGCAGGTGCGGCCGGCCCCATGTGTGCCGTCAGGCTGCGAAGATCGCGTCCAGACGGGGCAGCCGCTGGGCGACCTTCGCGCGGTCGTCGAAGCTGAAGTTCCAGGCAGGGTCGAGCGCCGGGTAGGTGATGGTGAACGAGTCCTGGGGCAATTCGCGACCGGTTGCCTGCCGGTAGGCGTTCCACGGGACGGCGAGGACGTCCTCGGCCTCCAACTCGTCGCCGCCCTCGGCTGCGTTACGGACAGCGGGGTGGTCGGCCAGCGCGTCCGGATCGGCGACCGCCTGCTCGAAGACCGCCCGACCCTGGGCTATGAGCCAGCCGCGGAAGTAGTCGAACCCGTCGTCCGAGCAGCCGCCGTTGATCATGTAGGCGGCGGCCCACAGCGGCGCCCGGTAGGAGCCGGCCATCTGATCCCACAGGATCTGCTGGGCCCGGACGATCTCCTCCGGGCCCAGAGCCGCGAGCAGCGCAGTGGCCTCCGCAGCCGTCACCTCGGGGTCAGCGGGATCGGCCTGACGGTGAGCCAGTTCGATGAGCTGCCAGAAACGGTCGGTGTCCATGGCGCGCAGCATGGCAGCCGCCCCTGACAACGGGCCTCCTCCTGCGGTCGGCACGCACACCGGCGGCCGCCGCTCACAACTGCCCGGTCGTCGCAGCCGCAGGCGCCCGGCCGGTCGCCCAGGCCCGGAAACGACAACAGTCCCGTTGATCACATGATCAACGGGACCTCGTCAACCACTCACGATCAGAATCGCGAGCTGTTGTGTTGTGGACCTGAGGGGATTCGAACCCCTGACCCCCTCGATGCGAACGAGGTGCGCTACCGGACTGCGCCACAGGCCCTTGCAACGAGGAAAACTCTAGCATCTCCACGAGGGTGCTCGTGAACGCAATACGCGCTGGCGGGAAGGGCTACTCGTTGGCCGCGCGCGGGCGGTCGGGGTCGGCGTACTGGTCGAAGAGCGGCGTGCGGGCGGTACGCGGGCGCGGGCGGCCGGGAGCGGCGGCCGGGGGGGCGGAGGGCTCGGCGGAAGGCGGCGGTGTCGTACCGGAGCGGGCGGAGCTCCAGGTGTCGGGCGCCCCCAGGTCGACGCCGCCGGTGGTGCGCGGGGCGACGGGTGCGGTGACGTAGGTCGGCAGCGGCACGGGGACCGGCTCCCAGCCGTCGTCAGCGGTCTGCTGGGCACGCTGCTGATCGACCCACTCGGCGTGATCGGTCTGCTCGACGAGGGCACGGCGGTCGGCGGTACGCGGCGAGGGCGCGGGGGCCGGGGTCGCCGCGGGCGACGCGGCCTCCTTGACGGGGACGGGCGGCACGTCCGCACGAGGCCGCTCCGGGCGGGCGCGGTCCGGCCGGGCGCGCAGTCTGCGCGCGGCCTCGGCTGCCTGTCGCTGATCGAGCCGCACCTCGTAGCGGCGGCGTTCCTGGCGGCGCATCTGGCCGATGTACACCGTGAGCAGGGCCGCCGGGACGGCCGGTGCCCACAGCAGCGCGATCCCCCCCACAGCGGCGGCGACGGCTCCCGCGGTGAAGGCCAGGAAGAGCAGCGTGATGGTCCGGCGGCGGCGGGCCAGGACCTTGGCCCGGGGGTCGGGCCGTGCGGCGGTGGTCCCGGCGGCACGGGCCACCCCGACGGCGGGACGCACCTCGGTCGCGGGCACAGCGAGGCTGCGGACGTCGACGACGTCCGCGGGGTCGAGGTCGTCCTCGACGTCGTCGGAACCGGGCTCGACACTCTCGCCTCGCGCCTTGGCGACGCGCCGCTCCATCGCCGCCCGCCCGGACAGCAGCCGGATGGCGGTGCTGAAGCGTTCCGTCGGGCGCGCTTCGTTGAGCTCGTCCTGCCTGCGGAGCCACATCGGCACCAGGTAGGCAGCCCAGGCCCCGACGATGACTGCGTAGATGAGGCCGCTACTGCTCACGCATTACACGGTAGGGGGAATCGAGACACGCCATACGGAATTTGGCCCGGTGTGTCGCACGATCTGGCTGATAAGCCGAGAATTTTTGGCGCCGGGGCTCATATTCGAACGGTTGTCCTATTTTTGGGATGCCCCCGGCCTGGCCCGGTGCCAGCGGTTGAGCAGCCCCTCGGGTACCTCCTCCACGGTCAGCGCGTAGACCAGGTGGTCGCGCCAGCCGCCGTCGATGTGGAGATAGCGCGGCCGCAGCCCCTCCTCGCGAAAGCCGAGCTTTTCCGCGACCCGGCGGCTGGGCCCGTTCTCGGGGCGAATGCAGACCTCCACGCGGTGCAGTCCGACTCGCCGGAAGCAGTGGTCGACCGCAAGGGCCACGGACGTCGGCATCACACCGCGGCCGGCGACTGCCTCGTCCACCCAGTAGCCGATGTGCGCCGAGCACATGGAGCCCCAGGTGATCCCGGCGACCGTGAGTTGCCCGGCGAGGCGCCCTCGATAATCGATGACGTACGGCAGCATCCGACCGGCGCTCGCCTCACTGCGCAGATGGCGCACCATCTGTCGATAGGTGGGCCGTTGCGCGACATGACCGGGCGGCGCGGGCGGCACCGTGGCCTCCCACGGCCGCAGCCACTCGCGGTTGCGCCGGTTGACCTCACGCCATGCGCGCTGGTCGCGCATTCTGATCGGGCGGAGGGTGACGTCACCGTCCGCAAGTTCCGTCGGCCAGACCCCGTTCAGCTCGGTCTCCCAGGGGCTGAGGTGTGCGATGGTGCGGAAGTCGGGTGATCGCCGCCCCGGATCTGATCGACTGCGTGCCCCAGGAGCGGGGTGAGCACGGCGAGGCCGTCCTTGACGCCGCCGGCCGAGCCAGGGAGGTTCACCACCAGTGTGCGCCCCGCGACACCGGCAACGCCTCGCGAGAGCGCCGCGGTGGCCACCTTCTGGCGGCCCGCGGCGCGAATCGCCTCGGCGATACCGGGGATCTCGTAGTCGAGCACCTGCCGTGTCGCTTCCGGCGTACGGTCCGAGGGCGAGACACCCGTGCCGCCGGTGGTGACCACCACGTCGTATCCGGCGTCGACGGCCGCCCGCAGCGCATGCTCGACGGGATCGCCGTCCGGGACGACCTGCGGCCCGTCGACGGCAAACCCGGCGTCCCGCAGGGCGGCGGCGATCAGCGGCCCGCTGCGGTCCTCGTACACGCCGGAAGCCGCCCGGTTGGACGCAGTGACGGTGAGTGCGCGCAAGGGGCCCGCCGCGCCGCTCATGACCGGCGCCAGTCGCCGGACTTGCCGCCGGTCTTCTCCTCGACCCGCACATCGGTGATGACCGCGGACTTGTCCACGGCCTTCACCATGTCGACGACGGTGAGTGCCGCAACGCTGACGGCGGTCAGTGCTTCCATCTCCACGCCTGTCCGGTCGGTGGTCCTGACGGTCGCGGTGATCTCCACCGCGTCGTCGGCGATCACCAGGTCCACGGTGACGCCCGACACCGCCAGTGGGTGGCACAGCGGGATCAGCTCGGGGGTTTTCTTGGCGCCCATGATGCCCGCGATGCGCGCCGTGGCAATGGCGTCGCCCTTGGGCATCCCGGCGCCGCGCAGCAGCCGTACGACCTCGGGGGCGACCAGGACGCGACCGGTGGCGCGGGCGGTGCGGGACGTCACATCCTTGGCGGAGACGTCGACCATGCGGGCCGAGCCTGCCTCGTCGAGGTGGGTGAGATGGTGCCGAGCGCTGCTCATCGTTCTCCCGATGCGGTCTCTAGGGCAGACACCGTACCGGCAGCCGTCCTCCGACGCCCGGGGGCCCTGGCCGCGCCGCCCGGGTGGCTAGTCCAGCACGATGACGTCGACCTCGGCGCCGGCCTCCAGCGACGTGACCTCCTCGGGGACGACGATCAGCGCGTCGGCGTTCGCGAGCGCGGCGACCAGATGGGAACCGGCGCCCCCGACCGGGGTCACGCTGCGCGAGGTGCGGTCGTAACGGCCTCTCAGGAACTGCCGTCGTCCCTCCGGCGAACTGTCGACAGCCGTCACGCACGCCGCCCGCACGACCTCGCGGTGCACCGGTCCGACGCCCATCAGGGTGCGGATGGCGGGGCGGACAAACAGCTCGAAGGACACGTAGGCGCTGACGGGGTTGCCGGGGAGAGCCAGCAGCGGAGTGCGCGAAGGGCCGATCCGGCCGAAGCCCTGCGGCTTGCCGGGCTGCATGGCGAGCTTGCGGAACTCGACGTAGCCGTTGTCCCCGCCGTTCTGGTCCTCGGCGCCGTACATTGCGCCGCCGAGCGAGGACAACGCCTCCTTCACGACGTCGTACGCGCCGACGCTGACTCCGCCCGTGGTGACGATGATGTCGGCGCGGACCAGCTGGTCCTCGATGGTGGCCCGGAGCGTCTCGACCTCGTCGACGACCGCCCCCACTCGATAGGCGATGGCTCCGGCCGCCCGGGCAGCCGCAGTGAGCGCGAAGCTGTTGGAGTCGTAGATGCCGCCGGGGCGCAGGCTGTCTCCTGGCTGCGCCAGTTCGCTGCCGGTGGACACCACGACGACACGCGGACGCGGCCGGACGGTGACGCTGGCACGTCCGACAGCGGCCAGCAGGGCGATCTGCGGGGGGCCGAGGACGGTGCCCGCCGCGAGCGCCAGCTCTCCCGCGGTGACGTCGCTGCCGCGGCTGCGGATGTACTGCCCGGGGGAAGGTCCCCGGTGTACCCGGACCTCACCGCCCGCACCTGCCGGATCGAGACTGTGCGCGGTCATGGTGGTGGCCGGTCCACCGCCGGTACCGCCGTCGGTCCATTCGACCGGGACGACCGCCTCGGCGCCGGGCGGGAGTGGGGCCCCGGTCATGATGCGGGCTGCCTGCCCCGGCCCGACGGCCGGCAGCTCACCGCTGCCGGCGGCGATGTCACCGACGACCTCGAGGACGGCGGGGTGGTCGGGCGACGCGGCTCGCGTGTCGGCGACGCGCACCGCGTAGCCGTCCATGGAGCTGTTGTCGAAGGGCGGCAGCGCCACGGGCACGGTGACGTCCTCGACCAGGACGCACCCCTGCGCGTCGAGCAGTTGCAGCTCGATTGCCTCCAACGGGGCCAGTTGCCCCAGGATGCTGTCCAGGTGCTCGGTGACGGACCATACGCGCTCGGCGCCGTGACTCACTCTTGCATCTCCTCGGTGACATACGTACGCAACCAGTTGCGGAACTCGGGGCCCAGGTCTTCACGTTCGCATGCCAGTCGGACAATCGCCCGCAGATAATCGCCGCGGTCGCCGGTGTCGTAGCGACGGCCGGTGAACACGACGCCGTGCACGGGGCCCCCGTCGGCGTCCCGGTGGGAGAGTTCGCGCAGCGCGTCGGTCAGCTGGATCTCGCCGTTGCGGCCGGGCTCGGTCTTCCTGACGGCGTCGAAGACCGCGGCGTCCAGGACGTATCGGCCGATGATCGCGAAGTTCGACGGCGCCTGGCCGGCATCGGGCTTCTCCACGAGATCGGTGACACGCACGACGTCGTCCTCGTCGGTGGGCTTTATGGCCGCGGCACCGTAGAGGTGGATCTGCTCGGGCGCCACCTCCATCAGCGCGATCACGCTTCCCCCGAACCGCCCCTGCACGTCGATCATGCGGGGGAGCAGCGGGTCACGCGGATCGATCAGGTCGTCACCGAGGAGGACGGCGAACGGCTGGTCGCCCACGTGCGGTTCCGCGCACAGCACGGCGTGCCCGAGGCCCCTGGGGTCGCCCTGCCGCACGTAGTGCATGGTGGCCAGGTCGCTGGATTCCCGCACCCGGGCGAGCCGCCCGTCATCACCCTTGCGGACGAGCACCTCTTCCAGCTCATAATTCCGGTCGAAGTGGTCCTCGAGAGGGCGCTTGTTGCGACCTGTGATCATCAGTACATCGTGCAGGCCCGCTGCGACAGCCTCTTCCACCACGTATTGGATGGCCGGTTTGTCCACCACGGGGAGCATCTCCTTGGGCGTCGCCTTGGTCGCCGGAAGGAAGCGCGTACCGAGGCCCGCCGCGGGGATGACGGCTTTGCCGATCCGGGCGCGTGAGTAAGTCATGCCGTGCACCATAGCGTTCGCGAATGTGGAGAAGATGAAGAAACGGTTCAAAGCTGCTGATATACAGCGGTTGTGGAGAACACGGATGCGGTGAGGGCGGACAAGGCGCAGCTTCGGGCACGGCTCCTGCGCGCACGGCGCGCAATGCCGGCTCAGGAGCGGGACGCCGCCGCCCGGGCCCTCGCATCGGTGGTGCGCGAGCTGCCCGGGTGCAGGGACAGCACAACGGTGGCCGCATACGTCTCCATGGGCTCCGAACCCGGAACGGGCCCCCTCCTCGACAATCTCCGGTCGGCCGCGGTACGCGTGCTGCTGCCCGTCCTGCTGCCGGACAACGATCTGGACTGGGCCGAGTACGGCGGCCAGGAGGCCCTTGAACGCTCCCCGCGGGGCCTGTTCGAGCCGACCGGCCCCCGACTCGGCCCGCAGGCCGTCACCGCCGCTCAGACGCTCCTGCTGCCGGGACTCGCCGTGGACAGCCGCGGAGTCCGCCTCGGTCGCGGCGGCGGCTCGTACGACCGCGTGCTGAGCCGCATCCGCCAGGTGGACAACCGGCCCGCGCTGATGGTGGTGCTCTACCCGCACGAGATCATCGACGCGGTACCGGCCGAGGCACACGACGGGATGGTGGACGCCGCGCTCACTCCGGCAGGCGTCCACCGCTTCCGTGCGTGACGCCCCCGGCGGGGCGGGGACGCCCTACAGGCCCGGCTGCATCACCGGCGTGACATATTGCGGCGGATCACGGCGTGAGCACCAACGTCGCCTTGGTCGCCTTGCGTACCGATCCGTCGGAGAAGTGCCACGACAGGAGTTCGTTGGCCGCCCACTTGCCGGTCTGGTCGGTGTAATGGGGGTTGTAGGCGTGGCCCGAGGCACCGGTGAGGTTGATCCACCGGGACTTGTCGAGGTCCTGGAGATTGACGATCATCCGCATCGACGGCACCCAGACGACGTCGTAGCCGCCGGCTGCGTTCCATCCCGTCGCGTCGACCGCCGCCTCGCCACCGCTGAGCTGCCAGGGGCCACGATTGAGCAGCCACTTGACGACGCCGGGACCGTCGGTGCCGAGGGTCTGGTTCTTCAGCTCCAGCTTGTGCAGCCGGCCCCAGCTCCAGGTGTCTATGTCCTTGCCCAGCTTGGCGGTGAGTTCGTAGCGGGCGTCCTTCATCGCCTGCGCGAGGAGCTGGTCGCGGGTGCTGTGGTGCGCCTTGTCGGTGTCGATGCCGTAGAAGGCGGTGGTGGACATCGTCCACCAGGGATTCGTCGCGTCGGGAAGTATGCCGCGGACCACTTCGAACCAGCGGTCACCGCCGTCCGGCTGCGCCTCGGAGGGGTCCCGTTCACCGCATTCCTGCACCGTGGGAATGCCCTTGCCGTCGAGGTTGTCGACCGGCCCGGTCTCACCGACGGGGGGAACCCTCAGGCACTGCCCTTCGGGGCGCAGCTCCTTCGGCAGCTTGTTGCCGAAGGCGAGCTTGAGCACGTTGCGCCACACCGCGTTGAAGTAGGCCGCCGCCGCGGAGTCGGAATCCTGGTTGTAGTCCCAGCCTTCGAGCAGCTTCTGCGCGTTGCGCACATAACTGTTCTTGTCACCCGTTATGTCGATCTTGAGGAGGTACGGCACCAGCTGCTTCGCGATCTCGCTGCTGTTGTCACCCTGCATGGCCTGCACGTCGTCCATCGAGATCTTGCCGCCCTCCTTGACCTTGGAGGCGATGAGATCGTTGATGCGCTGGCTACGCGTACCGTATCCCCAGTCCTGGGTGAGCATGTACGGGTACTTGCTCTGATCGATAACCGCCTGGTTCGCCGTGACGATGTAGCCGCGCTTGGGGTCGTACTCGTACGGCATGGCCCGGAAGGGGATGGTTCCCTTCCAGTCGTAGTGCGAGTCCCAGCCGGGCACCGGATACGTGCCGTCGTCGCCGTCGGCGCGGATCGGCACCTGGCCTGGCGCCTGGTAGCCGATGTGGCCGTACGTCCCCTTGCTGTCGGCGTAGATCAGGTTCTGCGAGGGCACGGCGAAGTCCTTGGCCGCGTCGCGGAATTTGTCGAAGTCGGTCGCCCGGTCGAGCTCGAAGACCGCCTCCATCGTCTTCGAGGGCTCGAGCGCCGTCCACTTGAGGGCGACGGCATATCCGGCGTTGACCCCACCCGGCGGGTTGTCGACGGGCGCGGTCTGCCCGACCTCACGGATCTCGTCACTGCGGTCGGAGATCAGCGGCCCGTTCGTCGTCTCCCGCACCGTGATCTCCCGGCTCTTGCCGCCGGCGACCTTGATCTCCTCGTGGCGCATGGTGAACGGCACCTGCTTGCCGTCCCGCAGGTAAGTGGTCGCCGTCACCTTCTCGAGGTAGAGGTCGGTGACATCGGCACCCAGGTTGGTCATTCCCCATGCAATGTCCCGATTATGGCCGATTATCACACCAGGCATGCCCGAGAACGTGTAACCGGCCACGTCGTACGGGCAGGCGCTGCTCACGCTGCGGCAGTGAAGGCCCATCTGGTACCACAGCGACGGCAACTGCGGCGCGAGGTGCGGATCGTTCGCCAGTATCGGCTTGCCCGTCGTCGTGAAGGCTCCGGACACGACCCACGAGTTGGAGCCGATACCGCTGCCGTTCGGCCCGAGCAGCGCCGGCATCTGATCGATTACCTGCGAGATACCGGCGAGCTGTCCGTCCACGGTGTTGTTGAGCGACTGCGGACCGGAGGACGTCACGGCCGGGGTGTACACCTTCGTCGCGGAATCGACCGATCCGGCGTCGACGATCGGCTGGTTGATGTCGTACGGGTACGCGGGGTAGAGCTGCTTGATCTGCGCCTGACTGAGCCTGCTCGTCATGAGGGCACGGTCGATCTCGTCCTGCATGTTGCCGCGAAGATCCCACGCCATCGCCTTGAGCCAGGCAACCGAGTCGACAGGCGTCCACCGCTGCGGCCTGTAGCCGTTGCTGAACTTCAGGGCCGCGTATTCCACCGACAGCGTCGCACCGCTGTGGTCCTTCAGATAGGCGTTGACACCGTCGCTGTAAGCACGCAGGTACGCCTTGGTGGCGGCGTCGAGCTGGGTGTCGTATTCCTTCTGTGCCACGCCGTGCCAGTTGAGCGTGCGAAGAAACGCGTCCGTCTCGACCTGCCCCTTGCCGAACATCTCCGACAGTCGTCCGGACGTGAGGTGGCGGCGCACGTCCATCTCGTAGAAGCGGTCCTGCGCCTGTACGTACCCCTGCGCCCGGAAGAGGTCTTCAGGGGTGTCGGCGTAGATCTGCGGAACGCCGTACGCATCACGTCTGACGTCGACCGGCGCGGACAGGCCCGCGAGCTTGAGCGAGCCGGTGGTCTGCGGGAACGAGGCCCGCACCGTGGTCACGCTCCAGTACGACGCGAAGCCGACCCCCGCCACCAGCAGCAACACGAGCGCGATCACGATGAAGCGTACGCGGCGGGACTTCTTCCGTGCGGGCATCGCTGTCCTTCGAGGGCAGTGCGGATCAGATGATCAAGGTGCTCCTTGTGCAAGGGCAACCATAGGCGCATGCCCTGCGCGGCAGGGACGCGGAGTCGGAGCCTCCGTGACGTGGACCGTACAACGTCAAGAGAGGGTAAAATATTAGCCTAGGCAACAAAGTTGAAAGGACCGGCGCCCTGACTGTCCACCACCTCAACGAGATCCTGCTGGTCGGTGCAGCCGTGCTGCTCGTCGCCGTCGTAGCCGTTCGCCTGGCGTCCCGCAGCGGACTTCCCACCCTCCTCATCTACCTCGGCATCGGCGTCGCCATAGGACAGGACGGTCCTTTCGGCTTCACCTTCGACAACGTCGAGCTGACCCAGGTGCTCGGATATGCGGCGCTTGTGGTGATTCTCGCCGAAGGCGGTCTCGGCACGAAGTGGCACGAGATCAAACCGGTCATGCCGATCGCAGCCGTTCTGTCGACTATCGGTGTCGTCATCAGTGTGATCATCACGGCAGCGGCGGCGCATTACGCGGTAGGGCTCGAGTGGCGCCAGTCGCTGATCATCGGCGCCGTGGTGTCGTCCACGGACGCCGCGGCGGTCTTCTCCGTCCTGCGCAATGTCCCGCTGCCCAAACGCATAACCGGCGTACTCGAAGCCGAGTCGGGGTTCAACGACGCCCCGGTGGTGATCATGGTGATCGCCTTCTCCGCGAACGGGCACATAGATTCCTGGTACCACCTGCTCGGCGAGACCCTTCTCGAGCTGGGCATCGGCGGCGCGATCGGGATCGCGGTGGGCTGGATCGGCGCCTACGGACTCAAGCGCGTGGCGCTGCCGGCCTCGGGCCTCTACCCGATCGCCGTCATGGCCATCGCGGTCGCCGCCTACGCCGCCGGCGCCATGGCGCACGGCTCGGGCTTCCTCGCCGTTTACACCGCCTCGCTCATCCTGGGCAACTCGAAGCTTCCGCACCGCCCCGCTACCCGCGGCTTCGCCGAGGGGCTCGGCTGGATCGCGCAGATCGGCCTGTTCGTGCTCCTCGGGCTGCTGGTGACCCCGCACGAACTGGGCGACGACATCGTCCCCGCACTGATCATCGGCTTGTTCCTGACCGTGCTCGCACGCCCCGCCGAGGTCATGATCAGCCTGCTGCCTTTCCGGGTGCCCTGGCGTGAGCAGGCGCTGATGTCGTGGGCGGGGCTGCGCGGCGCCGTACCGATCGTCCTGGCCACGATTCCCATGGTTGCCGGAGTGTCCGAAAGCCGGAAGATCTTCAACATCGTCTTCGTACTGGTGCTCTTCTACACACTCGTCCAGGGACCGACGCTTCCCTGGCTGGCCCGACGTCTGCACCTCGGCGAGAGCAGCGATGCGGCGGACCTGGGGATCGAGTCGGCGCCGTTGGAGCGGCTGCGTGGGCATCTGCTCTCGCTGGCGATTCCCGAGGGTTCGCGGATGCACGGAGTCGAGGTCAACGAACTTCGTCTGCCGACCGGCGCCGCCGTGACGCTCGTTGTACGTGACGGAGCCAGTTTCGTGCCCTTGCCCTCGACCAGTCTGCGGCGCGGCGACGAACTGCTCGTCGTCGCCACCGACCCGGTACGGGACGCGGCGGAGGAACGCCTGCGGGCCGTGGGGCGCAACGGCAAGCTCGCCGGCTGGCTGGAGGAACGCGGCAGAACCCCTCAGAGCTGAGGCCCGGGCTGCCACCGGTCGCCGGATGATTACGTAAGATGGTGCGGTATTTGTCCAGTACGACATCTGTCTGATGCAGGGCCGGCGCGGCGAACCGCGCTGAGCGGACGGCCCTCGGTGCGCCACGGTACGAACCGCACGCGCGCTACCAGGCAGCAGAAAGACCAGCCAGTGGCATCCACGGTGCCCACCTCCCCGTCGCCGGCGCAGGCGATCCCCCGCAAGCCGGGATACCGGCAGCTCCTCAGCACTCCAGGGGCCAGTGCCTTCGTGCTGCCCGGGTTCGCGGCACGGCAGCCTTTCGCGATGCTCACCATCAGCCTGGTACTGCTCGTGGAGCACACGACCGGCTCCTACGCGCAGGCCGGTGCCGCCGCTGCAGTGACGGGGGTCGCCATGGCGCTCTGCGCGCCACGTGCCGGCCGGCTCGCCGATCGGCACGGCCAGCGGGCCGTTCTCGTACCCGGCGTGGCGCTGCACGCGCTATCGGTGTGTGCGCTGGTCGTCCTGGCCCTGGCGCACGCGCCGGCGTGGGCGCTGCTGGCGACGGCGGTGCCGGCGGGCGCGACAGTGCCGCAGATAGGGCCCATGGTCCGCTCCCGGTGGGCGGTGGCGCTCAGTGACCCGGCGGGCGGCGGCACCCCGCTCATGCAGACAGCGGCCGCGTTCGAATCGGTGACCGACGAGTTCACCTTCGTCGTCGGCCCGATTCTGGCCACTGCCCTGTGCACGGGACTCCACCCTGCCGCGGGACTCATCGCCGAGGCGGCGCTCACCCTTGCAGGTGGGTGGCTGTTCGCGGCACAGCACGGGACGCTTCCGCCCCCTCACGGCACGGATGAGGGGGGCGGCCGTCACCGCGCCTCGGCGCTGTCGGCGCCGGGCCTACGGGCTCTCGTAGCGGCGTTCGTGGGCATCGGAGCGGTTTTCGGCGGCATGCAGGTGTCAGTCACCGCCGTCACACAGGAGGCGGGGCATCCCGGACTCAGCGGTCTGGTGTACGGCACTTTCGCCGCAGGCAACATGCTCGCCGGTGTGGCCTACGGCGCTCTGCCCTGGCGTCACAGTCCGCGCCGACGACTGCTGACGGCCTACGGCGCGCTCACCCTCGCGTGCGTCCCGCTGTGGGCCGCAGACGCCCTGCCTCTGGTGGGCGGACTCGTTCTGGTGGTGGGGCTGTGCATCGCACCTGCCCTCATCACGGGCTATACGCTGGTCGAGGCGCTGGTGCCCGCGTCCGCGCGGACCGAGGCGTTCACCTGGTTGACGGGAGGGGTGGCGCTCGGACAAGCAGCGGCCGTCACCGCGGCAGGGCTGCTCGCGGACGGTGTGGGGGCGCATGCGGCCTTCTTCGTGCCGCTGACCGGCACCGCGGCCGCTTTTGCAATGATCGCCATGCTCCGCGAGCACCTCCTCCCGCAGTCTTCGCCGGTACCGGGCGTGGGTGTGATCGGTCACCGTCAGGCGGTCATGGTGGACTGAGCAACAGAAATGCTGCACTATTGAGCGTCGTTAGCACTCAACAAGTGAGAGTGCCAGGAGGAGCTAGTGCCGACGTATCAGTACCAGTGCACCGAGTGCGGCGAGGGTCTCGAGGCGGTGCAGAAGTTCAGCGACGACGCGCTGACCGAGTGCCCCAAGTGCGGCGGACGGCTGCGCAAGGTGTTCTCCGCGGTGGGCGTGGTCTTCAAGGGTTCCGGTTTCTACCGGACCGACAGCCGCGGCTCTTCGTCCAGCAGCACCCCTGCCACCAAGAGCAGCAGCTCGGACAGCAAGGCGAGCGACAGCTCGTCCTCCGGCTCGTCGTCGTCCACGGCGTCCTCCGGGTCCTCCACCTCGTCGAGCAGCTCCTCGGCGGCCTGAGCGCACTCTGCGGAAGCAGCTTTCCGTTCGGACCCCCGCCGTCGACACAGCGGGGGTTCGTCGCACGTCTGCGCCCCGCTTAGGGTGGCGTCCATGGTGCAGAACGGCGGTACGACACACGTACAGGCCGAGATCGGCGTGATCGGCGGATCCGGCTTCTATTCCTTCCTCGACGATGTGACCGAAGTCACCGTCGACACCCCTTACGGTGCGGCCAGCGACTCGCTGTTCATCGGTGATGTGGCGGGGCGGCGCGTGGCATTCCTGCCGCGGCACGGCCGATCGCACCACCTTCCGCCGCACAAGATCAATTATCGGGCCAATCTCTGGGCCCTGCGCGCGGCAGGCGTGCGCCAGGTACTCGGCCCCTGCGCGGTGGGCGGGCTGCGCGCCGAGTACGGCCCGGGCACCCTTCTCGTACCCGACCAGCTCGTCGACCGTACGAAATCGCGAGCGCAGTCGTACTTCGACGGGGAGGCGCGGGCGGACGGCCTGGTGCCGAACGTCGTCCACGTGACCTTCGCCGACCCGTACTGCCCGGTCGGACGGAAGGTCGCAGTCGCCACGGCGCGGTCGAGCGGCTGGGAAGCGGTGGACGGCGGAACGCTCGTGGTGGTGGAAGGGCCACGCTTCTCCACCCGTGCGGAGTCCCTCTGGCACGCCGCCCAGGGCTGGTCGGTCGTCGGCATGACCGGGCACCCGGAGGCAGTGCTCGCCCGGGAGCTCGGTCTGTGCTACACGTCCCTGAACCTCGTGACCGACCTGGACGCGGGCGCCGACACCGGCGAGGGCGTCTCGCACGAGGAAGTCCTTGAGGTCTTCGCAGCGAACGTCGGGCGGATGCGGGACGTTCTTTTCGACGTGGTCGCGGCACTGCCCGCGAACTCCGAACGGACGTGCCTGTGCATCGACGCGCTCGGTGGTCAGGCCCCTGGGATCCCGCTGCCGTAGGCAGGCCACCGGGCTCCCCGTACGGGGGAGTGAGCCGTTCTCCCGCGAGCCCGGGGTTTTCCACAGGGGAACCAGGTTGTCCACAGGGCCCGATCGCGGAGAGGTCCGCGTACGCAATCGTGGGGACGTCGACCGGCAGTCCGGTCCTCGGTCCCCTTCACATCCGGCGGTGATCCCCCGTGCGTACGTCCTCGTCAGCCTCTTCCGTCCTTCCCGTTCCGCTCCCGCCACCCAGGGCCGCCTGCGTCACGTCCGAGGCCGCCGGGGCCGGGGCCTCGCGCGTCCCCGCTCCGTACACCCCCCCGGGGCGCACCGTGCCGGACTTCCCTCCGATCCGCGCAGGACGCGGCGGAGTACGGTGCCTGCTCCCCCGGCTGCCGCGGTTCAGGCGCCGACCACTCGCCGCCGGAATCGTGGTGGCAGCAGCCGTTCTCGCGGTGTCGGCCGCCTACGATCCGCCACCACCCCCGGAACGGCCGGCGGTCGCACGGCGTCCGTCCCCGGCGCCGGCCGTCGGCGCCTCCACTCAGGCCACAGCGGATCGGCCGGTGCGGGCCCCGGTGCGGATCGCGGACGCCGGGGCGGTACGCCTGCTGCGCCCGGGCGACCTGGTCGACGTGCTGGCAGCGGGGCGGGTGGTGGCTTCGGGCGTCAGTGTCGTCGCGATCCCGGAGGAGGCGGGCGGGACGCCCGTGGAGGCGCCCCTGGACACCGCGGAGGGCGAGGCGCCGCCCGCGGAGGGAGCCGGAACAGGTGGTGCGCTCGTCGTGCTGTCCGTGTCGCGCGGCGTCGCCGCCGCCCTGTCAGGGGCAGCCGCGTCGAACCCACTGGCGGTGACACTGTGCTGAATCACCCTTTCGTGAAGCGCGATTGGACAGAGCACTCCCGGATTGCCTTCCATGGCGGAATCTATCATTCCGTCAGATCGGCGTCAGGGAAGGGGCACATCGGTGAGCCAGACGGAGCAGCCGAGCCTGTTGGCAGGCTTCAAGGAGTTCATCACGCGGGGGAACGTGATCGATCTCGCGGTCGCGGTCGTCGTGGGGGCGGCGTTCAGCAGCATCGTGAACTCCGTCGTCAACGGGATCATCAACCCGCTCGTCGGTGCCTTCGGTACGAAGGACCTCGCTGGGTACTCGTCGTGTCTCAAAGGCCCGTGCGTGGTGGACAGCAGGGGCGAGACGGTCGGCGGGATCCGCATCCTGTGGGGCTCGGTGCTGAGCGCGACGCTCACGTTCCTGATCACCGCGGCGGTCGTGTACTTCCTGATGGTCCTTCCCATGGCCCGGTACCTGGCGCGACGGGTCGCGAGGCAGGAGCCGCCGCGGGCGGTCGAGCCGGCGGCGCCGAAGACCGAGGCGAACGCGGAGGCGGACGAGATCACGCTCCTGCGGGACATCCGCGACGCGCTGGTGGGGCCCCGTTCCGGCAGCGCCAGCTGACGTCCGGAGCCGGGCTGCTTCAGAGGTGGTGCGGGGGCTTCTGGCTGAGGAAGCGGGCGAAGTCGTCGTCCGCCGAACCCGTCGGCAGCTCCCCCCAGCCCCGGTCCGTGTCGTCGGCGGAGGGCCGGTCGAAGGGGTCGTCGAAGACCAGTCCCGAAGGCGCAGCCGTCGGACGTGGGGAAGCACTGTCGGCTCCGGCCGCCTCCGTCTCGGCGGCGGGGACGCCTGCTCCGTCGGACACGGGGGTGCGCTCGGGGTCTGCCGCTGTGCTCATGCCTCCAGAGTACGGCGGCGGCGACAGCAGGCAGCCGGTACCGCCGCCCAAACAGACGGGGGGAGATACCCCAAGTGTCGGTTTGATGCCGTCGGACGGATATACCTGGGCCCATGCACGCACCAGAACCGAGAACGCAGGAAGATCGCGCCGCCGCTCCGGCGCAGGAGGCGGATGTCGACCGAAGCGACCTCGCGTACCGCCGCTGGTTGAGCGAGGCGGTGGGGAAGGTCCAGGCCGACGCCAACCGGTCCGC
Organism: Streptomyces sp. NPDC020983; assembly: GCF_044333485.1. NCBI lineage: Bacteria > Bacillati > Actinomycetota > Actinomycetes > Kitasatosporales > Streptomycetaceae > Streptomyces > Streptomyces sp. NPDC020983. The sequence goes on along the minus strand of NZ_JBIRRA010000002.1, from coordinate 513,481 downwards.
CGATACCCATTTGCTGTCAGTGCCGCTGCCGGCGGACTGGGGGATCGATCTCTATCTGAAGGACGAGTCGACCCATCCGACCGGCTCACTGAAGCACCGGCTGGCCCGATCGCTGTTCCTGTACGCGCTGTGCAACGGCTGGATCCGCCCGGAGCGACCGGTGATCGAGGCGTCCAGCGGTTCGACGGCGGTCTCCGAGGCCTACTTCGCCCGATTGATCGGTGTCCCCTTTGTGGCCGTGATGGCTCGCGGGACGGTGCGGGCGAAGATCGACCTGATCGAGTTCCACGGAGGCCGGTGCCACCTGGTGGACGACCCGGGCGAGGTGTACGGGGCAGCGACCCGGCTGGCCCGGGAGACCGGCGGCCACTACATGGATCAGTTCACCTACGCGGAGCGGGCGACGGACTGGCGGGGCAACAACAACATCGCCGAGTCGATCTTCCGCCAGCTGTCGGCAGAGCGTCATCCGGTGCCGACGTGGATCGTGGCCACGGCGGGAACGGGCGGGACGTCCGCCACACTCGCTCGCTATGTCCGCTATGCCCAGGCGACCACCGGCATCTGCGTGGCGGATCCGGAGAATTCGGCGTTCTTCCCCGGGTGGCGCGACCACAACCCCGCGGCGACCACCGGCACGGGTTCGCGTATCGAGGGGATCGGGCGGCAGCGGGTGGAGCCCAGCTTCGTCCCCGGGGCCATCGACAGGATGATGCGCGTCCCGGACGCCGCGTCGATCGCGAGCGTACGCGTCCTTGAGCGGCTGCTCGGCCGCAGGGCGGGCGCGTCCACAGGAACGGGGCTGTGGGCCGCCTTCCGCATCATTGCCGAGATGCGGGCGCGAGGCGAGCACGGCAGCGTGGTCGGGCTGCTCTGCGACCCGGGCGAGCGCTATCTCGAGAAGTACTACGCGGACACCTGGCTCGCCTCCCAGGGAATCGACATCGCCCCGTACGTGGCACGCATCGAGCACTTTCTGACAAGCGGGTCGCTGGAGCCGGTACGTCCGCCCGGCGACATCTGAGCACTGCGCAGATCCCGGACGAACGGATCCCGGCGTGCGGGCCCGCCTGTGCGGTCACACTCCCGCCGCGCCGAGCAGCGCGCCCACCGCATAGGTCACCGCCATGGCGATGGCGCCGCCGGCCGCGTTGCGCACCACGGCCGGACGCGCCGGGGCGTTGCCCAGCCACGCACTGATCCAGCCGCAGCAGACAAGGGCGGCGACCACCGATACCACCGTGACCGCCAGCCGCCAGTCGTGCGGCGGCAGGACGATGGCCAGGAGGGGCAGCAGCGAGCCGACGGTGAAGGAGACGAAACTCGCCCACGCTGCGTGCCAGGGGTTGGCGAGTTCGTCAGGATCGATGCCGAGTTCGACGCGGGCGTGGGCGCCCAGGGCGTCACGGGCGGTGAGCTGTTCGGCGACTTCCCGGGCGAGGTCGCGCGAGATGCCGCGGTCCTCGAGCAGGCCCGTGAGCTCTTCCAGTTCGGCTTGCGGGGTGGCGGCGAGTTCTTCGCGCTCGAGGGCGAGCGCCGCCTGTTCGGAGTCTCGCTGGGTGCTCACGGACACGTACTCACCGGCCGCCATGGACAGCGAGCCCGCCATGAGGCCGGCGAGGCCCGCGGTCAGGAGCGCCGACCGGGAACCTGTGGCGCCGGCGACGCCGACGACCAAGCCCGCGGTGGAGACGATGCCGTCGTTCGCGCCGAGGACGGCGGCTCGCAGCCAGTTCAGCCGGGTGCCCAGGCCCTCGTGATGGGGCTCGCCGGGGTGCGGCCCCGGGTGGTCCGGCTGTGGGCTGTCACCGCTGTGATCGCTCATGCCAAGAAGGTTCTCACTCCTCCTCGCCCAACGGGTCTTGGTCACCCGTGACGGGCCGTCGTGCATTCAGCCTCTGCTGCACGACGGCAGGGCCGAACCCCGGCGCGGGGGGGGGGTGGCACCGGGGTCCGGGTCTGTGGGCCGGTCTGCCAAGGGCGGACCGGCGGGATCGTCAGGCCGCTTCGTAGTCCAGGCCGGTCGCGCGGGCCATGCGCTTGAGGTCGGCCAGGGCGTGCTTCTCGATCTGGCGGATGCGCTCGCGGGTGAGGCCGTGTTCCTTGCCTACCTCGGTGAGGGTGCGCTCACGGCCGTCCACGATGCCGTAGCGGGCGCGGATGATCGATGCGGTGCGGTCGTCGAGGCGGTCGATCAGGCTGTCGAGTTCCTCGCGGCGCAGCATGACCAGGACGGAGTCCTCGGGGGAGGGCGCGGCGCCGTCCTCGACGAGGTCGCCGAACTCTGTCTCGCCCTCGGCGTCGACCGACATGTTCAGCGACACCGGGTCGCGCGCCCAGTCCAGGACGTCGGCCACGCGCTCCGGGGTGGAGGACAGCTCTGCGGCGATCTCGGCGGGCTCGGCGTCACGGCCGTGCTCGCGGTTGAACTCGCGCTGGACGCGACGGATCCGTCCCAGCTCCTCCACGAGGTGGACGGGCAGCCGGATGGTGCGCGACTGGTCGGCGATCGACCGGGTGATGGCCTGCCGGATCCACCAGGTCGCATAGGTGGAGAACTTGAACCCCTTGGCGTAGTCGAACTTCTCGACGGCGCGTACGAGGCCGGCGTTGCCCTCCTGGATCAGGTCGAGCAAGGGCAGGCCGCTTCGCGGGTAGCGCCGGGCCACCGCGACGACGAGCCGGAGGTTCGAGCGGATGAAGATGTCCTTGGCCCGCTCCCCTGCGGCCACCAGGGCCTCCAGTTCCTCGCGGGTGACCTCGCCGCCGGCGCCTGCCGGTAGATCCGGGTCGGAGGCGAGAATACGTTCGGCGTAAACTCCTGCTTCGATGTCCCGGGACAGCTCGACCTCGCGGGCGGCGTCGAGCAGCGGCGTGCGCGCGATCTCGTCCAGGTACATGCCGACGAGGTCGCGGTCGGCCACTTCCCCGCCTGCGGCGCGAACGCTGCTGGTCCCGCCTGCGTGACGACGGGCGACGGCACGGGTTGCCATGCGTGCTCCCCTTACGAAGGTGCGGTCGGTCTCGGTCGGACCGGGCGGGCGGTTGCAGCCGCCGCCGTGAACCGCAGGTCGAGCCCGGTGTGCGGCTGCCGCGGTTCTTCGGCCTTGCTGTTCGCTTGCCCCATCCGACTGGGATAACGACTGGAATCCGGACACAATTCCCATGTCGTCACCTGTTTTTTATGATCATGCAGTACCCTGTCCCGCCACACCGAGAGGTCGCAGCATGTCGGAACGTACGGATGTCCAGGTCAGAGCGGGTACGGAGGGCGACCTCGCAGCGCTCACGGACATCTACAACCACTACGTCCGCGAGACGCCGGTCACTTTCGACATCGCCCCCATCACCCCCGACGAACGCCGTCCGTGGCTGCTCTCCCATCCGGAAGACGGCCCCCACCGCCTCTTGGTTGCCCAGCCCGCGAATGGCGGACAGGTCATCGGTTACGCGACGAGCAGCCCCTACCGCCCCAAGGCGGCCTATGTGACGTCGGTGGAGACGAGCATCTATCTCGCACCCGGGGCCGGCGGGCGCGGGGTCGGTTCACTGCTCTACGCAGCACTGTTCGACGCACTCGCCGACGAGGACGTGCACCGTGCCTACGCGGGCGTGACGTTGCCGAACGAGGCGTCGATACGTATCCACGAACGCTTCGGTTTCCGCGAGGTCGGAGTCTTCCGGGAGGTCGGGCGGAAGTTCGGCACGTACCACGACGTGGTGTGGCTGGAGAAGCGGCTGCACTGACGGCGGGCGCGGCCACCTCCGGCAGACCCGCTCGCACCGGATGGCACCAGGAGTGGTGCGGCAGCGCAATGCGATATTTGAAGTTTCAAGCAGACAGGATTATCGTCGTACCCATACGCTTGAACTTTCAAGGAGGGTGGGCCATGACCGCAGCTGCTCCCGAACGCATGCCCGCGCTCTACCTTTCGCACGGCGCGCCGCCACTCGCGGACGACGCTCTCTGGCCGGGCCAACTCGCCGCCTGGGCGTCCGGCCTGCCGCGGCCCAAGGCGGTTCTCGTCGTCTCCGCACACTGGGAGGACGCCCCGCTGGCGATCGGCGCGACGACGACCGTGCCGCTCGTCTACGACTTCTGGGGCTTCCCGGAGCACTACTACCAGGTCAGGTACCCCGCGCCCGGTGCCCCGGAGCTTGCTGAGGACGTACGCAAGCTGCTGCGCCGGGCGGGCAGCCCTGTGCAGGACGTGCCGGACCGCGGCCTGGACCACGGCGCCTACGTGCCGTTGGTGGAGATGTTCCCGGACGCGGACGTGCCCGTCCTGCAGGTGTCCATGCCCACGCTGGACCCGGTGGGCCTGCTGGAGATCGGCCGGCGCCTCGCGCCGCTCCGGGACGAGGGTGTGCTCATCGTCGGCAGCGGCTTCTTCACCCACAATCTCGCCGCGCTGCGTCATGCGGGCCCGCAGCCGCCTTCGTGGTCGGCGGAGTTCGACGACTGGGGCCACCGCGCGCTGGAGGGCCAGGACGTAGACGCACTGCTGGACTTCGAGCGCACCGCGCCCGCCGGGCGCCTGGCGCACCCGCGGACCGAGCACTTCGCGCCGCTGTTCGTTACGCTCGGCGCCGCCGAGTCCGAACTCGGCAGCCAGCGCAGCATCATCGACGGATTCTGGATGGGGCTGGCGAAACGCTCCGTCCAGTTCGGCTGACCAGAAGGACCTCTCCCCATGCAGACACGACGCATCGCGATCGGCGTGGCCGTTCTCGCCGCCGCCGTCACCCTGGCCGCCTGCGGCCCCGACGACGACAAGGAACCGTCCGATGCCGCGAGCAGCACGACGGCGGCTGCCACCGGTGGCGCCAGCAGCCCGGCCGGCACCGACGGCAAGGCTCCCGCGTCACCGGTGAACTGGCCCGCGCCGGCCGACGCCACCGCCCGCGTCAAGGCAGCAGGTCTGCCGATGCTGGGGGCCGAGGGCCAGGTGCTGCACATCCACAGCCATCTGGACGTGTTCGTCGACGGCAAGGCGGTCACGGTACCGGCCGACATCGGTATCGACCTCGTCAAGCAGCAGATCAGCCCACTGCACACACACGACACGTCGGGTGTCGTGCACATCGAGTCGCCGGTGAAGGCGGACTTCACCCTCGGTGAATTCATGACCGAGTGGAACGTACCGTTCGGCAAGGACACCCTCGGCACGTTCAAGGCCGGCGGCGGCAAGGAACTGCACGTGTACGTCAACGGCACCGAGCAGACGGGCGACCCGGCCTCGCTGAAGCTGGGGGCACACGACGAGATCGCCGTCGTGTACGGCACGCCCGCGGAGAAGGTGCAGGTGCCGTCGCAGTACACGTGGCCGGAGGGTTTGTAGGACGGCGTCCGGCTGCTGCCGCGAGGCACGCACGACGTATCGGCAATCGATGGGCGCGCGTCCACCATCGACTGCCGATACGACATACGGCAGGCCCCCGTCCTTCCACGTGAGTGGAAGGACGGGGGCCTGCCGTATGTGTGAGAACGCCGGGCAGGCGGGTCAGTGAGCGATGACCGGGATGGCCAGGTCCTCCGCGGACTTCTCACCGTCGACCTGCTGGTGACCGCCCTGCACTCCGGCGTCGATCAGCACGAAGGCCAGCAGCGCGGAGAGGGCCAGGATGCCCGTCGCCCAGTAGATGGCGACGGAGTAGCCGTGCACCGCCGACTGGTTGAGGAACAGCTGGTTCTTCAGGTCCGCCTTCGACGTGATGTGCGACGACACCCAGGTCGCGGTGGCGCTGGTGGCCAACGTGTTCAGCAGCGCGGTGCCGATGGAGCCGCCGACCTGCTGCGAGGTGTTGACCATGGCGGACGCCACGCCGGCGTCCTCCGGCCGCACCCCGTGCGTGGCGAGGCTCATCGCGGGCATGAACGCGGTGCCCATACCGAGGCCCATGAGCACCAGGCCCGGCAGCAGCACCGCCGCGTAGGAGGAGTCGACCTTGATCTGCGCGAGGACGAGCATGCCGAGGGCGGCGACCAGGAAGCCGGGCGCCATCAGCAGCCGCGGGCGGACCCGCAGCATGAGCCGCGTGCCGATCTGCGTGGAGCCGACGACCATGCCGCCGACCATGGGCAGGAACGCGAAGCCCGACTTGAGGGCGGAGTAGCCCATGACCTGCTGGAGGTAGTAGGTCAGGAAGAGGAACAGGCCGAACATGCCGATGACGGCCAGGCCCAGCGACAGGTACACGCCGCCACGGTTGCGCTCGGTCACCACGCGCAACGGCAGCAGCGGCGCCGAGACGCGGCTCTCGACGAGCGCGAAGGTCGCCAGGAGGACCACGGAGGCCGCGAACAGGCCCAGGGTCATCCCGGACGTCCAACCGTCGCTCTCGGCGCGGCTGAAGCCGTACACGAGGGACACGAGGCCCGCGCTGGCGAGGATCACGCCGGGGATGTCCACCCGGTTGCGGTTGCGGCCCTGCGCGGGCTCGCGGATGACGAGGACCGCGCCGATGACGGCGGCGATGGCGAAGAGGATGTTCACGAAGAGCGCCCAGCGCCAGTTGAGGAACTGCGTCAGGACGCCGCCGAGGATCAGGCCGACCGCGGCGCCGGCGCCCGCGATGGCGCCGTAGATGCCGAAGGCCTTGGCGCGCTCCTTGGCGTCGGTGAAGGTGACCGCGAGCAGCGAGAGCGCGGCGGGCGCGAGCAACGCGCCGAAGACGCCCTGCAGGGTGCGCGCGCCCAGCAGCATCGCCGTGTTGACCGCTGCGCCGCCGATCGCGGAGGCGACGGCGAAGCCGAGCAGGCCGACGATGAAGGTGTTCTTGCGTCCCCACAGGTCGGACACCCGGCCGCCGAACAGCAGCAGGCCGCCGAAGGCCAGGGTGTACGCGGTGATGACCCACTGCTTGTTGCCGTCGGAGATGCCGAGGTCCTGCTGGGCCGACGGGAGCGCGATGTTCACGACCGTCGAGTCCAGTACGACCATCAGCTGGGCTATGGCGATGAATATGAGCGCTGTCCAGCGCCTCGGATCCGGCTGGGGTGTTTCAGGCATGGCTTGGTCTCATTACGTGGTGCGGAGTGACAGAACGTGGGGACGTGTGTCGGCGTGACACCGGGCGGGGCCGCGCGGAGGATCGGGGTCAGGGATCCGCGCCGGTCCGCGGGTGCGGGGGCGGCGTTGCGCACGGGGGCGAGCGGACGGCCCGGGCTGCGCGAGCGGGCGGCTCAGCGAACCCGGTCACATTACGGCCCGGTTGGTGGGTGTTGCGAATGATTTACGACATGCCGGCTTGCAATTCCTTCAGGGTCGCGGCGTTCCCCTCCAGAGCCGAGTGCGCCGGGGCGCGCAGGCCGTCGAGGAACAGCTGCAGGTGGCGGTGGACGAAGCGGTCGAAGCCGGCGCAGCAGACCCCCGGCAGCGGCCGGGTGAGCTGCGTCACGGCAACCATCACGTCACCGACCGCGATGTCGGTGCGCAGCTGGCCCGCGCGCTGGGCGCGCACCACGATGGCGCTGATCGACCGCTCCATCCGTTCGACCTGACCGACGACCGCGGGGTCCTGGCGGTCGAAGACGTCGGTGAGCAGTGGACACAGGGCGCCGATCCGCTCCTGCGCCGCTTCGAGGACGAAACGGCGCAGCGCAGCGAACGCGTCCGGCTCTTCGGCCAGTGCGTCCTCGGCGCGTTTCACTGTACGGGCCACCACTGACAGCGTGACCTGACGGACCAGGTCGGCGCGGTCGGTGAAGTGCCGGTACAGCGTGGCGTTGCCCACGCCCGCCCGGCGTGCGATCTCGTCGAGGGCGACGTCCGGGCCGAGCTCGACTATCGCTTCTCGAGCCGCGGTGACGATGCGTTCGCGGTTGCGGGTGGCATCCGCACGCAGCCGCACGGGGCGGGGCCGGGTGGCGGCGTCCATGTCGGTCGGCACGGAGGGCTCCTTCCGGTCTCGCGGGACTGACGCGGGTCGTACGAACCGCCGGGGCGCCCCGGCGGCGGAGAGGCCGGGTCCGTTTCCGGCCAGCAGGTCAAACGGGGATCCGGTCCCCGGATATTTCGCACGTGGGGCGTGACCTGCACCACAGCGCCTATCGATGATCGCCGCAGGCACGAGCAAGAAGGGCGGGAGGTAACCCGGAGCGCAATTCATTGAACCTTCAAGAAAACCACTACCATGGATCCATGACATGGCTGACAGAGGAACAGCAGGCGACCTGGCGGGCTTTCCTCCAGGCGACGACGCTGCTGGACGACCATCTCGACCGTCAGCTGCAGCGCGACGCCAGCATCCCGCACATGTATTACGCCCTGCTCAGCACCCTGTCGGAGACCACCGACCGCAGGATGCGGATGACCGAACTGGCGGAGCGGGCCAAGATCACCCGTTCCCGGCTCTCCCACGCCGTGGCGCGGCTGGAGGGGCACGGCTGGGTGCGCCGCGAGGACTGCCCCACGGACCGGCGGGGCCAGGTGTGCGTGCTCACGGACGCCGGTTACGCGGAGCTGGTGCGGATCGCGCCCGGTCATGTGGCCGCCGTACGCGGGGCCGTCTTCGACCGGCTCACCCCCGAGCAGAGCCGGCAGCTCGGGGAGATCTCGCGGGTCATCGCCGAGGGGTTGCACGGCAGCGACGGCGCGGACGTGCCCTGGCTCCGCTGACGGCGCTGTCCGCGCCGCGGACGCAACCGCGGCGCGGCGGCCTCAGGCGTTCGGCGTGACCCGGCCCGAGCGGGCGAGCCAGCGGCCCTCGTGCCAGCTGACCTCGATCGGACGTCCGAAGCAGCGCGTCATCTGCTCGCCGGTGAGCACCTGCTCTGCGGGACCCGAGGTCAGCACGCGGCCCTCCTTGAGCAGCAGAACATAATCGATGGACGGCGACAGCTCTTCCAGGTGATGGGTGACTGTGATCGTGGTCAGTGCCGGCCTGGTGACGGCGAGTCGGTGCAGGGCGTCGATCAGGTCCTCGCGGGACGGCAGGTCGAGTGCGTTGAACGGTTCGTCGAGCAGCAGCAGAGACGGATCGGCCATCAGTGCCCGCGCCACCAGGATGCGGGCGCGCTGACCGCCCGAGCAGACGCCGTAGGGGCGGTCCGAGAGCTCCTTGATCTCCAGCTCGGCCAGCAGCGCGGCGGCGCGTTCGCGCACCCCGTCGTCGTACTTCCGCCACAGCGGCTGCACAGTGCCGGTGTGCCCGGTGAGTACGACGCCGTGCGCGGTGAGGTCGAGCGGCACCTTCTGCGCCGAGGAGACCAGCCCGATACGGGCACGCAGTTCGCGCATGTCGACGCGGCCCAGGCGGTGGCCCAGAACGTCGACCGTGCCGGTGGTCGGGTGCATCAGCGCCCCGATCAGCCGCAGGACGGTGGTCTTGCCCGCGCCGTTCGCGCCGAGCAGCGCCCAGTGCTGGCCCGCGCGCACGGTCCAGGTGATGTCGTCGAGGATGACCTGCCCGGTGGTGAAGCGGCGCACGCTGACCGCGTCGAGTACGGCGACCTCGTCCGGCGCGGGGCCTGCCGGGTTGCCTGTCACGTTGGCTGTCATGACGGAACGGTAGCTGTATGCGCCAACTTTGCGGGGCCGGTTTCCGGGATGTGGATGCCCGGTGTGCACCGCCGCCGGTCAGGCGGGAGCCGGGGACGGGCTCTCCTCGGCGGTCACTTCGGCGATACGCGGCGGTCCCGGCCGGAACAGCAGGAAGGTGACGAGGAAGCCGAAGGCGAAGAAGCCCGCGGACCACCAGTAGGCGACGGTGTAGCTGTGCAGCTGCGCCTGGGCGATCGCGGCCGGGCTCGGACGGCGGCCGGAGAGGTAGCTGGTGGCGGCGCTCGTGGCGAGCGTGTTCAGCAGCGAGGTGCCGACCGAGCCTCCGACCTGCTGGCTGGTGTTGACCATGGCCGAGGCGACACCCGCGTCGTGCGCCTGGACACCGGCGGTCGCGAGGTTCATCGCGGTGGCGAAGATCAGGCCCAGTCCCAGGCCCAGGAGGAGCAGCGGCGGCATCACGTGCGCGGCATAGGTGCTGTTGCCGCCCAGTGCCGTCATCCACGCCATGGCGCCGCCGGCCAGCAGCATGCCGGTCGGCACGATCGGTTTGGCACCCAGTTTCGGGACCAGCACGTTGGTCGTCGTCACCGACGCGATCACCAGCACCGCGACCATGGGCAGGAAGGCCACGCCCGTCTTCACCGGCGAGTACAGCAGCGTGCGCTGCATGTAGTACGTCAGGAAGAGGAAGACGCCGAACATTCCCGCGCCGGACAGGAACATCGCCACGAACGACGCGGCGCGGTCGCGGTCGGCGACGACGCGTACCGGCAGCAGGGGGTGCGTCGCGCGCCGCTGCCACCCTGCGAAGGCCGCCAGGAGGACCGCACCGGCCAGCAGGAATCCCCAGGTGCTGCCGGCGCTCCAGGAGTGCCGTTCGGCGTTGGAGAAGCCGTAGACGATGCAGAACAGCCCGCTGGAGACGAGGAGCGTCCCGGGGATGTCGAGGGACGGGCGGTCGGGCAGCGTGCCGGGGGTGAGCAGGCGCGCACCGCCGAGGAAGGCGATGACGGCGAAGATCAGGTTGACGTACAGGCACCAGCGCCAGTTCAGGTACTCGGTGAGCAGGCCGCCGAGGAGCAGCCCGACGGCGGCCCCCGCGCCCGCGATGGCGCCGTAGATGCCGAAGGCCTTGGCACGCTCCCTGGCGTCGGTGAACGTCGTCGTGAGCAACGACAGTGCGGCGGGGGCGAGCACGGCCGCGAAGGCGCCCTGGAGGGCGCGGGCGACCACGAGGATCTCGAAGCTCGGCGCCGCGCCGCCCATCGCCGACGCGGCCGCGAAGCCGACCAGGCCGATCAGGAAGATCCGTTTGCGTCCGACGAGGTCGGCCAGCCGGCCGCCGAACAGCAGCAGGGAGCCGAAGGCGAGGGCGTAGGCGGTGACGACCCATTGGCGGTCGCCGTCGCTGAAGCCGAGGTCCTTCTGCGCGGACGGCAGCGCGATGGTCACGATGGTGGCGTCCAGGATGACCATCAGCTGGGCGATGCCGATGACGACGAGCACCCACCAGCGGCGGGAGGAGTGTGCGTCCGCGGTGGCCCGCCCGGGCGGTGAACCCGGGGCGCTCGCCCGGCCCCTGGCCGACGACGTCTCGGAGGAGCTTCGTGCCATGGCGTGGGTCTCCTTTGCGCCAGCGCGCGTTCCCCGGATTTCCACGCTAGGCGCAGCTCGGCGCCCCCGCCATGCGGGGCACACGGACCCCGTGCGGGCGTGGGCGGCGGTCCCGGGCGGTTGGGCCCGGGGATCCACCGCGACCGCCATCGGACGACCGTCCCTGGTGGTGATGACGGCCACGCCAGTGGGGTGCGGCTGCTGCACGACGATGACTAACCGCCGGGCCGGGACGGATAACGCGCACTCACCCGTTCGGCGTGACCCGACCGGTCCACGGGCGGCGGCGTGTACGCGTGGCAGTCACCGTTACGAGTGAGTGCGCGCGAGCGCCCCGCACCCGTACGCAGCAGTTGCGCGGGCGGGCGGGACCGCGGGGCCGTTGGCTGGCGGGAGGGGATCCGACGGGCCCGGAGCAGCGGACCGCCGGCTGGCCGGCGAGGGAGTGCGCACATGGCGACGAGCGCGGACGGGCCCGGCGGTGTCCCCGGACCGGGTGACGCGCCGCTCGGCGCGGACGAGCGCGCCGAACTGGCGGCGTTCCGACGGCGCGCGTCCGGGCATCCGTGGTGGCGCACCACCCTGTCCGCGCTGCTGGTCACGCTGGCCGCGGTGCTCGCCCCGCTCAGCGCCGCGGCGGTGTGGGTCGCCGACGAGATGGGCGACACCGGCCGCTACGTGGCCACGGTTGCGCCGCTCGCCCGGCATCCGGACGTCCGGGCAGCGGTGACCGACCGGGTCACGGACGCCGCCATGGCGAAGATCGATCTCGAGTCACTGCTGGCGAAGACGGCGCCGAGTGACCGCCCGCGGCTGGAGCAGGCGCTCGGCGGCCTGCGCGGGCCCCTCACCAGCGGCATCCGCGACTTCGTCCGGCAGACGGTGGCGAACTTCGTGGCGAGCGACGCCTTCGCCCGTATCTGGGAGCAGCTGAACCGGCAGGCCCACACGGCCTTCACCGGGGCACTGACCGGGAAGGACGACACGGCCGTGCAGGTGCGGGGGGACGCCGTGGTGCTGGACCTGGAACCGGTGGTGGCGCAGGTGAAGGAGCGGCTGCTCGGCCGCGGGCTGGCCGCCGCGTCGGTGATTCCGGAGGTGCGGACCGAATACACGCTGGTCAGGTCGAAGGATGTGCAGCGGGCACAGACGGGCTTCCGGGTGCTGCAGATCGCCGGGAACTGGCTGCCGGTCGTCACCGTCGTGCTGGCGGCCGCCGGCGTGCTGCTCGCCGCGCACCGGCGGCGCGTCCTGGTGGCCGCCGCGCTGGGGATGGCCGCGGGCCTCGCGGTGCTGGGCATCGGACTGTCGGTCTTCCGGATCGTCTATCTGGATCATCTGCCCGCCGGAACGAACGAGGCGGCGGCCGGCGCGGTGTACGACCAGCTGACCCGCTTCCTGCGAGTGACCGTGCGTGTGGTGATCGTCCTGGGGGTGCTCGTCGCTCTGGGGGCCTGGCTGAGCGGGGCGGGGCGGTGGGCGACGCGGGTGCGCAGGGCGTGGGAGACCGGTATCGGCGGGGTGCGGCAGGCGGTGGGACCGTCGACGACGGGGCCGGTGGGTCCGTGGGTGCACCGCCACCGGTACGCGCTGCGGTGGGCGGTCGTCGTGGGCGCGGGGCTTGCGGTGCTGCTGTGGTCCTATCCGACGGGCCAGGTCGTCCTCTGGATCGCGCTGGTCGCCGTGGGCGTCCTGGCGGTGGTCGAATTCCTCGACGAAGGGGGCGGCGGCACCGCGGAGGCGGGCCGGGCGTAGCCGCGTGCGCGGCGCTCACCCCTGCGGGTGACACGGCGGGGTCAGGTCACTCGCAGGAGTGACCTGACCCGTGCCGCCACCCGGGCGGGTGGCGCGGGAGCGTCACTCGCCCGGGGCCAGCGCCGCGAGCTGCTGGGCGAAGGGCGTGAAGGTCTCCTCGGCGGACGGAGGGCGTGGTGCCGGCGCGCCCGCCAGGTGACGGGCGAGTTCGGCGGCCGCGCGGGTGACGCGGAGGGCGAGGGGGTCGCCGTCCGGGGTGCCTGCCGCACCCGCCGTGCCCCAGTCCTCCGTGGCCGCGTACACCGCCGTGGGCATCACGACAGCACGCAGGTAGGAGAACAGCGGCCGCATGGCGTGCTCCAGTACCAGGGAGTGGCGTGGGGTGCCGCCGGTGGCCGCGATCAGCACCGGGGTCCCGGCCAGGGCGTCCTTGTCGACGACGTCGAAGAAGGACTTGAACAGGCCGCTGTAGGAGCCGGTGAAGACGGGCGTGACCGCGATCAGCCCGTCCGCGGACGTGACGGCCTCCACGGCGGCGCGCAGCCGCGGACCGGGGAAGCCGGTGACCATGTTCTGGGCGATCTCGTTCGCCAGGTCGCGCAGCTCGACGACCTGGACGTCCAGCTCGGGTCCCGGGCCGGTGCCCGCGTTCTCGGCGACGTGCTGCCGGGTCGCGGCGGCCAGCCGGTCGGCGAGCAGCCTGGTGGAGGACGGGCGGCCGAGGCCCGCGGTGATCACGACAAGGTGCCTGGTCATGCGCTGACCTCCTTGCTGCCGCGGCGGCCGGCGGTGTCGCCGCTGTCGATGATGTCGTCGGTGCTGCGGGCGACGAGCGCCTCGTGGGTGGGCCCGTCCGGCACCTCGGCCGGGCGTCCCGCGGCGAACTCGCGGCGCAGCACGGGCACGACCTCCTCGCCGAGGATGTCGAGCTGCTCCAGCACGGTCTTCCGCGGGAGACCCGCGTGGTCCATCAGGAACAGCTGCCGCTGATAATCGCCGAACGATTCGCGGAACGTGAGCGTCTTGTCGATGACCTCCTGCGGCGACCCGACGGTCAGCGGCGTCTGGTCGGTGAAGTCCTCCAGCGACGGTCCGTGGCCGTACACCGGGGCGTTGTCGAAGTACGGGCGGAACTCACGCACCGCGTCCTGCGAGTTCTTGCGCATGAACACCTGGCCGCCCAGCCCGACGACCGCCTGCTCCGGCGTCCCGTGGCCGTAGTGGGCGTAGCGCTCGCGGTACAGGCCGATGAGGCGCTTGAAGTGCTCCTTGGGCCAGAAGATGTTGTTGGCGAAGAATCCGTCGCCGTAGTAGGCGGCCTGCTCGGCGATCTCCGGGCTGCGGATGGAGCCGTGCCACACGAACGGCGGGACGCCGTCCAGCGGGCGCGGGGTGGAGGTGAAGGACTGCAGCGGCGTGCGGAACCTGCCGGCCCAGTCGACGGTGTCCTCGCGCCACAGCTTGTGCAGCAGCGCGTAGTTCTCGACGGCCAGCGGTATGCCCTCGCGGATGTCCTTGCCGAACCACGGGTAGACCGGGCCGGTGTTGCCGCGGCCCAGCATCAGGTCGACGCGGCCGTCCGCGAGGTGCTGCAGCATCGCGAAGTCCTCAGCGATCTTGACCGGGTCGTTCGTGGTGATGAGTGTCGTCGACGTGGAGAGGATCAGGCGATCGGTCCGCGCGGCGATGTAGCCGAGCATGGTGGTCGGCGACGACGGCACGAACGGCGGGTTGTGGTGCTCGCCGGTCGCGAACACGTCGAGCCCGACCTCTTCGGCCTTCTGCGCGATGGCCACCATCGCCTTGATCCGCTCGTGCTCGCTCGGCGTCCGCCCGTTCGTCGGGTCCGTGGTGACATCGCCGACCGTGAAGATCCCGAACTGCATCTCGTCCACCGTCCCATTGGTTGATGTTTCAACCACAGGAACCGATTGCCTTCCGCGGCTATTCCCCCGGCCGCGCGCCGGTGCTTCCCGAGTGGTCGTCTCCCCCGGTACCGCCGGGACGCGGGCCGTGACCGGGCGGCTGCACACCGTGGTAATGGATCGAGCCCGCCTGGATCACGGCCTCGTGGTAGACCCCGCCGTGCGTCGCGTTCGTCGTGTAGTACGTGGTGCCCCCTGCGGCAGGGGACTCCGGCACCAGCTCGGCCAGCAGCCGGCGCAGCTCGTCCGCCGCGGCCGGGTCCGCCTGGAGCATCCGCCGAAGCCGCAGCCGCCACTCGGCCCGCACGTCCTCCTCCGTACCCGCGTCCCGCGCCCGCGACGCCTCGGCCAGCTCGTCCCGGGACCGCTCCAGATCGGCTCCGGCCGCCTCCTCCGCGCCCTCCGTACCGCCCCGCGCGAAGAACCGCGCCAGCCGGGCCCTGACCTGCACCCACGCGTCCGAGGCCATCAGCCCCACCACCGTCGTCGCGCCCGACGCCGCGAGTCCCGCCAACTCCGCTTCCACGCTGCCCCCTTCATCCTCACCGGAACGGCCCCTGCCGCGCCCGCCCGCCTTCACGGTAGGGCGGCGGGGCGGGGGTGTCCCGCCGCACAGCGCACCGGCCGGTGACCACCCCTTCCGGCCTCATCCGCTAATCTGTCCTGGGCCGCCACAGGCGGCCTCCGTACCGCTCCGTCCCGCCCCAGTAGCTCAGGGGATAGAGCACGGCTCTCCTAAAGCCGGTGTCGCAGGTTCGAATCCTGCCTGGGGCACAACTCGAAACCGCTCTGACCGGCGGTTTCTCTAGATCGACAGCTCGTTACGCGCGGCCTCGGACTTACCGTCCGGGGCCGTTTGCGTGAGCGGACGGGCTGTCGGTCCCCGAAATATCCCCGGAACGATCACCACGGTCCGGCACGGAATTCCCGCCGGATGTCTCGGCCTCGCCGCCGGTCTCCGTCCTTACGTCGACCGACTCGACGTCCTGCGCGACACCGCGGTTTCGCGCTACGAGGCGGGCCGCCGCCTCCGCGATGGCCATGTCGGTCTCCGGCAGCAAGCTGGTACAGGTGTCCGCCGTGATGGTGATCGAGGAGTGCCCGAGCATCTCCTGGATGTCCTTGAGGTCCGCTCCCGCCGCATGGGCGAGGGTCGCGGCGCCGTACCGCAGGTCGTGGAGCCGGATCGGCGGAAGGGCGATCTCCTCGCGCAGCTCGTTGAAGCGCCCAGTGACCTTGGCCGAGTGGAGCCAGGCGCCGTTCTCAGCGGTGAAGACTCGGCCGGTCTCCACCCAGCCATCGCCCCACTCCCCCCGGTCCTTGTCCTGCTGTGCCCGGTGACGCTTCAGGACCGCGACGGTCTCCGAGTCGGGGCGATCGTGCGGGCGCCGGCATCCGTCTTCGGGTCGTCCTCATAGACCTCCCAGCCGTCGACGACGAGTTGCTTGGCGACCGTGATGAGGGACGCCGCCAGCTTGGTGTCGGTCCACAGCTGCCCGCACGCCTCACCGCGCCGGAGTCCCGAGGATCACCGCCGAGCTCCGCGACGTGGGCGAGCACGTCAACCACAAGCGGATCGCGCGCGTGATGCGGAGCATCGGCCTGGAGGGCGTGCGACTGCGGCGCCGGCACCGCACCACGGTTCCGGACGCGGCCGCGGCTCCGGACCTGATCGGCCCGGACTTCACCGCCGGCGAGCCGAACCGAAGGTACGTCGGTGACATCACTTATCTTCGGCTGGAGGGCGGGAAGTTCCTCTACCTGGCCACCGTGATCGACCTCGCCTCGCGCCGCCTTGCTGGCTGGGCGCTCGCGGACCATATGCGCACTGAACTGGTCGCCGATGCCCTGGCCGCCGCCGACACACCCGCGGCAGCCTCGCCGGGGCGATCATGCACACCGACCACGGGGCGCAATACACGAGCAGGGCGTTCGTCGATGCCTGCCGTCGGGCCGGGGTCCGGCAGTCCATGAGCGCGGTCGGCAGCTCGGCGGACAAGGCGCTCGCCGAGTCCTTCAACGCGGCGTTCAAACGCGAGACGCTCCAGGGCCGAAAAAGCTGGCCCAGCCGGCACCAGGCCCGCCTCGACGCCTTTGGACGGCTGCACCGCTACAACACCCGCCGCCGTCACTCCCGCCTCGGACAGCGCAGCCCGACCGCCTACGAGGCAGCGTCCCGGACACCATCAACTACGCTGACGACAGCCGCATAAACCGTGTCCAGGATTCGGGGTCAAGGCCCGTTGCTGGCGATGAAACTCTGGCACGGCGAGGACGTACTGCTGCCATTCGCGCTCCATCTGAACATAATGCTTGCAAACTCCTGGATGCCACCGCTTCGTCTGATCGACTATGCCCGTCAGCGCCCCCTGGGAGTGACCAAGCGCATCTGGAAGTATAGCAACGGAAACGAGTATGCTGCCCCGCCTGAGTGACCGGCAGGAGCCATCATATCTGCGGAACTGTTCCCGCCTATTGGGTCAGCGAACGGCGTCCGTTCAGTGGGCATCTCGACACCCCCGGCACCCGCCCCAAGGATATCTGCGGAAACTAATGCCAAGCGGCTGAATATCCTTATCACTGCCGAGAAGGAGCCGGACCGACGCAGTCCCCAGTATCTCGCGCCAAGACTGCGGGGGCGGTTCAGCGGTTCAGCGCATACTCGTGAGCACTCCGCCGAACCCGCAGCCTCGCAGGTAGCAGCCGCTGTGGACGCCCAAGCAGCCGGAGCCGGCCGTCTTGACCACCGATCGGCCCGGTGAACCATCGGTGTGCGTCTTGGCGCCGTCGAACGTCGCCACCGCCGGGGTTCGGCGTCGCAACAACCGCGTCTCCCCGTGCATCTGCGACGCGAAGATGCAGATCCCGAGTGCTGGAACGTGGCCAGTAGCTCGAAGTAGACCCGGCGGTCAGCAGTATGACTACCCATCGGCGCTGCCCTCCACCCACCCCACGAGCGTTGTACTTGCGTTGTACCGGTTTCTTTGACAGGCACCATGACCTCCTGTCATTCTCGGTCGGCACAACGCTGCAACAACATGGAGGTAGCGGGTGGCCCCTTACCGTGCTGCTTTGAGTCGGACTCAAAGCCGAGCAGGCTGGTCGGTACAGTTCAGACACCCTTCTCTGGTGGATCCTCGAACGGGCCGGACCGGCCGCCGAGTTCGGTTCGGGCTAGGCACCCGGGACGAGACGCAGGCAGAGGCGATGGTCGCGGAGCTCAACCAGTTGCTCGGCGACGAGCGTTGGTGGTCGGCGTTGGCCCGCACCGCAGCAGAAGGGCAATTCGACGGTCGCGTACTCGAGATTTTCTACTCGGGACTGCAAGCCGATAGGTACGATCCTCGTGAAGTCCGGGATCGGCTGCTGCCTCTTCCCGAGCGCGAGGAAGGATGGAAGCACGTCCTCTTGCTGGGGACCACTGGGGCGGGTAAGACCACGCTAGTTCGCCAGCTCATCGGAACTGACCCAGAAGACGAACGCTTCCCCACAACTGCGACCGGTCGCACCACGATCGCCGACACGGAGATCATTTTGGGCGACGGCCCCTATGAGGCCGCAGTCACCTTCTTCCAGCTCGACGAAGTCCGTGAATGCGCCTTGGATTGCCTCTTGCGCGCCGTACTGGCGGCACATCGAGGCGAAAAGCGCGTCGACGTGCAGCGCGCAGTCCTTCAGCACCCTGATCAGCGTTTCCGTTTCAACTACGTGCTTGGCGATGGCGACACGCCCGAAACGGCCACGACCCCTAAAGCCGACGCGGATGATCTCTTCGATGAATCTCTTTTCGAAGAGACGACCGAACCACGACTCGGCATGTCTGAGCTGGGAACGTTGGCAGTCGATGATGCGCCGCACGTCATCGCCCGCGCAGTTGATCGAGTCATCGAACTTGCAAGTCAGCACGGCCAGCGCCTTACGCAGGACCTTGATCCGAACGGGGTTGAAGATCCTCAGGTCCTTGAAGAACTTCTCGAGCAAGGACTCGATGAAGCACTTCGAGACGATGATGCCATCCACGAGCTAGTGGACGAACTCGTGGACCAGATGGCCGCGCGTTTTGAATTGGTAACCGAGGGTAAACTCCAGAGAAATCGGCAGGGCTGGATCGAATCTTGGACCTACGAGACCGAGGATCGCGCTGTCTTCATTCGGCAACTGCGACGCTTCACAAGCAACTCGAAGCAGGGGTTCGGTCGGCTGTTGACCCCCTTGGTGAGTGGCGTACGGGTCGGGGCGCCGTTCTCTCCGACTTGGCATGATGGAGATTACCCTGGGCTCGTCCTATTTGATACGGAAGGCCTCGGCCACACTCCGGATAGCTCGTCCAGTATGCCAACACGCCTCTCTCGGCTCATCGATGAGACAGACGCCGTGCTGCTTGTGGACAATGCAGAACAACCCATGCAGGCCGCATCTGCCGCCGTACTACGTGCTCTGGCTCGCTCAGGACACGCCACCAAACTGCACCTCTGCTTTACGCACTTTGATGGCGTAACTGGAGATAATCTGCCGACGGATAAAGATCGCGCCCGCCATGTACAGCAGTCGTGTACCGGTGTTCTTGCTCGAATCGGTGAGGACCTCGGCCCATTTGGTGAGCGTCCGCTGCGCCACCGCGTAAAGACTGCAACGTACTATCTCGCAGACATGCAAAAACGATACACCAAAGACGACACGTCTATGGTGGTCAAGCAGCTACGCAAGCTGCTCCATGATCTTGAATCGAGCGGCAATCGCCCTATTCTGGCAGACACGAGACCCGTCTACGATAAGGCGAACCTCGTAGTAGCCGTCCGTGACGCGGTTGAAGACTTCACAAAACACTGGAATGCGATTCTAGGCCTGGCGTCCTCATCTGAAGCCAGCAGGGCTCACTGGGGAAGAATCAAGGCACTCAGTAGACGGTTCGCCTTCAAGATGGACGACGAGTACCTCAACCTCCGCCCTGTAGCACATCTCCAGGCGGAGCTACAAGGCGGACTCGTCAAGGTCGTTCAGAATCCACTCAAGTGGTCGCAAGGAGAGCCGACAGAAGAGGAGAAGCAGGCTGTTTTGGAGGATTTTGTCAACCGCCTAAACCGTGGGCTGTTGGACCTTTGTCGTCGCCGCGTCGCGGTGGAACGTCTCGGAGACTGGCAGGCGGCCTTCGCCAAGAGTGGTCGTGGATCGACCTCGGAGCGTGCGCGTATCATTGCCGACAGTGTCTACGGACAAGCTGCACCGGTACCAAGAGCGATCCCAAATGCAAACGCCACCGCATTCCTGCGCGAGGTGATCCAGGTCGTCGTAGACGCCGCAGGTGAGCTCGAGGTTGAGTTGCTGTGACCCAAGGCGGTCTGCCACCGATCCAGCATCGTCGTGTGGTGCGGCGTAGTCCGGGAAATGGTCAACCTCAGCCGCGAAGCAGCGTGAGTGGTCAGCGCCGGAGGGGCCACCTCTAGGCTCACACCGCGCCCTGCCACGTTGACTGGTCTGGTGCCTGCTGCCCGAGCGTGCGTGAGCGATGCGTGAGCGGACGGCCTGGCATCCACTGGTCGTCGCTGAATGGAGCGACCTGCCGGGTGGTGCTGGCCAGCACCACCCGGCACGGTCGGGCACCGCGCACCCTGATCCTTGTCGCTCTCCTAAAGCCGGTGTCGCAGGTTCGAATCCTGCCTGGGCCACGTCCCGCGTCCGCGCGGGCGGTCCGCGTGCCGCCGAGGCGGCCACGGAGGCCGCCCGCGCGGCGTCGCGGGGTCAGCCCGCGAGCGTCGCACCGGACGGTCCAGTGGCGGCACTGCCCTCCGGCAGGGGTGTGTGATGCCATGTGGACGGTGGTCGCTCGTGCCGGAGCAGGTCCGTGGCGCGGTAGGCGGTGGCGTCCGCGTCGGGTGGAAGGAAGCGGCTAGCCCTGCCACTCCAGGTGATGACGAGTTCGTCCCGGGCGCGGGTGGCGGCGACGAACGCCAGGGAACGGGCTCGCTGCTCCTCCTGCCGGTAGCGGTCGGGGCTCGTGAGCCGGTACTGCTCGATCCGCTGGTGCGGTACGTGGCCTTCGCCGAAGGAGGTGAGGAAAACGCGCTGGAATTCCAGCCCCTTGAAGCGGTGCATCGTGCCTACGCGTACCGCGTCCCGGTCGGGTCGCGCTCCGTCCTTGCCGAGTTCCACGGCGGGCAGGGAGAACTCCCTGGTGAGAACGTCGAGGAACGCCCTGCCTGAGCCGCTGTCGGGGACGGAGACGGCCATCGCCGAGTACGGGGTGCCGAGGCTGTGA
The DNA here is from genome assembly GCF_044333485.1 of Streptomyces sp. NPDC020983. Classification (NCBI taxonomy): domain Bacteria; kingdom Bacillati; phylum Actinomycetota; class Actinomycetes; order Kitasatosporales; family Streptomycetaceae; genus Streptomyces; species Streptomyces sp. NPDC020983. The sequence continues at coordinate 492,425 of NZ_JBIRRA010000002.1, read as the reverse complement.
CGGCGCTCCGTGATGAGCATGGCAACGGCGCGCATCTCGGTCAGGCGGTCCGGGGCGCGCCACAGCTGCGGAGCGGGGCCGGTCAGCACGGACCGGTAGCCGTCGAGGGTGTCGGTCCCGGTGTCGAGGTCGTCGTAGGAGGACCCACTGATCAGGCGGTTCGCGCTGACCAGGATCTGGCGCGTCGTCCGGTAGTTGAGGGTGAGACGGCGGGAAGCGCGACCATGGATCTCGATGCCCTGGTGGCTGAGGACGACCCGGCCGCCGTAGATGCGCTGATGGGCGTCTCCGACCAGGAAGATGTCGTTCGGACCCCTCGGCACCAGGGCGCGTAGCATCCGCCAGTGCGAGGCGGACAGATCCTGTGCCTCGTCGACCACGATGTGCCGGTAGCGGGGCGTTGCCCGCTGTGCGACAGCGGCGGCACGGTCGGCGATGAGCGCGTAGGTGGTACGCCGCGGTGCCGCGTCCAGGTGCGCCGTGAACGCCTGCGCGAGCTGCCACACCTCATGGCGCTGCCGCGGGCTGATGCGCGGGCGGCCGGTGCGGCCGATACGGCGGTAGGCGTCCCAGGAGTCGCAGCCGTACGCCAGGATCACGTGCCTGAACTCGGTGTCCAGGAAATCAGGGTCGTGGTCGAACAGCCCGGCCTCGGTGCACACGGTGTGCCAGAGTTCCAGGGCCTCGCCATCGCCCAGCGGCCGGCCCTTTTCCGTGCCCGCCTCCTCGACGATGCTGTGGGCGAGCGCGTCCACGGAGGTGACGTGGACCCGGCGCAGCGATTCGTGGCCGATCAGCAGACCGAGGCGTTCCCTGAGGTCCTGGGCGAGGTTGGTGTTGTAGGTGGTGAGCAGCACCGGCCGCGAGTCATCTGCCGGGAGATGCTCGACGAGATGGCGTACGCGGTGCAGGGCGACGACCGTCTTGCCGGTACCCGGGCCGCCGGTCACCCTCGCCGATCCCTTGAGGTCGCCGGTGGCCAGGCGCCGCTGCTCCGGGTGGAGGAACAGCCGCCAGGCGTCGAATGTGCGGCCCAGCGCGCCGAGGACGGCGTCGTCATCGGTCTCCGCCCGGGAGACGGGGCGCCTGGCCGCGCTCGCCCAGTCGCGGGTGTCCACCTCGTCGTCGGGGCGCCAGGTGGCCGTGATGTGCCGGCGTACGTCCGCCGGGTCCGCGTGGTCGCGCAGGCGCAGGAGGACGTCCCGGGTGAGTTCCGGCAGGTTGTGCGCGAGAAGCCGGTCGAACTGCTCGTCCGTCGTCACCTTTCGCAGCGCGGGCAGCAGGGAACGGACCACCCCGAGGTCGACGAGTGTCCTGTCGTCGTACCGGGCGAAGAGCGATGGCCGCTCAGCCGCGGCCGGCGCCGTGGACGGGCCCGGCGTCCCGGGCGTCACCCGATCCGGTGCGGCAGGCGCGTGCGGCCCGGGCGCGGAACTCTCCTTCCGGTCGGCCAGGGCCACGACGTTGGCGCTGACCTCGCTCTGGTCCACGACCTCGACGTCGCCCGAGACGGGGTTGATCTCCACGGTGAGGCGGGCGAGTTCGCCGCGGGCCCGCGGTCCGTCCCGCACGGCGAGGACCCGGATCTCGTCGCCGCCGTCCGTCGAGAGGAGTAGCAGCATGCACGTGGCATCGGCGTGGGCGAGATGCAGATCGCCGTTGTCACCGGCAGCCCGCAGGTAGGACAGGCGCAGCGCGCGATTGGCGCGGTCCGCGCGCAGCCGGTGGACGAAGTCTCCCACCGCGTCCGCGACCACCCCGCCCAGGCGCTCCAGGTCCCCGTGCGCCTGCCGTCCGACCTGAACCCGTGTTCTGGCCCGGGCCGGTTCCCACGCCGCGGGACTCATTCCGCCATCCCCTCTTCGCGCAGCAGTCGGGCGAGTTCTTCCACGTCCCAGCCGCCGGGCGGCCGCAGCCGCCATCCCGCGGCGGCGCATTGCGCCATGTGCGTGCTGTCCCGCGCGTCTTCGGACAGGACGACCCCGATCCTGGCCTTGGGCCAGGCGAGTTCGATCGTGCGCCGGACGCCGTCGATGTCCCAGTTCGCCCTGCCCGCCTGCACGTCGCCCCGGGCTGCGAGTTGCTGCGCCAGTGCCGCGACCTGCGGGTCGCCCCACCTGTCAAGGTCCTCCAGGAGCATCGCCCACAGGGTGCGCTCGGTGTGGTTCATGTCGTGGGACGGTCCGGGGTCTCCTGCCGCCGTGAAGGCGCCGGGGCGGTCCGTCTCGGCAGGCCCTTCACCGGGCGCCGGGGAGATGGACGCAGCGCCGTGTGCGGGCTCGCGCGGGAGCAGCCCCGTGCCGTCGGCCTCTTCGCGCAGCGCGGGCAGCAGCCCGCCGGCCGGGCCGGCCGTGGCGGCGAGCAGCGAGGCGTCGAAGGCGTCCAGGGCGGTGCGGGCGAGCGCGAGACCGTCCGCGCGGCCCGCGCCGGTGGGATCGAGGAACTGGATGATGTTGCTCCAGCACAGCCACGCTTTCCAGCGTCGGCGGTGGTCGGGGCTGTCCGAACCGACGGCTTCCGGCCGGTCGTCGAGCACGGCGAGCGCGCTCCACCGCAGGCCCTTGCGGTCGGCTCGGGGAGCCGCGACTAGGACCATCGGCAGCCCCGAGCCGTCGTGGAAGGACAGCAGCTTGAGCCCCTTCCCCGCGACGGTCGGCGTCGGGTCCCCGCGGAGGGCGGCCTCGATCCATCCGACAGCGGCGGCCGGATCCGCGTCCACCAGGGCCGATCTGCGCAGGGCGGCGGGAGCGCTGACGGCGAGCTGCGCGAGCTGCTGCCACTTGTTGGGCCGCGGGTCGCGCAGGAAGCCGAGGAGTGAGGGGATCGCGCCGTCGAAAAGCAGCGCGTGCGCCTCCGAGGGATCCCGCCCGGCCTTTCGCCACTGCTCGCGCACCAGGCCACCGGGATCAGCAGCGGACGCGACACCGTACGGCGGCCAGGCCGCGTCGGCGTCGCGGCCCGCGATGACGGCGTCCAGCGGGTCGGCCGGGCCATCCGGGCCGGACACCTGCCCGCCTTTCAGGTTTCGGTCCCAGGCCGCGACGTCGTCCCAGGTGATCTGCCAGACGAGTGTCCCGCCGGCGCGCAGCCGGGCGCGCTTGGCCGCGTCGTCGGCGATGCGGTTGGTACGGGAGGAGGCGTGCCAGCGGTAGCCGTCCAGATAGACGGCGATGGGCAGCGGCGGCGCCCCGTCGCTCGTCGTGTCCCCGGCGACCGGACGGAACAGCAGGTCAGGACGAGTGCGGTAATCGTGCAGATCCTTCTGGGCGACGACCTCCCAGCGGACCGGGGAGCCGTCCGGCCGGGTGAGGGTGAACTGCTTGCCCTGCCGCCCGGTGGGCGTGGACGCGTCGTCCGTGGCGGCTGCGTTGCCGGGCACGGCGAGCCAGCGGTCGAGGCATTCGATGAACCTGCGCTCCAGGTCGCTCTCCGCCTGGTCGGCGAAGCGTGGTCCGGCGCCGCTGTCGCCCTCGCGGACGTCCCACCCGCTGTGCCCGTCGGCGCCCAGGAGGGTGTCCAACATCCAGAGGGCTTCCCGCCGGTCGAGGTCCTTGTAGTCCCGTTCCGGGGCGTAGCCGAGCAGGCAACGGTGGCAGGCTCGGCGCGGGGTGTCCTTGCAGGGGCACGCGCGCAGTCCCAGTTGCGCGGCGGCGAGGACGGTTCTGAACTCCTCACCGTCGCGGTCGACGAGGCGCTGGAGATAGCCCGTTCCGCCGGGCAGGGCGTCGTACAGGACGAGGTGGTTGCGGGTGAGGCCGGTCTCCCGGTCAGGTTCGGTGGCGGCGGTGGAGCGGATGTGTGCCGGGTCGCCGCCGTATCGGAGGGCGAGGCCCAGATGGAGTGCGGCGGAGAAGGAGGCCAGCCGCTCGGGCACGTTCAGCGTGGCGGCGGGCAGCAGGATGCGCAGGGCCTCCGTGGTGTGCTCGGTGGCGGTGATGACCCGCACGTCCCGCGGCGCCGCCTGCTTGTCGCGGCGCCGGGTGGGGCACCACGGGCGGTGGTGGGCCAGCTCCTCCCGTCCGAGCAGGGACGGGCTGGACGTCTCCCGGGCGGGGCCGCGGCCCGGCTCACGGTCGGTGGCGCCGCCGCAACGCGGGCACACGGTGAATCCGGTGACCGCCACCTCGGCGCCGGCGAAGAGGGTGTCGTTGCGCCTGCCGTTACGTCTTTTGCCAAGGTTGAAGCGGCGGATGACCGCCTTGCGGACGTGGTCAACGCCGAAGGTGGCCTTTTGGTGCCGCCAGGTCCTCCTGATGTCTTGCGGATCGATGTCGACGGCTGTGACGGTCGTGTAGCGGGTGCTGCTGCGGCTTTCGCGGTCGTCGACGATCCGGGCGTCGTCCCGCTTGTCGTGGGCGGTGACCTTGCGCGGTACCACCACCTGGTGCAGGGCGGTGCGGCCGCCGATGCCGACGCCGCCGCAGCGCGGGCAGGGTGAGGTGTCCTGCTCCGCGGCTTCGCCGGTGCGGACATGGCCGCAGTCGTCGCACACCCGCCAGGTCCGCAGTCCCGCGGGCGGGGCGTGGGGAGAGTCCCTGCGGACGGGGCCGAGTTCGAAGCCGTCGACAACGTGCCGGTAGCCGCGGGCGTAGTAGGCGTTGCCCGGGGCGAGTTCGGTGAGCGCGGAAGCCGCGGGGCGGTCGTAGGTGCGCGGGTCGTAGTTCCAGCGGGACCTGTCGGCTCCGGCGTCCTCTCCCGCGCGGAGCCTGCGCGGGGGTTCCTTGTAGCTGAGCACGGCCTCCAGGCGTACGCCGTCCTCTACGAGGCTGTAGTTGGGCAGCAGTCCCTGCTCGACGAGGAAGCCCTGCGAATCGCCCTGCGCCATCTCCTGGAGGAGCCTTGAAACGCCCGCCGCCTCACGGACCAGGCCGCGCTTCTCACGTGCCTCGTCCTCCACGGCCTCGTGGAGGGAGTCGGCGGCGTCGCTGATCAGCTTGCGGCGCAACACGAGTTCGGCACGCTCGTCGTCCCAGGCCCGCCGTGCCCGCTCCAGCCGCGTGGCCAGCTCCGCCTGCGCGTAGCGGCGCAGGGTCTTGCGGGCGTCCCGGGACACGCCCGAGTCGGGGACCCCCTCGATGTCGGGGAAGAGCGCCAGGAAACCGTCCGCCAGGTCGACGCGCCCCTTCACCGCGTTCTGGAAGACCGTCAGCCAGCCGGTGCGGCCGACGAGCTGGGTCACCCGATCCGGCAGCGGTGGTACGCCCTCCAGGGCGCCGCGGGCCGCGCGGTCGATCAGATACGCGGTGTACTGCCGGCACAGCAGCTCGCCCGCGGACAGGAAGCACCCGGGCGGCAGGATCGGGCCGGCGATGAGGTTGTGCGGTTCGGCCAGGTGGTACAGGGCGCGGGGGCTGGTGTCGGCCAGCGTGACCATGAACGCGTTGCCGGTGGCGCGGCCCGCGCGGCCGACTCGCTGGACGTAACCGGCTGTCGATGGCGGCAGCGAGGCCAGTACGACGGCCTCCAGCTGGCCGATGTCGATGCCGAGTTCGAGCGTGGGTGTGCACGACAGGACGTTCGGGTCCGTGTAACGCGTGCCGCGCCGGAAACCTTTCTCCACCTCCTCGCGTTCCTTGCGCCTCAGGACGCCAGTGTGTTCGGCCGCCACCACGCTGTACGGCTCGGCCTCCCGGTACAGGCGCCGGTAGTAGTCGGTGCGGTGGTCGCGCGCCGCCCGGCCGCCCACCTCCCGCGAGGGGCGGGTCAGGGTGCCCTCGCAGCGCTTGAGCGGGCAGCGCGTGCCCTGCCACACCGGCGCCCGCTCCGGCGGCACGGTCTGCGTCCATCCGCACTCGGGGCAGGTCAGGACAGCGAGCGCGGTCTGGTCGTCGTCCAGCGGGCGCACCCGGACGTGCCCGGGAGTGAGCCCGTACACGCATTGCCCCTGCCGTTGGTCGGTCGGGCCGGTGCGCCGCCGGGCCAGCGCACCGATTGCGTCGCCGGCCAGCTGCTCGAAGAGCTCGCTGAGATACGCGCCCGCGGCCTCGCGGTCCAGGCCGAGGCAGCGGGTGGTGAAGTCGACGTACCAGCTGTCCCGGGTGTCCAGCCGCTCGAACGCGGTGCCGCCGGCGCGGGCGCCGACGAGGACGAAGGCCGGTGCCTCCGAGCCCCTGCCGAACGCGGGCATCCCCGCAGGCCGGCCTCCACGGACGAGGTACGTGTTGCGGCCCTCCTCGTCGATGAACCGATCCAGCCAGGAATGGCGGATGCCGCCGATCCGGCGGATGTGTTCGAGCAGCCCGCGGACGTAGCCCTCGAAGAACCGGGGGCGCTCCGGGTCGCCCGGGGGCGGGACGGCGGCCTTCGCGCCGGAGGCCGGCGCGGGTCGGTTCGTGCCGGAGGCGTCGCCCGGGTCTTCCGGGAGCTGCTGCTCCCGCCGCAGGTCGTACAGCGCCGCGGCCGCATCGGCCGCCGCGGCCGGGTCGGGCAGGCGGACCTCGGCGGCGACCGTACGGGTGAGTTCCAGGGTGCGCCCGAGGCGGGAGTGAAGGCCGAACTCCAACAGTGTGTTGAAGGCGAGGCGATCGCCGACCAGTTCCCAGGTGGCCTTCGGGATGCGCTGCTTGCCCGCCAGCAGCCGCTTGACCCGGCCCACGTCGTGCAGGTCGGGTGGTACGACGGAGGCGAGGAGGCGCTGCTCCGGGGCGGCGGCCCGGCTGATCAGCGAGGAGATCAGCTCGTTGAGCGGGACGCCGTCGGCGGCGAACTCTGCGCTCTCGCGGACGCGGTCGGCCAACTGCTCGTGGATGAGGGAGCGCAAGGAGAACTTCCAGGACCGGCTAGCCACGAAACCGGCGCGGTAGGCGGCGTCCTGCACCGAGTCGTTGAAGATCAGTGTCTTGCGCCGGTCGCGGTCGTGCTCGTCCCTGGCCGGCAGCTCCCCTCCGGTGAACAGCTGAGTGACCACGACCGAGGCGAGCGGTGCGACGCCGGCGCCAAGGAAGCGGATGCCCTGCGTCTGGCCGCATGCCGGGCAGCGGTCCTGCCCGGCGTATTCGCTCTGCTCCTGGTTGTCGAACCAGGCCCACACGTACACGCCGTTCTCGGGGGCGGGCGCCGGGGCCGTGCGGTCGCCGCCGCGCAGGACCTCATCCGGGTCGAGCCGGCGCAGCGCCCTGCCGTTGTCCTCCAGGACCAGCAGCGTCGCGTCGTGCGCGGCGCCCCTGCGGGCGGTCCGGGCGGCCCGGCGCGCGAGCAGCGCCCTGGCCTGCTCGGCCGCCTCTGCCGGGGTGGCGGCGATCAACGCCCGTACCCGGGCCTTGGCGGCCCCCCCGGCGACGCTCGCCCGGTAGATCTCGTCCGGGGCGTGGACCAGGTTCTGCGGGTTGCGGTCGGGGCAGATCGCCGCCCAGCCTGAGCGTCCGCAGTGCCGGCAGTATGCGGCGGGCAGCCGGCCGGAACGCTGGGCGTGCAGACGGCGCTCGGCCTGCGCGGCCACAGCCACGGCGCGGCGGTCCATGTCCGCACGGCTCTCACCGGGGCCGGGCCCGGTCGCGGTGAGAGCGGCCTGGTCGGCATCCGACCAGGAGAAGACGGGTTGCGGCGCGACGAACCGCAGCACGCGCGACAGCGCCCGCAGCCACAGATGGGCCTCCACCAAGAGAAGCGGCCGCTCCTTGTCGTCGGGCGCCTTCGGATCCCTGGCCGCCGAGATCAGCGCCACGAAGCGCGCCAGGGCGATCGCGGCCTGCTCCGGCTGCTGTACGGCGGCGGCCCGCCACGCCGAGCCGGCGGGGAACCCGCGGAGGACTTCCAGGGGCGTGAGCGGGGCGTCCTTCGAGGCGAGCAGCGCGTGGGTGAGGGGGTGGGCCAGCAGCCGCCGCCCCAGCTCGCGCGGATCCCCCGTGTCGCAGCCGACGGTCATGCGGGCGACGGCGTCCAGGCCGCCCGGGGTACGCGCCGGGTCGGGGAGGTCCGCCAGCTCGCCGGGCGTCGGCAGGGGCAGCGTGTCGTCCACGGCAGCCAGGAACTCCGCCGCCTCCCGCCGGTCCTCCCCGACCACCGCCTCGTCCGGGAACCGCGTCCCGAACACCTGCGAGGCCACCCTCAGCATGGCGCTCCGGTCGGCCGCCGCGCCCCCCGATCCCAGGGTCGCGGAGGTCGCCACCGGGCAGATCGCCCCCAGCGGCCGCCCGTCCTCAGGTGCCCCCACAACGGCCGCGAGCCGCCGGAGCAGCATCGCCACGTCAGTGCCCTGCGCTCCGTCGTACGTGTGGAACTCGTCGATCACGATGTACGCCAGGTCGGCGTCCCGCCACAGCGGGGCGTCCTGCTGCCGCTGGAGCAGCAGGTCGAGCATCTTGTAGTTGGTGATCAGGATGTCCGGCGGATTGCGGCGGATCTCGGCGCGCTCCACCATCACCCGCTTGTACGGGGCGGCCCCCCGGGACGACGCCTGGCCGATGAAGAGGCCCGCCGTCACCTCACCCAGCCTGTCGTCCTCCAGCAGATCGCCCAGCCGGTCCGCCTGGTCGCCCGCCAGCGCGTTCATCGGGTACAGCAGGATGGCCTTGATCCCGGGCTTACCCGCCGCCCTGGCCCGTCGGCAGTGGTCGATCACCGGGTAGAGGAAGGCTTCGGTCTTGCCCGACCCCGTGCCGGTGACCACCAGTGTGGGCTCGGGCCGGTGCCCGTCCTTGCTGGTCAGCCGGGCGAAGGCGTCCGCCTGGTGGGCGTAGGGCTGGAACCCCGCCGGATACCAGTCGACATGGCGCTGCCAGCCGTCGGCCGCCGCCCGGAAGGGGCGCCTGATCCGTAGGTACGGCCCGCGGAAGAGGCCGTCCGCCGGGTCGGTGAGGAAGTCCTCCAGGGCGTCCTGCGTGTCGGGCTCGGCCAGCGCGAAGGTCGTCGTCAGATACTCGACCGTCGTGTCGCGCAGTGTCTGCGCGGCGAGTGTGGGTCTCATGACGCGCTGCGCCCCCGTCTCCCCGGTGTCCCGTGACCGGCGTACGCCCGGACCACCGGCGAGCGCGCGCTCGCGGTGATCAGGTCCGATCGCGTTCCACTCTACGAGGCCGCACGGACAGCGCGCTGCCCACTGCCCGTGCCTCCTGCCACGGGACCGGTACGCGCACGGGGTGCGGGCCGTCCGGTCAGGGGAGTACGGCCGCGTGCCCGCCCCTCGTGCGGCGGACCGGCCGGACGGGCCTCACCGCCCGCATCCCGGCGCACCCGCGTACTCCGCCCAGACCGTCTTGCCCGGCCCGTTGGGGCGCGGGTGCCAGTCCCAGCGGACGGCCAGCCGAGAGACGAGGAGCAGGCCGCGCCCGCTCTCCTCGTCGCCCACGCCGTCCGGGAAGGCGGGGCGCTCCGGGACGCGTTCGCCACGGGCATCGGTGACCTCGACGCGCGCCGTCCCGGATCGCGGGGCCGCCTGCAGGCGGAGGTGGAAGTCCCGCCCGGCGACAAGGCCGTGGGTCACGGCGTTGGCCGCCAGCTCGCCGACGATCAGCACGATCTCGTCGTGCGCCTCGGTGCCGTACGGGAAGCCCCACGCGTCCAGGCGGAGGGCCGCCATGCGGCGGGCCAGGCGGGCTCCACGGCGCGTGGTGGTGAAGCGCATCTCGAACGTCTCGAAGCCGCGCGCCGCCGTGGGCTGGGCAGGCGCGGGCAACCGCGCGTCGGGGGCGGGCGGTCGGCTGCTGTCGGAAGGCCCGGCGGGCTTGTTCGTCATACGGATCACGGTCCCGCCGGTCGCGGACCGTCACCAGGGGTAACGCAATGACGTACGGCGGTTGTACGCGCGGCGCGCTTGCACGTACGCGAAGCGCAGCGTAACGGTTTGCGCACACGAGCGTTGAACAGGGGAGGAGGTGGTCGGCGGTGGAAGACGGGGGCACGGGGGCCGAGGGAACTTCGGGCGATGAGGAAACGGCGGTCGTGAGTTTCGGCGGCGGCTCGGGCAACGACGAGGGCGGCGGGCGCCGCCCGGATGACGACGCCGGGCGGGGCGTGGTCACCGCGTTCGACCAGACGATGAAGACGCTCAAGGCACGGGAGAACCTGGAGCGGGAGGAGTTCGGCAAACGGCTCGGCTACTCGGCTTCGACGATCGCGTCGTTCGAGCAGGGCCGCAGGATTCCCTCCCCCCGGACCATCGACCGCGCGGACGACGCGCTGCGGGCGGAAGGGTTGCTGCGCCTGTGGAAGGAGCAGGTGGAGAGGGCGCAGTATCCGACGTTCTTCCAGGGGATGGCGGCACTGGAGAAGGAGGCGCTTGAGCTTCTCGTGTACGACACCCTCGTGATCAACGGCCTGCTCCAGACCGAGGAGTACATGAGGGCGCTGCTCGCGATGCGGCGCCCTCCCCTGGACCCGGAGACGATCGAGCAGCGCGTCGACGCCAGGCTGGCCCGGCAAGCCATCTTCGAGCGGCGCCCAGCGCCGCTGCTGAGTTTCGTGATGGATGAGGCGCTGTTGCGGCACCGGTACGGCGGCGCGGCCGTGATGCGGGGGCAGTTGGAGCATGCTCTGCTGATCGGCCAGATGCGGAACGTCGAGATCCAGGTCATGCCGACGGACTGCGAGGACAACGCGGGCGTGAACGGGCCCTTCACGGTCGTCACCCGCAGGGATGGCAAGAAGTTCGTGTACTCCGAGACGTATTCGACCAGCGCTCTGGAAACCGACCCGGAGCAGACGGCGTTCGCCGCCGCACACTATGGGATCATCCGATCGCAGGCTCTCAGCCCGCGAGAGTCAACGAAGTTCATCGAAGGGTTGCTGGGATCGCTATGAACAACGCTGAGTCCTCGACCACCGCACCCGGCCTAGCCTGGTTCAAGAGCAGCTACAGCGGGACCGAGGGCGGCCAGTGCGTGGAGGTCGCGGCAGCTCCGGCCGTTGTGTACATCCGGGACTCCAAGGACGTCGGCGGCCCCGTGCTCACGGTGTCGCGTGCGGCCTGGGCGGAGTTCGTCCACATGGCGGCGAAGCGGGCCGTCTGAGCCCGCCCGTTCCGCCGCAAGAGCCGTGCCGGTCCTGGCAGACGGCGGGGCTCTCGCGTACGGGGGCGCCTGTTCAGCGCTCGGCGTCTCCCGGGGGTCGCGTGTCGCCGGGCTCCCAACCGGCCGCACGCAGCCGCCGGGTGAACTCGGCGTGGGCGGCCTTCATCTCGTCCTTCCGGTGCGCCCGGTAGAGAGGATCGGCGTACCCGTCCGGGACCTTGTACTCGACAGGGAAGCCCTCGGGAGAACTCAACTGCTTCCAGGCGTCCTTGGGCTGGCCGTAGCCGAACTGCTGGTGTGCCTTGGCGATACGGCGGCCGGTCGCGTCGAACCACATGCTCTCCTCGTACTGCTGGAGTACGGGGAACCTGGCGTCGTACATGGCCACCAGCTCGTCCGCGCTGATGCCGAGCCACACGGCCACCAGGGCGTCGATCTCTACAAGCGCCGCGCGCCGGGAGAACTCCGTACGGAGGGGCGTGTCGCGGTTCCACACCGGCCCTACGCCCACACTGAGCGGCGGCGTGCCTTCGGGCCACACGGTGGAGGCGGCCCAGGTGTCCCGCTGCCAGGACGGCTCGTACAACTCCTCCCAGAGCCGGACGTAGGCGTCCGTCTGGCAATTGAGGCGAAGGGTCCGGAGGAGCAGCGCCCCTTCCAGGGGATGACCCGGCGTGGGGGCGGGCATGACCTCCGCCTCGCCTTTCTGGAGGTCTGAGCGTCCCGTCGCCCGCAGAAAGTAGTCAAGCGGCAGCGCGGCCCAGAAGCCTGCCATCAGCGCGGTCGCCCGTGTGGTGCCCAGTGCGGCGCTGTGGATCATGTGCACGTGTGCCGGTCCCGGGGGCAGAAGCGCAGCAAAAAGGCTGCGCTCTGTGTTGAACGCGATCTGCCGACGCCAAGCCAGCCGGTAGAAGCGCGAGTAAGGGCGGCTCGCCCAGTCTCTGAGCACTGCCCGCTGCTGACCCTCGTCCGCCGTCAGTTCCTGGAGAGCATGGGAGACTCGGTCGTCGTCCCGCAGGTCGTCGAGCAATGCTTCGTCGGTCCATGTGCGGCGAGCGAGGGCCGTGTAGTAGTCGCTCACCGAGCGATTGACGGAGGGCCGGTAGTTCGTGCGCGGCACGACGTCTTCGGCCAGGTTCAGGTGATCCCACGGCTCGTAGTCGCGCATGCTCTTCGAGCCGTCTGCGGGGGGCTGCTTGTGGTAAGGCGTGGCAACGCTGATCATCGGCCCCTGGAGAATGACGTCCCGCCAGCCCTCCACCGGGCCAGGCGTCCAGGTGAAGTAGCCCGCCGTGCGGTCGTTCTTCTCATGGAAGCCGGGGCTGATGCGCGGGCCGAGCGCCGCGACCCGACGCTTCCACCTCGCGAGTGCCCTGATAGCCGACTCCTCCGCCTGGGTCACCGGGTACAAGAGCTTGGCTTGCTTGATCGGCGGCGGATTCGACTCACCGGCCAAGTCACGCCACTCGGCCAGGCGCTCAGGGTCCACCGTGATGATCCGGTTCCGGTGCGGACGCAAGTCCCACTTGCCTCCGTCCTTGACCCCCGGCACGGGGCCTTTGCCGTCGTGGCGCACGGATCCCACCAACACACTCGGATGCAGGAGCCAGCTCATGTGCTGGAAGTTGATGTCCTTGTCCCGGCCGTACACGTTGACACTGAAATGGCTGCTGTTGCCCACCGGGTTGGCGAAGATGAGCAGCTCATTGGTGAAGTCCGCGTGCAACCGCAGGTGCCGGTATGCCGCTCCGCGCAGCGCCCCCTCCTTCGTCCCGGTCAGGTGAGTGGACGGATGGATCAGCCCCGCTGTCCCCCGCTCCCCCACCGCCCGCCACGCCAGCAGCATGAAGGCCCGGTACAGGTCCGGCTGCGTCCCGAGCAGCTCGGGATACGTGTCCGCCGACGCCAGGAACGCGGACGCCGCCGCGTGGACCGCCAGCTCGCCCATGAACGCCGGTTTGGCGCCCCTCCACGCCATCACGTCGGCCTTGCGCTCGGCCCATGCCTCGTTGCTCGGCTTCTCGGCCAGTTCGAACCACGGTTCGAACTCGGCGAGGACTCCGCTCTCCTTCCACTCCTGCTTGACCCACGGGGGATTCCCCACCATCACGTCGAAGCCGCCCTCGGCGAAGACGTGGGCGAAGTCCAGCTCCCAGTGGAGGAAGCCGCGTTCGGCGGCGATCCGCTGCACCGTCTCGAACCAGGGAAAGGTGCTGCCGATGTCGATGGGGTGCGACCAGGCCAGCGCCTCGGTCATCACCGCGTCGAGTTCGTGTTCCTTCAGGTCCAGCTCGCCGAGGCTCGCGACCCCCTCGAAGGACAGGAACGTCGCCTGCTCGCCCTCCCCCGTCTCGGCATCCATGCGACCGACGACGGCCTCGGCGAACTCGATCCAGTCGGCGAGGGACCTCAGCGGGACCGCGCGATCGCGGTGGCCGTGTTGCAGAGCCGTGCGGTCCTCGCCGTTCGGACGGTAGGCGAAGTCGTCCGAGCCGTCCAGCAGCCCGATCTCCTCCAGCGGCCAGAACCACAGCGCGCACCAGGCGTCCATGAGCTGCTTGAGGCGCCAGTACGGCGTGCCCCTGCGGTGCAGCGCCTCCAGGACCGCGTCCCGGTCCATCGGCGGGCGGTTCCGCACGCCGCCGCCCGCCTCCGGCCCCTGGCCGTCGCGCGGGGGTGCGGCTCCCCAGACGTCGACGTGCCGTGAGATCTCCTGCTCGGACAGCCTCAGCCGCATCACGACCAGATCCCACAGGTACTCGACCCGGCGGGCGAGTCTGATCAGCCGACCGGTCTGCGTCGCCTCACCGGGCGCGGTGTCGTCGTCCTCCGTGACACTGGCGGCGGCAACGGCGGGAGCGGAGGAAGCGGTGGCCGAGGCGGGAGCGGCGCTGTCGTCCGCGTCCCCCAGCGCCGCCTGCTCCCAGATTCCGAGTCCGAGGTCGAACGCCCCCTGGCCCAGCCTCGCGTCCCGCTCCGCCAGATCCTCCGGCGTCGGTGCCGCCTTCTGCTTCTGCGTCCGTTGCCTCGGGTCTCCCTTGGGGTTGCGCCGCATCGCCGAGCGCCACTTGCGCATCGCCTCGACGAGTCCGGGCTCCAGCCAGTCGACGACATCGCCGTCGACGACGGCCTTGACCGTCTCCTCCGGCTTGCCCTTGTCGAGGGTGCGCAGGGACACCTTCTCGCCGATCGACCCCCATCCCATCGCGGGCAGCAGGAACTGGTGCACCTCCCGGGCCTTCAGTTTCTCGCCCAGTGGGACGCGCCGGGGGCGCTGCGGGGCCTTCGCGACCAGCCAGCCGCCCTTGCTGAGGCTGTTCCCGGGGTACACCGCGCGGGCGGCGCCGATCAGCGAGTTGCCCCGGTGGAGGTGAAGGCCGTACCAGGGCGCCTTCATGCCCTGGTACATGGTGTTCAGCCACAGCGAGATCTCGGCCAGCTCGACCGCCGTCTCGTTCAGGTCCACGCCGTAGGCGTTGTGCAGGGCGATGTACGCCTTCGTCTTCTGGAGCTCGCGCTGGTAGTCCTCGGCGTCGATCTCGACGCCGCGTTCGCGCTGGGCCAGACGCAGGTAGAGCTCGGCGAGCTGGTTGACGGCCTCGTTGAGGAAAGCGCCGGAGCCGAGGGCCGGTTCGCACACCCGCCAGCGCAGCACGTCCGCCGCGTTGACCCAGGCCCGCTCGGGCTGCCGGGGATCGACGGCGCCGTTCTCGTCGAGGCGAAAGCGCAGGGTCTGCTCGACCGTGGCCCGGGTCAGGGAGTCGGGCGTGTAGTAGGAGGCGCTGGTCTGGCGGTCACGGCCGGCCAGCCGGTAGACGTACGAGCCGACCTTGTGCGGGACAGGCACCGGCCGGCCCGTCTCCGGGTTGACCTCCGTGCCCACGAACACGCTGTCGCGCGGGCCGTCCGGGTAGCGTCCGGAGCGGACCTGCGCGGCCTTGATCAGCCACGAACCGCCGCTGGGGTCGCCGCCCTTGGCGACCTCGTACAGCGGCTCGTCGGCGATGAAGCCGGTGTAGGACATCAGGCCCTCGTACACCGCGCCGAGGTGGTTGATGCTGAGGTTCGCATACGAGATGAAGCCGCCCCGGCCGCCGCGGCCCCGGCCCTCGACGAGGGTGAGGCTCCGCAGCACCTGGTGCAGGACCTTGTTGCGCAGGCGCAGGTCCAGGCGGCGGACCCCCTCGGACGTGGTGTCGCCCGGGGCGATGTCGTCCGGGTGGGTGACCACCTGGTCGACGAGCCGGATCGAGTGCGGGTCGAAGAGCCGTGACCTCAGGGCCTCGATGCGCACGCCCTCGTAGCCGTCGTCCTCGGGCAGTCCGGACTTCGGATCGCATTCGGGCGCCTGGACGGGCGGCGCCCCGGCTGCCTCGCCTCGCACGGGGTCGCGGGAGGTGACCGTGTCGGCGACCGGGTGGCCGGTGAAGACCTTCCGGAAGAGCAGGTCCAGCGAGTCGTGGAAGTGGTGGCGATCGCGCGAGGCGCTGGACAGCCGCTCCTGGACGACCAGTTCGCGCAGCCGGGCAACGCTGTAGCCCTCGACGTACTCCGGGCTCTTCATCGGCAGGATGCCGAGCTCGGGGCGGGCCTCGGCGTACAGCAGGAAGAGGATGCGGTAGAGGTAGCGCAGGGATTCCTTGGTGAGCAGGTCCGGGAGCGCGTTCGGCTGCGCGAGGGGCTTCGGAAGCCACTCCGGGAGGTCGGCGGGCCTGACGCCCTGGCGTCCGGCGAGTTCCAGGACCTCGTTGGCGATCAGCTGGACGGACTTCTTCAGGCCCTCGCGCAGGTCGCTTGTCACGCCCACGGAGTGGTCGCGGGACTCCGCCACCAGGCGGGCGATGTCGTCCTCCCCGCCGTCCTCGGCCGGACGCAGCGAGGGCGCGCCGAACAGGGCGGCGATCACCTCCAGTTCGCCCGCGGTCGCGCCCTTGCCTCCCTTGCGGGGCAGCGCGATGTCCAAGCTGACCGCCAGGTGGCGGCCCCGGGCGTAGTTCTCCCGGTCGGCCAGGACGATGACGCCACCGAACAGCAGCAGCGCGTAGCGGGGCGCGTTGTCGGAGGCGAGCAGCCAGGCGGCGAGGTCGGTGACGGTGGTGAGCGTCTTGCCCGACGCAGCGCGGACGGGCACGGGCAGCCGGTTGGCGGTGCCGTCGCCACGGGTGAAAGCGGCGTCGTCGGCGAAACCACCGGCCAGGACCACGACCCCGGGCTCGCTGTGGGCCACGGGCACCGCGACGGGGCCGGCGGCGCCCTGCACGGTGAGGTGGCCGGGGCAGGGGGTGAAGCCCAGCGCGCGCAGGACACGTTCGTGCCAGGCGTCCAGCCGCGCGCGCCACTCGCCCTCGGGGCTGTCGGCGTAGACGCGGGGTCCGGTCCGGGGCAGGAAGGCGGGCGGCTCGTCCTCGCCGGTTTGCTCCCTCAGCTCCTCGGTCGCCGCCTCGTGGGCCGCGACGGCCTGCGCGTCGGTCCGGATGTTGAACGTCCCGGCCTCGCCACCCACGGTGAGCCGCACGTCCAGATAGGGGCCGGTGAGGTCCCGCAGCCCCTGGCGGGGGGTGGGCAGGCCCTGGCGCTCCCGGGCCGCCCACTCCTTCAGGCGGCCGGTCCTGAGCTGCTTGGGCAGGATCTCGTCCAGGTAGAAGGACGGGAAGTACTCGCCCTCGTTGATCAGAGCGTCGAACGTCACGCGTACTGCTCCTGCCGGATCGCCTTCGGGCACGGTTCGGGGACGGTCCCCACGGTCATGAGCTCGGCTCCAGGGCGGCCAGGACCCGGATCAGCGGGTCGCCGGAGGTTCGCAGCCTGGCCGCGGCCTTCTCCAGGTTCTCCGCGGCTCGCTCGCGGGCGCCGCGGCCGCCGCTGAAGCCGGGGAGCGGCTGCTCCAGCCAGCGGCCGACCCGCCTCTCGTACTCCCGCAGCGGACGGTCGATATGCTCCTCCGCCTCGGCCCGGCGGTGGTCCAGCTCGGCGCGGGTGGCGGCCACGGCCGCCGGGACGTGGACCCGCAGCGCGTCCGGGTCGCCCGGCGGGAAGTGGTCCGGCATGGCGGGCCCGAGGCCGAGCTCGGCGAGGAGGGAACGGCTGAGCTCCCGCACCCGGGGCTCCTCGCCGGCCCGGCCCAGCCGGTCGACCGCCAGCCAGGCCACCACCGTCGGACGGCCCTCCTGATTGGACCACACACCCTGGGTGAGGAAGACGGGCTCCGGTACACGGGCGCGGTCCACCTGGATGACGGGCGCCTGCTGGCGGCCGAGCTGGACCAGCACCTTGTCGGTGATCCACTCCAGGACGGGATGCAGTTCGCCGACGTAGTGGGCGTCCGGCCACAGGGACGGCGAGTCGGCGTCCTCACGGGCCCGGCGCAGGGAGTCGGCCGCGTCCTGCCTGCTGAAGGTGAGTTTCATGCGGCGGGTGATGCCGTGGTCGCGCAGATAGCCGGCGGGCAGGACGGCGAGCCGGTCGGCGAGGTCGTCCGGGGTGTCGAAGCTGAGGTCGGTGCCGCTCACCGTGGTGTCCAGGCGGAACGCCTCCAGGTCGGCGAGTTCCTCCAGTCCGGCGAGGACGTAGGCGCGGCGGTCCTCGAACAGGCGCAGCTCCTCCACGACGCGCAGGGGGGCGGCGTGGTGGCCGTCGGCTCCGGCAGGCGGGGACTCGGAGCCTGCGGGTGTGGCAGAGCCCCCGTCGACGGCCTGCACCCCGACGTTCCGGCTGTCCGTGCGGGCCGCGCCGCCGGGCTCGTCCTCGTCCAGATCCAAGCCGAAGTCGAAGCCGATGTCGGATTCCGCGTCGTCGTAAGGGTCGTCGCCCGTGCCGAACTCGGCGTTCAGCTGTTGGGCGAGCGGCAGGTCCGCGGGGGCAGCGCCGCCGTCCGGAGAGTCCACGGACACCGCCTGAAGATCGTCCACCGCCTGCTGCGGCGCCTCTCCCCTGAACAGCGCCTCCATGACGCGCTTCTCCTCCAGCTCGCCATCGTTCTCCTTCGTCGCCGCCTCCACGGCGCCGAGGATCGCGTGCACCCGCTCCTCTCGGGAGAGGACCTTCTCCGCGATGTCCGTGTCGTCGAGTGCTCCCTCGACCGCGGATTCGAGGATCATCGCGCGGAACTCGGGCGGCCGCGTCTGCCCGTAGCGGTCGATACGGCCGTTGCGCTGCTCGACCCGGATCAGGCTCCAGGGCAGATCCCAGTGGATCAGGTGGTGGCACTGGCGGTGCAGGTTGACGCCCTCGGACGCGCCGTCGCCGGTGAGCAGCAGCCGTACGTCGCCGCCGGCGCGCGCGAACTCGTCGACGTACTCCATCTGCAACCGGTCGGACATCCCTGCGCCGCTGTACATCACCTTGACGGCCGCCTTGGCGTCGGCCTCCGCCGTCCAGCCGAGCAGCGGCGGGAGCACCTCGCCCAGCCAGTCGAGCGTCTCGCGGCGTTCGGAGAAGACGACCGCCCGGGTCGGACTGCCCGCCCGCACCCCGATTCGGCCCAGCTCCTCGACCAGACCGGCGAGTTTGGAGGTGGCGGCGAGCCCGCCTTCCCGCGTGCCCGCCCGCTCGATGGCCCTGGCCAGCTCCATCAGACGCAGCAGGGACGCGCCCTCGGGCGTGCCCACCACCACGCCCGAGGGCGGGCCGTCGGTGATCCGGTGCCGCGCGGGGAGGGTGTGCCCGGTCCTGGCGAGCCGCTGCCGGGCCGTGGCGAACAGCGCGCGGTGCGACGACAGGAAGGACTTGAGCAGGACGTACGGGAACAGCCGGTCGTCGGTGCCGGCGGGTCGGGCGTGCCGTTTCAGCCAGTGCCCGGCAAGCTCCTGGAAGACTTCCTCCTCCAGGTCCCCGGCCCGGCAGCGCACGGGGTACGAGCCGCCGCGCGGAGCCCAGTGGTCCTTGAGTTGCTCGGCCACCTCGGCACTGACCTTGGTCCGGCGCAGCATCAGGTGCTCCAGCTCCTCCTTCCGCGGGCAGGCCGGATCCTTGACCGCCATGGGGTCGAGCAGGCGGATCAGTCCGGTGAAGGCGCTCATGTTGCCGTTGTGCGGTGTCGCGCTCGCGAGAATCAGCGCGTCCGTGCGCTCGGCGAGCCGGTCGGCGAGCTCCCGGCGGTCGCTTCCCTGGTTGATGACGTTGTGGGACTCGTCGATCACCACTGCGTCCCATCGGATGTTCTCCAGCCACGGGCCGTAGCGCTTGCGGTTCTTGAGGGTGTCCATCGAGATGATGACGCGCTTGTAGTACGTGAAGGGGTTGCGGCCCGCGGGGATCTTCCGCTCGATGCGGGCGATGCCCGAGCTGTCCAGACGTACCAGCGGCAGGGAGAACCGCGTCCACATCTCGTGCTGGAACTGCTCCAGGACGGGGGCGGGTGTGACCACCAGAATGCGCTCACCGCGCCCGCGGCGGATCAGCTCGCCGAGCAGCACGCCGATCTCCAGGGTCTTGCCCAGGCCGACAACGTCGCCGATCAGCAGTCGCGGCCGCAGCGGGTTCGCCAGCGCCTTCGCGGCGGGCCGCAACTGGTAGTCCATGCGGTCCAGGAGGAAGCCGTCGGTCAACGCGAGGCGCCGCTCCCGCTGCGGCAGCGGCGTCTTGCGCAGCACCGCCTCCAGGAAGAGGCGGCTGCGGCGGAAGTGCGGCGAACTGTCGGCGACGAGGCCGGTGTCCTCGGGGCGCAGAACGCGGTAGTCCTCCATCGTGGGTGCCAGGAAGCGGGCCCGCTGGCCGCGCACGAGGTCGGAAGCTCCTACGGCTTCGATGAGGTACTCGCCAGGCCGTACCCGCTTGCTGTTGCGGACCAGCCACTCCTCGTCCCGTACCTCGATGACGGTGCCGGCGGGCGGGGGGCCGTCAGGTGCGGGCATGCGGATCCTTCCGGGGTGTACGGCGTGTGCGGCGTTTACAGGGCGTACGGGACGTACGGGACGCTGTCGAGATTAGCGCCGTCGGGGACCGTGCCTGCCTAGAGGTCCCGTCGATGTGCGTACTTCTCGCGCAGGTCGGTGGCGACCTGCTGCGCGGCGCGGGGCGGTACCTGCGGAGGCACGGAAGCGGGGAGGGTCGGGGTCCCCTCCGGGTGCTCCGCGGGACCCGCCGCCGGACGCGGGGGCGGGATGCGGTAGCTCGTCAGGGGGACCGGCTCCGGCTGCGGGGCCGCTGCCGGAGGCTCGTCCGCGTGTGCCGGATCCTGGGCGGCGGGTCCCGCGCCGGTCTGGGCCGCCCACTCGGCGTCCTCGGTGTCCACGATGCCGAAGAAGCCCGGATCGACGTCCGCCAAGTTCGCGTCGATCATTTTCAGCGCCAGCTCCCGGACAGCCGGGTCCACCTGGCCGGTGAGGGCTTCGGCCGGCAGCTTCGGGGCGAGACCCGCGGAGTCGACGAGCGCGCGGAGCTGCTCCGCCGCCAGCTCGGGCGTCAGGTCGGCACCGGCGAGCAGGTCGCACAGGCTCAGTTCCACCGCGTCGAGATCCGGGCGCTGCCCCGGGGCGGCCACCAGCGTCTTGGCGAGCAGCGGGAGGAAAACCGGCGCGACCCCCTCCCAGTCCGGCTCCACCGGCATCGGTCCGTAGGGGTAGGGCGACCTGCCCGTCAGCGCGAAGAACAGCGTGGCCCCGAGGGCGTACACGTCGGCGGGCTCGCCGACGTGCTTGGCGTCCTTCACCTGCTCCCACGGCATGTACCTGGCGGTGCCCACGCCGTGTCCGGTTTTCGTGAGCGCCTGGCTGGAGGCCCGCTCGGCGAGCACCGCGAGCCCGAAGTCGAGCACCACGGGCCCGTCCGGTCCCAGCACCACGTTCTGCGGCTTGAGGTCGCGGTGCAGCAGTCCGGCACCGTGGATCGCCCGCAGGGCCTCGACAAGGTGCAGGCCCAGCGCGGCGTACGGGCCGACCGCGAACGTGCCGGACTTCTTGACCATCGTGTCCAACGACGGTCCCGCGACGTAATCCATGGCGAACCACGGCCGGGCGGCCGCCGGATCCGCCTCGAACGCCACCATCGCCGGCACCCGGTTGCTCACGACGCTCCGGACGGCGTCGATCTCCTGGCCGAACCGCTGCCGGACCGTCCCCTCGCCGTCCAGAAGGTCGGGCGCGATCATCTTGACCGCGACAAGCCGGGGCTCCTCGACACCGGCGCCCTCGGGCTCGATCACGTTGTACGCTGCGGCCAGCTCGTCCCACACACTGTCCAGGGGAATCCAGCGCGCCAGAAAGACGACGCCCATGCCCCCCTTTCCGATCCGGGCGAGCAGCTCGAACGGCCCCATCACGCGCGGGTCCTCGATATTCAGCGGCTTCATCGGCGCTATCGCACCTCCCACGTTCCCGTCACGGCCCTCACCCACACCCCGGCCGCTGATCAGCTTAGGCCCTGTGCCCAGGTCTCGGCGGACGGCTCAGGAAGAGCCACCGGGGGGCCGGCCGCTCCCCGCGGACGCGGATCGGCGCTGCTGTAGGGTCGCCGCCGCAGGCAATCACGCGTCAAGGCGGGGAATCAGCGGTCATGCGGGCTTGGGTGGTGCGTGCCGGAGAGCACGGGGAACGGGAACAGGGCGCGCTGGCGAGCGGTGTCCTCGGCGTCGGATGGGATCGGCTCGCGGGGGAGCTGGCGGACACCACCACCCGTGACGACATCAAGGCTCTCGTCGCCGCCGCCTACCCCGACGAAGGCTCCTACACGGTCGGGAACTGGACCGGCCAACTGCACCGCTTCGTCCACCAGATCCTGCCCGGCGACCTCGTCGTCCTTCCGCTGAGGTCCGGCCGCTTGGCAGTCGGCCGGGTGACGGGCGACTACGAGTACCGGGCGGGAGTTGCCCTCGGGACGCGCCACTCGCGACGGGTGGACTGGATCGTCACCGACATCGAGCGCCAGCAGGTGCAGTCCGACCTCCTCGACAGCATGGGCTCCCTGCTCACCGTCTTCGAGCTCAGCCGGTTCGGCGCAGCGGAACGTGTGGCTGCCCTTGCTGAGGGCGAACCGGACCCCGGGCGCCCTGACGCCGACGATTTCGCAGCCACCCTCACCGAGCCGGCGAAGCTTTATGAAGAGGTGCGCCTGCGCGACGCCGACGAGCCCCTCACCCTCTCCATCCGGGACTTCCTCGCCGTCTGGGGCGCACAGCGCCGATACCCGGCGGTGACCGAGCAGATCGGCGGCGACCTGGCCGACTGGGGGCTGGTCACCGTCCCGCCCTTCACCGAGGGCACGCTGGACAGCCAGATCGCGGTGCTGGCGGGAGGCGCCGAGCCCGACGAGTCGGGTAGCAGTGCGATGAGCAGGCTCCACGACTCCACCGGTCTGCCCGCCGCGGTCCGCAACGCCGCCGCGCATGCCGCGGGCCACCTTCCGGGCGAGGAGGCCGAGGCAGGCACCATCGCGTACCGCGTGAGCAACCTCGACTCGGCGAACCGCATGCCCGAATGCGTGCGCGTCGGCGACAGCCTCGACTCCGCCATGACGGTCATGGTGTACCGCGGCTACAGCCAGCTCCCCGTCCTCGACGCGGACGGACGGCTGCGCGGTGTCGTCAGCTGGGAGTCGATCGGGCGCGCCCGCATGGCAGACGCCGGCGCAGACCTCCAGGCCGCGACCGTACGGGCCCAGGAGGCCGACCGCTCCGACGACCTGCTCGACTGGATCGAGGCCATCCAGCGGTCCGGGTACGTCCTCGTGCGCGATCACGACCACAAGGTCTGCGGTCTGATCACCGCGTCCGACCTGACAGCGCAGTTCGGCACTCGCGTGCGGCCGTTCGTCCTCGTGGAGGAGATCGAGCAGCGCCTGCGCCGCGTGGTGGACCGGTGCGTGCCGCTCGACCGCATCCGGGCCGTCGTCCCGAAGAGCCATGCCGGCAAGGTGCAGTCCGCCGCCGGTCTGACGTTCGGGGCGTACGGGCACCTGCTGAAGACCGCCGAGAACTGGTCCGCGCTGGGGTGGGGCATCGACCAGCAGCGCTTCCTGGAGGCACTGGAGGAGTGCCGGAAGTTCCGCAACAGCCTCATGCACTTCAGCCCCGACCCCATCACGGACGAACAGCTGCTGCCCGCGCAGGGACTGCTCGAACTGCTGCGCTCGGTGGACCCGCAGTCCTGACCGCCTTCGCGACGCCGGGCATGCGGTGGCTGACGAGCCGCAGGCCGGATCGCCGGACGGGACGATGCGGGTCTTCGAGGTCGTTGCCTCACTCGGAGCCGAGGGGAATGGCCGTTTTCACCCCTCGGCGATCCGGTTCCGCACGGTGCTGTCGGACAGCAGCGCAGTCGCGGCGAAGATCAGCAGTGCTGCGCGCAAGCTGTCGGCGGCCGCCGGACGGGGAGCTCCCCGGCTCCAGCAGCGGGAGAATGAGCGCTGACGCGGCAAGGGCAGGCGGAGGAGTCAGACGGCGCGCAGCAGGCCGAAACCGTCCCCTGAGCGTGGCCTCGGGGGGTTGGGCCAGGAGGGCGTGCGTGGCCCAGTCCCGGCTCTGACGTGCCGACTTCGCGGAATCGCCGTTCATGCCACCCCCTGGCGACAAGTCACCGCCCGGCATCACCGTAGGACGGCCCCGCCGGCGTCTGCTCAAGTCGGGCGGCACCGGTTGAGTCCCTTACCCGTCACCTTGTCACGACTCGCGACAGGCCCTACGGCTGCGCGGGGAGGGGTTTGGGCGGGTAGCTGCGCAGGACGAGGGAGGTCGTGACCGCGCCGTGGCGGGCGAGGGTGTCGACGATCTCCTCCAGGCGCTCGGCGTGGGTGCAGTGGACGTCGAGCAGCAGACAGTCCTCGCCGGTCAGGCGGAGGGTGGAGACGACCTCGGGAATGGCCTCGGCCTGGGCGAGGGCCTGGGCGAGACGGGCGTGGGTGGTGCGCAGGCGCACGACCGCGTGGATGGCCAGGCCCAGCGCGGCGGGGGCGACGACGGCGCGGTAGCCGGTGATGACGCCACTGCGTTCCAGCCGCTGGATGCGGGCCGCGGCGGCGGGCTGGGACAGGCCGACGCGGCGGCCGACCTCGGCTCCGGTGAGCCTGCCGTCGGCCTGGAGCAGGCCGACGATCGCGCGATCGATGTCGTCGAGCGATTCCCTCGTTGTCACGTCCACTTTCCTATCGATCGCTTGCAGCGCGCACGGGGCCCGCATCGCCCATCGACAATCGGCGGCATCCGGAGGTCTCCGCGCAGGGCGGGGCGGACGAGGGAGGGCGATAGGCGATGGTCGCATATGTGGTCATCCCAGGAATCGACGGTTCCGACGGGCAGCACTGGCAGAGCCGGTGGCAGCAGGCCTGGGGCGGGGCGGCCGTGCGGATCGCGCCGCGCTCGTGGTCCGCGCCGGAACTCGCGGACTGGGTGAGCGCCGTCCAGACCGCGTACGAGGCGGTGGGCGGGGCACGGGAACCGGTGGTGCTGGTGGCCCACAGCCTGGGGTGCTGGGCGGCGGCGTGCTGGCTGGAGGGGGCGCGGCCGGAGGGCGCGGCGGCGTTCCTCGTCGCTCCGCCCGATCCGCGGGGGCCCGCCTTCCCGCGGGCGCAGGCGCCCTCCTTCGCCTCGCTGGCCGCACGGCGGCTGCCCTGCCCGGCGCTGGTGGTGGCCGGTGAGGACGACCCGTACTGCGCCCCGGACGTCTCGGCCTCCCTCGCGCGGAGGTGGGGGGCGCGGTGGGAGTCGGGCGGCCCGTACGGTCACCTCAACTCCGCGAGCGGCCTGGGTGACTGGCCGGCCGGGCGCGCGTTGCTGGGGTCACTCGTGGGCGGCGCCGGGTGGCGGGGCCGACGGGCGGGGTCCGGGGCGGGTGCGGCGTAGCCTGGGGGCGGCCGGACGGTACGGGTGAGCAGCGGGGCGAGGTGCGGGTGGTGGCGCGCAGGGCAGGGCGCAGGCCGCCGCCGTCGCCGCTTCCGCAGCGGGCGGGTGTGGACCCCGTACGGCTGCGGCTGCCGGGCGACGGGGCGGGTGGGGCCCGGTGGGCGACCGTGCGGGAGCACCTGCTCGGGCGGTACGGGCCGGTGCTGGGCGCCGAACGGGTCGAGGAGATGCTCGCCGCCGGGGACTTCGTGACGGTCGACGGACCGGTGCTGGCATCGACCCCGTACGTGCCGGGCGGCTGGGTGTGGTTCCACCGCGAGCGGCCGGCCGAGCCGGAGGTGCCGTACGCGGTGGGCGTCGTGCACCGCGACGAGCGCATCGTGGTGGCCGACAAGCCGCACTTCCTGGCCACCACGCCGCGCGGCCGGCACGTGACGCAGACCGCACTGACGCGGCTGCGGCACGAGCTGGACCTGCCCCGCCTCACGCCCGCCCACCGGCTCGACCGGCTCACGGCGGGCCTGGTCCTCTTCGTCGTGCGGCCCGAGGACCGCGGCGCGTACCAGACGCTCTTCCGGGACCGGAGGGTGCGCAAGGAGTACGAGGCCGTGGCCCCCTACGATCCGGCGGTGCGGCTGCCGCGCACCGTGCGCAGCCGGATCGTCAAGGAGCGCGGGCGGATGGCCGCCGAGGAGCGCACGGACGGCCCTTTGAACGCCGAGACCCGCGTCGAACTCCTCGGCCGGCGCGGCGGCCTGGGGCGCTATCTGCTGCTGCCCGCGACGGGCCGGACCCATCAGTTGCGGCTGCACATGAGCGGCCTGGGGCTGCCGCTGCTGGGCGACCCCGTCTATCCGCGGCTCCTGCCGGAGGATGCCGCGGACGACTGGTCGAGACCGCTGCAGCTGCTGGCCCGCGCCCTGGAATTCACCGACCCGCTGACCGGGCGGGAGCTGCGCTTCGAGAGCGCCCGGCGCCTCGGCGCCTGGCCGGACGGCGACGAGGGTGCGGAGACCGCCGCGGGGGTCTGACTCGCCGGTCCCCGGATCCGGGCGGGGAACATCCCTTCAGGCTCCCGGAGAAGGGCGACGGGCCGGGCCTCCGTGTCCGGCGCCGCGGCCACGGCGTCCACCGGCGCCTTCGGCCGCCGGTGGTCCTCGCCTTCCGGGAGCGGATCCAGGTGCATCCGCGTGCAGCCGCGCGACGCCGCTGCGGGAGGTGCCCCACCTCGTCGCGTGCTGCCCCGGGGGCCGCTGCGGGCCGGGCCGCCGCGCCGGGTGATCTGCCGGTTTTGGACGCTGTGTCCTCTCTCACACCCCACAGCGCAGCGGGCGCTGACATGCCGTCATCCGACGCCCGGCGAGGGGCTTTTGCCGCTGGTCAGCACGGTGCGGACAGGGGCGGACGGCCCTGTCCGGGCGGCCCGGTGCCGCCACGCGCGGCGGCTTATCCGGTTCGGGATTGTCAGAGGGTCCGTCTAGTGTGGATCGCATGTACGGGGGAAGTCTCGATCAGGCGAACGCAGCGCTCCGGGCCTATGTCCAGGAGCACGGCGACCGGCCGTGGACGGCCGAAGAGCTCGCGGAGCTGGCGCGGCTGCGCGCCCGCTGGACCGCTGCCGCGCGCGGCGCGCGGGTCGAGATACGTACGGTGTCCGGGCAGGTCATGGGCGCCGCGGTGATGACCGCGGCGTAGGGAGCGGCTGCCCGTCGCGCGGGTGCCCCGGCAGGCCGGGGCACCGGTCCTGGCGGGGCGTCAGACGACCGCGGGCGCGGGTACGGCGGCGTACGGGGGGCGCACGGAGTCGCTTCCGGGGGCGGGTTCCGCGGTGTCCGTGCCGAGGGCGACGATCCTGTTGCCGGCGTCGACGTGCACGACCGCGGGCCGCAGCGCGCGGGCCTCGGCGTCGTCGACCTGGGCGTAGCTGATGAGGATCACCAGGTCGCCGGGGTGGACGAGATGGGCGGCCGCGCCGTTGATGCCGATGACGCCGGAGCCGCGTTCGCCCTCGATGACGTACGTCTCCAGGCGGGCGCCGTTGGTGATGTCGACGATGTGCACGAGTTCGCCGGGCAGCAGGTCCGCGGCGTCCATCAGATCGGCGTCGACCGTCACGGAGCCGACGTAGTGCAGGTCCGCCTGGGTCACGGTGGCGCGGTGGATCTTGGACTTGAACATGGTGCGCAGCACGGTGCCGCCTCCTGAGTGAGTAGGTCGCGTCCCTGCCGCGGGTACGCGCCGACCCGACCAGGGTAGAGCCCCCGTCCCGGATCCGGTCGGGGTGGTGGCGGGAGTGCGCAAGATCTCAGAGCGGGCGGCTACGGGGTGAGGGCGCCGGACGCTTCGCCTCCCCGGCGCTGCGCGGGCAGCCGGGTGTAGAGGTCGGCCAGGGCCGCGTTCAGGTGGTGGACGGGCGGGGCGCTGACGGGCCGGGGCGCTTCGGCTTCGGGGCGGTGGCCGAGGCGGCGGCGGACCTGGGCCAGGTTGCGGGCGGTCAGGCCCAGGTGGGGCCGGGCGGCGGCGAGTGCTTCCGGGGGCAGGGCCGCGAGGGCGCGGGCCTCGTGGACGCAGTGGGCCAGGGCGTCCGCCCAGTCCGCGGCGTGCGGCGCCGGGCGGACGGGCTTGCGGGGTCCTGCCGCGCGGGCGAGGAGAGCGCGGTGGGCCCGCGCGGAGGCCGCCGCGTCGCCCAGATCACGGGCCGCCCGGTCGGCCGTGCGGGCCAGCGAGCGCAGGGCGGCGGGCTGCGGATCGGGCTCCCGGGCGGCGGCGAGGAGTTCCTGGAGGGCCCGGAGGGCGCGGGCCGCCCGGCCCCGCATCACCGTCTCCGTGCGGAGCGGCAGCACGAAGTACGCGGCGAGGACGCCGCAGGCGGAGCCGAGGAGGATGCCCTCCGGACGCTGGAGCAGCAGGGCGGCGGTGTCGTTCTCGCCGTTCAGCGAGTAGAGGACGGCGAGCAGGCTCGTCACGCAGAACGCCCAGACGGCGTAGTTCACGTCGCGCAGCCACACGCCGGCGAAGAGGTAGCAGAAGATCACCGCGACCGCCACGGGCGCGGTGCCCGCCACAAGGTGGGCGGCGAGCGTGCCGGTCGCCGCCCCGGCGACGGCGCCGGCGATCCGCAACGCGCTGCGGTGCACCACGTCGCCGCGGGCGCGGGCCGCGCTGCACACGACGAAGGCGGTGATCACCGTCCAGCTCCAGCGGTGCGGGAAGGCCAGGTGCCCGGCGGCGAAGGCCAGGGCCATGGCGGCGGCGAGCTGGGCGGTGAGCCGCGTCTGGGGCTGCGGGCCCTTGCGGGCGGACCGGGGGCGGTCGCCGCGGGGGTGCGGGGGCGTGGGGCGTTCTCGGGCCCGGATCGCGCGGACTGCCGCCGCCGCGGTGGTGACGCTCGCCTCACAGCGGGTGGCCGTGGCCGCGTCCGCGGTGGCCTGCGGCTCCGGGAGGGGGGCCGGTGCGATGCGGCGGCCGCCGGGCAGGAGGCGGGCGAGGGGGTGGGGCCCGTGCGGCCCGCCGGGCGGGGCCGTCGCCGCGGGAAGGGGGGCGGTGGCCGCGACCTCGGCGTGGAGGACGGCGGCGGACAGGGCGGCGAAGGACGGGGACGCGGGCGTGGCGGCGGCGAGGCGGTCCTCGGCCGTCAGGGCCGCCCGGTGGAGGGCACGGGCGGCGCGGGCGCGCGCCGGGGCGGACGGGGGGAGGGCGCGGAGGCGGCGGGCGGCGCGCAGGACGTCCAGGGCGGCCGTCGCGGCCTCGCGGGCGGGGCGGGAGGGGAGGGCCGCCTGGGAGAGCAGCACGCAGGCGACCGAGAGCGCGCCGGCCGCCGCGGCCCACCGGGGATCGGCCGCCTCGGCGGCGCTCGGCGGGATCGGGACGACCAGGATCGCGATGAACGGCCCCAGGGCGAGCCGGCCGAGGGCGCGTACGGTGCCGCCGAAGCGCATCAGGTAGCGGGCCGCGGCGACCGCCGCGACGTACATCGCCGCGCCGGGCCAGGCGTGGTGCAGCATGAAGCGGCCGATGGCGGCCGCGAGCAGGCCGACCACGGGGACGTGCACCAGGGCGGTGAGGCGATGCGCGAGGCTGGTCCCGTGCAGGGAGCGGGAGAGCAGGACGGCCACGACGGTCGCGATCACCACGAGCGCGCCGGGCAGATCCATGGCCGCGCACACGGCCGCGGACGCCAGGAGTGCGGCGAGTGCCGCGAGGATCGTGCGCGCGGCGGCGCGCAGCCGTACCCGCCCGGGGTCGAGCAGCCGCAGCCGGTCCAGCACCCGATTACCCCTTGTCGATCATCGATTGTTACGCGCAGCTTCTTTGTTCTCGACCGGCGGCTATCGATTGCCGGGCGACCATCGGACCACCACCTCACCAGATAGTACGCCGAGCTTATGAAAGCAGCCATGTTTCCTCCGCCACCCGACGATCCCGCCGCCAATCTGCGCCGAGCCGTCAACCGGCTCGGCCGCCGGATGCGCGCCGAGCGCCCGCCGGACGCCCTGCCCAGCGGGCGGCTCGGCGTGCTGGCACACCTCTACCGCGCGGGGCCGTCGAGCCCCGGCGCGGTGGCCGCGGCGCTGCACGTGCAGCCGCAGTCGCTCACCCGCACGCTCGCCGCGCTCGCCCGGGACGGGATGGTGACCCGCAGCCGGGCGGCGGCCGACGGGCGCAGCCAGGTCGTGGCGCTGACCGAGCGCGGTTTCGCGGCGATGGCCCGCGACGTCGGGCACATGGACACGTGGCTGCGCGCCCGTATCGACGCGGAGCTGAACACCACCGAGCGGGAGGTGCTGCGCCTCGCCGCCACCCTCCTGGACCGCCTGGCCACGGACCCGGGCACCGGCGCGGACGCAGTCCCGAGCACGGACCCGGGCACGAACCCGGGCGCGGGCCCGGACCCCGGCGCGGGCGCACCCGGAGCGGCGGACGGGGAAGGCGCAGGGTGACGGAAGGCTGGCGGAGCGAATACCCCTGGGGGGTGTTCGACAGATACCCCTAGGGGGTATATCCTCGGAGGAGCGGGAACGGAACGGCCGTCCCCCACGCACGCGACGAGGAGCACACCATGAGCCAGGCGGTCTACTCGGTGTCCGGCATGACCTGCGGCCACTGCGAATCCGCGGTCACCCGCGAGGTCACCGCGATCCCCGGCGTCACATCCGTCAAGGCGGTCGCCTCGACCGGGCTGGTGACGATCGACTCCGACCAGCCGGTCGACGACGCGGCCGTGCGGGCCGCCGTGGACGAGGCGGGCTACGAGCTGGTCGGCCGGGCCTGACCACCACCAGGGGGGAGTGACGAGGGGAGCGGAGCGGTGACGACGACGAACGGCAGCGGCGTGCGGCAGCACGGGACCGGTGCGGACGGCAGCGCCGGGGACGGCGCCGGCGACTGGGTCGAGCTGGAGATCGGCGGCATGACGTGCGCGTCCTGCGCCGCCAGGGTCGAGAAGAAGCTCAACCGGATGGACGGGGTGACGGCGACGGTCAACTACGCGACCGAGAAGGCGAAGGTCGGCTTCCGGAGCCCCGTGGCCGTCGCGGACCTGGTCGCGACCGTCGAGGCCACCGGCTACACCGCCGCGCTCCCCCCGCCCCCCGCTCCCCCGGCGGCCGACCCGCACAGCGGGGAGGGAACCGGGGGGAAGCCGGCGGAAGGCGGCGAGCTGACCGCGCTGCGCCGGCGCCTGCTCACCGCCGTCGTGCTCGCGGTCCCCGTCGTCGTGATGGCGATGGTGCCCGCGGCGCAGTTCGACAACTGGCAGTGGCTGTCGCTCACGCTCGCCGCGCCCGTCGTCGTCTACGCCGGCTGGCCCTTCCACCGCGCCGCCTGGACGAACCTGCGGCACGGCGCCGCGACCATGGACACCCTGGTGTCTCTCGGCACGCTCGCGGCCTTCGGCTGGTCGCTGTGGGCGCTCTTCCTCGGCGACGCCGGGACGGCCGGCATGACCGACACCTTCCGCCTCACCGTCTCCCGGCAGGACGGGGGCGGCCAGATCTACCTGGAGGCGGCGTCCGGCGTCACCGCCTTCATCCTCGCCGGCCGCTACTTCGAGGCCCGCGCCAAACGCCGCGCCGGGGCGGCGCTGCGCGCGCTGCTGGAACTCGGCGCCAAGGACGTCGCGGTGCTGCGCGACGGCCGCGAGGTGCGGGTGCCGATCGGCGAACTGGCCGTCGGCGACCGCTTCGTCGTACGCCCCGGCGAGAAGATCGCCACCGACGGCCTGGTGCACGACGGCACCTCCGCGGTGGACGCGTCGATGCTCACGGGCGAGTCCGTACCCGTCGAGGTCGGGCCCGGCGACCGGGTCGCGGGCGCGACCGTCAACGCGGGCGGGCGGCTGGTCGTCGAGGCCACCCGGATCGGCGCCGACACCCAGCTCGCCCGGATGGCCCGCCTGGTCGAGGACGCGCAGAACGGCAAGGCCGCGGCGCAGCGCCTCGCCGACCGCATCTCGGCGGTCTTCGTGCCCGCCGTGATCCTGCTCGCGCTCGGCACCCTCGGGGTGTGGCTCGCGCTCGGCGAGGGCCCGCAGGCGGCTTTCACCGCGGCCGTCGCGGTGCTGATCATCGCGTGCCCCTGCGCGCTCGGGCTTGCGACGCCCACCGCGCTGCTGGTCGGCACGGGGCGCGGCGCGCAGCTCGGCATCCTCATCAAGGGGCCCGAGGTGCTGGAGTCCACGCGGGCCGTGGACACGGTGGTGCTGGACAAGACCGGGACGGTCACGACGGGTTCGATGACGCTGCGCTCGGTGCTGGTGGCCGACGGCGTCGGCGAGCGGGACGCGCTGCGCCTCGCCGGCGCGCTGGAGCACGCCTCCGAGCACCCCGTGGCACGGGCGATCGCCGAGGGCGCAGCGGCTCGGGCCGGCGAGCTGCCCGCGGTCGGCGGCTTCCGCAACCTGCCCGGCCTCGGCGTGGAGGGCACCGTCGACGGCCGCACCGTCCTCGCCGGCCGCGAACGGCTGCTCGCCGACCGCGGCATGCCGCTGCCGGAGGAGCTGGTGCACGCCAAGGCCGCGGCCGAGGCGGACGGCGGCACGGCCGTCGCCGTCGCGTGGGACGGCCGCGCGCGGGCGGTCCTCGTCGTCGCGGACGCCGTCAAGGAAGGCAGCGCGGAGGCCGTACGGCGGCTGCGCGGCCTCGGGCTGCGGCCCGTCCTGCTCACGGGCGACAACGCCGCCGTCGCGGCCGCCGTCGCCGCGCGGGTCGGTATCGCGCCGGAGGACGTCCACGCCGAGGTGCTCCCCGAGGACAAGGTCGCCGTCGTCCGCGCCCTCCAGGCGGAGGGCCGCACGGTCGCCATGGTCGGCGACGGCGTCAACGACGCGGCGGCGCTCGCACAGGCCGACCTCGGACTCGCGATGGGTACGGGCACGGACGCGGCCATCGAGGCGGGCGACCTCACCCTCGTCCGGGGCGACCTGCGGGTCGCCGCCGACGCCATCCGCCTCGCCCGGCGGACACTGCGGACGATCCGCTCGAACCTCTTCTGGGCCTTCGCCTACAACGTGGCCGCCCTGCCACTGGCCGCGGCAGGCCTGCTCAACCCGATGATCGCCGGCGCGGCCATGGCCTTCTCCTCGGTCTTCGTGGTGGCGAACAGCCTGCGGCTGCGGGCTTTCACCCCGCGCTGACCCCGCCGGGGGCGCGGCCCTTGTGCCACCCGCCCCCGGAACCGGGCCCGTTCGGGGAGGATGGCGGGATGGGACATGTGCGGCGGGCGCGGGTGGGCGGCGGGACTCATGACGTGATGGACGTGGTGCGGGGGGTCGTCGCCCTGCACGCGACGGATCCGGCCACCGTCTACCTGAGCGTCATGGCGCGGACGGCCGACCCCGGCGCCGCGGTGGCCGGGCTGGACGCCGCGCTGTACGGCGACACGCCCGCCCTCACCCGCATGCTCGCGATGCGGCGCACCATGTTCGTCGTCGCACGCGACTTCGCCCCGCAGGTGTACGCCGCAGCCGGACGGCGGGTCGCCGCCCGGCTGCGCAAGGACCTGCTCGCCCACCTCGCCGAGGGCGGCGGATGGGACGCCGCCTGGCTCGACGACCTGGAGGCCGAGGTCGTCGCCACACTCGCCGCGCACCCCGGCAGCAGCGGGGCGGAACTCTCCCGGCTCGTACCGCGACTGCGCGAGCAGGTCGTCGTCGCGCGCGGCAAGCCCTACGAGGCCACGCAGAACATCGCCAGCCGCGTCATCCGCACGATGGCCGCCGAAGGGCGTATCGAGCGGCAGCGGCCCGCGGGGACATGGATCAGCGGACAATTCCGCTGGGCCAACGCCGAGCCGCTCCCCGACGTCCCCGAGGAGGCCGCGCGGGCCGCACTCGCCCGCGCCTGGCTCAGCGCCTACGGGCCGGGCACCGAGGCCGACCTCAAGTGGTGGACCGGATGGGGCCTCGGAGAGACCCGCAAGGCGCTCGCCGCCGCGGGGGCGGAGGCGGTCGTCCTCGACGACGGCGCCGCCGGGTACGTCCTGCCCGACACCCCCGGCCCCGGCCCGGACCCGGACGGCGCCGTCCTGCTGCCCGCGCTGGACCCCCTCGCCATGGCCTGGCGCGACCGGGGGTGGTTCCTGCCCACGGGCCACGAACAGCTCTTCGACCGCTCCGGGAACATCGGCCCCACGATCTGGTGGGACGGCGAGGTCATCGGCGGATGGGCGCAGCGCGCTGACGGCGAGATCGCCTGGCGCCTGCTGGGCGACCGGGGCGCCGCGGTGGCCGGAGAGGTCGAACGGGCCGCCGCCCGGCTCGCCTCCGCGCTGGGTCCCGTACGGGTGACGCCGCGATTCCGCACGCCGCTCGAACGCGAGCTCTCCGCGTAAGCCGCGGGGCCGCGCTTCCGGGCGGCGCCGGTTCGGGCGGTGCCCGATTGCAGTGGGGCCGGCGGCTGCCCCGCCGCGGGAGCACGCCTCGGGCGGTACCCGCTTGCAGTGAGGCCGGCGGCTGCCCCGCCGCGGAGGGCTTCGGGCGGTGCCCGCTTGCCGGTGCGTGGGCGGCTCTCCCACCGTGGGGGTTTCCCGCGCCTGGCGGCGCGCCGCTTCAGGGCGGTGCCCGCCCGGGGTGCGTGGGCGACTGTCCCGCCGCGGGGGTTTCCCGCGCCTGGCGGCGCGGGGTGTTCCCACCCCCACCACCCGTGCGGGATATGACGTCGGCTGACGGCCTTCTTGTGGGGGTGCGCCGCCGTCGGGGGCGAACCGCAGTCCCTGCAGAGACTTCACCCCCACCGGCAGGCAGCCGCCATGCCGGCCCGGGAGGGGGACGATCCGGGGGTGCCCCCGCAGGAATGCGCACCCACTCCCTCACCGGACACGGGGGAGGTCAGACGCGCATTCCGAGGAGGTACCCCCGGAGTGGCACCCGACCCCACCCCCGCACAAAGTGCGCGATACCCCGCCGGATGACCCCAGGGGCGCGAGGAACTGCGCGACCAGCCCCCACCGGGCGAACAGCGGACCGCCCACCGCAAGCCGCACCCCCTCAGGGGCGCGAGGAACCGCGCGGCCAACCCCCACCGGGCGGAACGGCAAACTGCCCACCCCAAGCCGCACCCCCAGAGGCGCGGGGAACCGCGCGGCCGGCCTCCGCGGAACGGGAAGCCCCGCGGCGGCGGAACGTCGCACCCCGGCGGGAACCCCCCGGCGGGGAGGCCCGCGGCCGGCCCCCGCCGGGGGGAAGGCCGCGGGCCACCGCACCCCGGCGTCAGAAGTGCGTGAGCTTCGACGTGAAGGACGGGGACGCCAGATCGGCCTGGAGGACGGCCGGGACCTTCGTCGCGTCGGGGCCGGAGCCGATCGTGAGGGTGCCCACCGTCGTACCGGCCTTCGCGCTGTGCGGGAGGCCTCCGGGCAGCGGGGTGAGGGTCACCGTCGTGCGCAGGCCCGGCCAGCCGGGCGCGGTGAGGTCGGCCGCGGCGACGACCGGCGTGGAGCCGCCCAGGCCGTCGTCGACGCTGCCCACGACCTCGCCCTTCTTCACGACCGTCGCCGACGTCAGACCGCCCTGCACGGACTCGATGAGCTTCTGGCTGCGCTCCAGTGCCGTGTTGAGGCTGTCGTTGACGGTGACGCCGCCGTGCTGCTGGAGGACGACGCCCAGGATGAGCTGCTGCTTGCCGCCGACGGTCTTGTGCGCGGCCCACATGAGGGCGCCGCCCGCGGGAGTGCTGGAACCGGTCTTGATGCCGACGACGCCCGGCTTCACCAGGTCGTTGTTGTTGTTGTAGATCGTGCCGACGCCGGGGATGGTGACGTTGGCGAGGGCGACGACCGACCGGAAGGCGTCGTTCTTCATGACCTCGCGCGCCAGCGTGAGCTGGTCGACGGCGGTGCTGACGGTGGTCTCCTCGAAGCCGCTCGCACCGGTGTAGGTGGTGTGGTCCATGCCGAGCGACTTCGCCGTGGCCGTCATCTTCGCGACGAAGGCCTCCTGCGTGCCGGCGTCCCAACGGGCCAGCAGGCGGGCGATGTTGTTGCCGGACGGCACGAGCAGCAGCTGCAGCATCTGCCGCTCGGTGAATTTCTGGCCCTCCGTGACGTGCGCCGTCGACTCGTCGGCGGAGCGGGACTCGTCGGCGGCCTGCTTGTCGACGGTGATGACGGGGCCGTTCTGCGAGGCGCCGTTGATCGGGTGGTCGCGCAGCACGACGTAGGCGGTCATCACCTTGGTGAGGCTGGCGATGGGGACGGGAGTCTGCGCGCCGTGCACGCCGAGCGAGCCGACGCCCTCGACCTCGGCGACGGACTGGCCCTCCGCGGGCCACGGCATCGTCGTGGGCAGGGCGGTGCCCGGGAAGGCGTACGAGGAGGCCGTGGTCGTCCTCAGCCCGGGCGTCGGCAGGGGACGCACCGCCTGGACGATCACGAAGACCACCGCGAGCAGCACCACGACCGGGGTCCAGATCTTGAACCGGCGCAGGATGCTGCGCATCAGCGTGGGCTTGGGCGGCGGGGTGTTGGTCAGGGCGGCGAGCAGCTTCAGCGGCGTGGAGCCGGTGTGGCCGGAGCCGGGCGGCAGCACCTGGGGCGCCTGCATGACGCGGGTGCCGTCGGGGCCCATGGCCTCCTCGGCGTCCGGATCGCCGGTGCCGGCGGCAGCCGGGCCGTCCGGTGCCGCGGCGGGCGGCTGCGGTGCGGACGCCGGGGCCGCCGCGGAGGGCGTGCCCGTACGGTCCGGGGCGGTCCGGCCGGCCGCGGGCGCGGCGGGGCGCTCGGCCGGGATGTCCGAGACCAGGGGCCGGAGCAGCGACCTGCGCACCTGTGCCCGGTGCACGCCGGTGTCCTCGGGTTCGGACGGTTCTGCGGGCGCGGCGCCGCTCGGTACGTCCTCGGGCCCGGCCACCGCGTCGGCCGGCTCTCCGGCCTCGCCCTCGGTCTCGTCCTTGCCCTCGGCCTCGGTCTCGTCCCGGGCCTCCGCTCCGGCCCGGCTCCCGGCGCCCTCCGCGGCGTCTCCCGCCGCGGCCCGGTCCCGGACGGCGCGCGGATCCGTACCGCCCTGCGTGGCGCCGCCGGCGGTCGCCTCAGCCCCTCCGTCGCCTTCCCCGGCGGAAGCCTCCCCGGCGGAAGCCCCGCCCTCAGCCCCGGCGGAAGCCTCCCCGGCAGAAGCCCCGCCCTCAGCCGCGGCGGAAGCCTCCCCGGCGGAAGCCCCGCCCTCAGCCCCGGCGGAGGCACCTGCCCCGGCCGAAGCCGCGTCCTCCTCCGCCGAAACCGCGTCCTCCTCCGCGGAGGCCGCACCCCGGCCCGAACTCCCGGCCCCGCCGGAACTTGGGCCCTCGCCCCCGAGCTCACCCGCTCGGGCGGCGGCCGGACGGGCGCCCTCTTCCGCCACCGGAGTGCGCTCCGGTGTGCGCGGCGGGGTGGCCGGGGCGGCGTCGTGCGGGGTGTCCGGCTCGGCCGGCGGAGCCGCGGGCTCCGCCTCCCGGGTTGAACGTTCACTCACCTCAGCCGCATCAGCAGCCTCCTCCGCCCCATCAGCCCCAGGCGCAGGATCACGATTTGGTTCCGAATTCGACGGCTCCCCGGCCCCCGCAGAAGGGACGGAAGGGACCTCCCGGATAAGGGCGGCGTCAGCGGTGTCCAGAACGGCTACCTCACCCGGCGTATCCGGACCGGAGTCCGGGGTGGACGCCTCGGCCGGGCGCGACCCGTCACCGGAGGCGGGCAGTTGGGACGAATCGCCGCGGCCCGCGGACTCCCCCGCGGCGGACGCGGCGTCCGGCCGGGAGGGCGCGGCGCCCGCCTCGGCGGCCTCACGCGCCCCTGCGGACGTCCCGA
The DNA here is from genome assembly GCF_044333485.1 of Streptomyces sp. NPDC020983. NCBI lineage: Bacteria > Bacillati > Actinomycetota > Actinomycetes > Kitasatosporales > Streptomycetaceae > Streptomyces > Streptomyces sp. NPDC020983. The sequence goes on along the minus strand of NZ_JBIRRA010000002.1, from coordinate 455,432 downwards.
ACACCGCCAGCCTCGGATCCGCGGCCTGCGACGCGGCCGCCTCCCCCGACATTTCGTGCTGCTTCTCCCTGCCGGGGGACTCGCCCGCCACGCAGACCTCCTCCACACATCGTCCCGGGCGCCCGGCGGCGCCCCGGCCCTTCACGACCCACTCATGCCATGGTCCCCGCGACCGGCCCCCGGCCCGTCTGCGACACCACCGCCGCCCCCCTAGACGAGGACGACATACCAGCCGGTTCCCGCAGATATGGAAAAGGCGCTCTCGACAGGCCGGTGTGAGAGGCGTCACCCTGTCATTCATCCACGCGGGGAGGCATGGATGGGCAAGAGCCGCAGAACAATTCCGGAAGAGCTGTTGCTGCTCGCCCTGGACCCGACGACCGGGACCACGGCGCAGCCGCAATCACTCGACCTCGGCCTCGCCGGAGCACAGCTCGTCGAGCTGGCTCTGGCCGGACGGATAGCCCCTGACGGGGATCGTATCGCCGTGGTGCACCCACGGCCGACTGGAGATCCGACTCTGGACTCCGCGCTGGAACTGCTGCGCCGTCGCGGCAGCCCGGTGCGGGCGGTCCACTGGATCGGCGGGCCCCGGCTGGGGCTGCGCCAGACGTATCTCGCGCACCTGGAGCGGTGCGGCATGGTGCACGCCGTGCCGGGTCAGATGTGCGGGGTGCTGCCGACGACTCGCTACCAGGCGACCGACAGCGCCGTCAGCCGGGACATCAGAGCCCGGCTGGACAGTGCGATCCGCACCGGCGTACCGCCGGACCCGCGGACCGCGGCGCTCGCCGCGCTCGCCCACTCGGTGGGGCTCGGCAAGCACCTGTATCCGGGCAACGAGGGGCGGTCGTCGCGATCGCGCCTGCGGGACCTGATCAGGTACGACCCGATGGGCGGCCTCGTCGCGCACGCCGTGATGGACGTGCAGAACGGTGTGGCCGCGCAGCCCAAGCGGCCGGTCGCACAGGACCGGCGCGCGGTCGGGCACGGCTCGATGGCCAGGGCCGGCGCCCGCTGACGTACGGCGTCCGGCGGCACCGGGCACGGCCGGCACACGGCAGTACGCGCAGGACACGCAATTCGTGCAGGACACGCAGTACGTGCAGGACGCGCAGACCGTGCCGCAGGTACGGGCACGTGGACGGCGGGACGCACCGCGCTCCGCCGGACATCCCCGCCCGACCGGGCACGTCCGTTCCACCGGGTCCACCGGGCACCTCCGTTCCACGCAGCAGGACTCCGTCAGCACGCGCACGATCCGCACCACCGGCAAGGCGGCGGGACCGCACAAAGGGCCTCCGCACCACGTAACGACGCAGGGCGGGCCGTGGTGCCCGGCGAAAGGGACCGGGCTCCACGGATTTCCGGCAGCCACCGGACGGCCGATGGCAGTGGTGGCGCCGGGAGCCGCCCGCGGTGAGATCCCCACCGGGAGCCGCAGGGCCGCGCGGGGTGTCGGGAACCGGACAGTTGTCCGGTCCCGGCGCCCCGCGCGGCATGTTTTACGCCCTTTGCCGGTTGCGCGCGGACGATGCGCGCGCCCCGGCGCGAGGGCCGGGCAAGCTTGTTACGACCATTCGCCAGCGCGGTGATGACCGCTAGTGGCAGGCTGCTGACCATCAGTACGGATCAGCGTGGAGGTGCAGTTCCTGTGGTCGCCAACGTCAACCCCACCGTCAGGCGCCGCCGGTTGGGTTCGGAGCTGCGCAAGCTCCGCGAGGAGAAGGGGATGACGGCCGAGGAGGTCGCGGCCCGCCTCCTGGTCTCCCAGTCCAAGATCAGCCGCCTGGAGAACGGCCGCCGCAGTATCAGCCAGCGCGACGTCCGGGATCTGTGCGGGGTCTACGGCGTGGACGACATGCGGATCGTCGACTCGCTCATGCAGATGGCCAAGGAGTCGCGCCAGCAGGGCTGGTGGCACGCCTTCGGCGACATCCCCTACAGCGTGTACATCGGCCTGGAGACGGAGGCGGCGAGCCTGCGGGTGTTCGAACCCCAGGTGGTGCCGGGGCTGTTGCAGACCAAGGAGTACGCGACCGCGGTCATCTCCGGCAACCTGCCGGAGGCCACCCCGGAGCAGGTCGAGAAGCGGGTCAGCGTCCGGATGCGGCGGCAGGACCGGATCACCGACGAGGACGGGCCGCTGCGCATGTGGGCGGTGGTGGACGAGGCGGCGCTGTGGCGCAAGGTCGGCGACGCGCAGACCATGCGCCGGCAACTGGAGCACCTGGTGGAGCTGAGCCACCTGCCGCACGTGACCGTGCAGGTGCTGCCGTTCGAGGTGGGCGCGCACCCGGGGCTGAGCGGGCAGTTCGCCGTGCTGGAGTTCACCGACGCGACGGACGCGACCGTGGTGTACCTGGAGGGCGTCAACAGCGACCTGTACCTGGAGAAGGACACCGACGTGCAGGCCTACAGCGTCATGTACGAGCACCTGCGGGCCCAGGCGCTGAGCGCGGAGGCGACCCGGCAGTTCATCCGCGACGCGGCGGAGCGCTACGCCTGAGGCGCGCCCGGGAGAACAGCCCGACAGAGCGGGCCGACAGAGCGGGCCGGAATGTAAAGGCGCGCACTTTACCGATGACGTTGTACAACTAGCAAGGGTTGTAGGTCATTTACCACCTGGTCGAGTGAAGGACCCTCGGGGCCGGTGATGTTGGCGGGTAGCGTCGGGCGCAGTCAGGCGGTGGTGTACGCCTCCGCCCCTCGGCCCCCGCCGCGGAGCGGAACACCCCCGCCGCCGTCACCAGCACAGACCGGAGCAGAGATGGCAATCAAGCTGGGCAGCACCCCCGAGTGGCGGAAGTCCTCGCGGTCCACCGGCAACGGTGCCTGCGTGGAGGTCAAGTCCCCGGCGGTCGCGGCCGTCGTGGTCCGCGACTCCAAGGACCCGCAGGGCCCCGTCCTCACCTTCTCCCCCGAGGCGTGGTCCGAGTTCGTCACCGACGTGGACCACGGCGCTTTCGACCTGCGCTGACCCCTCCACGGCAGCACTGATCCGCAGCACCACCGACAGAGCCCTCTCGACCGGCCGCCGTCCTGGCCGAGGGGGCTCGCTGCCGTTCCGGGGGCCGGAAAATGCCTGGACATTACACGGAATCTTTGTAGGCTGCGGCGCATGACGACAACCGCCGCTCCCCTGCCCCCCTTCGCCGCGCGCGCACGGGATGTCGGCGCCTCGCCGGTACGCGAGATCCTCGCGCTCACCTCGCGGCCCGAGGTCGTCTCCTTCGCCGGCGGACTGCCCGCCCCCGAGCTCTTCGACGCCGAGGGGCTGCGCGCCGCCTACGACGCGGTGCTCGCCGAACGGCCGCGTACGGTCCTGCAGTACGCCACGACCGAGGGCGACCCGGCCCTGCGGGCGGCCGTGGCGGGGCGGCTGGCGGCGCGCGGGCTGCCGACCGGGCCGGGCGACCTGCTGGTGACCGCCGGCTCGCAGCAGGGGCTCACGCTGCTGGCGACGGCGCTGCTGGAGCCGGGTGACGTCGTCCTGGTGGAGAACCCGACGTATCTCGCGGCGCTGCAGTGCTTCGGCTTCGCGGGCGCCCGCGTCGTGCCGGTGCCGACCGACGAGGACGGCGTGCTGCCGGACGCGCTGGAGGAGCTGGTCCTGCGCGAGCGGCCGAAACTCCTCTACCTGATCCCGGAGTTCCAGAACCCCACCGGCCGCAGCATGGCCGCCGGGCGCCGCCTCGCGGTCGCGGAGGTCGCCGGCCGGCACGGGCTGTGGATCGCCGAGGACGACCCGTACGGCGAGCTGCGCTACGAGGGCCGGCGCGGGCGGTGGATCGCCGCGCACGACGCCGCCGCGGACCGCACGGTGCTGCTGGGCAGCTTCTCCAAGGTCATGGCGCCCGGTATGCGGCTGGGCTGGATGCGCGCCCCGGAGGCGCTGCGGCGCGCCTGCGTCGTCGCCAAGCAGGCGGCCGACCTCCACACGTCGGGCGTCGACCAGGCGGCCGCCGCCCGCTACCTGGCCGACAACGACCTGGACACGCATCTGGCCCGGGTGCGCGGCGCCTACCGCGAGCGGCGCGACGCGCTGCTCGCCGGGCTCCCCGCGGCGCTGCCGGAGGGCAGCGTGTGGAACCGCCCCGAGGGCGGCATGTTCGTGTGGGTGCGGCTGCCGGAGGGCTTCGACGCGACGGAGCGGCTGCGCACGGCCATCACGTACGACGTGGCCTATGTGCCGGGCGCGCCCTTCTTCGCCGCGGCGCCCGACCCGGCGGCCCTGCGGATGTCGTTCACCACGCACACGCCCGAGGAGATCGCCGAGGGGCTGCGGCGGCTGGCGCCCGCCTTCGGCTGACCTTCGCGCACGGCGCGCCCGGCCCCCTTCCCGTGCCGTACGGGACCCGCTCCCGTACGGCGGTTCGGTCCTGCCCGCGTCCAGCGAAGTGCCCGCTCATGGTGGGTTGGCGGTCATGAGCATCACAATGCCCTCGAAGGCAAAGAGGACGTAAAATCGTTCGCCTTGCTGACCTGGATTCAGACTCATGAACGTCGGATCCCTTGACCACCCCTCCGCGCCAAGGGTTCAATCCCGAAGTCCCCACTCCCGCACGGGGGCGAACCGCCCGGGTGAGCGTCGCAGCGAAGTGCGCCACCGTTCACAAGGCGGACCCCCTGGAGGGGACTTATGAACAGTCTCGACTGGACCGTGCTCATCGCCTACTTCGGTGTGATGGTCGCGATCGGCGTGTGGTCGCATCGGCGCGTCGGAGACGTCGGCGACTACTTCACGGCCGGCGGCAGGATGCCGTGGTGGCTGTCCGGCATCTCGCACCACATGTCGGGCTACAGCGCCGTGATGTTCACCGGGTACGCGGGCATCTCCTACCGGTACGGCATCACCTCCTACGTCACCTGGGCGCTGCCCATCGCCATCGGCGTCGCCATCGGCGCCAGGACGTTCGCCCCCCGGCTGAACCGGCTGCGGGCGAGGCTGCACGTCGCCTCACCGCTCGAATACCTCAAGAACCGCTACAACCTGACGACGCAGCAGGCCCTGGCCTGGTCGGGAGTGCTGCTCAAGGTCGTGGACGTGGGCGCCAAGTGGGCCGCCATCGCGACACTGCTGTCCGTCTTCACCGGCGTGACCATCACCCAGGGCATCGTCATCACCGGGGCGATCACCGCGGTCTACTGCACGGTCGGCGGCCTGTGGGCGGACGCGCTCACCGAACTGGGCCAGTTCGTCATCCAGCTCGTCGCCGGGCTCGCGATGCTCGTCGCCACGCTGCACGAACTCGGCGGGATCAGCAGCGTCTGGAACGTGTGGGACGAGCCGGCCCTGCGCCACCACGGCCACCCCACCGCGGGCCCCTACACCACCGTCTTCCTGATCTCCTACCTCTTCATCAAGACGTTCGAGTACAACGGCGGCATGTGGAACCAGGCGCAGCGCTACATGGCCACGTCGTCGCCCCGGGAAGCCACGCGCGGCGCCGCGCTCTCGGCCGCGCTGTGGTTCGTGTGGCCGGTCGTGCTGTTCTTCCCGATGTGGATCTCGCCGCTGCTCGTGCACGCGAAGAAGCCGGACGGTTCGGACTCCTACGGCCTGCTCGCGCAGGACCTGCTGCCGCACGGGCTGCTCGGGCTCATCGTCGTCGGGTTCTTCTCGCACACCATGGCCATGTGCTCCTCCGACGCGAACGCCATCGCGGCCGTCGTCACGCGGGACATCGCGCCCGCCTTCTCGCGGCGGGCCCGCGCGTGGACCGCGCGGATCGGGCTCATCGCGGCACGCGTCACCACACTGGCCTTCCTCGGGCTCAGCATGGCCGTCGCCACACAGGTCAACTCGCCGACGTTCAAGGACATCATCACCGTCGTCATCAAGTGGGTCGCCGGGCTCATGGGGCCGATCGCGATCCCGTTCATGCTGGGGCTGCTGCCGCGCTTCAGGAGGTCCGGGCCCACGGCCGCGCTCAGCAGCTGGGCCTTCGGGCTGCTCGCCTTCTACCTCGTCAACTACCCGGTCAACGACGCGGTCTCCGGTGGCGTCAAGCTGGAGTACCAGATCGCGCTGCCGCTGGCCGTCTCGCTCGTGCTGTACGTGGCCGTCGGGTGGATCAGGCCCGAGGAGACCGATGAGCGCAACGCCCTGATCGCCGCGATCAACTCCCCCGAGGGGGAAGGGACCGGCGAGGGCGCGCCCTCGGGCGCCGGCACCGGCCCGGAGGAGGGGCCGTTGCGGCCGGCGGCCGCGGAGTAGCCGGCCGGGGCGCCTCCCGGGTGCCGCTCGCGCCGGTGGCGGGCCCCCGCGGCGCGCGCGGGGCCGGGCGCGCCCCCGGTCCGCCCCCGGCGCCGGGGTGACGCGAGGGGCTTACGCGGCGGGGTAGCGGTCGAGCCAGGCGGGGCTGGCGCCGGAGGGGCCGTGGAGGGCGGGGGCCTGGGTCATCTCCATCGCGAAGTCGTCCGCGAGCTGGAGGATCGTCGCGCGGCCCTCCAGCTCGGCGACCCACGCGGGCGGCAGCGCGGTCTCGCCGTGCTGGACGCCGAGCAGGTTGCCGCAGACGGAGCCCGTGGAGTCGCTGTCGCCGGAGTGGTTGACGGCCAGCAGCAGCCCGTGCCGCACGTCCTCGGCGACCAGCGCGCAGTAGACGCCGATCGCGAGCGCCTCCTCGGCCGTCCACCCCTCGCCGAGCGCCTCGACGCGCTGCGGGGACGGCATGCCCTGCCGTACGGCGCCCAGCGCGCTCTGCAGGGCGTCGGTGGTCTCCTGGTGGCCGGGGCGGGCGCCGAGCAGCGCCAGGGCGTGCTGGACGGAGCCGTCGAGCGCCTCGCCGCGCGCGAGGCCGTGGACGATGACGGCGAACGCGCCCGCCGCGAGCTGCCCGGTGGGGTGGCCGTGGGTCTGCGCGGCGCACTCCACCGCGAGCTGGAAGACGAGTTGCGGCTCCCACCCGACGAGCAGCCCGAAGGGCGCCGAGCGCATGACCGTGCCGCAGCCCTTGGAGCCGGGGTTCTTGGGGGCCTCCAGGCTGCCCATCACGTCGTCCGACAGACCGCTCAGGCACGCGTTGCCGGGCGCCCTGCGCGCGTAGAGCCACTCCTCGCGGGCCAGCCACCCGGCGTCCTTGCGGCGCTCGTCGGGACCCCACTCGCTCTGCGTGGCCGCCCAGCGCCGGTAGGCGCGGTGGATGTCGGTGGGCGGGTGCCAGGCGCCGGTGTCGCGGCGCACCTGCGCGCGTATCAGGCCCTCGACGGTGAAGAGCGTCATCTGGGTGTCGTCGGTGACCGCGCCGCGCCGGCCGTAGGCGGGCACGTAGTCGACGACGCCGTCCGGGCCGTGCGCGGCCTGGATCGCCTCCAGGGACTCGAACTCGATGCCGGCGCCCAGGGCGTCGCCGACGGCTCCGCCGAGCAGGCACCCGCGGACGCGGCTGCGGAAGTCCTGCTGCTGCGCGCGTCCCCAGACTGCGTTCAAAGCCGGTCCCCTTCGTCTGCCCCCGATCCGTGCCGTTCTGCGCCTGCACGATAGCCGACGTGTCCAGGAGCGGAAGGGGCGCGAGGGGTAGGTGAGGGGTTGTCCGGGAAGGGGCGGCTCCGGCGGGATGGCGGAAAATCTCCCGGGCGCACGCTCCGGCGCGCAGGACGGCGGACCGTGCGCGCCGAGGCGCCCTAGTGCTCGCGCGGGGCCGGTTCGGCGGGCTGCGGGGCGGGGACGTACGGGGCCGGCGTACGGGCCCACTCGTGGACGGCGGCCGGGTCGGAGAGCAGCGCGTCCAGGTCGGCGGCGGCGCGCCCGGCGTGGCCCAGCTCCAGGTGCGCGACCGCGCGCAGGAGGACGTGGCCGAGGTCGGGCGTCGCCGCCTCGGACAGGCACGCCTCGATGTCGGCGAGGGCGTCGGCGGGGCGGCGCACGGTCAGCAGCACCATGGCGCGGTACTCGCGGGCGAGGGGGGCGGCGGGATCGGCGTCCACCGCGGCGTCCAGCTCGGTGAGCGCCTCCGCCGCCCGCCCGGTGCGCATGAGCGCGCCCCCGAGCTGGGTGCGGACGTACGCCGCGCGCGGGTGGCCGGGGTCGGCGGCCAGGGCGGCGGCGTAGTCGGGTACGGCACCGGCCGGGTCGCCCACCGTCCAGCGGGTGTCGCCGCGCCCGGCGTGCAGCAGGAAGCCGCGCATGCCCAGTTCCTCGGCCCTGTCGTAGTCGGCGAGGGCGTCGTGCGGCCGGCCCGCCTGCCGCCGTGCCCAGGCGCGTACGGCGTGCACGGCGGCGCGCCGCTCGCGGTCCAGGCCGCCGCCCTCCAGGATGACCGTCAGCGCGTGCGCCGCGAGCCCCGCGTCCGAGCGCGGCGGGCGCGGGGCGCCGCCGTCGCGGCCGGGCGGTGCCGCCGCCCGGGAGGCGGCCGCCGGGCCGCGGCCCGGCGGCGGTGCGGCGGCGTCACGTGCGGCGCCGTCACCTCGTGGGGCCGCCGGGCGCTGCGGCGTGCCGTCGTCCGGGACCGGCCGGGGGCGGTGTGCCCCAGCGGGGCCGTTCGCGGAGCCCTCGCCGTGCACCTCGCCGTACGCCGGGCCGTGGCCGTACGACGTCCCGTACACCTCGCCCAGCGCGGCCGCCCAGCGGGCGAGGGACGGGGCCTCGGCGTCCTCGGCCGCGTCGGTGAGCATGCGGACCCAGCGGCGGGCGGTGCCCGGGCCCGCGGTGCACGCGCGGGCGAGGTCGAGGAGGGCGTCGGGGAGCGCGGCGCGCGGGTCGGCGCACAGGCGGTGGTAGGTCTCGTGCAGCCGCTGGTTGCGCCAGGCCTCGTCGGCCCACAGCTCGCCCACGCCGCGGCCGCGCTCCTCGCGGGCGCGCCAGCCGCCGTAGGCCGCGGCGAGGCGTTCGTGCTGGTCGCGCCAGCGCTGTGGGGAGCGGGTACGGCGCAGCCGGAGCATCTGGGCGCGCACGACGTCGTGGTAGCGGGCGCGGCCGCCGTGCTCGGTGACGAAGGGCAGTCCGCGCAGCCAGTCGTAGCGGTCGGCGGCCTGCGGGGCGTCGGCGGCGACGGCCGTGCGGTAGACGTCCTCGTCGAGCTCCAGCGGCAGTGCGGCGGCCAGCACCGCGGCCCGGCCGTCGGGGTCGGGCTCCCAGGCAAGGAAGCGTTCGACGGCGGTGTCGGCCGGGTCGCCGACCGCGTCGGGCCGGCCGGGGCGGGTCGCGGCGAGGGCGCCGACCAGCACCGGCAGCCCGTCGGTGAGCCGCAGCACGGTGGCGACGACGGCCTCGTCCGTGACGCCGCGGGCGGCCAGCAGCTGCCGCGACTCGGCCTCCGTGAACGGGGCGAGCGGCAGCGCGGCGACGAGGTCGAGGTGGTCGGCCCACACCCCCGGGTCGGGGGCGCGCTGCCCGGCGAGCGTGACGACGACGGTCGCGGGCAGCGCACCGTAGCGGCCCTCGACGAAGAGGTCGCGCAGCCACCCGTCCAGGACCGGCCCGGTGCGCTCGTAGGTGTCGAAGAAGAGGGTGAGCCAGGGTGCGTGGGCCGCGGCGGCGGCCAGGTCGGCGGTGAAGACCGGGCCGAGCACGCCCACCGGGTCCAGGACGAGCCGCAGGTCGCGCTCGTCGCGGAAGCGGGCGCCGAGCAGGCCGCGTAACCGGTCGACGCCCTGGGCGACCTGCGCCGGGTCCATCGCCCCGGCCAGCGCGCCCACACCGGGCAGCAGGCCCAGGCCTGCGAGTCCGGCGTGCGCGGCCAGCGTGCCCGCGACGGAGGGGGCCGTGTCTCCCGCGGCCAGCGACTCGGCCTCCTGGCGCAACTGCCGGTGCAGGGCCAGCAGTCTGGCGGTGGCCTTGAGCGGGCGGCCCTGCGCGGCGAGCCGCGTGCAGATGGCGTCCATGGCGGCGGGTACGGTCATGGCCGTCTCGTCGACGGTCGCGGTGAGCGCCCCCAGGTCGCGGGCGGCGCGCTCCCACTGGGCGAGCAGCGTGGTCTTGCCGACGCCGCCGGGCCCGTGGACGTGGAAGAGGAAGGTGTGCGCCGGGTCGGCGGGGTCGGTGCCGAGGTTGCCGGTGAAGGCGGCCATCTCGGCGTGCCGGCCGACGAAGGCACCGCGGCGGCGGCGCGCCAGCTGCTCCTGCATGGACAGCTGCCCGCCCTCGCCGGCCATGCCCGGCTCCTTCCCCCGCCCGCGCGCGGGCGGCCGCGTAGGCTCCGTCGTCTGCGGCCGGCGGTCCCCGGTCGGGGCGCGCCGGCGTCAGTCGCCCAGCACGGGCAGCAGTGCGGGCAGGTGGCCGTCGGAGGCGAGTCCGGCCGCGATGCGCTCGGCGGGCACCTCACCGTACAGCGTGCTGCGCTGCCGGGCGGGGCGCCCGGCCGCCGCGGCGATGGCGGTCAGGTCGCGGATGGAGCGGTAGGAGCCGTAACCGGAGCCCGCCATGCGGGAGATGGTCTCCTCCATGAGGGTGCCGCCGAGGTCGTTGGCGCCCGAACGGAGCATTTCGGCCGCCCCCTCCGTGCCGAGCTTGACCCAGCTGGTCTGGATGTTGGTGATGTGCGGGTGCAGCAGCAGCCGGGCCGTCGCGGTGACGGCCCGGTTGTCGCGGGCGGTGGGGCCGGGGCGCGCGATGCCGGCCAGGTAGACCGGCGCGTTGGTGTGGATGAAGGGCAGCGTCACGAACTCGGTGAAGCCGCCCGTGCGCTGCTGGATCTCGGCGAGCAGCCGCAGGTGGCCGAGCCAGTGGTGGGGCTGGTCGACGTGCCCGTACATCATCGTGGAGGAGGAGCGGATGCCCAGCTCGTGGGCGGTGCTGACGACCTCGACCCAGGTGGCGGTGGGCAGCTTGCCCTTGGTGAGGACCCAGCGGACCTCGTCGTCGAGGATCTCGGCGGCGGTGCCGGGGATGGAGTCCAGGCCCGCCTCCTTCGCGGCGGCCAGCCACTCGCGGATCGGCATGCCGGTGCGCGTCGCGCCGTTGACGACCTCCATCGGCGAGAAGGCGTGCAGGTGGATGCCGGGGACGCGGGCCTTCACGGCGCGGGCGATGTCGAAGTAGGCGGTGCCGGGCAGATCCGGGTGGATGCCGCCCTGCATGCACACCTCCGTGGCGCCGACCTCCCACGCCTGGGCGACGCGGTCGGCGACCTGCTCCAGGGAGAGGGTGTAGGCGTCGGCGTCGGTGCGGCGCTGCGCGAAGGCGCAGAAGCGGCAGCCGGTGTAGCAGACGTTGGTGAAGTTGATGTTGCGCGTGACGACGTAGGTGACGTCGTCGCCGACGGTGTCGCGGCGCAGGTCGTCGGCGATGCGGCACAGCGCGTCCAGGGCCGGGCCGTCGGCGTGCAGCAGGGCGAGGGCCTGGGCGTCGGTGAGCCTGGTCGGGTCGTCGGCGGCGGTGGAGAGGGCGGCGCGCACGTCGGCGTCGACCCGGTCGGGGACGAGGCCGGGGGCGGCCTGCTCGCGCACCTCCGCCCAGTCGCCGTAGACCTCGTCGAAGTCGTCGCGGCGGTCGGTGGTGCGGCCCTCGGTGTCGATGGTGCGGTGCAGGTCGGTGCGGCCGGTCCCGCCGGCGGCGGGGAAGGCCTCGTCCGGCTCCTGCCAGGGGCGGCCCACGACGGCCGCGTCCTCGCGGGCCAGGCCCGTCCCGGGATCGGCCAGCGCCGTGACGTGCGGGAGCAGCCGCGGATCCAGCCAGGGTTCACCGCGGCGGACGAACTCCGGGTAGATGGTGAGGCGTTCGCGCAGCTCGAAGCCGGCTTCCCTGGTGCGGGCGGCGAGGTCGTCGATGTGCGGCCAGGGGCGCTCGGGGTTGACGTGGTCGGGGGTCAGCGGGGAGACGCCGCCCCAGTCGTCGATGCCGGCCGCGATGAAGCGGGCGTACTCGCCGTCGACCAGGTTCGGCGGGGCCTGGATGCGGGCGGCGGGGCCCAGCACGAGGCGTGCGACCGCGACGGCCGCGGCCAGCTCCTCCAGCTCGGCGTCCGGCATGCCGCGCATCGCCGTGTCCGGCTTGGCGCGGAAGTTCTGGACGATGACCTCCTGCACGCCGTGGTAGCGGCGGGCGGTGCGGCGGATCGCGAACAGCGCGTCGGCACGCTCCTCGTACGTCTCGCCGATGCCGATGAGGATGCCGGTGGTGAAGGGCACGTTGGAGCGGCCGGCGTCCTCCAGCACGCGCAGCCGCACGGCGGGCTCCTTGTCGGGCGAGCCGAAGTGCGGGCCGCCGCGCTCGGACCACAGCCGCGTCGCCGTCGTCTCCAGCATCATGCCCATGGACGGCGCGACGGGCTTGAGCCGCTGCAGGTCCGTCCAGCTCAGCACGCCGGGGTTCAGGTGCGGCAGCAGGCCGGTCTCCTCCAGCACCCGCACGGCCATGGCGCGGACGTACGCGAGGGTGTCGTCGTAGCCGTGCGCGTCCAGCCACTCGCGGGCCTCGGGCCAGCGGTCCTCGGGGCGGTCGCCCAGCGTGAACAGCGCCTCCTTGCAGCCCATCGCGGCGCCGCGCCGGGCGATGTCCAGGACCTCGTCCGGCGAGAGGTACATGCCGTGGCCCTCGCGCCGCAGCTTGCCGGGGACGGTCACGAAGGTGCAGTAGTGGCAGGTGTCCCGGCACAGCCGTGTGAGCGGTATGAAGACCTTGCGGGAGTACGTGACGACACCGGGCCGGCCGGCTTCCGCGAGGCCCGCGTCCCGGATCCGGGCGGCCGTCGCCGACAGCCGCTCCAGATCCGCGCCGCGCGCCTGGAGCAGCACGGCGGCCTCCCCCACGTCGAGGGCGACCCCTTGCTCCGCGCGGTGCAGGGCACGGCGCATGGCGCTCTCTGCGGGCGGCTGCGCGGTGGCGGTGGGCGGCGTCGAACTCATCCCCCGAGCATAGGTCGCCCCGCCGACAACGGGCGGACGCGTCGCCCGGTGGTGATGTCGGCATTCTCACCCGCGGCGGGGGCCGGGGGCAGGAATAGCCGCGGGGGTGAGCGGTGCGCAGGGGCGACGGGCGCCCGCCCGGCGGCGCCGCTGTCCCGGAACGGCCGTGCGCGCCGCCCCGCCTCACCGGACGTCAGTCGAGGCAGAACTCGTTGCCCTCGACGTCCTGCATCACCAGGCACGACTCGTTCTCCTCGTCGGCGGGCAGCAGCTCCAGCCGCCGCGCCCCGAGCGCGACCAGCCGCGCGCACTCCGCCTCCAGGGCGGCCAGCCGCTCCTCCCCCACCAGGCCCGTCGCGACCCGCACGTCGAGATGCACCCGGTTCTTGACGACCTTGCCCTCGGGCACCCGCTGGAAGTACAGCCGCGGCCCCACCCCGGCCGGGTCCCCGCACGCGAACCCCGCCCCCTGCCGCTCCGGCGGCAGCGACCGCTCGTAGTCGGCCCAGTCGGCGAACCCCTCCGGAGCGGGCGGCACGACGTACCCCAGCACCTCGCACCAGAAGCGGGCGACGCGCTCGGGCTCGGCGCAGTCGAAGGTGACCTGGACTTTTCTGATCGCAGACATCGGCGCACCCTAGCAGCGGTGTTCCGCCGCCCGCCTCCGGGGCGGCCCCGCACCGCCGTGGCGTCCCGCGAACCACGGGCCCGCGCCTGCCGCCGTCACGGCGGGGGAGTCCGGTTCACCCGTGTGAGAGGTGGGGTTTGGGGGACGGACCACCGGGGACAACGGAGGCGTCACCCGGGTGTCACCCGGGGTGGGGAGGGTCGGGGGATGGACCGACGTGACGTACTGAAGCTTTCGGCCGCGGCGGGCGCGGCCGGTGTGATAACGCTGGCGCCCGTGGACTTCGCTGCTGCCGCCGCCCCCGGGGACGGGGAACTGACGAGGACCGTCACCGGGCATCTGCCCACCGGGGTGGCCGACTTCGTGTACCTGCCCGTCGAGGTGCCGCACGGGGTGCGGCAGATCGCGGTCAGCTACACGTACGACCGGCCGGCCGTGCCCGCGGGGACGCTGGGCAACGCGTGCGACATCGGCATCTTCGACCAGCGCGGCACCGCGCTCGGCGGCCGGGGTTTCCGCGGGTGGTCGGGCGGGGCGCGCACCGCGTTCACGATCAGCGCGCAGGAGGCGACGCCCGGGTACCTGGCGGGGCCCGTGGAGGCGGGGACGTGGTACGTGGTCCTCGGGCCGTACACGGTGGCGCCGCAGGGGCTGGACTACGAGGTCACGGTGACCCTCACGCGCGGCGAGCAGGGGCGCACCCCGGAGCCGGACTACCCGCCGGAGCAGGTCGGCGGGCGCGGGCGGGGCTGGTACCGCGGGGACTGCCACCTGCACACCGTGCACTCCGACGGCAAGCGCACCCTGGAGGAGCTCGCCGCGCTCGCCCGGGCCGCGAAGCTGGACTTCATCAACTCCAGTGACCACAACACCAGCTCGGCCCACCCGCACCTCGGCGCGGTCGCGGGTGACGACCTGCTCGTCCTGACGGGCGAGGAGGTCACCACGCGCAACGGCCACTACCTGGCGATCGGCCTGGACGGCGGCACGTTCGTCGACTGGCGCTACCGCGCGCGCGACAACGCCTTCGACGGCTTCGCCCGGCAGATCCGCCGCGCCGGCGGCATCGTGGTGCCCGCGCACCCGTACGGCACGAGCCTGGCCAGCCAGTGGAAGTTCGGCTACGACAACGTCGACGCCATCGAGGTGTGGAACGGCCCCTGGACGACGGACGACGAGGCGTCCCTGATGACCTGGGACAACCTGCTGACCGGCGCGGCCCGCCGGGGTGACGGCCGGTGGATCCCGGCGATGGGCAACTCCGACGCGCACCGCGACCCCGACGTCGTCGGCCTGCCGCAGACCGTCGTGTACGCCGAGAGCCTGAGCCGCAAGGCGCTCCAGGACGGCATCCGCGCCGGCCGCTCCTGGATCGCGGAGAACGCCGGTGTGCAGCTCGGCCTCACCGCTTCCGGGCCGCGCGGACAGCACGCGGGCATCGGCGAGCGGCTCGCGGTCGGGCCGCAGGACGCGGTGACGGTCAGCCTGAGCGTCTCGGGCGTGCCCGCGGACGCGGTGCTGCGGCTGGTCTCCGACGAGGGCCAGGTCTTCGCGGCGCCGCTGCCCGCGTCCGGCACGGTGACGTGGCAGACCACCGCGTCGCTGGCCGCGTACGTCCGCGCCGAGGTCCGCCACCCGGCGCCGGCCGGCACTCCCGCGGGGCTGCCCGGCCCGGCCGCCGCGCTCACCAACCCGATCTGGCTCGGGCGGGAGTGACGTCCCGCCGGGTGCCGCGCCCCGCCGTGGGCGCGGCACCCGGCGGCGGTCACCCGGCGGCGCAGGCCGAGGCGCGCGGCCAGGAGATCCGGAACTTCGCCGGGGTGCCCGTCAGCCGGGCCGGGTCTCCGCCGGGCGGGCCGACGGGGAGGGTCTGGGTGTGGACCCCGCCCATCGCCGCGTAGAAGGCCTGCGCGGACGTGTTGGACTCCAGCACCCACAGGTGGAGGGCGGCGGAGGTCGCGTGCGCGACGGCCTCGGCCGCGGCGCGGGCCAGGAGCGCGCGGCCCACGCCCGTACGCTGCCGGGCCGCCGTGACGTGCAGGTTGTCCACGAGGCTGCCCCACTCGGGGTCGTCGTCGAGGACGACGTGGACGAAACCGAGGACGTCCCCGCTCCCGCCGTCCTCCGCGAGTACGGTGCGGGTGCCCGCGGGCGCGGCGAGGCGGCCGGCCCACACGGCGAGCCGGTCGCCCAGCACGTCGCCGTCCAGGTACGCGTCGGAGTACACCCCCCGGTAGTGCCGCCGCCAGCTGTCGGCGTGCAGCCGCGCCACCGCCCCGGCGTCGTCCGGACCTGCGTAACGGAACCGCGGTGCCATGCCGCCCCCTTCGTACGTGCCGTGTGCATGTGCCGCCCCGCAGTCAACCGCACGGCCGGTCGGGGCGGCCACGCGTTGACCGCCGGGCGCGCGGCCCCCTCAGCGGTCGAAGCGCCAGCGCGTCGCGCCCTCCGGGCCTTCGACACCCAGGCCCACCGCGGTGTGGAAGACGAAGCGGTAGAGGTGCCACGGCCCCGGGCCCGCGCTCGGCGCGCTGAAGGGCGCGGTGATCGCGTCGCCCGCGGCCCGCGCGGGCCAGCCCAGCTCGCCGTACGCGGCGGCGATCCGCTCCAGCACCTCCGGGTCCGTCACCCGGCGGGCCGTCCCGCTCAGCGTCACGTCGAGGCCGGCCAGCCGCACCGCGAGCGTGCACGCCGGATTCACCGCGAGGTTGCGGGACTTGCGGGTGCCGGGGCCGCTGGTGAAGTAGAGGTCGCCGTCGTCCCACAGCGCCCCGACGCCCGCGGCGTGCGGGATGCCGCCGGGGCCGACCGTGCCGAGGAAGAACGACACCGCGGCGACGCGTTCCGGACGCTCCGCGAGCAGGCGGTGCGCCCGCTCCCAGGCGAACGGCTCCGTCCCGCCGCTCCGGTCCAGCCCGACCGTCTCGTACGGCTGCACATCCGCCATCTCGCGCACCTCTCGTACCGTGGGGAAATCCCGTGTCCGTCGTGAAAGCGGACTCCGGGCGCGTCCGGAAGTCATCGGCCGGCGGGAGACCGGGCGGGAAAAAGCGTTCGCGGGGGCGCGGCCCGGCCCGTAGCGTCGCGCGGATGGGCGATCCTCCCGAGCCTTGCGCACCTCGTGACCGCGGCGGCCCCCGCGGCCCGGGCGACCCCTGCTACGCGCACCCGCGGCTCGCCGCCGTCTACGACGCGCTCGACGCCGACCGCCGCGACCTCGGCGCCTACCTGCGCACGGCCCGGGAGTTCGGTGCCCACCGGGTGCTCGACATCGGCTGCGGGACGGGCGTGCTCGCGCTGCTGCTGGCCGCGCGCGGCGCCGACGTGACCGGTGTCGACCCGGCAGGGGCCTCGCTGGACGTGGCGCGGGCCAAACCGGGCGCGGGGCGCGTCCGGTGGATCCACGGCGACGCGGCGGACGTCCCACCCGTTCCCGCCTTCGACCTCGCGACCATGACCGGCAACGCCGCCCAGGGCGTCGTGGCGCCGGAGGCCTGGGCGCGGACGCTGCACGGCGCCCACGCGGCGCTGCGGCCGGGCGGCCGGCTGGTCCTGGAGACGCGCGACCCGGCGCGGCGGGCGTGGGAGGAGTGGACACCGGAGCTGACGCGCAGGGTCACCCGCGTCCCGGGGGCGGGCGAGGTCGAGTCGTGGCAGGAACTGGTCGCCGTCCGCGCGGACCTGGTGACCTTCCGCAGCACGTACGTCTTCGCCGCGGACGGCGCGGTGCTGACGTCGGAGTCGACGCTGCGCTTCCGCGGCCGCGACGAGGTGGCGGCCGACCTGGCCGCGCACGGCTTCACCACGCAGGAGGTCCGCGGGGCGCCGGACCGGCCGGGCAGGGAGTTCGTCTTCGTGGCCCGCCGGCCCTGAGGCGCCGGGCACGGGCCGCCCGCCGGACGGGCGGGCGCCCCCGGGGCACCCTCCCCGAAGCGGCGCCCCGGGGGCGGATCAGGAGGTGACGCGGACGGGGAGCAGGATGCGCCAGACGGCTTCCTCCAGGCCGTGCACGGCGGCGATCCAGCCGATGTTCTCCTCGTCCGTGCCGAGCCGTACGGCCTGGGCCAGTTCGCCGAGGACCTCGGCGAGGTCGCCGTGGTCCATGGCGGCCTCCAGCCGCCCGCCCGCGGCGCCGTCGTCGTGGTAGCGGTGGTAGGCGGCGGCGCCGCGCAGGACGCCCACCGGCCGCCACTGCTGGGCCAGCCGCCACACCGGCTCGCCCGCGACACGCACCCCGTCGGCCTCGACGACCTGCGTGCGGGTGCGGTCGACGGACAGCGCGTGCCAGCCGTCGGTGCCGGTCAGGACGAGGGCGGGGTCGCACGCCGCGACGGCGCGGGACACGGCGCCGGTCGCGCCGGGGGCGGGCAGGACGAGCGGGATCGCGGCCATGCCCGCGTAGAGGCAGCCGAAGAACGCGCCGGCCAGGTCCGGGCCCTCCGGGTAGGCCAGCAGGACCTTGCTGCCCGGGCTGAGCGCCGCGCCGAGCCGGGCGGCGACGGAGCGGGCGCGGCGGTCGAGTTCGGCGAAGCTGATCCCGGCGGTGCCGGCGCCGCCCGCCGGGAGGCCGCCGGGCCGTCCGCCGGGGGGCTCGCCGAAGGGCAGGCCGGGGACGAGCGTGGGGTGCCGTTCCGCGCGCAGCCGCAGCATCGGGCCCGGGAGGCCGCCCGGCACGCGGCGCGTACCGCCGCCCCCGCCGCCCTGCCGCGTCCGGCGCGGCCTGCTGTGCCTGCCGCCGCTCACCGCCGCGCTCTCCCGGGCCGTGAAGGCGGGGTGCCCGTAGGCGTCGGGCGCGCGGCCCTCCGGGGCGTCACCGGCGGGGGCGAACCCGCCGGCGACCCGGCCCCCGGCCGCGTACTCCCCCGCCGCCCGGCCGGGACCCCCGTACGCCTGCCCCGCGGGCTCGTAGGTGCCCGTTCCGCGGCACGGGAACCGGAGGACGCCGGGCGAACCGCTGTCCGGCTCCGCCCCGTACGAACCTCTCGCACGCTCCGCACACTTCGCACACATTGCGGCTCAACTACCCGTCTCGGTACAGAAAGCCCCACGGCACGAACCATCCCCACACACCACAGCCTCCGCATTCGCACAGACGGAATCCCATATTCGGCACAACTTGCGCCGCCCGGCCGGTTGGGAACCCGCATGGGGTGACCCCGGAGCGCCCGGCACGGCAAACTGGCACGGACGGTGCCGAACCACCGGCTCCGTAAGGTGAGCGGCGCGGACAACTGTTCCGTCCGGCGATGAATGATTGATATACGCGTGGGAGAGCCACCGGTCCGGGCCGTCCGCCCGGCCGCGCGGCTCGCGGCGGGCTTTGGGGGCCATGGATGGGAAGCGGGTCCGAATCGGGCGAGGGCCTGCGGTTCGCGGTCCTCGGGCCGGTGCGCGCCTGGCGCGGCGGCGAGCAGATCAACACCGGCGCGCCGCAGCAGCGCGCGCTGCTGGCGGTGCTGCTGCTGCGCGGCGGGCGCACCGCCACCGCGGCCGAGCTGCTCGACGCGCTGTGGGGCGACGCGCCGCCCAACACCGCCCTGGCCGCCCTGCGTTCGTACGCCTTCCGGCTGCGCAAGGCGCTCGGCTCGCAGACCCTGATCACCGACTCGGGCGGCTACGCCATCCGGATCCCCGTCGAGGCGCTGGACGCCACCGTGGTCGAGCAGCTGGCGGCCGAGGCGGAGAAGGTCCGCCAGACCGACCCGGCGCAGGCCCGCGAACTCCTCGTCAGGGCCCTGGACATGTGGAGCGGCGAGCCGCTGGCCGGGCTGCCCGGACCGTACGCCGAGACGCAGCGGGTACGGCTCGCCGAGTGGCACCTCGGCCTCGTCGAGGCCCGCCTCGAACTCGACCTGGAACTCGGTGCCCACGCCGAGGCCGTCTCCGAACTCACCGCCGTCACCGTCGAGCACCCGCTGCGCGAGCGGCTGCGCGCCCTGCTCATGCTCGCCCTCTACCGCAGCGGGCGGCAGGCCGAGGCCCTCGGCGTCTACGCCGACACCCGCCGGCTGCTCGCCGACGAGCTGGGCATCGACCCGTCGCCGGAGCTGGCGGATCTGCACCAGCGCATCCTGGAGGCCGACGCGGGCCTCGCCCCGCCGCAGGGCACCTCGGCGCCCGGCGCCCAGGAGATCCTGCGGCCGGCGCAACTGCCCGCCACCGTGCCGGACTTCACCGGCCGCACCGCCTTCGTGCGGGAACTGGGCGAGCAGCTGGCCGGCGCGTCGGCGGGCGGCGGCGTCATGGCGGTGTCGGCGGTCGCGGGCATCGGCGGCGTCGGCAAGACGACGCTGGCCGTGCAGGTCGCGCACAACGCCCGGGAGGACTTCCCCGACGGCCAGCTCTACGTCGACCTCCAGGGCACCAGCGCGGTGCCGTCCGAACCCGAGGCGGTGCTCGGCTCGTTCCTGCGCTCCCTCGGCCTGCCCGACGCGGCGATACCCGACTCGCTCGCCGACCGGGCCGCGCTCTACCGCTCCACGCTCTCCGGCCGCCGCGTCCTGGCGCTGCTCGACAACGCCTACGACGCCGCCCAGATCCGCCAGCTGCTGCCCGGCACCCCCGGCTGCGCCGCCCTCGTCACCAGCCGGGTGCGGATGGTGGACCTGGAGGGCGCGCACCTGGTCGACCTCGACGTGATGTCGCCCGAGGAGTCGCTGCTGCTCTTCACCCGCATCGTCGGCGAGGAGCGGGCCGGCAGCGAGCGGCAGGCCAGCCTCGACGTCGTCGCCGCCTGCGGCTTCCTGCCGCTGGCGATCCGCATCGCCGCCGCGCGCCTGGCCGCCCGCCGCACCTGGACCGTGTCGGTGCTCGCCGCCAAACTCGCCGACCACCGGCGGCGGCTGGACGAGCTGCGGGCCGGGGACCTCGCCGTCAAGGCCACCTTCGACCTCGGCTACGACCACCTGTCCGCCGAACAGGCCCGCGCCTTCCGGCTGCTGTCGCTGCCCGAGGGCCCCGACATCTCGCTGGACGCGGCCGCCGCCGTCCTCGACCTGGACCGCTACGAGGCCGAGGAACTCCTCGAAGCCCTCGTCGACATCAGCCTCATCGAATCCGCGGCCCCCGCCCGCTACCGCTTCCACGACCTCCTGCGGCTCTACGCCCGCGAGCGCGCCGAAACCGACGAGACCGCGCAGGAGCGCTGCGCGGCCCTCTCCCGGCTGCTCGACTTCTACCTCGGCTCGACCGCCTCCGCCTACGCGCTGGAGAACCCGGGCGACCGCGTCCTGGACCACCTCGCCCCGATCCACCACCCCGGGCTCTCCTTCGCGGACCGTGAGGAATCGCTCAACTGGCTCTCCGCCGAGGCCCCCGGTCTGATGGCCGCCGTCCAGCAGGCCGCCGAGGGCGGCTGCGGCGGCTTCCTGCGGCGCGCGGCCGACCTGCTGCTCGCCGCCCAGGAACTGGTGGAATCCGGCTTCTACGTGCGGCAGTACGAGCAGGCCGCCCGCGCGCTGGTGAAGGCCGCGCAGGACTGCGGCGAGGCCGTGGCCGAGGGACGGGCCCGCTTCTGGCTGTGCAGCCTGCTGCGCTTCGCCGGGCGCTTCGACGAGGCGGAGGAGGAGTGCAAGCGCTCCCTCATCCTCGGGCTGTCCGCCGAGGACCCGGTCGCGTGCGGCTACTCCGCGAACCTGCGCGGCATCCTCGCGCTGCGCGGGCTGCGCTTCGCCGAGAGCGCCGACTACCTCAAGAACGCGCTCGACGCCTTCCGGGCGGACGGCAACCAGCACGGTGAGGCCGCCGCGCTCAGCAACCTCTCCCGCGCGCAGGGGGAGCTGGGCGAGACCGCCTCGGCGCTGGACGCGGCGGAGCGCGTGGTGACCATCTACCGGCGGCTCGGCTCCGGTCTGCGGCTCGGCAACGGGCTCTACTCGATGGGCGTCACCCTCACCGCCACGGGCGCCTACGACCGCGCGCTCGGCTGCCTCACCGAAGCGCTGGGGATCTTCCGCACGGTACGGCAGCGGCTGTGGGAGGGGCTGACCCTCTACCGGCTGGGCCGGCTCCACCTGGCCGCCGGGAGCTACCGGCAGTCGGCCTCGCACGTCGAGCAGGCGCTGGTCGTCATGCGCGACATCGGCGGCGAGTGGCGCACGGCCAACGCGCTCACCGTGCTCGGCGAGGCGCTCACGGGAATGGGCCAGCCGGTCCGCGCCCACGCGTGCTGGCACGACGCCCTCGCCACGTACACCGCCCTCGGCTCACCGGAGGCGGCGCAGGTGCGGCGGCTGCTGAACGGGGAGGCCGGACCGGGGACGGGGGCCGGCGCCGCGGCTGCCCCCACCTCGGCGGAGGAGCCGGGATCCGCGGCGGGGTCGGCAGCGGCGGTCTGAGGACGCCTTCGGGCGCGATCCGGCGTTCAGCCGCCGTCCCCCGCGGAGGCCGGCCGGTGTGCCGCGCACGGGGCGGGGCCGCGCCTGACGTGCGCCTCCGGCCGCCCGGCGGGCTCCCGCTTCACCCAACTGGCGGCGTTTATCAGTTGATTATCGGGGGCTGCCAGGATTCCATCACTGCACGAGCTGCCCGTCCGGCGGTGTACGGGGGTCGCTGCCGGGCGGGCGTCACGTCAGCAGTCCCCAAGCAGGACACACACAGGAGAGCACCATGAGCGCAGAGCAGCCGAAGACCCCGGTGACCGACGACGTCACCGCGCCCGACATCTCCACCGACGGCACGACGGACACGTCCACGGTCACGGCGACGCCGACGACCGGCGACACGGGCACGGTCACGCCGAACAACTCGCACGCCGAGGGCACCAAGGCCTGAGACCTGCCGTCCGGGCACGGCGGTGCCCGGAGGGGACGGGAGATCGGGGGATCTCCCAGGGGGGAAGCCCGAGGGCCGGGGGGCCCGAGGGACAGCAGGGGGAACGCAGGACCACGGGGAGAGCCACGGGGGGAACGCCCGGGAGGGGGAAGCGTCCACGGTTCAGGGGACCACGGACGCTCGCCCCGGGCGTAGGGGGCAGACCGGCCACAGCGCGGAGGGGACGCTGCGGCCGGTCTGCCCCGTTCTGCGTCAGGGGTGGGACGGGTGGGGCAGACAGGGCCGACGGTACTCGGGGGGCTGCCGGGGCTCACGTGGCGCCGGCGCGGTACACGGCGTAACCTCGGGCGCGAGGGGGCTGAGTACGCACACGGGGTGGAGCCGCCGGATGCTCCGCAACATCTCCGGCTCGTTCCCCGCGCTCCTCACAGCGGTGCTCGCCGTTCGGAACCCCTTCCGTGTCCGGTACGGCGGGCGCCCCGGGTCCCGGATCCGGGTGGACGGCCTCGTCACCGGGGCCGGCGTCACACCGGACCGCACGGACCTGCTCGGCTCCCTCCCCCTCCCGGCGGCCTTCGCCGCACCGCTCTCCCGGACGGGGGCGACGTGCGCTGCCGCGGGAGCGGTGGCGTGACGTCGCGGCGCGGCGCGGCGCCTGACGATGCCCCGCGCGTGACGGTGCCGTGGACGGTCCGGCGGGCCGGTCGTGCCGCTCCGGCCGCCGTCTCAGGAGCGGCGGGCCGCCGCCCCCGTGCCCTTCGCCGCGTCCAGCGCGTAGACGCAGCGGTCGCGCGAGCTGGCGTAGACCACGCCGTCCGCGCTCACCGGCGAGCCGGTGATCTCGCCGCCGGTCTCCAGGCGCCAGCGCAGCTGGCCGCCCTGCGCGTCCACCGTGTACAGGCAGTGGTCGGTGGACCCGAAGTGCACCCGGCCGTCGGCCACCGCGGGCGAGCCCACGATGTCGCCCTGCGCGGCGAACCGCCACCGCGGGGTGCCGCCGGCCGCCTCCAGCGTGTAGAGCGCACTGCCCGCACCCAGGTGCACGGCGCCGGACGCCACCACGACCGGCTCCACCGACTGCCGCGGCTCGGTGGCCACCCGCCAGCGCTGCCGCCCGTCCGCGGGGTCGAGCGCGTACACCGTGCCCAGGTGGTCGACGACGTAGACGCCCCCGCCCGACGCGCCGGGACCCGGGACGTGCGCGGGCGGCGCGAGCATCACGGCCGGCGCGTCGAAGCGCCAGCGCTCGGCGCCGCTGCGGGCGTCCAGGGCCAGCACCCGGGTGCCCGCGGTCACGTAGACCGTCCCCTCCGCGACCACCGGCCGCGTCGGCACCGGGCCGCCCGGACCCGGCGGGCCCACCGGGCAGGACCACATCCCGGCGCCGGTCAGCGCGTCCACCGCGTGCAGCTACCCGCCGCCCCGGTAGAAGACGGCCCGGCCGACGACTTCCGGGCCCGCCTCGGGCGTCTCGGACTCCGTCTGCGCCCCGCCGCGCTCCCACCGCAGGATGCCGCGCGCGGCGTCCCAGGCCTGGACCCCGCCGCCGCGTGTCCCGGTCACCAGCGTCCCGGTGTCGGCGCGCACCGTGTAGACCCAGCCGTCGACGGCCGCGCGCCACCGGTCGGAGCCGTCCTTCGCGTCCAGCGCGAAGAGGCCCGGCCCGTCCGAGGCGTGGATCCGCCCGCCCTCCACGGCCATCGTCCAGGCGACGTCCCTGGTCTTGAACTCCCGCCGCCCGGTGGCCACGTCCAGCGCGTGCACCTCGAACGACGTGACGTACAGCAGCCCGTCCGACACCACCGGGGTGCCCCACACGTCGTTCGACATGCGGAAGCGCCACGGCCGCCACTCCGCGGGCGCCGCCGCCGCCGTCTGCCCGTGCGGCGCGGGCACCGCCGGCGCCGGGTCACCGGAGTGCACGCCACCCCTGCGGCGCACCCACTCCGTACCGGGCGCCGCGCCGCCCGCCGCCTTGCGCTCGGCGGCGTCCGCGACGCGCAGCCCCGGCCCGATCGGCGCCGACCCGGCGAGATGCACCGGCTCCGGCGGGCGGTCCCGGCTGTGCCGCCCGTGGTGCTCCTCGGCCTGGGCCTGCGCGGGCACCGGCGGCGGCTGCTGCGGACGCGGCGGCGGCCCCTGCTCGACGGGCACCTGCGGCCCGGAGACCGGCGAGGGGCGGGCGGGCCGGTGGGGCCGCCCGCCGTTCACCGGGTGACCGCCGAGGCGGCGCTGCTCTATCAGCGCGACCGCGGCCCCCGGCAGCCAGGCGGAGGCCGTGCCCGTGTTGTCGTCGTTGCCGGTCGAGAACAGGTGCGGGGCCAGCTGGGCCTGGAGGTCGGCCGGGGTGGGACGCGCCTCGGCCTCCATCCGCATGCAGGACTCGATGAGCGGCCGCAGCTCGTCCGGCAGCCCGGTCAGGTCGGGGCCCTCGCGCAGCAGCATGAAGACGGTCTCGACCGGGTTCGCACCGTGGAAGGGGGCGTGCCCGGTGGCGGCGAAGACGAGGGTGGAGCCGAGCGAGAAGATGTCGCTCGCACCGCGCACACTGCGGGAGTCGCGGGCCTGCTCGGGCGACATGTAGGCGGGGGTGCCGACGGCGACGTTGGTCATCGTCAGCCGGGTGTTGGACACCCCGGAGGCGATGCCGAAGTCGATGACCCGCGGGCCGTCCTCGACCACCAGCACGTTGGACGGCTTCATGTCGCGGTGCACCAGGCCCGCGGCGTGGATCGACTGCAGCGCCTCGGCGATGCCGGCGGCGAGCCAGCGCACCGCCTGGGCGGGCATCGGCCCCGCCTCGTTGACGATCTCCTCCAGCGACGGGGCGGGGACGTACGCGGTGGCGAGCCACGGCACCGCCGCGCGCGGGTCGGCGTCGACCACGGCCGCGGTGTAGAAGCCGGAGACGGCCCGGGCGGCCTCGACCTCACGGGTGAAGCGGACCCGGAAGAGCTGGTCCTCGGCCAGTTCCGCGCGCACGGTCTTGATCGCCACCCGGCGGCCGGAGGCCGAGCGGGCGAGATAGACCAGCCCCATGCCGCCGGCGCCGAGCCGTCCCAGCACCTCGAAAGGGCCGATCCGTCTCGGGTCGTGCTGCGTCAGCTGCTCCATCACTGCCCTGCCACCTCCCCGTACCCGCGTTGTTGCGGCCGTGCTCCGCGTTCGTACGTCCTTGCCCTCCGCGGCCCGTTCCCCCGCGCCCACGCCAGGGTACGGAGCTGATTCTTCCTGGGAAGGGCGTCCGTTGCGAACCCGGGGGCCGCCTCGACACGCGCGCGGAGCGAACTCGTTATCATCGCCTCCCGCGGCCCCGCGCGCACCGCAACACACCGGACGGTGACCGGAGTCCGTCAACTCCCCGTCATGGAAGCAGCCTTGCGGTCCCGGTCGATGATCGCGAAAGGCGTCCCCGCGTCGTCGGTGACGAAGGCGACCCGGCCCTCGGGCGAATCCCGCGGCTCCCGCGGCACCGTGCCCCCGAGCGCGCGCACGGCCGCCGCGGCCGCGTCGCAGTCCGCCACCGCGAAATACACCCGGAAGCCCTCGGGCACCCCGGCGGGGGTGTCCGCGCCGAGCGCGAGCCGGCCGCCGAACCTCCGCTCCGGGCCGGACGGCGGCGACCACACCGCGTAGTCGAAGTGCTCCCCGTCGCCGACCTGCTCGCTCCGGTAGCCGAACACCGCCGCGTAGAAGCGGTCGACGGCGCCGGGCTCACGCGTCCACGTCTCCGCCCAGCAGAAGGAGCCGGGCACGTCCGTGACGCCGAAGCCCTGGCGTCCGCCCGCCTGCCAGACCCCGAAGAGCGCGCCCGCCGGATCCGCGGCACCGGCCATCACCCCGGACTCCCCCGCGTCGTCGGGCCCGAACAGGATGCGCCCGCCGGCCTCCGTGACACGCGCGGCGGCCGCCCGGGCGTCCGGCGACGCGAAGTACACCGTCCACCCCGGCGGCGCGGCCGGACCGGGCCCGGGCATCAGGCCGGCCACCGCCTCACCCTCCCGCCGGGCGAGCGTGTAGTGGCCGAAATCCTCCCCCTGGTCCTCGAACTCCCAGCCGAACAGCTCCCCGTAGAAGCGCTGTGCGGCCGCGAGATCCGGCAGCGCCACATCCGCCCAGCAGGGCGCCCCCTCGTCGAATGCGGACATCGTCCCTTCCCCCTCGCCTTCCGTTCCCGCCGTCCCGCCGGCGTGCCCGCCGGACACCAGTGATCTTGCCCACACGGAACCCGCCGCAATTCGAACATATGGTCAATTCTCCGCGGGGCGCTCCCGCGGTGGCGACAGAAGTGGGCGAAACGGGGCATCCGGAACAGCGCCGGTGACTCCGAGCGCATTCCGCTTAGCTCTGAGAAACCCGCACTGACCTGCGTCTTCCGTACCACCAGACTCCCCATCCCCATTTGCACGCCGCCAAATCGCGCGCGGACCGCCCGCCGGTAAACTGACGGCATGACAGGACAAGTTCGCACCGTCGACGGACGTGTCGCGGGTCGCCGAGGGCAGGCGACGCGGCAGAAGCTGCTCGACTGCCTGAGCGAGATGCTCAGCACGTCGCCGTACCGGGACGTCAAGGTGATCGACGTCGCACGGATGGCCGGAACGTCACCGGCCACCTTCTACCAGTACTTCCCCGACGTCGAGGGCGCCGTCCTGGAGCTCGCCGACGAGATGGCGAAGGAGGGCGCGGGCCTGACCGACCTGGTCGCGGGCCGCTCGTGGGTCGGCAAGTCGGGCGCGCAGGCGGCCGACGAGCTGGTCGACGGCTTCCTCGCCTTCTGGCGGAAGAACGACGCGATCCTCCGGGTCGTCGATCTCGGTGCGGCGGAAGGGGATAAACGTTTCTCCAAAATCCGCACCAAGGTCCTGAACTCGGTGACCGGTTCGCTCACCGACTCCATCAAGGAGCTCCAGGGCAAGGGCCGGGTCGACAAGGACGTCAGCGCCCCCGCCATCGCCGGCTCGCTGGTCACCATGCTCGCCGGGGTCGCCGCCCACCAGAAGGGCTTCACGGGCACGGGCGTCAAGCAGGCCGATCTCAAGCCGAACCTTGCGCTGCTGGTCCACCTCGGGGTGACGGGCAAGAAGCCGCCCAAGTAGACCCGGGACCGGCGGGCCCCGCGCCGAAGGAGCCGGCCGCCATGCCGCACCGCACGCTGCCGGCCCTCGTGTCCGCCGCGCTGCTCTGCGTGGTGGCCCTGCTCTGGCCGGTGCACCACGCGGACGCCCCGCCGGGCCGGCCGTGGACGGCGCAGGCCGCCGAACGTTTCTGGACGCCCGAGCGGATGGCCGACTCCATGCCGGCCGCCGGCCGGGAGCGGCTGCCGCCCGCCGTGCGCGCGGCCACGGGTCCGGCGGCGGCCGAAGCCGTGGACTCCGCCGTCCGCTTCGCCGGGCTGCCCACCGTGGGCGTCCTCTTCTCCGTCGGCGACGACCTGGCGGCGCACCGCTGCACGGCGAGCGTCGTGCACAGTCCCGGCCGCGACCTGGTCCTCACCGCCGCGCACTGCCGGCCCGGCACGGACATCGGCTTCGTGCCCGGCTACCGCGCGGGCGCGGCCCGGCAGCCGTACGGGATCTGGGCGGTGGGCGAGGTCTTCACCGACCCCCGCTGGAAACCGGACGACGACGCGGCGTCCGACCACGACGTCGCCTTCGCCCGGGTGCTGCCCGGGCCGCGGGGCCGGCGCATCGAGGACGTCACCGGCGCCGACCGGCTGGCCCGCACCCCCGGCTACCGCATCCGGGTCACCGTCGTCGGCTATCCGAGCCGCGCGGGCGACCCCCGCGACCTGCCGGTGACCTGCACCACCGGAACCGGGCGCCTCGGCCGGCGGCGGCAACTGCGCATCGTCTGCGACGGCTTCGCGGGCGGCACCTCGGGCGGGCCGTGGCTGCTCGGCCTCGACCCGCGCACCGGCACGGGCAGTGTGGTCGGTCTGATCGGCGGCCTGGACGGCGGCGGCCCCGACGACCGCACCTCCTACAGCCCCTTCTTCGGCGACGCCGTCCTCTCCCTCTACCGGGCCGCCACCCGCTCCTGACGGGCCGCTACCGCCCGGCGTCCGCCGGCGCAAGGAGGCGACGGCCGCCGCCGCGGTACCGGTTACGCTCTCGTCGCACCCAGTAGGCCGCCGCAGCGCAGGAGTTCCGCATGTCCGCACCCACCACGTCCTCCCCGGCCGCGGGCCAGCCCGCGTCGCCGGACGCCATCGTGATCGGGGCGGGCCCCGGCGGTCTGGCCGCGGCGGCGGCCCTGCGGCAGCGCGGGGTGCGCCCGCTGGTCCTGGAGCGCTCCGAACGGCTGGGCGCCTCCTGGCGCGGCCACTACGACCGCCTCCACCTGCACACCACCCGAAGACTCTCCGCCCTCCCCGGACTGGCGATACCCCGGGCGTACGGCCGCTGGGTGGGCCGCGACGACGTCGTGCGCTACCTGGAGCAGTACGCCGAGCACCACGCGCTCGACATCGCCACCGGCATCACCGTGGACCGCGTCGGGCGCGGCGCCAAGGGCTGGGACCTGCCGGCCACCGGCGGCCGGGTTCTCAGCTCCCCGGTGGTCGTGGTGGCCACCGGCCACAACCACACCCCCCACGTGCCGGACTGGCCCGGCCGCGACAGCTTCCCCGGCGAACTGGCGCACGCCTCCCGGTACCGCAACGCGGGGCCCTACGCCGGCCGCGACGTGCTCGTCGTCGGGATCGGCAACACCGGCGCCGAGATCGCCGTCGACCTCGTCGAGGGCGGCGCCGCCCGGGTACGGCTCGCCGTGCGCACCCCGCCGCACATCCTGCGCCGCTCCACCGCGGGCTGGCCGTCCCAGGCGAGCGGGATCCTGGTACGGCGGCTGCCGCCGCGGCTGGTGGACAAGGTGGCCCCGCACGTGGAGCGTCTGGGGGTGCCCGACCTGTCGCGGTACGGCCTGCCGCGCCCGGCGGACGGGCTGTACGCGCGGGTCCTCGACGGCGCGATCCCGGTGCAGGACGTCGGGCTGGTGGACGCGGTGCGGGCGGGGCGGGTCGAGATCGTGGCCGCCGTCGAGCGGTTCGAGGACGGCGAGGTGGTCCTGGCGGACGGTTCGCGGATCGCGCCGGACGCGGTGGTCGCGGCGACCGGCTACCGGCGCGGGCTGGAACCGCTGGTCGGGCACCTCGGCGTGCTCGACGGGCGGGGGCGGCCGGTGGTGCACGGGGCGCGGCAGCCGGAGGGCGCGCCGGGCCTGTTCTTCACCGGCTTCACCAACCCGATCAGCGGGATGTTCCGGGAGATGGCGATCGACGCCCGCAAGATCGCCCGCGCGGCGGCCCGGCTGCTGGTGTCGCTGCCCGGCTGAGGCGGGCGGGGGGCGGCGCGGTCCGCCGCCCGGCCCCCGCGGCCTGCGGCGGGACGGATTTCGCTCACCCGTTCCAGTGATTGCCGGTGGAGCGGGAACGGGCCGTGCGCGGCGGTCCGTTCACACAGCGACAGCCACCGCGGCCGGAGCGGCGACCCGGGCGCGGCGGACCACCAGCGACATGAGCGCGGCGATCGCGCACAGGCCACCGGAGGTGTACCAGACGGGGTCGTACGAACCGAAGGCGTCGCGGGCCACGCCCCCGAGATAGGCGACCAGCGCGGCGCCGACCTGATGGGCCGCCAGCACCCATCCGAAGACGATCGCGCCGTCCTCGCCGAAGTGCTCGCGGCACAGGGTGATCGTCGGCGGGACGGTGGCCACCCAGTCCAGGCCGTAGAAGACGATGAACAGCACCATCGGCGGGTGGACGCTGTCGGCGAGCAGCATGGGGAGGAACATGAGGGAGATCCCGCGCAGGCCGTAGTAGACGGCCAGCAGCCGGCGCGGCGACATGCGGTCGGTGAACCAGCCGGAGGCCACCGTGCCGACGATGTCGAAGACGCCGATCACGGCGAGCAGTGACGCCGCCGCGGTCACGGGCATGCCGTGGTCGTGCGCGGCCGGCACGAAGTGCGTCTTGACCAGCCCGTTGGTGGACGCCCCGCAGATCGCGAACGAACCCGCGAGCAGCCAGAACGTCCCGGTGCCCGAGGCCTGGCGCAGTGCCCGCAGCGTACGTCCGGCGGCACCGTTGACCGGCGGCGGCTTGGGGACGAAGTCCACGGCACCGTACGGGGCGAGGCCGACGTCGGCGGGGTGGTCGCGCAGCAGCAGCCACACGACGGGGACGACGGCGACGGCCGCGCAGGCGACCGTCGTGGCGGCCGGCCGCCAGCCGTGGTTCTCGGTGATCCAGGACAGCAGCGGCAGGAAGACCAGCTGCCCCGCCGCCCCCGCCGCGGTGAGGACGCCAGTGACCAGGCCGCGGCGGGCGACGAACCAGCGGTTGGTGACGGTCGCGGCGAAGGCCAGCGCCATCGAGCCGCTGCCGAGGCCGACCAGGACGCCCCAGCACAGGATGAGCTGCCACACCCGCGTCATGGAGACCGTCAGTGCCGCGCCGAGCGCGATGGTCAGCAGGGCGCAGACGACCACCCTGCGGATGCCGAAGCGGTCCATGAGCGCGGCGGCGAAGGGGGCGGTCAGTCCGTAGAGGGCGAGGTTGACCGAGACGGCGAGTCCGACCATGCCGCGCGACCAGCCGAATTCGGAGTGCAGCGGATCGATCAGCAGGCCGGGGAGGGAGGCGAAACCGGCGGCACCGATGAGCGAGAGGAAGGCGGCCGCGGCGACGGCCCAGGCACGGTGCGGACGGGTTCGACGGCCGGGGACGGCTGCTCCGCCGGCGGCGGGTGCGGGGGCGGGGGATGTCTGCGTCACCGGGCAAGTCTCGGGTGGCCGGGGCCGGGCGGCGAGTGGCCCGATGGCCATGATGTGCAAGGATCGGGCCATGAGCCGAGCCGTGGACCGAGCCAGCAGCACGAGCAGCAGCGCCGGGGTCTTCCGCCACCCCGGACGCCACCGGGTCGCGGTGTTCGCGCTGGACGGCGTGATCCCCTTCGAACTGGGCATCCCGCACCGCATCTTCGGCATCGCCCGCAGCGCGGAGGGCGTGCCCTGCTACGAGACGGTGACGTGCAGCCTCGCACCGGGGCCGGTGTGGACGGACGCCGACTTCCCCGTCGTGGTGGAGCACGGCCCGGAGGCGCTCGCGCAGGCCGACACCGTGGTGGTGCCCGCCTCGCGCGAGATCGGCCCGCGCCGCGCGAGCGGGGTGCTGAGCGCCCCGCTGGCCGGGGCCATGGCCGCGATACGGCCGGGCGCGCGCGTGGTGTCGATCTGCACCGGCTCCTACCTGCTGGCCGCCGCGGGCCTGCTGGACGGGCGGCGCGCGACGACCCACTGGATGCACGCCGAGCACTTCCAGCGGCTCTACCCGCAGGTCACGGTCGACCCCGACGTGCTCTACGTGGACGACGGGGACGTGCTGACCTCGGCCGGTGTGGCCTCGGGCATCGACCTGTGCCTGCACCTCGTGCGCCGCGACTGCGGGACGGCGGTGGCCAACAGCGTGGCGCGCCGCACCGTGGTGCCGCCGCACCGCGAGGGCGGGCAGGCGCAGTTCATCCGCCGGCCGCTGCCCGAGCCGCAGCTGGCGAGCACCGAGCGGGCCCGGGCCTGGGCGCTGGACCGTCTCGACCAGCCGCTCACGCTGCGGCAGCTGGCCGAGCGGGAGTCGATGAGCGTGCGCACCTTCACCCGGCGCTTCCGCGAGGAGGTGGGCATGAGCGCGGGCCGCTGGCTGACCCAGCAGCGGGTCGAACTGGCCCGGCAGCTCCTGGAGTCGACCGACCTGGGCGTGGACCAGATCGCCAGGAAGGCCGGTTTCGGCACCGGGGCGTCGATGCGGCAGCACCTCCAGCTGTCGCTGGGGGTGTCGCCGTCCGCCTACCGCCGGACCTTCCAGCCGTCCGCGTCCCGGCGCTGACCGGCGGAAGCGGAAGGCGGCAGGCGCGCGAGCGGCGGGCGGCGCGGGGCTCAGCGGCCGGGCCCACCGACGGGCCCACCGACGGGCTCAGTGCAGGGCGGCCGCGTGCAGGAGCCGCTCGCCGGCGCCGGTCCGGGCCGGACAGCCGTCGCCCGCCCCCCGGTCGACCTCGCACCAGATCTGCTTGCCCGCGCCCTCCGGCTGCCAGCCCCAGCGGTCGGCGAGACCGTCGACGAGTTCCAGGCCGCGGCCGCCGGTGTCGTCCTTGCGCGCGTGCCGCGGGGCGGGCGGGGTGTCGCTGGCGTCCGCGACCTCGACGCGTACGGGGGCCGCGGGCGCGGAGGAGAAGAGCATGCGGAGCACCGCGGGACAGCCGGTGTGCACGACGGCGTTGGTGACCAGTTCCGAGATGAGCAGGATCAGCGTCTCGGCCACCGGCTCGTCGGCGCCTATCCCCGACCTGACCAGCCGGGTCCTCGCCCAGCGGCGCGCCCGCCCCACTTCCGCGGGGTCGACGCCCAGCTCCAGTTGCACCTGCAGCATCTGCACGTTCACACCATCCGAACCGGCGGACACCGGACTTCATGCTTCCGTGGAATCACCGTGCGTGATCCCGGCTTCCCACAGCATGATTGACCGTCAGTCACCCCAACAAGCGCTTCCGTCATATTCCAGCGCAACGGAGCACGCGTGCTGCATACTGTGCCCCTTCTCGCGCCGGTCGGCCGACCAGGGGGCACCACCACCCGGCAGGACCGGGCGGCAGTCCGGGACCGGGGACGTACGCGCACCCGATGGAGCGTACCCGAGGCGGCGGCCGACTCCACGGCGTAACAAGTCACGCATCGGACACAACTGCGAGCGGACGCTCCGTGATCGGACGTCACGGACATCCCGCCGGTGGTCAGGCGCTCAGCGGCTGGGCGGAGTCGTCGGTCGCGGCGGTCAGATCGGGGTAGACCTCGAACAGGCGGCGCACACCGAGTGCGGCGAGCACCCGGTTGACGTGCGCGCCCTCGTCCGTGGCCGGGCCACCGGCGGGCAGCACGATGCGCAGCCGCCCGGCGCAGGACCGCATGAGCCGCCGGGCGCCGATCAGCACGCCCACGCCGCTGGAGTCGCAGAAGCGCACCTCGGTCAGGTCGAGCACCAGGCTGCGCCGCCCGTCCGCGACCGCGTCGTGCACCTGCTGGCGTACGGCGGGGGACGAGACCAGATCCATCTCCCCCGTGACCGTCACCACCGCCCAGCCGTCCTGTTCGGCCCGGGTCACCAGCACGTCGGTGTACCTCGCCTCGCGGCAGGTGCCCCCGCCGGCCTCGCTGCCGGTGGCCGTCTCGGTATCAGCTTCGTCATCACAAGGAGCCTATGCCCGTTCACAGCAGTAACCCTGCAATCTTCCGGTCACACCCGGATAACAGACCGACAGAAGCGATCACATGAAGGGCCAGGTTGGTGCAAAGGGACGCATGCCGCGGTACCCGGCGGGTACGGTCGGGAGGAGCGGCCACCCGGCCGGGGACGGCGGCTGCGACGCAAGGGCGAGGCGAAGGGGGCGGCAGATGGCGACACCCGCACCACCGCGCTGGGACCGCAAGATGCAGCAGCGGCTGGCACGCGGCGAGGAGGCCGCGCTGGGCGAGCTGTTCGACCGCTACGCCTCCATGGTGCACAACCTCGCCTACCGCGTGCTCGACGACGACGAGGCGGCCGACCAGATCACCCGCGAGGTCTTCGGCTACGTCTGGGAGAATCCGGACGACTACGACCCCAAGCACGGCTCGCTGCGCTCCTGGCTCGCCGCCCTCACCCAGCGCCAGTCCGTGCACCGGCTGCGGCAGTACGCCAGCCGCGGCCACTCCACCTCCGACGAGGTCGAGGCACGGGTCCGCGAGGCCAACACCGCCGCCCGCGCCGACTTCATCGTGACCTCCATGCCCGCCCCGCTGCGCGACGCGCTCGAACTCGCCTACCGCGAGCGGCTGGACTACCGCGACGCGGCCGCGGGCCTCGGGGTGAGCGCCGACGAGTCGCGCCGCCGGCTGCGGCTGGGCCTGCAGTTGCTGTCCACGGCCATGGAGCCCGCCGACGTCACCCGGGCCCGGCGCCCGGACGCGCCCGCGCCCGGCGGGCGGGGCGGCTCCGGCCCGCCCGCGCAGGACCGCCGGGGGCGGCCGTGAGCGGCGCGGCCTACAGCAACGGCGGCGGCCCGCACGGCGGCGGCGAGGACGGGGACGCACCCCGGGTGCCGCAGCAGCGGGACCAGTCCGGCGCCCCGCACGCGCTGCCGCCAGGCCCGTACGACACCGGCGGCCCGTACGGCCCCGGACCGGCGGGTGAGCCGGAACCGGAGGCGAGGCTGCCGCTGTACGACCACGGCACCCTCAAGTCGCTGCTCGGCGCCTGGGCGCTGACCGCGTGCTCGCGGGACGAGGCGCTGGCGGTCGAGGTGCACCTCACCGACTGCGCCGCCTGCGCGGAGGAGGCGCTGCGCCTGCGGGACGCCGTCGGCCTGCTGCACCACGGGAGCCCCTCGACCTCGACCCGCTGCTGCGGTCCCGGGTGCTGGAGGGCTGCCTGGGCCGCCGCCCGGCCCGTGTCCCGGTGCCCGAGTGGGCCGGCCCCTACGACGCCGAGGCGGCCCGGCTGGACGCGCTGCTGCGGGACCTGGGCGAGACGTCCTGGCAGGAGCAGGTCTGCCTGCGCTGGTACGACAGCGGCCCGGTCACCAGGAAGGCCACCGTGGGCGAGGTCGTCGCCCATCTGACGTCGGTGGACGGCCTCGTCGCCGTCGCCCTCGACCTGTCGGGCGCGCGCCTGCCGGACGGCGCCGGCGGCACGGTGGACGCCGGGGCCGCGGATTTGCCGCTCGACGCCGCCGGGCGGACCGAGGCGCTGTGGGCGGCGCAGCGGGCCGCGGCCGCCGGGAGCCCCGGCCCGCACGCCGCCCGGTCGGCCGAGCTGCGCGACGCCTGGCGGGAGCAGAGCCACGCCCTGCTGCGGACGGTCTCCTTCGCGGGCGCCGGGGCCGCCGGGATAGCCGTCGACTTCGGGTCCTGCACGATGCCGCTGCAGGACGCCTTCGTGGACCGGGCCTTCGAGTGCTGGATCCACGCGGCGGACATCGCCGAGGCGGTGGCGTATCCGTACGCGCCTCCGGCGCCGCGCCATCTGAACCGGATGGTCGACCTGGCCGCGCGGTTGCTGCCGGGCGCGCTGGCCTCCCGCCGGCGGCAGGGGCTCGCCGCCTCCCAGGCCCGGCTGGCGGACGCGGGCGCGCCGGGCCGCTCACTGCTGCTGCAGATCGACGGCGCGGGCGGCGGCCGCTGGTGCCTGCCGCTGGACTCGCCGGGCGCGCTCGCCTCGCAGGACCGTGCGGTGGCCGAGGTGGCCATGGACGCCGTCGAGTTCTGCCAGCTCGCGGCGGGCCGTCTGGACCCGGAGCGGATCGCGATCGGGCTGAGCGGTGACCGCGAGGTCGTCCGGGACGTGCTGTACGCGGCGGCGTCGCTCTCCCGGCTGTGATCCCGGCGGGCGGAGCCGCCGCCCCCGCCCGGGGCGCCTGACGGCGTCCCGGGGCGTCCCGGGGCGTCCCGGACGCCTCTAGGCGAAGACGACCGTGCGGTTGCCGTTGAGCAGCACCCGGCGCTCGCTGTGCCACTTCACCGCGCGGGCCAGCGCCTGGCACTCCACGTCCCGCCCCAGGGCGACCAGCTGCTCGGGGGTGACCGCGTGGCCCACCCGCTCGACCTCCTGCTCGATGATCGGGCCCTCGTCGAGATCGGCCGTCACGTAGTGCGCGGTGGCGCCGATGAGCTTCACACCGCGGTCGTGCGCCTGGTGGTACGGCTTGGCGCCCTTGAAGCTCGGCAGGAACGAGTGGTGGATGTTGATGATCTTCCCCGACAGCTCCCGGCACAGACTGTCGGACAGCACCTGCATGTAGCGCGCGAGCACGACCAGCTCCACGCCCTCGGCGCGCACCAGCTCCAGCACCCGGGCCTCGGCCTCCGCCTTGGTCTCGCGGGTGACCGGGATGTGGTGGAAGGGCACGCCGTAGGAGCCCGCGAGCTCGCGGAAGTCGGTGTGGTTGGAGACCACGGCGGCGATCTCCACCGGAAGCGCGCCGATGCTCGTACGGAACAGCAGGTCGTTCAGGCAGTGCCCGAACTTGCTGACCATGAGCACGACCTTCATGCGCTCCGCGGCCGCGTGGATGTGCCAGTCCATGTGGTAGGCGCCGGCGATCGCCGCGAAGCTGGCCCGCAGCTTCTCCAGGTCGACGGGCGGCTCGGCGGAGAAGCTGACGCGCATGAAGAACAGGCCGGTGCCGCGGTCGCCGAACTGCTGGCTGTCCACGATGTTGCAGCCGGTCATGAAGAGGTAGCTGGACACTGCGTGCACGATGCCCTGTTTGTCCGGGCAGGACAGGGTCAGGACGTACTGCGGGTCGGCAGGCTGCCGCAACGGCTCATCGGTCACCGGATCAGCCTCGCACACGCGACCACCGGCGCGCCGCCCTGTCCGTCACGCGGACCTGGTGTAAATGGCGAGCACTTCCAGCGAGCGCGGCGGAATGTCCGGATCCTCCCCGTCCGCCCGGGCCATGAGCACATGGGCGTCACGGGCGGCGCGGACGGCGTCGGGCCACCCGGCGTGCTCCAGATACGCCGTCGCGGGCGCGTCCGCGCCCACCTGGTGCAGGATCTTCAGCACCCGCAGCACGGCGACGTCGACGAGCGCCGCCTCCTGGGCGTCGCGGAATATGGTGCCGACGTACTTGTCGGCCGACCAGTTGTCGAGCCAGGTGTCCTCGACCAGCCGGTAGACGGCGTCGGTGACGTCCCCGTAGCCCGGACGCCCGCCCTGCCACACCTCACGCTGGAAGACCGGATCGCTGATCATGTGCAGCGCCGAGCGCACGTTGCTGCGCCAGCGCCACCACGGCATGTCGTTGACAGGCATGCCCCCCATCGTGGAGGAGACACGGCCGCGGCGGGAAGACTTCTCGGAACCTTGCACGGCCGGCCATCGTACGCAGTCGAACGGGGCCACCTGTAATTCACCTGAAAGTGACTCCCTGTTCGTGCGCGATAACCCTGACGTTGGGCGCGGACCACCATCTTCCGAACCATGACCGAACGGCGCATACGCAGGGTTCGCCACGCTGTCGTCCCACTGCTGGCCACAGGTGCGCTGCTCAGCGGCTGCGCCGTGCTCCCCGGCGGCTCCGGCTCACAGGGGCCCGTCGTGGTGATGACATGGGCACCGCAGGGGACGAAGGCGACGAACATGCCGGGCATGGTCGCCATGGCCCAGGCGTTCGAGAAGTACGTCAACGACAGCGGCGGCCTCAACGGCCGCAAGCTCAAGGTGCTCACGTGCAACGAGCGCAACGACGCCGTCGCCGTGTCGAACTGCGTGCAGCAGGCCGCGAACGCGCACGCCGTCGCCGTCGTCGGCTCCTACAGCGAGCAGGGCCGCGCCTTCACCACCGCGCTCGCGTCGAGCGACATCCCGTACATCGGCGGCTACGGCATCACCCAGGACGAGTACCTCAGCCCGCTGTCGTACCCGGTCAACGGAGGACTGCCGGCGCTGCTCGCGGGCAGCGGCGAGCAGCTGGCCGCGGCGTGCAGGAAGGTGGCGCTGGTGCGCCCCGACTCGATCACCGGCGACCAGTTCCCGATCTTCCTCGACCAGGGGCTGAAGTCCGGCGGGCACGCGCCCGCCCGCGACCTGCTCGCCAAGGACGACGCCTCGGAGTACTCCGGCGTCGCCGCCCAGGCGGTGGGCGACGACAAGGCGGGCAACTGCGTCTCGGCGGTGCTCGGCGACCACACCAGCACCTTCCTCGACTCGCTGCGCCGGCTCGGCGACAAGAAGCCCGCGGTGCGGCTGTCGTCGGTGATCGGCAGCGTGCAGCAGTCCCTGGTGAACGCCACCGGCGGGGCGAACAGCCCGCTGGAGGACACGCTCGTCACCGACTGGTACCCGCCGGCGTCCGACGCGAAGTGGGCCGAGATGAAGTCGGTCGTCGACAAGTACGCCTTCTCCGACGACCGGATCGACGTCGCCGACCCCGGCGTGCAGACCACCTGGATCGCCTACACGGTCTTCACCCAGGTGATCAGGGCGATGGACAAGGGCACCGCGGTCACCTCGTCCAGCGTCCAGCGGGCCTTCGACCGCACCACGGGGCTCTCCACCGGCGGGCTCACCCCCGACCTCGGCTGGACCGACACCGACCTGCTCAACCTGCCCGACCACGTGCGGCTGAACAACGCCGAGGTCACCTACCAGGTGGTCACCAAGGGCCAGCTGGTGCAGGACAGGCCCGGTTTCGTGGACATGGCGCCGACACTGCGCACGGCGACCGCCGCGGGCTGACCGGACCGCGCCGGGCCGCGGGGGCGGCCCGGCCCCTGCGGATCAGAGCTGGCTGTACTGGCGCTTGGTGAGGCCGTACGTGGCGGCGATGGAATTCCACAGCTTCACGGCGGCCTTCTTCTGCGAGGTCGCGGTGGCGCTCTCCTTGGTGGCCGCCTGCGTCTCACCGGTGTTGCGGGCGTGACCGCCCTTGCAGACGCTGCCGTTGCCCGCCGCCTGGTCGGCCCACGCCGCGTAGTGGCCGTCGGCCGACGAGGACGCCTTCCACGCCTTGGTCAGCGCCGTGGTCAGCTCCTCGTGCCTCGGGAGCTTGTCGACCGCGAGGGCGTCGAGCTGGGTGACCAGGCCGTCGCGCTGGGTCGCGGCCGCGCGCAGGTCGGCCGCGGCGCCCGGGAGGTTCTTGCAGCTCCTGATCGACTCGACCGCGCTGACCACCGAGCTGCGGCTCGCACCGCTGGAGGCCAGCAGCGCGTCCAGCGCCTTGGCCTGCGCCTCGGCGGTGCCGGCACCCGCGCCGGCGCCCGCCTTCCCGCCGCCGCCTGCCGCGCCGCTCTGGGTGGCGGGGGCGGTCGCGGACGGGCGGGTGTCCCCGGCGTCCGACGTGCCGCCGCCGCTGCCGCTCATCAGGCCGCCGACGACGAGGCCGGCCACCACGCAGCCCGCCACGACGATGCCGATGAGCACCTTGGGCGAGATCCGGCGGCCGCCGTCGTCCCCGTCGTCGGCGTAGCCGTCGTAGCCGTCGTGGCCCTGGTATCCGTCGCCGCCGTAGCCCGGCTGCCACTGCTGCTCCGGGTGGCCGCCCTGCTGGGGCCGGCCGCCGTGCGGCTGGAGGATGCGCGGCCGCATCGGCTCGGGACCGGGGACGTCGCTGCGGAAGAGGTGGTCGTAGTCGCTGTCCGGCGGCGCGGGCTGCTCGAAGTCCGCCGGGGCGGCGTACTGCTGCTGCCCGCCGTAGGACTGCTGGTCCGGGTACGGCGCCTGGCCCGGGAACTGCTGCGGGGCGGCGGGGCCGCGGTACTCGTCGTAGCCCTGCTGCTCCTGGAAGACCGCCAGCGGCTGGGTGGCCTCGGCCGGTGCGGGCTCGCCGGGGCCGCCCGCGGGGTAGGGCGGCAGCATCTGGGTGGCCTCCGCGGCCTCCGGGGGCTGCTGCGGCGCCTGGCCGGGGTACGGGGCCGCCGCGACGGGCGGCTGGGGCACCTGGCCCGGGTACGGGCCCTGCGCGGGCGGCTGGGGCGCCTGGCCGGGGTACGGGGCCGCCGCGGCGGGCGGCTGGGGCACCTGACCCGGGTACGGGCCCTGCGCGGGCGGCTGCGGGGCCTGGCCGGCGAAGGGCGCGGGGGCCTGGGGCGGGGCCGCGGGTATGGGCGGTGGTCCGGCGGCGGGGCCCGCCGCCGGGTAGGGCGGGAGCATCTGCGTGGCGTCCGCGGCCTCCACGGGCTGCTGCGGCGCCTGCGGCGCCCCGCCGGGGGTCCCGGCCGGGTCGCCCCACGGCGTGCCCGCAGGGGGCTGCACGTGCCCTCCGTACGGCTGCGGCTGCCCGGCGGGCTGGACGGCGCCTGAGTACGGTTCGGGCGTTTCCTCGCCGCGTCCGTTGCTGTGCATCGCCGTTGACTCCCGCCTTCACCAAGTGTCGGACGAGCGCACACGCTACCCGGTGAACGCGAACGGGGGCCACGGACCCGAACGGGTGAGCGCCCGGTGGCGGCGCGCTCCGGTGGTCCGCGGCGGCGCGGCAGGCCGCGGCGCCGGGATTTCCTGCGCTTTGGGCGCGCCGGTGGAAACGATGTCGGAACGGTAACGATTCGGTGTGCGCCGGCCCGTTCACCGTTCCACCCGGCTCTTCGCGGCGTGGCGGGGGGCCGGCGGGCCCGTCGTCACGCCGCCTCCTGCACCTCCAGCCGCGCGCCGAACTCCCGCACCGACGGCTCCGCCGAGAACGGTTCGAGGCGGCGGCGGAAGTCCTCCAGATATTCCGCGCCGCGGTCCGAGCGCAGCCCGGAGAGCAGGGCCACCGCCTGGGTGCCGGTGTGGCAGGCCTGATCGATCTCCCGCTGCTGCACCTGCGCGTCGGCCAGCAGCAGCATGTCGATGGCGCGGCGCCTGGTGCGGCTGACCGGGTGCGCGGCCAGCGCCTCCTCCGCGCGCCGGGCGGCGGGCGCGGCCTGGCCCAGGTCGCGGTGGCAGTGCGCCAGTTCGTCCGCGAGGTAGGCGTGGTCGAAGTGCGCGATCCACGCCGGGTCCTGGTCCGGCTGCGAGCGCTCCATGGCGCCGACCGCGAGGCCGGCCACCGTGGCGAAGGTCCGCGCGTCGCCGAGCAGCGCGTGGCCGCGCGCCTCGGCCGCGTAGAACATCGCCTCCGCCGTGTGCCCGACCTGGCCCCTGGCGCCTTCCTGGGCGGCGCGGGCCAGTTGGGCGATCTCCCGCGGATTGCCCAGCGCCGCGGCGAGGTGGCTCATGCTCGCGGCTAGGATGTAGCCGCCGTACCCGCGGTCGCCGGCGGCCTGGGCGAGCCGCAGCGCCTGGATGTAGTAGCGCTGCGCCAGGCCCGGCTGGCCGGTGTCCACCGCCATGTACCCGGCCAGTTCGGTGAGCCGGGCCACCGCGGAGAACAGCTCGCGGCCCACCGATTCGCGGTAACTGCCCGCCAGCAGGCCCGAGACCACGCTGTTGAGGTAGTGCACGACGACCGGCCGGACGTGGCCGCTGCCGAAGCGGTGGTCCAGTTCCGTGAGCGCCTGGGTGGTCGCGCGGACCGCCTCGACGTCCGACGTCCCCACCCTTGCGCCGCCGTTGCGGGCCACGCCCTGGTCGGGGCGGGTGATCAGCCAGTCCCTGCTGGGCTCGACGAGCGCGGAGGCGGCGACCGTGGAGCCGGTCAGGAACTCCCGCCGGCCGACGTCGCTGCGCCACAGCTCGCAGACCTGCTCGATCGCGCCGAGCACCGTGGGCGAGAAGTGCAGGCCGATGCCCGTCGCCAGGTTCTTGCCGTCCGCCATGCCGATCTCCTCGATCGACACGGCCCGGCCGAGCTTGCGGCCGAGCGCCTCGGCGACGATGCCCGGCGCCCTGCCGCGCGGCTGCTGCCCGCGCAGCCAGCGCGCCACCGACGTCTTGTCGTAGCGCAGGTCGAGGCCGTGCTCGGCCCCGCACATGTTCACCCTGCGGGCGAGACCGGCGTTGGAGCAGCCGGCCTCCTGGATGAGCGACTGGAGCCGCTCGTTGGGCTGGCGCGCCACAAGTGGTCGTGCGGCCATGGTTGTCCCCCTCGTCCTCGTCGACCCGTCCCGGTGACCGACGTCCGTTAACGGCTCCGCGGCGCGACGTGCCGCGGCCCGACTGCGGCGCGCCCGGCGGGCGTTCGCTTCACCCGGTGGCACGTCCCCGCATGGCTGTGCGGCTTCCGCTGGGCGATACTTTCCCAGCCCTTGGCCGGGAAATGCCCCGCTTTGCGGGATTTCACCGGCAAGCGCCGGTGCACCGCCCCCCACTGACTACCCGTCACCGGACCCCGCTGCCCCCGCGCGCCCCCGTTAGTGCATCTGTGCGCCCGCAGTGATCCGGCCCGCAACCGGCCGTAACCCCAGGCTGCGAGGGGGTGTTGTGCAGTGCGTGGACGAATGCACCGCACCCCCGCCCCCACGCGACGGCGACCTGGCCGAGGCGGCTGTCCGCTACGCCGAGGACCGCCAGTGGGACGTCCTGCCCGGCACCTGGCTCGAGTCCGATCCGACCGGTGCCCCCCGCTGCTCCTGCGGCGCCCCCGACTGCCCCGCGCCCGGCGCGCACCCCACCCGCCCCGACTGGGCGACCGGGGCGAGCGGCGCGGTCGCGGCCGTGCGGCACATGTGGCAGAAGCAGCCGCGCTCCTCCGTGCTGCTGCCGACCGGGCGCTCCTTCGACGTCCTGGAGGTCTCGGAGAACGCCGGCTGCCTCGCGCTGGCCCGCAGCGAGCGGATGGACCTGCCGCTCGGACCGGTGCTGGGCGCCCCCGGCCGCCGGATAATGTTCTTCGTCCTGCCGGGCACCGGCGGCAAGGTGCCCGACACGCTGCGCCGCTTCGGCTGCCGTCCCTCGACGCTGGATCTCTCGGTACGCGGCCGGGGCGGCTGGGTCGTCGCGCCCCCCACCAGAACCGTTCCTGCGGGCACGGTCGTGTGGGCCCGCAGGCCCACCCCCGCTAACCGCTGGCTGCCGGACGCGACGCAGGCGCTCGGCGCGCTGGCCTACGCCTGCGCGCGCGAGGCGACGGAGGCCCGGGGCGGCGCCGCGCCCGCCGGACGGCCGGCCGCCGGCGCCGTGGCGTCCGCCGCGCCGGCGGGGAGACGCTGACCGGCCCCTGCCACGCCCCGCCCCTCCCACCGGTCGTCACGGAACGCAAGAACCGCAAGCGCGGCGGTCACTGTCAGTGGCCCCGTCTAGGGTGTCCTTGTCCGTGGGGGAGCCGCGGGCACGGGGCAGGGGGGAGGCGGCAGAGCATGGCCGAGCCGGAGAAGCCGGAGCGGGAGGCACGCAGCGGCGCGCCGCTGCCGTACTACGGGAATCGCACGGAGGGCGCCGGCGGGCCGGAGGACGGTCCCGTCCCGGCGGTGCGGGTGCGCGGGCTCTGGAAGCAGTTCGGCACGCAGGCCGCCGTGGCGGGCGTCGATCTCGACCTGCCCGCGGGCCTGTTCGTGGGCCTCGTGGGGCCCAACGGGGCGGGCAAGACGACCACCCTGTCCATGATCACCGGCTTGCTGCGGCCGGACGACGGGCTGGTGCAGATCCACGGCCACGACGTGTGGGCGGACCCGGTCGCGGTGAAGGCCAGGATCGGCGTGCTCCCCGAAGGCCTGCGGCTGTTCGAGCGGCTGTCCGGGCGCGAACTGCTCGCCTACACCGGCCGGCTGCGCGGCCTGCCCGGCGCCGAGACGGACCGGCGCGCCGCCCAGCTGCTGGACGTGCTGGACCTGACCGGGGCCCAGCACAAGCTGGTGGTGGACTACTCGACGGGCATGCGCAAGAAGATCGGCCTGGCCGCGGCCCTGCTGCACAATCCCGACGTCCTCTTCCTCGACGAGCCGTTCGAGGGCGTCGACCCGGTGTCCGCGCAGGTCATCCGCGGGGTGCTGGAGCGCTTCACCGGCGGGGGCGGCACGGTGGTCTTCTCCTCGCACGTGATGGAGCTGGTGGAGAGCCTGTGCGACTGGGTCGCGGTGATGGCCGCGGGCCGGATCGTGGCGCGCGGCCCCCTCGCCGAGGTGCGCGGCGAGGCCGGCAGCCTCCAGGAGGCCTTCCTGGCGCTGGTCGGCGCCGACCGCTCCGGCGGCGAGGGCCTGGAGTGGCTGGGCGGCGGCGCACGATGAGCGGCACCACGGCTGCCCCGCCCGCGGCCCCCGCCACGGTGACCGCCGTCTTCGTCCGGCTCAAGCTGTCGCTCATGCGCAACGGGCTGCGGCAGTCCACCGGGCGCACGGCCGGCTGGTGCGTCGGCGTGGGCCTGGCCCTGCTCTTCGCGGCGGCCAACACCGCGGCGCTGCTGTCGATGCGGCACAACGAGCACGCGCCCGCCGTCGCCGTCACCGTGGCCGTGGTGCTCGCCATGGGCTGGGCCGTGGTGCCGCTCTTCTTCTTCGGCGGCGACGAGACCCTCGACCCGACCCGGCTCACGATGCTGCCGCTGCGCCCGCGCCCGCTGCTGACGGCGCTGCTGGTCTCCTCGCTGATCGGCGTCGGCCCGCTGCTGACGGCGATGCTGACCGTGGGCGCGGTCGTCTCGCTCGCCCACGGCGCCGCGGCCGGCGCCGTCGCGGTGCCGGCCGGGCTGCTCGTCGTCGCCCTGTGCGTCACGCTCTCCCGGGCGGTGGCCGCCGCCAACACCCGGCTGCTGACCAGCCGCAGGGGCCGCGACCTCGCGGTGCTCAGCGGCGTCTTCGTCGCCATAGGCGCGCAGCTGGTGAGGGTGGGCGCGGATGCGCTGTCGGACGGCGACGGTCTGGGCCACGCGGACTCCGCGCTGCCCGTGGTGCGCTGGATACCGCCCGGCACCGCGGTCGACGCCGTGCGCTCCGCCGACCGCGGCGCGTACGGTCTGGCGGCGCTCCAACTCGCCCTCACCGCCGTGGCGGTGGCGGCGGTGCTGCGGTGGTGGCACCACAGCCTGGTGCGGCTCAT
The DNA here is from genome assembly GCF_044333485.1 of Streptomyces sp. NPDC020983. Classification (NCBI taxonomy): domain Bacteria; kingdom Bacillati; phylum Actinomycetota; class Actinomycetes; order Kitasatosporales; family Streptomycetaceae; genus Streptomyces; species Streptomyces sp. NPDC020983. The sequence goes on along the minus strand of NZ_JBIRRA010000002.1, from coordinate 410,814 downwards.
GGTCTCCCCGGACGCGTCCACGATCGCCGCCGCCCCGGAGGAGTCCGGAAGCCGCGCGGACACCGCCGGGCGCACCCGGCGGCTGCCCTGGCCGCGACTGCCCGAGGGCCGGACGGGCACGGTCATGCAGCGGCAGTTCCGCTACATGTGGCGCGATCCGCGCGCCAAGGCCTCGATGGTGACCGGGCTCGCGGTCGGACTGCTGCTGCCGGCCGTCGCCGTCTTCCAGCACGGCAGCGTCTACCAGTGCCTGTGGGCCGCGGGGCTGCTCGGCGTGCAGATGTTCAACCTGTTCGGGACGGACGGCTCCGCGTTCTGGACGGTCGCGGCATCCGTCGCCGACCGCCGCGACGCGGAACTGGAACTGCGCGGGCGGGCGCTCGCCGTCGCCGCGATAGCCGTGCCCTACGTCACCGTGGTGACGGCGGGCGCGGCGGCCGTCCTCGGCCGGCCCGGCGCGCTGCCCGAGACGCTGGGGGTCTCCTACGCGTTCCTGGGCGCGCTCCTCGCCGTCGGGTGCGTCACGAGCGTGCGCCACCCGTACGCGCTCCCGCACGACAACCCCTTCGGCAGCGCGGCCCCGGGCCAGAACAGCCTCGCCGGTCTCAGCCTGCTCGGCGGCACCCTCAGCGCGGCGCTGCTGTGCGCGCCGGTCTTCGCGCCGGTCGTCGTGCTGCACCTGACCGGTCACCACGGCCTGCTCTGGCTCGCGCTCCCCGTCGGCGTCCCCTACGGCGCCGCGCTCGCGGCGCTCGCGCTCCGCTTCACCGCTCCCCGGCTCCTGGGGCGTCTCCCCGAGATCCTCGCGGCCGTCCGCCTCTAGCCGGCGGGGGTGCCCTCGTCCCCGCGGGGGGTGCGGGCAACAGGTCACCGGCCGGTGGTCCCGCGCGCACGGAGCCGCCCCTCCGGGCCGGTGACGGGGTGCACCGCCGTGGCGGGCGGGCCGCGCCCCCGCGCCTAGGGCGTGTCCGCAAAGTCCCGCCTGGCAGACGGCGCCTGGCACGCACGCTCGCTACGTTGTCGGGCTCGTCCGAGTAGGCCCACTACGAGGACGACCCTCCGCCTTGCGATCGCACGCACCAGACACCGTCTGCCCCGCCCTCCGGGCGGACGACGGGACTTTGCGGACACGCCCTAGGAGTGCTCGCCCCGCGGCGCGCCCGCGTCCGCGCGGAAGGTGAACGCCAGGGCCAGGACGGGGAGGGCGGCGCCCAGGGCCGTCGTCAGGGGCCAGCCGCCGAGGTGGTAGGCGGCGGAACCCGCCTGCGAGCCCACCGCGCCGCCGACGAAGAACGTCGCCATGTACGCGCTGTTGAGGCGCGCCCGCGCGGCGCCGTCGAGGGCGTAGACGACGTGCTGGCCCAGGACGAGCGTGGTCTGGACGGCCATGTCCAGCAGCACCGCCGCCGCGCCCAGCGCGAGCACGCTGTGCCGCCCGGCGGCCGCCAGGCCGAAGGCGGCCGCGGCGGCGGCGAAGGCCGCGGCGGTCATCGGGCGGACGAGGCCGCGGTCGGCCCACCGCCCGGCCAGCGGGGCGACGAGCGCGCCGCCCGCGCCCGCGAGGGCGAACAGCCCCACCTGCCACTGGCTGTAGTGGAAGGGCGCGGCGGTGAGGACGAAGGAGATCGTCGTCCAGAAGACGCTGAACGCCCCGAACATGGCCGCCTGGTAGAGCGCCCGGCGGCGCAGCGCCGGATGGATCCGCAGCAGCCGCACCGTCGAGCGCAGCAGCGCCCCGTAGGGCAGCGCGGCCGCGGGCTGCCGCGGCGGGAGGGCGGAGCGCAGCACCAGCGTCAGGGCGGTCATCAGCGCCGCCGAACCGAGGTAGACCACGCGCCAGCTCGTGGCGCCGGCGACCAGGCTGCCCACCGTGCGGGACAGCAGGATCCCGGTGAGCAGACCGCTCATCACCTGCCCGACGACCCTCCCGCGGCTGGCGTCGGGCGCGAGGTCGGCGGCGTACGGCACGAGGATCTGGGCGACGGTCAGCGTGCAGCCCAGGACGAGGGACGCGGCGAGCAGTACCCCGAAGTCCGGTGCGAGGCCGGCCAGGGCGAGCGCGGCCACGGTGAGGCCGAGCAGCAGCGTGGCCAGCCGCCGCTTCTCCAGCACGTCGCCCAGCGGCACGACGAGCAGCAGCCCGAGGGCGTAGCCGAGCTGCCCGGCGGTGACGAGGCCGCCCGCGGTGACGGTGCCGACGTGGAAGGACCGGCGCAGCTCGCTGAGCAGCGGCTGCGCGTAGTAGAGGTTCGCGACGGTCAGGCCGCAGGCGACGGCGAGCAGCACCACGAGGCCGCGCGGCGGACCGTCCTGGGGCGCCGCGGCCGGGCGCTCACCACCTTCCCGGAGGGTCTTCGCGAGGCCTGCGGGGCCGTTCGGCTGGGACATCGTCACCTCATCGCGCGGGGTTCACGGCACCGGTCAAACCGGTGCGATGACGGTACCAGTCATACCGGTTCCGGAGGTACGCTGGCCGGCATGACGGAGAGCACCGCCGCGCCGCGTTTCCGGCAGGGGGCCGGGCGCCTGTCCCTGGACTACCTGCGCACCCTGCGCCACCGCGGGACGCCCATGGCGCGGGAGGAACTCGCGGACGGCGCCGCGCTCGCGCAGTGGGTGCGGCAGTGCGGACCCGCGCTCGACGGCGCCGCCGAAGTGCCCGGCGAGGCGGCGGTGCACGAGGCCCGCGCGCTGCGGGAGGCCGTCCACGCGCTCCTCGCCGCCGCCAGGGCGGGGGACCCGTCCGCCGCCGCACCCGCCGCCCGCGACCGGCTCAACCGCGCCGCCGCGCACGCCGTACCCGTCCCGCGGCTCACCGCGCGGGGCGAGCTGCGGTGGCAGGCCGCCGAGCCCGTCACCGCGGTGCTCGCCCTCGTCGCGCGCGACGCCCTCGAACTCGCCACCGCGCCCGCGCTCCTGTCGCGCCTTCACGAATGCGCCGCCGCGGATTGCGGGGCGTTCTTCCTCGACGCCTCCCGCCCCGGCACCCGCCGCTGGTGCTCCATGGACGTCTGCGGCAACCGCGCCAAGAAATCGGCCTTCCGCGCCCGCCACTGACCCCGCGCGGGGCGCGCGTCGCCGACGACCCGCAAGGCCCCCGGTTGCCCCCGACCACGCCGGAGGGGCCCACCCGCTGCGGGTGGGCCCCTCGGGCGGAAGGGCGCGGCCTACGCCAGTTCGGCGAGCGACTGGCGCCAGGACGGGTGGAGGTCGTCGAGGAGGGCCTCGACGCGCGGGGGCAGGCCGCGCGCGGGGCCGGCGGCGGTGCGGCTCAGGAGGGAGGCGGCGGCGAATTCGAGGCGGGCCGGGTCGCCGGTGGCGTGCGCGGCGCGCAGCAGGGCGAGCCAGAGGCGCTCGTCCTGGGGGGCGACGCCCATGCCCGTCTCGACCGCGGCGACCGCCGCCTTCGGCTTGCCCGCGTCGAGGTGCAGGGTGGCGAGCGCGAGGGCGATCTCGGCGACCAGCACCGGGTGCTGGGCCTCGACGATCTCGTGCGAGAGCCATCCGTAGCGGCCGGGGGCGCGGTTGTCGAGGAGGCGGCCGCGGGCCAGGGAGAGGGCGTCGGTGAGGAGCCGGCGGCGGGCGACGGGGTCGTTCGCCCCGACACCCTGCTCGGCCTGGTGGTGGAGGGTCTGGAGGACGTCCCAGTCGGAGACGACGGAGGTGGCGAGCACCATGCGGCCGCTGTCGTCGTAGGAGAGCCGCGGGGTGCCGTCGGGGTCGGTGCCGAGCCAGTCGCGGAGCCGGTCGACGAGCCCGTCGCGGACGTCCTCGGTGACGCCGCGCGGCCACAGCGCGGACGCCAGGACGCGCGGGTGGACGCCTTCGCGGTGCAGCAGGAGCAGCGCGAGGGCCTCGTGGAGCAGCGGGCCGCGGTCGGCCTCGGGGGCCTCGACGCCGTTGACCTCGAAGGCGCCGAGGAGCCGGGCGTAGATGCCGGGGCGGCCGCGGTCGCTGAGGTCGACGAGGAAGGCGGGGGCGCCGGGGTCGGGGTCGCGGCCGTCGTCGCCCGCGGCCTGCGCGAAGAGCTGGAGCACCGCGGCGTACTGGGCGGCGGGCAGCCGCTGGGCGGCGAGGTCGAGGCCGAGCAGCGGCGCGGTGAGGCGGCCCGCGGGGCTGATCTCCAGCTCCCAGGCGGCGCCGGGCACGGCGGCGGTGTCGGCCGCGAGGAGGTAGCCGATGCCGAGCCGTCCCGCGTCGGCGGCGAGTTCGGCGATCCGGGCGGTCTGCTCGTCGCCGGGCCGGTCGGCGACGAGCACCAGGTGCGGCGCCCACTGGCTGTGCTGGGCGCGCCCGGCGCGGCCGGTGAGGACGCTGTCCTGGCCGGCGGCCTGGAGCGCGGCGCGGCGCTGGGCCGTCTCGGCGGCCAGGGCCTCGATGGCCTGGGAGACGTCGGCGACGTGCCGTACCCGGGCGGGGGCGAGGGCCGTGAGGTCCTCGGCGAAGCCGACGAGGGTCACCGTCATCCGGTCGGACCAGCCGTTGGTGGCGAGTTCCGCGGCGACGGAGGCGAGCACGGCGTCCCGGTCGGCCTTGGCGCCGGCCAGCGAGACGACGCCGGGCACCGCTTCGAGGTTCAGCAGCAGCCGCGCCTCGTCGAGGGTGCCGAGCGTGACCAGGCCCGGGTAGGGCGCGGCCGCCGCGGTGCCGGCGTCGGCGGGCAGCGCGGTGCGGGCGAGCCGCCAGAAGGTCTCGTCCTGGCCCAGCTCCCAGGGCGCGGGCGGGCGCCCCTCGGCCCAGGCGAGCTGGAGGTGCAGCTCGTCGGGGGTGACCCAGGCGGCGTAGACGGTCGGCAGCTGCCGCCCCTCGGCGTCGAGCTGGGCGGACAGCGCGCGCAGGCCCCGGTCGAGGAAGGCGACGGTCTCGGGGTCGGCGCCGATCCGCAGCGCGTCGTCGGCGTCGGCGGCAGGGCCCTGCGGGGTGCGCGGGACGCGCAGGATGCCCTCGGCGACGGACTGCCACAGCTCGGTGCGCCGGCGCCGGCCGAGCGCGGCGAGCAGGCCCGCGGCCAGCAGCGGGGCGGCGATGAGCGCCTCGGGCAGCTGGGAGAGCCCGCCGTGGTGGGCGGCGTGGACGGTGGGGACGTGCCCGGCACCGTGCGCGCCGGCCTGCTCGGCGGCCGGGGCGGGCGCGGGCGCGGCGGGCGAGTGGTGCTGCTCGGACGCGGGGGTCTGCGCCGGCGTCTGGTGCGGGGCCTGGTGCGCGCCGCCGCCCGCGCCCTCGGCGGCGGTGTCCTTGGCGCCGCCGTGCTCGGCGTAGTGCTGGATGTCGTGGGCGACGTGCTGCACCTGCTGCGCCCCGGCGGCCGGCATGTCGACGATCTCGCCGCCGGTCGCGTCGCCGGGCATCTCCATGATCCAGCCCGGCCGGATGAGGCTGGCCTGCGACAGCTTCGAACCGTCGGGCTGCACGCGGTCCTTGTTGAGGGCGTAGATCTCCTTGTAGCGGCGCCCGTCGCCGAGGTGGCGCTGGGCGATGTCCCACAGGGAGTCGTGGTGGCGGCCCTCGGGCGGCTGGATCCGGTAGAACTTCGTGTCCTGCTGGGTGTGTTCGATGCTGCGGACCGTCCCGGCGTGGCCCGCGCCGCCCTCCGGCGGGGCGACGACGTTCGAGGATCCCTGGTGCGGGACGCCCGGGGTCTGCTGCGCGGCGGCGACGGCGCCCGGGCGGCCCTGGTGCTCGGCCTGGTGGTGCGTGCCGTGCTGGCCGAGCACGGGCGACAGGGTGGCCGCGCCGACCCCGAGCAGCAGCAGCGCCGCGACGAGCTGGCGGGCCAGCAGCTGGCTCCCGCCGGATCCGGGGATGTGCCGCGGCATGCCCACCCCGGAGAACGCCGCCTTGCCCTCGACCAGGACGCACGCGGTGAACTGCGCCCAGGCCAGCCACACCAGCACCGCGAGGGAGTTGACGAAGGTCTTGGTGGTGATGGGCTGGCGCAGCACGTCGGAGTCGAAGTGGTGCGGGAAGGGCGAGCCTATGTAGTGGAGCAGCGCTCCGGGCACGCCGACCACGAGCACGGCGAGCACCACGAAGGCGCCCAGCGCGCGGACGACGTCGCCGAACGTACGCTGCCGGCGCGGCGGCCGGCCCGGGTTCGGCCCCGGCCCCGGCCTCGCCTGCGACTGGTGGCGTCCCGTGGCGGTGGAGCGTGCCATCGCTGCTGCCCTGCTTCCTCTGCTCCGTTGTGTGCTGTGGGTTCCTGACGTTATGCGACGTGCCGGGGGGCGCGATACGTGCCGGCGCGCCCGTACCGCGGGCTACTGCGTGAGCGCCTCGGCGGTGGCCGTGCCGGTCACGGCGTGGCCCTTGACCGCGAAGAGGCTGGTCACCAGCGGCTCGAAGGTGACCTGGACGGTGACGGTGACCCGCCGGCGGTTGCCCCTGCAGCTCGCGTGCCTGACGTCGTCCGCGCTGAGGCCCGCCGCGGTGAGGAACCTGGTGATGTCGCTCATGCAGTTGCCGTACAGGATGGGCGCGGTCTTCCCCAGGTTCGCCCCCGAGCGCAGGGCGTCCACGTCGATGTCCTGCGCGGCCGCGCGGGCGGCCTGCTCGGCGAGGTCGGCGGCGCGCTCGCGGGTCGACAGGACCCGGCCGCCGTCGACCACGAAGGCGGCGAGCGTGACGAAGAGCAGCGCGAAGATCAGGAGCGCGATGGCGCCCGAACCCTGGTCGTCCCCGCGGCCGCAGGCGTCCCGCAGTGCCCGCAGGCGGGCGCGCAGCAGGTGCTTCACTCGAACCTCCGGTAGGGGTCGAGGGGCGAGGCGAACTCGCTGCTCAAAGTGGTGGTGATGGGCAGGCCCAGGTCGGACAGGCCGCGGACCGAGCAGGAGACCTGGACGGTGTAGACACCGCCGGGGGCCCACCGGGTGTTGTCGTGGGTGATCCTGATCGGGCCGGAGCAGATGTGCTGGAGGTCCTGGGTGGCGACCTGCCGGGCCGCGCTGTTGGCCTTGGCGTGGTTGCCGTGCAGCGAACCCGCCCGCGCCGCGTCGCGCGCGGCGCCGTCCAGCTCGCCGCGGGCGTCGGCCAGTTGCCCGAAGGCGACCAGCACCAGGATGAAGAGGATCAGCACCGGGGCGATGATCACGACCTCGACCGTCGAGATCCCCGCGTCCCCGTCCCCGTCCCTCTCCCCCGCCGCGGCGCGCCGCCGAAGGGCCGGCGCCGAGGCACGCGCGGCCGCGGTGGCCGTCACCGTCCTGTACGTCACCGTCCGGCCGTCCTCACTGTCCCCGTCCGAGTCATCCCCGAAGTCCCCGAAATCCCCGTTGTCCGCGCGGTGCGCGCCGTCCGCTCCCTGCCCGCTGCCGTCATGCCGGGCCGCTCCCTCACCCGTTGGGCATGAACTGCTCGATCGGCCCCTCGGACTTGCGGTCCACCGTGATGCCGATGCCGAGGATCGACGGCACGTGCCCCGACACCTCCACGCTGATCCGGTCGCCGTGTCCCGGGACCCGCTGGGCGGTGACCTTCGGGCTGGTGAGCAGGCTGCCGCCGAGCCCGTTGATGTAGGAGTCGGCCTTCCTCTGCGCCCTGCCCTGCCAGTCGCTGCCGGCCACTGCGGCCTGGGTACGGGCCTCCCGGGCGCCCGCCCGGGCCGCGGCGATCGCGACGTGCGTGGCGAAGTAGTACATCGCGAACTGCACCGTGACGATGATGACCCCGAAGACGACCGGTGTCAGGAAGACGAACTCGATCGCGGTCATCCCGCGGTCGTCCGCCCTGCGCCGCCCCACGCCGCTGTCGCCGCGCGCGGCGGCGAGCCGGTCGCGCAGCACGCGGCCCACCGCCTTCATGCTCTTCCCCGTCCTCTTCGCTGTTCCGGTGCCCGCCGGTGTCCGGCGGGCGTCAGCACTTCGACGCGCTGCTCGCGGTGTCGATGCAGTTCGTGACGTCCGTGGTCTTGTCGTTCAGCGCCTTGCTGATGGCGAAACCGATGCCGCCGACGAGTGCGGCGACGATCGCGGAGATGATCACCCATTCCACGGCGGAGGCGCCGACGCTGCGGCCCTCCGTGCGTGCCCAGGCGATGCGGCGGCGGACGAGCCCGGTGACCGCGGCGGTCGCCTTGGCGAGGGGGTTGGGACGGTTCATGGTCCGGATCCTTTCTGGCGGACGACTCTCGGATGCGTTGTCTGTCGTGCGTCGTGCGTCGTGACTCGTGCTTCGTGCGTCGAACCCGCGGCGCCGTTGCCGCCCTGTCGGTGGGACGCGTGCGGTGGTGGTCCGGTTCACGCCTGGAAGACGCGCATGGCGGCCGGGAACATCAGGAAGACCAGGAAACCCGCGGCGAGCATCAACTGTGCCACGAGCATGGACTGCGAGTTCTCGCCCGCGGATCCCTCGATCTCGGCGAGCTCGCGGTGCCGCATGGTCTCCGCCCGGGAGGCCAGCGACTCGCGGATCTTGGCGCCGTCGTCGGCCACCAGGCCGAGCGCGACGGACAGGTCCTGCAGCTCCTCGACGCCCAGTTCCGCACCGAGCCGGCCGAGCGCGACCCACTGGCTGACGCCGGTGATCCGGGCGTCGTTGAGGCAGGTGCGGATCCGGACCAGCGCCCAGCCGTCGCTGACCTCGGCGGCGGCCATCAGCGCCTCGGGCAGACCGCGCCCGCCGGCCAGGTTCATCGACACCAGGTCCAGGTAGGCGCCGATCACCCGGCGCAGGTCCTTGCGCTTCTCCGTGGCGTCGCGGCGCACTTCGAGGTCCGGCAGCATGAAGAACAGTCCCGCGCAGACCAGCGCCAGCCACACCGGGATGATCGGGCTGATGCCGAAGCCCAGCTGCCAGATCAGGGCGTAGAGGAACGGTCCGAAGACCAGGCCGACGGCGCCGAGCAGCAGCTTGGTGGCGAGGAAGCCCTCGAAGCTGCGGTCCAGGACGGCCAGGTCGGCGCGCATCGAGCGCAGCTCCCAGCCCTGTTCGAGGTAGAAGGCGGCGACCCGCTGCCCGATCCGGCCGCGCAGGTCGGTGGGTTGGGGGGCCGGTCCGGACACGGGGCCCTGGGCGCGCAGCGCGTCGATCTGCGCGACGGTGGCAGCGGCGCTGCTGCGGCTCGGGGCGAGGGCCCTGACGAGGGCGTAGACGCCGATACCGGTCACGGCACCGAGCAGTCCGGCCAGTGCGAGCATGTTCACCGGTGCAGCACCTCCTGCCGCTGGGCGTGGAGTTCGGGCGAGTGGACGAGGAAGCGCGCCGGGGTCTCGACCTTCGACAGGCTGCGCAGCCACCAGAAGCCGGCGCCGAACAGCGCGCACACCACCAGCAGCACCATCTGCCCCAGCAGCGTGCCGTAGGGCTTGACGAAGCCGCGGTTGAAGATGGCGAGCGCCAGCACCACGACGACCGAGACGATGACCACGATCTGCACGCTGCGCCGGGTGCTGGCGCGCTGCGCCATCACCCGCTGCCGCATGTCGACCTCCTCGCGCGCCGACTTGGCGAGCGCCCCCAGGACCTCCCGGAGGCCCGGCCCGCGCAGGCGGGAGTTGAGGATCAGGGCGGCGATGATGATGTCGGCGGAGGCGTCGTTGATCTCGTCGGCGAGGTGCTGGAGCGCGTCCGGCAGCGGGGTGCGGGCGCGCAGCCGGTCGACGAGGGCCTCCAGGTGGGTGCGCAGCGCGGGCGCGGCGGCGCGGGCCGAGGAGGGGATCGCCTGCTCCAGGCCGACGGCGCCGGCGATGGTGTCGCGCAGCGACTCCGTCCAGCCGGCCAGCGCCTCCACCCGCTTCATCGCGGCGCGTTCGTCGGCGGCGCCGCCGAAGAGCTTGTCCCAGGTGAAGACGAGCAGCGCGGTCGCGATGCCGAGCACCGCCCAGCGGGTGAGCGCGATGACGCCGATACCGGCGACGGCGGCGATGGAGCCGCGCTGCGACAGGAAGCGCATCATCTCCGCCGCCCTGTCGGCGGGCGCCTCACCGGGTGCGACGGGTTTGGGCGCCCAGCCGCGGATCGCGACCACGAACAGCGCGATGCCGCCGCCGACGACGGCGCCGGCGAGCAGCCCGTACATCACGGTCAAGGAGAAGACACCGGTCATTACCGCCACACCCCCGTGGGCTGGTAGCCGTGGGCGAGGAGTTCGTCGAGGCAGGAGATCGGCGCGTGCGGTACCGCCGCGCCGGTCCTGCCCTCGGCGAAGACCTCGCTGGAAAGGACCCTGCCGTCCACGCCGTTGACCTCGCGGACCGAGGTGACCATGCGGCGCAGGGTGCCGCCGTGCTGGAAGTCGTTGCGGCGCTGGACGAAGATCACGAAGTCGATGGCGCCCGCGACGAGCATCTGCGAGGCCTCGATCGGCAGCCGCTCGCTGGCCTGCAGCGCGTAGGTGGAGATGCGGTTGAAGACCTCGGCCGAGCTGTTGGCGTGGATCGTGGACAGCGAGCCGTCGTTGCCCTGCGACATCGCGTTGAGCATGGTGACGATCTCGTCGCCGAGGACCTCGCCGACGATGACCCGGGAGGGGTTCATGCGCAGCGAGCGGCGGACCAGCTCGGCCATGGAGATGGCGCCCAGGCCCTCGGAGTTGGGCAGCCGCTCCTCGAACGCCACGACGTTGGGGTGGAGTTCGGGGAACTGGTCGAGGCCGAGTTCGAGGGCGCGCTCGACGGTGATGAGCCGCTCGTGCGGCGGGATGACGTTGGCCAGCGCCCGCAGCAGGGTGGTCTTGCCGGCGTTGGTGGCCCCGGCGATCATCACGTTCTTGCGGGCCATGACGGCCGCGTGCAGGAAGCTGGCCAGCTCCGGGGTGATGGTGTGGTTGCCGACCAGGTCGGCGAGGAAGACCTTGCCGAGCCTGGCCCGGCGGATGGACAGCGCCGGCCGACGCGTCACGTCCATCACGGCCGAGAGCCGGGAGCCGTCCGGCAGCCGCAGGTCCAGCTGCGGGTTCGCCGAGTCGAAGGGGCGCGAGGACAGGCCCGAGTAGGCGCCCAGCACCTGTATGAGCTCGATCAGTTCCTCGTCGCTCTCGGCGACCGGTTCGCCCTGGAGCTCGCGGCCGTCGGAGTAGCCGACGAAGACCTGGTCGCAGCCGTTGATGTCGATGTTCTCGACGTCCGGGTCGTCCAGCAGCGGCTGGAGCCGGCCGACACCGAAGAGCGCCGCGTGCACGGCGGCCGCGTACGCCTCCTCGGCGAGCGCGTCCAGCGGGGTGCGGCCGGCGTTGATCTCCCGGCGGGCGTAGTCCTCCAGGATCTGGGCGATGATCGCGCGGGCGAACTGCCGCTCGTCCTCCGCGGTCATCGCCGGGGCGCCGGAGACCTGGTCGAGCCGCCGCTGCTCGGCTATCCGGTCGCCGGCCTGCTCCCGGAAGCGCTTGACCAGCAGGTGGTCGATCTCGCTCATCGGAAGACCCCGTACCGGTTCGGTACGTCGGCGGCGATCTGCCGCGCGGAGCGGATCAGCAGGGACTTGTCGAGCCGTCCGCGGCGCCGCCCGGTGAGCATGTCGGCGCCCGCCGGGTCGTGGGCGATGGTGCCGACGACCCGCGCGGATATCTGCGAGGCGACCAGCATCTCGTTGGCCTGCGCGGCGATGCGGGCGCTCTGCCCGGGGTCGGCGACCAGCAGCACGCCGATCGGCGGGAGGCCGAGGGCGCCGGCGCCGCGCTGCGAGCCGTGCAGCTTCGCCGACAGCGCGGCGGCCCGGTCCCGTACCCGGGCCAGGTGCTCGGCCTCGGTCCTGGCCACCAGCAGCACCAGCGCGGCGTGCTGGAAGAGGCCGAGCGACGGCGAGTCGCCGCTGATCCGGCCGCAGTCGGCGATGACGTCGGCCGCGCCGTTCGGCGACTGGCCGAGTATCGAGAAGACCTCGCCGAGGACCGGCCACAGCCCGGTCAGGCCCGTGGCCTGGTCCGAGCCGCCGAGGCCGACGAGGACGTCCAGGCCGCCGGCGAGCGACTGGGCGTGCTCCCACAGCTGCTCGGCGGCCAGGCCGCGGCGGGCGGCCGCGGCGAGCGAGAGCACACCGACGTTGGGGTCGAGCATGCCGCCGTGGGCGGCCCGCGAGCGGTAGACCAGGTCGCCGCCGGCCGGGTCGGTTTCGGCGAGCAGGGCGCGCCGCGGCCACACCGCGGCCAGTGCGAGAGCGGTCGTGGTGACGCCGGGCGAGCCCTTGTCCGCCGCGAGGGCGATCAGTGCCATGAGTAGGTGCCGCCGCTCACTCAGTTCCCGCCGGCGGGCGCGATGCGCACCAGGGTGACGTTGCCGGCCGAGGCCGCGTTGGTCAGCGGGCCCGCGTCGGCGGTGTCGGCGAGGACGGTGACGTACGTGTTGCCGCTGCCGGAGCCGGAGCTGTCGGCGTCGATGGACTTCACGATCAGCTTGTTGCTGATCAGGGTGCTCTGCTGGCCGCCGCCGGCATTGCCGGAGGAGTCGTCGCCGCTGTCCTTGGCGGCGTCGCTGCCGACGAGGTACGCGGCCACGGAGTCACCGACGCTGAGCGAGTTCCGGGGGAACTGCCCGTCCTGGAGGGAGAGCCCGATGAGGGACTTGCCCTGCGTGAGGACGTTGTCCTTCTTGGTGATCATGTTGCTGGACAGGACCGAGTCCGGCACGAGCGTGACGGCGGCCCGGTAGTTGTCCAGCAGGTCGCCGCGCTGCTCCCAGCGGATCAGCCCGAGACCGGAGTCGTCGGAGAGGTCCACCGAGCGGATCGCGGACTCGGGTATCGGGTCGCCGGCCGCGACCGCCTGGGTGATCTCGACGTACGAGTCCTTGTGGCTCGCCCGCACCACCGTCAGCACGGCGCCGAACGCGCCGAGCAGGATGAGCAGCACGGCGAGCGCGGCGAGCGCGGGCTTGCGCTCGCGCGGCGCCGTCGGCAGCCGCTCACCGCCGCCCGGCATCCCGACTGCCGGCGCGGGCATGGCGGCCTGGCGGTGCCCGCCACCGCCTCCGCTGGAACGATCCCTGGTCCTCACGTGACTGCCCCCGTCGCTCGTACGCGACTTACGGTCGTTCGCGGACGGGCCGTCACCGGGGTGCCTGGCTGCCGACCGCTTTCCAATGTCAAGTCACGGGGACGCTATCAGCGCCCGACAAAGCCCCTCAAGGACGTTGGGCGACAGACGGACCACAGCCCTGCAACAGTTCCGCACTCCCGCACCCTCCGCGGCGGCCCGTGAACCCCCGCAACACGGCTCCGAACGGCCGTGGTTGGCCGTCCGGCCCGGGACACCGGCCCGGCACGCGGGGCCGTGTTCACGTTTTGCTCACAACCGCCCCGGCCGGGAGGGGGTTACGTGAGGTTTCCGGAGGCGGATAGCCTCCTGGGACAGGTACGTGCGCCCGGGCCGGGGCCGGAGCGTGAGGTTCGGGCCGGCCGGCCGCGGCGGGGGAGGGAACATCCCATGCGGGTGACCGTGACGGTCGTACAGCAAGGTGAGGAAGGGCGTGACGTCGTCGTCGCGGCGGACGACGGGGCCTCGGCCGCCGACGTGGCCGCCGCGCTGGCCCAGGCCGCGGCGGGCGGCGCCCCGCAGCTGAGCGCGGCACCGGCCGGCGGCGGCACGGTGCTGGCCTTCCCCGGGACACGCGGAGCGCCCCCCGGGGCGGCAGTGCAGCTGTGGGCGGACGGCCTGCTGTGCGATCCGCAGGCGCCGGCCGGCGCGGTGCTGCGGGACGGCATGCGCGTCACCACCGACGACTCCATCGGCCCGTTCATGCGCACCGGCGAGCCCTCCGGGCGCGTCGAGCTGCGGGTGTGCGGCGGCCCCGGGGCGGGCCGGGTCGCCCGGCTCGGTCTGGGCAGGGCCACCCTCGGATCGGGGCAGCACTGCACGGTCTCGGTGCCGGACGCGGTGCTCCCGCAGGTCGCCGCCCGGGTGTCGGTTGCCGCGGACGGTACGGTCACGCTGGCCGTGGAGCCGGGCGCGGAGCTGACCCTGGAGGGCGAGCCCGTCACGGGCGAGCGCGCATGGCCGCTGGGCGCGCAGATCCGCTGCGGCGACACCGTCGTCGTGCTGGACGTCCCGAGCGAGCCGGACGCGCACCTGTCGCCGATGGGCGAGGGCGGCCTGGCCTACAACCGGCCGCCGCGGCTGAAGTCGCTGCCGCCGCGCCCCCGGCTGTACGTGCCGCAGCCGCCGCAGAAGGGCGAGGGCGCGCGCTTCCAGTACATCGCGGCGCTCGTGCCGCTGATCTTCGGCCTGTCGATGTACTTCATGGTGCACCAGGTCTACATGCTGCTCTTCTGCCTGATGAGCCCCATGATGCTGGCCGGCCAGTGGTTCAGCGAGTCCCGCGAGGGCAAGCGCAAGGACCGCAACACCGCCAAGCAGTTCAAGGCCGAACTCGCCCAGCACGAGATGACGCTGGAGAGCGCGCGGCTCACCGACCGCGCCGAGCGGCGGGCCGCGTACCCGGACGCCGCGCAGATCCTGCTGTGGGCGACCGGCCCGCGGATGCGGCTGTGGGAGCGCCGGCTCACCGACCACGACGTGCTGCGGCTGCGCATCGGCGTCGCCGACCTGCTCGCCGACATCGAGCTGCTGCCCAAGGGCGGCCACGTCCAGGAGGGTTCGCCGCAGCCGGTGCCGCCCAAGGTCAACGACGTGCCGGTGCCGCTGCCGCTGACCGAGCTGGGCGTCGTCGGCGTCGCGGGGCTGCGGCAGCGGACGCTGGCCACCGCGCGCTGGCTGGTGGCGCAGGCCGCCGTGCTGCACAGCCCGCGGGACCTGTCGATGGTCCTGCTGTCGTCCGAGCCGGACGCCGGGCAGGCGTGGAGCTGGGCGCACTGGCTGCCGCACCTGGCGCCGCAGCAGGGCCAGGACTGCGTCGCGCTCATCGGCACCGACGGCGAGACGACCGCGCGCCGGATCAACGAACTGCTCCAGGAGCTGGAGCGCCGCAAGGCCGACGCCCTGTCCTCCGGCGGTGGCGGCGGGCTGCGGCCCGACCCGTTCGTGCTGGTCGTCCTCGACGGCGCCCGGCTGCTGCGGCGCACCCCGGGCGTACCGCAACTGCTCCAGGAGGGCCCGCGGTTCGGCATCCTCGCGCTGTGCCTGGACGCCGACGAGCGGCTGCTGCCCGAGGAGGTGCGGGCCGCGGTGTGCTGGTCGCCGCAGGACGACGCCCGCGTCCACCTGCGCGGCGCGGGCCTCGAAGCGCTCGGCGACGTGCTGGCCGACCAGGTCGGCAGCGACTGGTGCCAGCTCGTCGCCCGCTCGCTGGCGCCCGTCCGGGACGTCAGCCGGGACGACGCCGACAGCGCGCTGCCCACCTCCGCCCGGCTGCTGGACCTGCTGGGCATGCCCGACCCCACCGGGCAGGACGTCGCCGGGATCTGGCAGCGCGGCGGCTCCAGCACGGCGGCGCCCATCGGCATCGGCGCCGACGGCACCTTCGTGCTCGACATCCGGCGCGACGGCCCGCACGCGCTCGTCGCCGGCACCACCGGCGCGGGCAAGTCGGAGCTGCTCCAGACGGTCATCACCTCGCTCGCCGTCGTCAACCGGCCCGACGCGCTCAACTTCGTGCTCATCGACTACAAGGGCGGCAGCGCCTTCCTGGACTGCTCCCGGCTGCCGCACACCGTCGGCATGGTCTCCGACCTCGACGCGCACCTGACCGAGCGGGCCCTGGCCTCGCTCGCCGCCGAACTGCACCACCGTGAGACGATCCTGTTCAACGCCGCCACCAAGGACATCGAGGACTACGGCGACGCGCGGCGGCTGCGGCCCGAACTGGAGCCGATGCCCCGGCTGGTGCTGATCATCGACGAGTTCGCGTCACTGGTCGCCGAACTCCCCGACTTCGTCGCCGGCCTCGTCGACATCGCCCGCCGCGGCCGCTCCCTCGGCGTGCACCTGGTGCTCGCCACGCAGCGGCCCGCCGGTGTCGTCAGCGCCGACATCCGCGCCAACACCAACCTGCGCATCGCCCTGCGCGTCACCGACGCCGACGAGTCGCGGGACGTCATCGACGCCCCCGACGCGGGCGCCATCGCCAAGTCCACGCCGGGCCGCGCCTACGTGCGCTCCGGCGCCCAGTCGCTGGTCGGCGTGCAGTCCGCGCGCATCGGCGGCCGCCGCCCCGCGACCGGGCAGAGCCGCGCCAAGGCGGGCGTCCAGCCGCTGGGCTGGTCCGCGCTCGGCCGGCCGCTGCCGCGCGGCGCGGGCGGCGACGAGGACGACGGCACGATGGTCACGGACCTCGCGGTGCTGGTCGACGCCATCGCCGCCGCCTCGGACCTGATGGGGCTGCCCGCGCCGCGCAAGCCGTGGCTGGACCCGCTGCCGGAGTCCGTGACGATCGCCGAACTGGCGTCCTCCGCCGTCGGCTCCGCCGCGTCCCGCACGGCTGCCGGCGGCGCCTGGCAGGACGTGCCGCCGATCCCCTACGGCCTCACCGACCTGCCCGCACAGCAGGCGCGCACCCCGCTCGTCGTCGACATCGTGCACGGCGAGCACGTGCTGATCGTCGGCGGCCCGCGCTCCGGCCGCTCCACGGCGCTGCGCACCTTCGCCGGCTCGCTGGCGAGGACGGCCTCGCCGCAGGACGTCCACCTCTACGGCATCGACTGCGGCGCCAACGCGCTGCTGCCGCTGGTGGGCCTGCCGCACTGCGGCGCCGTCGTCACCCGCGACCAGCCCGAACGCCTCCAGCGGCTGCTGGACCGGCTTGCCGCGGAGGTCTCCCGGCGGCAGCAGATGCTCGCCCTGCGCGGCGCCTCCAGCGCCGCCGAGCAGCGCGCGATGGCCGCCGCGCCGGAGGACCGGCTGCCGTGGATGGTGCTGCTGCTCGACAGCTGGGAGGGCTACGTCTCGACCTTCGAGTCGTACAACTACGGCAAGCTCGTCGAGGCCGCCCAACGGCTCTTCCGCGAGGGCGCCGCGGCCGGCCTGAAGATCGTCATGACCTCCGACCGCAGCGGCTTCTCCGGGCAGATCTCGTCGGTCTTCGCCGACAAGCTCATCCTGCGGATGGCCGACCCCAACGACTACACCACCGGCGGCCTCGCGGTGCGCGAGGTCCCCAAGAGCATGCCGTCCGGGCGGGCACTGCGGCCCACCGACCACGGCGTGCAGGAGAGCCAGATCGCGCTGCTCGCCCCGGAGCCCTCCGGGCAGGCCCAGGTGGAGGCGCTGCAGCGGATCGGGCGGGAGGCGGCCGAGCTGCACCGCGGGTCCCCGCGCGTCAACCGGCCCATGCGGGTGGACGCGCTGCCGCCGCGCATCACCGTCAGCGAGGCCCTGGCACTGGACCCGGACTTCGCGCCGCCGTCGACGCTGTGGGCGCTGCTCGGGGTGGGCGGCGACGAACTGCAGCCGATGGGCATCGACCTGCGCGAGTCGGGACCCGGCTTCGTCGTCGCCGGGCCGCCGAAGTCGGGGCGCTCCACCACGCTCATCGCCGCGGCCCGCTCACTGACCGCGGCCGGGGTGCCGGTGGTCCTCGTCAGCCCGCGCCGCTCGCCGCTGCGCGAACTGGCCGGGGAGCCCGGGGTGCTGGGGCTGCTGACGGGCGACGCGACGGGCGACGACCTCAAGGAGCTGACGGACCTGGCAGGGGCCGGGGCGGCCTACGTCGTGGTCGTGGACGACGGTGAGCTGATCTACGACACACCGCTCGACTCGGCGCTGGAGGCGGTCGTCAAGTCCGGTCTCGACGGCGAGCACGGGCTGATCGCCGCGGGCTCGGCGGACCAGATGGGCTCGCAGTACCGCGGCTTCCTCGTCGAGGCCCGGCGCTCGCGCAGCGGGCTGCTGCTGTCGCCGCAGGGGTCGAGCGAGGGCGACCTGTTCAACGTGCGGCTGCCGCGCGACGTCGGCGGAGGGCCGGTCGGCCGCGGGCTGCTCATCAGGGGCGGCGACATGGTGCAGGTCCAGGGCGTGGCCCTGGGCTGACGGCGGGGCGGACACGCGGAGGGGCCGGTCCCGGGGTGTGACCCCGGTCCGGCCCCTCACTGCGTCGCGCACCCCCCAGGGGCGGTCACGCGGTCGGGCGCTCGCGCACTCAGCGCGTCGCGGCCTCGATGTTGTCCGCGTTCGTGCTGGCCGACTTCTGCGCGTCGTGCAGCGTGGCCACGAACTTGTCGAAGGTGGGCTTGAGCTGCGCCCACTCGCTGCGGAAGCGCTCGGCCGCCGGGCCCTTCCAGTAGCTCTCGCTGCTGGAGGTCGCCGACTGCAGGTGACCGATCAGCGTGCCGAGGTTGCCCGCCTCGGTGCTGAACTTGCCGGACAGGTCGCGCAACTGCTGGATATCAGCACCATGGATGGACATATCTAGCCTCCCCGTTACCTCAGGATGTTCACGGGCCCCTCGCCCGCCCTCGGGACGCTAGCGCACCAGCCACCCGATTGCAGTAGATCACCGCCATCCTCCGACACCAACTACACAGTTGTTGCGAAGGGAAGACACGATCGCGACCTGCTGAGCCGCAGTCAGGGCAGCACAAGGCGGCCCCTGCGCGGCCCCGTCCGCCCCGCCGCGGGACTCCCGGGGGGCCGTGCGGGGCCCTGACGTGCGGTCAGTCGCTGGGCAGGCCCGTCCGGGCGAAGACGTCGGTGGGCCCGTCCGTCCATGTGACGGTCAGCGTCTTGGCGTCGGCGGACAGCCGGCCCCGGCCCGTGGTGCGCTGGGTGTCGCCGTCCATGCACGTGAGCGTGATGGCGATGGCGTCCTTGCCGGTGTAGGTGCCGCCGCAGAGGTGAGTGCTGGTCAGGCCCGCCTTGCCGGCTCCCAGGACGAGCTGGACATTCGTCGCGCCCTCCGCCGCGAGCCACACGCCCTCGACGGTGTCCGTCGCGCCGGCCGTCTGCCCGGAGTCCGTCGAGGAGGCGCCGGGCCCGGGCGCCGTGGTGGTGGCCGGCTCCGCGGAGGCGTTCGCGGGCGGGCTCACGGAGGGCGAGTCCGGCTGCCCCGTCGCGCTCGGTGTCGCCGTGGCGTCGTCCTTGCCGCCGCCGCTGCCGCCGCAGCCGCCCAGCGCCATCGCCGCGGCCACCGCCATCGCGGCGACCCCGGCTCTCATCACTCCGTGACGCACTCTTCTCCCCCATGACGCGATACGAATCCGGCGACCGCAAGCTACCAGCAGGCCTTATGAGGGTGCCTCCGCTCGCCCGCCGGGCCCCGTGGCCCACGCGGCCCGCGTCCGACGCACCGTCACCCCGCCCCGCAGCCCCGCGGCCGCACTGCCGGAGCGCAGCGTGGCACGGGCCACCCGCCACGGCCCCGGCAGACCTCGCAAATTATCACCGACCTCTCACACCACTCTCACCTCCGCGGTGCACGGCCCGCATCCGCGGCCGGCGACCGGGCGGCCCGGTGCCACCTCCCGCAGGAAGTCCTCGACCACCGCGTACCACGCGTCGGGCTGGTCCCACGGCACCAGATGCCCGGCGTCCGGCACCTCGGCGTAACGGCCCTGCGGCAGCACCCGGACCATCTCGTGCGCCTCGGCCCGCCCGAGCTGCCCGTCGAGGCCGCGCACCACCAGGGCCGGGCAGGCCACACCCGCCAGCTCGTCCCAGTGCGCGTCACGTATCCACGGATGCCCGGGGCCGGGCAGTTGCGCGGCGAACCGCGGCCGCCAGCCGTCCTCCTCCTGCGCCATCACCTCGGCGAAGAACTCGCCGCGCGCCGGGCTGGGGGGATCGGCGAAGGGGTCCTGCTCGGCGAACCAGCGGCGGGCGTCGGCGAGCGTCGCGAAGGGCACCGGCCAGGACTGCGCCCACTCCTCGCACACGCGCCGCAGCGCCTCACCGGGCGCCGCCGCCCGCATCTCGCAGATGACGACGGCGGCGACCAGGTCCGGGCGGTGCGCCGCGAGCTGCCACGCGGTGAGCGCACCCGTGCCGTGGCCCACGGCGACGACCGGGCCGAGGCCGAGCTGTTCGACGGCCGCGGCGGCGTCAGCGGCGTAGACCTCGGGGGCGGACGGCTCCTGCGGGCGGGCGGTGGGGCCGTGGCCGCGCTGGTCGAGCGCGATGGCGCGGTAGCGCGGGGCGAGCCGGCGCGCCGTCTCCGCCCAGTGGGAGGCCCGGCCGAGCAGCCCGTGCAGCAGGAGGACGGCTGGGCGCCCGTCCCCGCCGTGCCCGGGACCGGACACCTTCCCGGGGCCGGACTCCTTTCCGGGGCCGGACTCGCGCCCGGGGCCGTGCCCGGGCTCCCGCGTCCCGCGCGGCGCCGCGACGGCGGCCGCCGCCGCGTAGTCCCAGGCCATGAGGCGGACGCCGTCCGCTCCCACGACCTCGTAGCGGCGCGGCCGGTACTGCTCCGTCGGCTGCTCCATGTGCCTCACCACCCTCCTCCCCGGTCGTCGTCCGTCCCGGTGCTGTCGCTGGATCCCGTCTCCGACCACGCTATCGAACTTTTATTCGAACACGGGGCTCACGCACCCGACACCGCTCTTTCGAGTGACAACGCTCCAGGATTGGCCGCGCGGGCCGAGGGGAGATCTCTGAGCGGGGCGCGGCACGAAGGGGAAGCGGGTCGCGGGGAGGTACCGGGAAGCTCGGGGTCCCGGCGCCTCCACGGGTCCCGTCCGGCCCCCTGGGGAGGGCGGCACACTGCCGCACGGGCGACGGGAGGAACGGGAGGGACAGGAGGGGAAGGGGAGGGCAGGGAGGGGCGCGGGGGGCGCGGGGGGGCAGGGAGGGGAAAGGGCCGCCCCGGCGTCGTCACGACGCCCGGGCGGCCCGCGTTCCCGCAATCAGCTCTTCGCGACGAAGACGTGCGAGGCGACCTCGGCGTCCAGCTCCGCGGCCTCGCCGCCGCTGCCGACCATGACGCCGCCGGCCGAGCTGGTCACGCTCACCACGGCGCCGGGCTGCACGCCGGCCCGCCGCAGCGTGTGCATCACCTGGGAGTCGGTCTGGATCGGCTCGCCGATCCGCCGCACGACCACGCTGGCCGGGGAGTCGCCCGGCCGCAGGTCGTTGAGGCTGACCATGCCCTCCTCCAGGAAGGGGTCGGTCTCCCGTTCCTCGCCCAGCTCCTCCAGGCCCGGGATCGGGTTGCCGTACGGGGACTCGGTCGGGTGCCGCAGCAGCTCCAGCACGCGCCGTTCCACCGCCTCGCTCATGACGTGCTCCCAGCGGCACGCCTCGGCGTGCACCTGCTCCCACTCCAGGCCGATCACGTCGACCAGCAGGCACTCGGCGATGCGGTGCTTGCGCATCACCCGCGTCGCGCTGCGGCGGCCCTCGGCCGTCAGCTCCAGGTGCCGGTCGCCCGCCACGTGCAGCAGGCCGTCCCGCTCCATGCGCGCGACCGTCTGGGAGACCGTCGGTCCGCTCTGGTCGAGGCGCTCGGCGATTCGGGCGCGCATCGGGACCACGCCCTCCTCCTCCAGCTCCAGAATGGTGCGGAGATACATCTCCGTCGTGTCGATGAGTCCGGACATGCGCGCCCCTCATGTGAATCGTGCGTGGCCCTGGACCAATTCTGACGCATGCCGCCGACAACCGGCCCCCAAGTGAGGACGTCCGCCCGCCCGGGACCGGCGCTCCTTGACACGCCGCGCCCCGGGCAGCACGGTGATCGGCATGAACGAGCCAGCCGGGGACCTGTCGGACCGGTACTTCGACGCCGCCATCGGCCTGCTGCGCCGGGCGCGCGACGAGGAGGGCGCGGCGATCAGGGCGGCGGCGGCCGCCGTCGCCGACGCCGTCGAGGCCGGCGGCCGGGTCTTCACCTTCGGCGCCGGCCACTCCTCGCTCCCCGCGCAGGACGTCGTCTACCGCGCGGGCGGGCTGGCGCTGGTCAACCTGCTGGTGGTGCCGGGCGTCGTGGGCGTTGACGTGCGGCCGGCGACGCTGGGCAGCGCGCTGGAGCAGGTCGACGGGCTCGCCGGGGTGGTGCTGGACACCAGTCCGGTCCGGCCCGGCGACGTCCTGTTCGTGATCTCCCTGTCCGGCCGCAACCCGCTGCCCGTCGAGATGGCCCAGAAGGCCCGGGCGCTGGGCCTGACCGTGGTCGGCGTCACCTCTGTCGCCTACGCGGAGCAGACCGCGTCCCGGCACGCGTCCGGCACCTTCCTGAAGGACAACTGCGACATCGTCCTGGACTCCAAGATCGCCGTCGGTGACGCCGAGCTGTCCGACGGCACCGTCGCCGCGCCGTTCGCCCCGGCCTCGACCGTCGTGACCAGCGCGCTGATGCAGGCCGTCATGGCGACGGCGGCCGCCGAGCTGGCCGCGCGCGGAGCGACCCCGCCGATGCTCCGCTCCGGCAACGTGGACGGCGGCCACGAGTGGAACGCGCAGATCTTCGAGCAGTACCGGGACAGGATCTTCTACCGCAACTGAGGCGCGGCGTCCCGGCGTCTCCCGGCGCGCGCTACCTCTCCCCGGCGAGGCCCGCCAGGTCCAGGGCCATGGCCACGCGTGCGGCCACGTCCTCGGCGTAGGCGGCGTCGGCGCGGTCGAAGAGGCGGCGGCCGGGGCCGCGCAGGAAGGTCAGCGCCCCCACCGTGCGGCCGCGGCTGCGCAGCACGGTGACCAGCCCGTGCGCCGTTCCGGCCGGCCAGCGCCGCGCCGCCGCCCAGGCCTCCGGCGCGTCCTCCCCCGCGGGGTCCGCGGTGCCCTCGGGGCCGCAGCTGGTGCGTACGGTGCCGATCCGCTCCAGGGCCTGGAGCGCCGGGTGGGCGGCGGGGTAGCCGACGGGGATGCCGCTCCCGGCCGAGTCGGTCAGCAGCCGGCAGGGGCCGGGCTCGCCGGCGGGTGTGGCGGCGATCCTTATCAGCCGCCCGGCGTCGTCGGCGAGGTCGAGCAGCGCGTGGTCGGCGAAACCGGCCAGTGCGAAGTCCAGGTGCAGCGCGGCGGCCTCCAGGGCGCTGCCGCACTCGGCCGCGGCGCGGTCGGCGCGGTGCAGCTGCTGGTAGCGGAAACGCACCTGCGCGCCCTCGGTCTCCGCGGTCTTCTGCCGGGTGATGTCGATGAAGAGCCATCCCACGCCCAGCGGCGCGGGCTCCTCGCCGAGCGGTGAGCCGAGCCGTACGAAGCCGCAGCGCCAGCAGCGCCGCCTGCCCTCGGGGTCGGCGCGCAGGGTCACCCACAGGTCGGTGGTGGCCGGCGGCGGCCCCTCGGCCAGCACGTGCTGGAGGGCCGTCTCCAGCTCCTCCACGCCCTGGACGAGCAGATTCCCCAGCGGGCGCCCCAGCACCTCGTCACGGCCGGTCCTGAGCAGGCGCGCCGCGGTGGGGTTCGCGACGGCGGGCCGCAGGTCGGCGTCGATCAGCACCACACCCCAGGACGCGCCCGCGAAGAGCGCCTCGCTGAGCGCGATGGAGCGCTCCAGGTCGATCTGCGCGTTCACCTCGGAGAAGGCGCAGTACACGCCCGCGGGCCGTCCGTCCGGGCCGGGCACCGCGGCGGACTGGGCGCGCACCAGCACCCGGTGGCCGTCCTTCGTCAGCAATGCGAATTCGTGCACATGGCGGCCGGGCGAGCCCATCACCCGGCGCAGCCACTCCTCGGCCTCGGCCGCGTCCGCCGCGCGCGCCGCCCAGCCGGAGAGGCCGCGCCGCCCGATCGCGTCACCGGCCGTCCAGCCGAGGATCCTGACCGCCTCGGCGTTCCAGTGGGTGACCACGCCGTCGCCGTCGAAGGCCGCGAAGCCCGCCTCCATACCGTCGAGCAGAGCCGCCAGCAGGCGCTCACCGCCGCCGTACGCCTCGCCTCCGGCCGGGGCGTCCGCCGTCCCGCCCTCGCCCGGACACGCCGCCCCCGGGGGGCGGCACGTGTCGTCGTCGCCGCTGCCGTCGCCCAGCGGTTTCGGTTGCGCGTCGAAAGGCTGCACGTCACCACATTCAACCCGCGTGTGGGGTGGGTCACACGCACTTTCAGGAAATCAGTTGTGCGCCCGCCGGAGGTCTTCCTAATGTGGCAGTACACAGAAGGGAGGTGGTCTGAAGCATGGTTTGCACTCGGACACGTGAGGTGACCGCGGGCTAGCTCCGCGCACTTGGGCGTGCGCGTTGCGCGCCAATCCCACGCAGTCACCCGACCCGCGGGCTCGCCGGACTTGTCCGGCCGGTGTCCGGAGCCGCCAGGTTCCGGAGGGCAGCCCGCGGGTCGTTCCTTTTCCCGCCGCATATCGCCGCGGTTCCCGGCGCATATTGCGGGGCGGTTTCCGGCCGCACCCGACGCGCCCCACGAGCACGGCCCTTTCCCTCTCTCCTCCCGGGTTTCCGGCCGCCCTGGCGTCAGGGCGCCAGCCGCTCCACCGACCAGCCGCCCTCGCCGTCGCGGACGTAGCGCAGCCGGTCGTGCAGCCGGTCCTCCCGGCCCTGCCAGAATTCGACGCTCACCGGATCCACGCGGAAGCCGCCCCAGAAGGACGGAACGGGCACCTCGGTGCCCTCCGGCCAGCGCGCGGCCAGCTCGGCGTAGCGCTTCTCCAGCACCTCGCGCGAGGCGACGACGCTGGACTGCTCGCTCGCCCACGCGCCGACCTGCGAGCCGTGCGGGCGGCTGTGGAAATACGCCGCCGTCTCCTCCGGCGCCACGCGGGTGACCGTGCCGGAGACGATGACCTGGCGGGCGATCGGATGCCACGGGAAGAGCAGCGCGGCGCGCGGGTTGGCGGCGAGCGCCCGGGCCTTGCGCGAACGGTAGTTGCTGTAGAAGACGAAGCCGCCCAGGTCGTAGCCCTTGAGCAGGACGGTGCGGGACGTGGGCAGGCCGTCGGCGTCGGCGGTGGACAGCACCATGGCGTTGGGTTCGGCGACCACGCCGTCCTCGGCCGCGGCCACGGCGTCGGTGAACCAGCGGGCGAACTGCGTGTACGGCTCGGGCGCCAGCTCGTCCTCCGTCAGGCCGACGGAGCGGTAGCGCTTGCGCATCGCGGCCGGGTCGGGCCCGTCGCGCAGGAGGTCGTGGGGTTCTCGCACCCGCACATCCTCCCAGGGGCGGGAGGGTGCGTGCGGCGGCCGGTAAGCGGCGGTGTGCGGCATCTCACGCCCTCCCGCGCGTCCGCGCACCGGGAGAATGGCTGGTCCGAACGGAGCAGGACGGGCTCCCCCGTGACGGGGCACGACCGGGGAGCCGTACCGCCGCCCGACCGCCGACAGCATCGAAGGAGCCGCCGCATGTCCGACTTCGTACCCGGACTCGAGGGAGTCGTCGCGTTCGAGACGGAGATCGCCGAGCCCGACCGGGAGGGCGGGTCGCTGCGCTACCGCGGTGTCGACATCGAGGAGCTGGTCGGGCAGGTGGGCTTCGGCAGCGTGTGGGGTCTGCTGGTCGACGGGCGGTTCGACCCGGGGCTGCCCCCGGCCGAGCCCTTCCCCATCCCCGTGCACTCCGGTGACGTGCGGGTCGACGTCCAGTCCGCGCTGGCCATGCTCGCCCCCGTGTGGGGGCTGCGCCCGCTGCTGGACATCGACGCCGACCAGGCCCGCGACGACCTGGCCCGGGCCGCGGTGATGGCGCTGTCGTACGTCGCCCAGTCCGCGCGGGGGCAGCACCAGCCGATGGTGCCGCAGCGGGAGATCGACAGGGCGCGGTCCATCACCGAGCGGTTCATGATCCGCTGGCGCGGCGAGCCGGACCCGCGGCACGTCGCGGCGGTGGACGCGTACTGGACGTCGGCGGCCGAGCACGGCATGAACGCCTCCACCTTCACCGCCCGCGTCATCGCCTCGACCGGCGCCGACGTCGCCGCGGCGCTGTCCGGGGCGGTCGGCGCCATGTCCGGGCCGCTGCACGGCGGCGCGCCCTCGCGCGTCCTCGGCATGATCGAGGAGATCGAGCGCTCGGGAGACGCCGTGGGCTACGTGAGGGGCGCGCTCGACCGGGGCGAGCGGCTCATGGGCTTCGGCCACCGCGTCTACCGCGCCGAGGACCCGCGGGCCCGTGTCCTGCGGCGCACCGCCCGCGAGCTGGGCGCGCCGCGCTACGAGGTGGCCGAGGCGCTGGAGAAGGCGGCGCTCGCCGAACTGCAGGAGCGCAGGCCCGACCGCGTGCTCGCGACCAACGTGGAGTTCTGGGCGGCGATCGTGCTGGACTTCGCGGAGGTCCCGGCGCACATGTTCACGTCGATGTTCACCTGCGCGCGCACCGCCGGGTGGTCGGCGCACATCCTGGAGCAGAAGCGCACCGGCCGGCTGGTCCGCCCCTCCGCCCGTTACACCGGTCCGGGCGCCCGCAGTCTGCACACCGTCGAGGGTGACCCGACGGCGGCCTCCTGAGCCTCGGCCGCCCGCGGGGTGCCCCCGTCCCGCGCCGTCCGTCCCCGGCCCGGCCCGCTCAGGCCGGGCCGGGCGGGGCCGCCTCCAGTGCCTGCGCCAGGACCTCGGCGAGGTGGCGGGCGGTGGTGCCGGGGGCGAGCTGCGCGATCTGGGTGCGGCAGGAGAAGCCGTCCGCCAGCACCACCGCGTCGCCGTCGGCCGCCCGCAGCGCGGGCAGCAGCGCCTCCTCGGCGCAGGCGGCGGAGACGGCGTAGTGGCCGTCCTCGAAGCCGAAGTTGCCGGCCAGGCCGCAGCAGCCGCCGGTCAGCTCCCCGGTCAGGCCCGCCCGGGCGCGCAGCCGCCGGTCGGCGGCGTCGCCGAGGACGGCGTGCTGGTGGCAGTGGGTCTGGCCGACGGCCGTACGGTCCAGGCGGGGCGGCTGCCAGCCGGGCGCGAACTCCTCCAGGGCCTCGGCGAAGGTCCGCACCGAGGCGGCCAGCCGGGCGGCGCGCGGTTCGCCGGGGCCGAGCAGTTCGGGAAGGTCGGCGCGCAGGGCGGCGGCGCAGCTCGGTTCGAGCACGACGAGCGGCAGCCCGGCGTCCAGGACGGGCCCCAGCCGGTCGAGGGTCCGCCGCATCACCGTGCGGGCGCGGTCCAGCTGCCCGGTGGACACCCAGGTCAGCCCGCAGCAGACGGCCGCGGGCGGAAGGACGACGCGCAGCCCCGCCGCCCGGAGCACCGTGACGGCGGCGCGCCCCGCCGCGGGCGAGAGGTGGTCGGTGAAGGTGTCGGGCCACAGCACGACCGTGGGCGGCCCCGGAGAGGACCACCCGGACGGCCCTGTCCGCTGTACGCCGTCCGGGGCATCCCGCTGCGCCCAACGGGTGAACGTCTCGGTCGCCAGTTCGGGCAGTTCGCGTTCCCGTGCGATCCCGGCGCCCCGTTTGGCCAGCCACGCGGTGGGCCGCGTCCTGCCGAGGGCATTGACCAGCCGGGGGAATTTCCGGGCGATTTTCAGCCATACCGGAAGCCAGCCCATCGCGTAGTGGGCCCGTGGCCGCAGGCGCCCGCGGTAGTGCTGGTGCAGGAATTCCGCCTTGTAGGTCGCCATGTCCACCTCGACCGGGCAGTCGGACCGGCAGCCCTTGCAGGAGAGGCACAGATCCAGCGCCTCCTTGACCTCCGTGGACCGCCAGCCGTCCGTGACGATCTCGCCGGCGAGCATCTCGTGCAGCAGCCGGGCCCGGCCCCGGGTGGAGTGCCGCTCCTCACCGGTGACCCGGAAGGACGGGCACATGACATCGGAACCGCCGCCGGAAACGGCGGCGGAGGAGCGGCATTTGGCCACTCCCACGCAGCGGCGGACGGCGGCAACGAAATCGCCGCCGTCACCCGGATAGGTGAAGACCACCGGGTTCAAACCTGCATTTCCGGAAGGCAGCGCGGCGAAGCGGAGGTTGCTATCAATGGGGTCGGGTCGCACAAGCGTTCCCGGACCCATCCCGCCGTCGGGGTCCCAGAGGTCCTTGAAATCTGAAAAGAGCGCCATCATTTCCGGGCCGTACATCCTCGGCAGCAGCTCGGCGCGCGCCTGCCCGTCGCCGTGCTCGCCGGACAGCGATCCGCCGTGCGCCACCACCAGGTCGGCGGCGTCCTCGGAGAAGCGGCGGAAACGCGCGACGCCCGCCGGGCCGAGGAGGTCGAAGTCGATCCGCACGTGCACGCATCCCTCGCCGAAGTGGCCGTAGGGCGCGCCGCGCAGCCCGTGGGCGGCCAGCAGGGCCCGGAACTCCCGCAGATAGCCGCCCAGCCGGGCGGGGGGCACCGCGCAGTCCTCCCAGCCCGGCCAGGCCTCGGTGCCGTCCGGCATGCGGGTGGCGGTTCCGGCCGCGTCCTCCCGGATCCGCCACAGGGCGCGCTGCCGTACGGGGTTGGCCACGACGGCGTGACCGGTCGCGCCGCTCGCCGCCCGGCAGATCTCCCGCGCGTGTGCCTCCGCCTCGTCCGGCCCGTCGCCGCCGGTCTCGACGAAGAGCCAGGCACCGCCGCGCGGGAGTTCGGCCGCCGCGGCCTCCCCCACCAGATCGGCGGCCATCCCCTCCACCGTGAGCGGCCGCAGCGGCAGCAGCAGGGGCGCGGCCTGCGCCGCCGCGCTCTCGTCCGGGTAGCCGAGCACCGCGAGCGCCCGCGCGGCCGGCGCGGGCACCAGCGCCACGGTCGCCTCCGTCAGCACCGCGAGCGTTCCCTCGCTGCCGGTGAAGGCCCGTGCCACGTCCCTGCCGTGCTCGGGCAGCAGCCGGTCGAGGGCGTAGCCGGAGATACGGCGCGGCAGCTGCGGGAAACCGGTGCGCAGCAGTGCCAGGTGGGCGTCGGCGAGTGCCGTCGCGCCGTCCCGCAGCCGGCCGGGAAGGCCCGCCAGGCCGTCGGTGCGCAGCCGGGCCGCCTCGCCGCGGTAGGTGACGACGTCCAGTCCCCTGACGTTGTCGGCGGTGGTGCCCCAGGCCACCGAGTGCGCGCCGCAGGCGTTGTTGCCGATCATGCCGCCGAGCGTGCAGCGGCTGTGCGTGGAGGGGTCGGGGCCGAAGGTGAGGCCGTGCCGGGCGGCGGCCCGCCGCAGGTCGTCGAGGACCAGGCCGGGCTGGACGCGCGCGGTCAGCGCCCCGGGGTCGATCTCCAGCAGCCGGTCCATGTGCCGGGTGAAGTCCAGGACCACACCGGTGCCGGTGGCCTGGCCGGCGATCGAGGTGCCGCCGCCGCGCGCGGTCACCGGCGCCCCGTGCTCCCGGCACACCGCGAGCGCCGCCGCCACGTCCTCGGCGTCCGCGGGCGCCACCACGCCCAGCGGCACGCGCCGGTAGTTGGACGCGTCCATCGTCACCAGCGCCCGCGCACCGGCGTCCCACGCCACACCACCGCGTACCGCGGCGCGCAGCGCCCGTTCCAGCCCACCGCTCCGGCCCGCCCCGTCGCCACCCGTCATGGCCACCACCTTGCCCGACTCCCCGCGGGCCGGCGCATCCGAGGGGCGCGCGGGGGCACCGCGCGTCGCGGGGTTGCGTCAAAAGCCCGTCTCACCCGATGGGACACCCGCTGAAACGGACCCGTGACGGGCTACCCTGCGTCCGTGGCCGATATCGAGATTCCCGCTGACATCAAGCCCGCCGACGGTCGATTCGGGTCGGGCCCCTCCAAGGTGCGGACCGAGGCGCTCGACGCCCTGGCCGCCACCGGGACGTCCCTGCTCGGCACCTCTCACCGGCAGGCGCCGGTGAAGAACCTGGTGGGCCAGGTGCGCGAGGGCGTCAAGCAGCTCTTCTCCCTGCCGGACGGCTACGAGGTCGTCCTCGGCAACGGCGGGTCCACCGCGTTCTGGGACATCGCCACGCACGGCCTGATCACGTCCAAGTCCCAGCACCTGTCCTTCGGCGAGTTCTCGTCGAAGTTCGCCAAGGCGGCGCAGCTGGCGCCGTGGCTGGACGAGCCGACCGTCGTCAAGTCCGAGCCCGGCACCCACCCCGAGCCGGTCGCCGAGTCCGGTGTGGACGTCTACGCCTTCACCCACAACGAGACCTCGACGGGCGTCGCGGCCCCGATCCGCCGCGTCGCGGGCGCGGACGAGGGCGCGCTGGTCCTGGTGGACGCCACCTCCGGCGCCGGAGGCCTGCCGGTCGACATCACCGAGACCGACGTCTACTACTTCGCGCCGCAGAAGTCCTTCGCCGCCGACGGCGGGCTGTGGATCGCGGTGTTCTCGCCGGCCGCACTGGAGCGCGCCGCCTCGATCGCCGCGAGCGGCCGGCACATCCCCGCGTTCTTCGACCTGCCGACGGCGATCGACAACTCGGTGAAGAACCAGACGTACAACACGCCCGCGCTGGGCACGCTGTTCCTCCTCAAGGAGCAGCTGGAGTGGATCAACGGGCAGGGCGGCCTGAAGTGGGCCACCGAGCGCACCGCCGACTCCTCGTCGCGGCTGTACGGATGGGCCGAGAAGTCCTCCTACGCCACGCCGTTCGTCTCGGACCCGGCGAAGCGCTCCCAGGTCGTCGGCACCATCGACTTCGCGGACGGCGTCGACGCGGCGGCCGTGGCCAAGGTGCTGCGGGCCAACGGCGTCGTGGACACCGAGCCCTACCGCAAGCTGGGCCGCAACCAGCTGCGCGTCGCGATGTTCCCGGCCGTCGAGCCCTCCGACGTCGAGGCGCTCACCGCCTGCATCGACTACGTCATCGGCAAGCTCTGACCGGCTGACCGGACGACATCCCGCCGCCGGGGCTCAGCCCCGGCGGCGGCGCAGTACCCGGCGCGAGGCCAGGCCCAGCACGAGCGCCACGGCCAGCGCGCCGAGGCCCACCTCCCTGCCGCCCGCGCCGCCGGGCCCCCGACCGGCCGCGTCCGTGCCGGTACCGCCCGCTCGGGGCGTCGCGGTCGCACCCTTGCCCGCCGTGCGGCTCCCCGGCGTCGCCCCCGGGGGCAGCGGGGCCACGCTGTCGGGCAGTTGGGCGTCCGTCAGCGGCGCGCGCCAGACCGGGCTGTCACGTCCCTCGCTGCCGTACATCAGCGCCCGGCCGTCCGGGGTGAAGGTGACGCCCTCGCCCTGCCGCTGCGCGGGGACGTCCAGGTCGGCGATCTTGTGCGGGGCGCCGTCGGTCCAGCGGTACTCCGCCGACCAGAAGTAGCCGCGCAGCACCAGGCGGCTGCCGTCCGGCGAGAAGGCGCCGTCCGTCACCCAGGGCACGTCCGCGACGCGCCGGAAGGTGTTGACGCCGTGCGCGGTGAGCCTGGCGGGACCCTGGTAGAGGCCGCCGCCGGACTGCTTCTTGCTGGCGATGTACACCCGGCCGGTCGCCGGCTGCACCATCATGGCCTCGGCGTTGCGCGGGCCCTGGTCGTAGCGGACGGTGTAGCGGGTGACGCCGACGCTCTGGTCGTGCAGTTTCTCCGGCTCCCGGAAGCGGTAGATCCACACCTCCTTCCAGGCCCCGTCGAGGTTGTCGCCGATGTCACCGACGTAGAGGTCGCCGTCCGGGCCGACCGATATCGCCTCGACGTCCCGGGGGTGGACCCCGCGCATCGCCACCCGCGCCACGGTCCTGCCGGTGGCGGAGTCGACCGCGTAGACATAGGGGCCGTCGCCGCTGTCGTTGTGCGTCCAGTAGATCCCCGGGTGCAGGCGGCTGGCGGCCAGCCCGCTCGCCTCCGTGAGCCGCGGGTCGGAAACGGTGAAGGCCACGGCGGGGCCGGTGCCGGTGGCCGCGGCCGGCGTGCCGGCCCACGCCAGGGCAAGGGCGGCGCAGGCGGCGGCCGTCGGGATGTACGCGCGCATGCACCCCAGTGTCCCCGGTCGCCGCGGGGTCGGGGATGATGCCCGGCATGCGTTACCTCTTCGTCGGCGACTCCATGACCATCGGCGCCTCCGGCGACTACACCTGGCGCTACCGCATGTGGCGCCACCTGGTCGCGCAGGGCGAGCCCTTCGCCGTGGTCGGGCCGCGCGACGCGCTGTACGACCGGGCGGCGGACGCCGCGGTCTCCGCCGACTACGCCGACCCGGCCTTCCCGCCGCACGCCCGGCGGCACCTGGCGGGCTGGGGCGAGGGCTGGCTGCACCTGGCGCCGCTGATACGGGACGTCGTCCGCGAGCACCGGCCCGACGTGCTGCTGGTCTCCCTCGGCCTGATCGACCTCGGCTTCTACACCGACGCCCGGCAGACCCTCGCCAACGCCGAGCACTTCATCGCGCAGGCGCGCGCCGCGGCGCCCGGGATCCGCATGGTGATGCTGCCGGTGATACCCAACACCCGCGCCGACCTCGACGCGGACTTCGCCGGGCAGTGCGCGGAGCTCAACACCCTGATGGCCAAGGCGGTCGCCGACCTCGACTCGCCGTCCTCGCCGCTGCTGCTGGCCTCCCGCCCGGACGGCTACGACATCCTCCTCGACACCTACGACGGCACCCACCCCAACGCGGCCGGCGAGCACAAGCTGGCGGCCGCCTTCGCCGACGCGATGCACCAGGCGTGGGGCCTCGGATCGCCCTACGCCGGACACTGACGGGCCGCCGGGCGGGCGCGCCCCCGGCACGTTCCCCACCAGGCCGTACGCCGTCCGGTCCGGCTCCCGGATGGCCCCTTGATTCGAGCGCACTCCAAGGGCTTGGCTGGAGGCCATGGAGTACACACAGCTCGGACGCACCGGTCTCAAGGTCAGCCGCCTGGTCCTCGGCACGATGAACTTCGGTCCGCAGACCACCGAGGCGGACAGCCACACGATCATGGACGCGGCCCTCGACGCCGGGGTCAACTTCTTCGACACCGCCAACGTCTACGGCTGGGGTGAGAACAAGGGCAGGACCGAGGAGATCGTCGGCTCCTGGTTCGCCAAGGGCGGTGGCCGCCGGGACAGGACGGTCCTGGCCACCAAGGTCTACGGCAACATGGGCCCGGACGGCGAGGCCTGGCCCAACCACGACAAGCTGTCGGCGCTGAACATCCGCCGCGCCGTGGACGCCAGCCTCAAGCGGCTGGGCACGGACTACATCGACCTGTACCAGTTCCACCACGTGGACCGGGCCACGCCGTGGGACGAGATCTGGCAGGCCGTCGACGTCCTGGTGACCCAGGGCAAGATCCTCTACGCCGGCTCCAGCAACTTCGCCGGCTGGCACATCGCGCAGGCCAACGAGGCCGCCCGGCGGCGCGGCTCGCTCGGCCTGACCTCCGAGCAGTGCCTGTACAACCTGATGGAGCGGCGCGCGGAGATGGAGGTGATCCCCGCGGCGCAGGGCTACGGCCTCGGTGTGATCCCCTGGTCGCCGCTGCACGGCGGGCTGCTCGGCGGAGTGCTGCGCAAGCAGGCCGAGGGCGGCGCGGCCCGCTCGACGAGCGGCAGGTCGGCGGACGCGCTGGCCGACCCGCAGCAGCGCGCGCAGATCCAGGCGTACGAGGACCTGTGCGGCAAGCACGGCCTCAACCCGGGCGACGTGGGCCTGGCGTGGCTGCTCACCCGGCCGGGCGTCACGGGGCCGATCGTCGGCCCGCGCACCACGGAGCAGCTGGAGTCGGCGCTGCGGGCGGTGGACCTGGAGCTGTCCGAGGAGTTCCTGGCGGCGCTGGACGAGGTCTTCCCCGGCCCGGGCCCGTCCCCGGAGGCCTTCGCCTGGTAGCGGGCGGCGCCGCCCGGCCGTGCGCCGGTCGCCGCCGCGGTCAGCGCACCGCGGCGGCGACCGCGACCACCACGAGCATCAGGAAGAGGGCGGCGGTCATCACGCGGGTACGGGTCTTCGGGTCCACCCTCCGAGACTAACCGGCCCCGCCGGCCGTCCCGCGCCCGGGCGGCGCCGCGGGGCCGGAGCGGGAGCCGGGTCCGCCGAGCGGCCAGGAGGCCACGACGGTGTAGTACGGGCGCTCGCCGGGGACGCCGGAGCGCGGCAGCCGGCTGGCGACCAGGCTGAGGTCCGCAGCGGTCCACCGGGCACCGCGGAAGCCGCCGAGCGCGGCGGCGAAGGGGCGCAGGTCGACCGGGGCGCCCCGGGAGGTGCGGGCCAGCGTGAGGTGGGCGCGGAAGCCGTGCTCCTCGTCGGCCGGGGCGCCGGCCCGGCGTGCCGCCGCCCGGACGGCGGCCGCGAGCGCCGCCGCGGCCCGCACGTCGCCCTCGGCCCCGGCCCACAGCGCCCGGTCGCCGAACCGCCCGCCGCCCGAGACGCGCAGGGTGCAGGGCTCGTGCCGCCGTGCGGCGCGGGCGAGGCGCTCGTCGAGGTCCGGGCGCAGGGTGTCGGGCACCTCGCCGAGGAAGGCCAGCGTGTAGTGCCAGCTGTCCGGCGCGGTCCAGCGCAGGTCGCGGGCGCCCGGCAGGCGGTGCAGCGGGCCGAGCGTCGCGGCCAGCTCGTCGGCGGCCGCGGGCGGCGGCAGCAGTGCCGCGAAGAGCCTCACCGCGCGGGGCTCGGCGCGTTGCCGGCGCGGCGTCCGGTTCCCTCCCCGCCCGCGGGCACGTCGTCGCAGGCGGCGGGCGCGGCGTGGACGGCGGGTCCGGCGGCGGGTGCGGACGGCCCGCACCGTGCGGCCTTCACCGGCGGCAGGGCGGGCGGAACGGGGCCGGCCGCGGACCCGGCAGGGGCGGCCGGGGCGGCGGCCGGACGGCGGGGCACGAAGGCCACCAGCGGGCGGCCGCTGCCGCGCCGCAGGTCGATCTGCGGGCGCAGGCCCGCGGCCCGCGCGAGGGCCAGGCCGACACCGACGGCGGCGAGCGCGGAGATCAGGCCGCCGCTCATGAAGCCGACGCGGGCGCCGTAGGTGTCGGTGACCCAGCCCATGACCGGACCGCCGACCGGGGTGCCGCCGACGAAGACCATCATGTACAGGCTCATCACGCGGCCGCGCATGACCGGGTCGGTGGCGAGCTGGACGCTGGCGTTGGCGGTGGTGTTGAAGGTGAGCCCGAAGGCGCCGATGGGCACCAGCAGCACCGCGAAGATCCAGAAGGCCGGGGCCAGCGAGGCGGCGGCCTCCAGCAGGCCGAAGACCGCGGCGGCGGCCGCCAGCATCCGCAGCCGGGTTGCGCTGCGGCGGGCGGCGAGCAGGGCGCCGATGAGGGAACCGCCGGCCATCAGCGAGTTGAGGACGCCGTAGGTGCCGGCGCCGCTGTCGAAGACGTTGTTGGCGAAGGCGGACAGCCAGATCGGGAAGTTGAAGCCGAAGGTGCCGATGAAGCCGACCAGCACGATCGGCCAGATCAGCTCGGGCCGCCCGGCGACGTAGCTCAGGCCCTCGCGCAGCTGCCCCTTGCGGCCGCGCGGCGCCTTCTCGATCGTGTGCAGCTCGCCGGCGCGCATCAGCAGCAGGCCGGTGAGCGGGGCGAGGAAGGACAGGCCGTTGATCAGGAAGGCCCAGCCGCTGCCGACGGCGGTGATCAGCACACCGGCGACGGCCGGGCCGACGAGCCGGGCGGCCTGGAAGTTGGCGGCGTTCAGCGAGACGGCGTTGCGGACCACGTCGGGGCCGACCATCTCGACGACGAAGGTCTGCCGGGTGGGGTTGTCGACCACGGTCACCACGCCGAGCAGGAAGGCGATCGTGTAGACGTGCCAGACCTGCACCACGCCGCCCAGCGTGAGCCCTGCGAGCAGCAGGCCCAGGACGCCGAGCGCGGCCTGGGTGCACAGCAGGATCTTCCGCTTGGGGTAGCGGTCGGCGATCACGCCGCCGTACAGGCCGAAGAGCAGCATCGGCAGGAACTGCATCGCGGTGGTGATGCCCACCGCGAAGGACGAGCCGGTGATGCTGAGCACCAGCCAGTCCTGGGCGATCCGCGACATCCAGGTGCCGGTGTTGGACACCACGGCGCCGGTCGCGAACAGCCGGTAGTTGCGGATCTTGAGCGAGCTGAAGGTGCCCGTCCTCCTCACCGCGGGACGGTCAGGTTCGGTTGCGGTGTGTGGTCCGGCTGCCGAACTCAATCGGTACTCGCCTCCCCCTCGTCGGGTTTTCCGGGTCGGTCACAGGTGCGCGAGCTTCTCCAGGACGGGCGCGGCCTCGCGCATGACCGCCAGCTCCTCCTCGCTCAGCCGTTCGGCGAGGGAGGCCAGGAACGCGTTGCGCTTGCTGCGGCTCTCGGCCAGCATCGAGTCGGCCTGTTCGGTGCGGCTGACCACGACCTGGCGGCGGTCGTCGGGGTGCGGTTCCCTGCGGACCAGCCCCTTGGCCTCCAGCATCGCCACGATGCGGGTCATCGACGGCGGCTGGACGTGCTCCTTGCGGGCCAGCTCGCCGGGGGTGGCGGAGCCGCAGCGGGCCAGGGTGGCCAGCACCGACATCTCGGTGGGGCTCAGCGTCTCGTCGACGCGCTGGCTGCGCAGGCGGCGGGACAGCCGCATCACGGCGCCGCGGAGCTCGTTGACGGCGGCGCGGTCGTCCTCGGACAGTTCGGTCACGTTCCTTAGGTTAGCTCATTAGTTAACCTAAGTACAATCTGTGCGCGCACGGACCCGGCTCTCGTACCCGCCTCTCGCCCACATCTCACCCGAACGGATGAGGTCGCGGGCGAAAGCGGCCACGACGGCCGCCTTCGCCCGCGACCGTGGGCGTATGGCATCGAGAGTGTTCAGCCTGCGCATAGACGCGCAGTTGTGGGACCGGATCCGCGAGCATGCCGCCCGACGCGGGATGACCGCACAGGACTACGTCGTCGCGACCCTGGTCCGCGACGACTTCGACGAGCGCTTCAAGGCGGCGGTCGAGGAGACCGAGCGCCTCTACGGCGGCCGGGGGGAGCCGCCGGCCGCGGCGCCCCCGGCCCGGACGGGCGGATCCGGGGGCGCGGCGCAGCCTCCGCCCTACAGCAGTCCGAGCGCCGGCATCAGGTAGTAGAAGGCGAAGACGGCCGAGACGGCGTAGAGGGCGAGAGGGACCTCCTTGGCGCGGCCGGCGACGACCCGGAGCACGCAGAAGGTCAGGAAGCCGATCCCGATGCCGTTGGTGATCGAGTAGGTGAAGGGCATCAGCACCATCGTCAGGAACGCCGGGATGGCGATGGTGAAGTCGCTCCAGTCGATCTCGCGGATCGACCCGGCCAGGATCAGGAAGCCCACCGCGATCAGCGCGGGCGTGGCCGCCTGCGCCGGCACCATGGTGGCCAGCGGGGTGAGGAACAGCGCGAGGACGAACATCAGACCGGTGACGACGCTCGCGAGGCCGGTCCGCGCGCCCTCGCCGACACCCGCGGTGGACTCGACGAAGCAGGTGTTCGCCGAGGACGAGGTGGCGCCGCCGACCGCGGTGGCGACACCGTCGATCATCAGGACCTTGTTGATGCCCGGCAGGTCGCCCTTCTTGTCGAGGAGCCCTGCCTCGTCGCTGACACCCAGGATCGTGCCCATCGCGTCGAAGAAGCACGACAGCAGCACGGTGAAGACGAACAGCACGCCGGTGAGGATGCCGACCTCGTGGAAGCCGCCGAAGAGGCTGACCTTCCCGATCAGGCCGAAGTCCGGGGTGGCGACCGGGTTGCCGGGCCACTTGGGGACGGTCAGGCCCCAGTTCCCCGCCGGGATGTCGGCCACGGCGTCGATGATCAGCGCGAGCACGGTCATCGTGACGATGGAGATCAGGATCGCGCCCGCGACCTTGCGGATGATCAGCCCCAGCGTGAGCAGCGTGCCCAGGATGAAGATCAGCACGGGCCAGCCCGTGAGGTGGCCGCCGGCGCCGAGCTGGAGCGGGACGGTGGTGTGCGCGGCGTCCGGGATGCGGCTGACGAAGCCCGAGTCGACCAGGCCGATCAGCAGGATGAACAGGCCGATACCGATCGCGATGCCCTTGCGCAGGCCCAGCGGCACCGCCGTCATGACGCGTTCGCGCAGGCCGGTGGCGACCATGAGCATGATCGCGATACCGGCGAGCACGACCATGCCCATCGCGTCCGGCCAGCTCATCTTGGGGGCGAGCTGGAGGGCGACGACGGTGTTGACGCCGAGGCCGGCGGCCAGCGCGATCGGCACGTTGCCGAGGACGCCCATCAGCAGCGTCGTGAAGGCCGCGGTGATCACGGTGGCGGTGACGAGCTGCCCGCCGTCGAGGTGGTGGTGGAACTTGTCCTCCGCCGAGCCCAGGATGATCGGGTTCAGCACGATGATGTAGGCCATCGCGAAGAAGGTCGCGAGACCGCCGCGGATCTCCCGCGGGATCGTGGAACCGCGCTCTGAGATGCGGAAGTAGCGGTCCAGCGGGTTGCTGGACGGGTGACCGGGCGACCGGCCCATGTCGACCGGAGCGGGGGCCGAGGCGGGCATGTGAAACCTCATGGGGGCGGGGGCTCGCCCTCATATGGGCGATCATACGAATGATTTCAGTCAACACTGACTGGTTTCAGTATGAATACACAACCACCCAAAAAGCTATCTCCGCGCGTAGACGCCCCGGCCCGCACGGGCCCGCGGGCCCTGCCGCCCGCCCGCCCGAGGGCTGCGGCGGCCGCATACGATGGCGCCATGAGCAAGCAGCCAGGACCCCTGCGCGAGGCCCCCGAGCCCCTGGAGGCCAACGACGTCATGACCGTCACGGTCGGGACGGCCGTCTGGTTCGCGCTCTTCGTGGTGCAGCTCCCCTTCTACGGCTGGTACTCCGACCACGGGCACACGTGGTTCATCTGGACCTGCGCGGCGGGCGGCGGCCTCGGCCTGGTGGGCCTGAAGTACGTGCGCTCCCGGCGCGACGCCATCGCGCGCCACCGCGCCGCCGCTGCCGCCGGCCCCGGCGAGGACGGCCCGCAGGACCCGCAGGACACGTAGGACACGTAGGACACGGAGGGCGCCTTCCACGGGGCATCCCGCCCCGCGGAAGGCACGAAGCGCCAGGAAACGGGTGAAAGGCGCCCGCGGCACGTAACGTCGGCTCATGGCGGAAGGCGACGTGGCGGGCGTGGCGGCGCGGCTGCCGGGGCTGAGCAGCGCCGAAGTGGCGCGGCGGACGGCGGCGGGGCAGGTCAACGACGTCCCCGTACGGTCCTCGCGGCCGGTCACGGAGATCGTCCGGGCCAACGTCCTGACGCGCTTCAACGCGATCATCGGCGGGCTCTTCCTGGTCATCCTGGTGGTCGGCCCGGTCCAGGACGGGCTGTTCGGCTTCGTCATCGTCGCCAACACCGCGATCGGCGTCTTCCAGGAACTGCGGGCCAAGCGCACCCTGGACAGCCTCGCGGTCGTCGGCGAGGCCCGGCCGGAGGTGCGCCGGGACGGGAGGACGGTCGGGATCCCCACGTCCGGGATCGTGCTCGGCGACCTGGTCGAGCTGGGCCCGGGCGACAAGGTGGTGGTCGACGGCGAGGTCGCCGAGGCCGACGGTCTGGAGGTCGACGAGTCGCTGCTGACCGGCGAGGCCGATCCCGTGCTCAAGCACCCCGGCGACCCGGTGATGTCCGGCAGCTTCGTCGTCGCGGGCGGCGGGGCCTTCACCGCCACCAAGGTGGGCCGCGACGCCTACGCCACGCAGCTGGCCGCGGAGGCCTCGCGCTTCACGCTGGTCGACTCCGAGCTGCGCGGCGGCATCAGCCGGATCCTGAAGTACATCACCTGGGCGATGGTGCCGACCGCGGCCGGGCTGGTCGTCAGCCAGTTCACGGTCGGGAGCCACGACGCGCGCGAGGCGGTGCGCAGGACCGTCGGCGGCATCGTGCCGATGGTGCCCGAGGGCCTGGTGCTGCTGACGTCGGTGGCCTTCGCCGTCGGTGTGGTCCGGCTGGGCCGCCGGCAGTGCCTGGTGCAGGAGCTGCCCGCGATCGAGGGGCTGGCCCGCGTCGACGTGGTGTGCCTGGACAAGACCGGCACCCTCACCGAGGGCGGTATGGACGTCACCGAACTGCGGACGCTGGACGGTACGGGCGGCGGGGCGGGGGCGGACGGCAGTGAGGGGGTGAACAGCGGGGCGGACGGCGGGCGCGCCGGGTACGCGGCCCGCGCGCTCGCCGCGCTCGGCGGCTGCGACCCCCGCCCCAACGCCAGCATGCGGGCGATCGTCGACGCCTACCCGCCGGCCGGCGCGGCCGGCTGGCGCGGCCGGGGCGTGCTGCCCTTCAGCTCCGCCCGCAAGTACAGCGGCGCCGCCTTCACCGAGCCGGACGGCACGGACAGCACCTGGCTGCTCGGCGCCCCCGACGTGCTGCTGCCGTCCGGGCACCCGGCGCTCGGCGAGGCCGACCGGCTGAACGACGAGGGCCTGCGGGTGCTGCTGCTGGCCCGCGCCGGGCGGGCGCTGGACGACCCGGAGGTCGCGCGGGACGTCGCGCCCGTCGCGCTCGTCGTCCTGGAGCAGCGGCTGCGGCAGGACGCGGGCGACACGCTGCGGTACTTCGCCGAGCAGGGCGTGCACGTCAAGGTGATCTCGGGGGACAACGCCGTCTCCGTGGGCGCCGTCGCGGCGAAGCTCGGGCTGCCGGGCGCGCAGGCCCCGGTCGACGCGCGGCGGTTGCCGGCCGAGCGGCAGGCGATGGCCGGGGTGCTGGACGAGGGCACGGTCTTCGGCCGGGTCACCCCGCGGCAGAAGCGGGACTTGGTCGGCGCCCTCCAGTCCCGCGGGCACAACGTGGCGATGACCGGCGACGGGGTCAACGACGTGCTGGCGCTCAAGGACGCCGATATCGGCGTGTCGATGGGCTCGGGCTCGGAGGCCACCCGGGCGGTGGCGCAGATCGTGCTGCTGGACAACAGCTTCGCCACGCTGCCCTCGGTGGTGGCCGAGGGCCGCCGGGTGATCGGCAACATCACCCGGGTCGCCACGCTCTTCCTCACCAAGACCGTCTACTCGGTGCTGCTCGCGGTGCTGGTGGTGTGCTGGCAGGTGCCGTACCCGTTCCTGCCGCGGCATCTGACGCTGCTGTCGACGCTGACGATCGGGGTGCCCGCCTTCTTCCTGGCGCTGGCGCCCAACACGGAGCGGGCCAGGCCGGACTTCGTGCGCCGGGTCATGCGGTACGCGGCGCCCGCCGGGACCGTCTGCGGCGTGGCGTCGTTCGCCGCCTACCTGCTGGCCCGGCACCACTACACCGGGGACGGCGCGCTGGACGCGGAGACCAGCGCGGCGACGCTCACGCTCTTCCTGCTGGAGCTGTGGGTGCTGGCGATCATCGCCCGCCCCTACACCTGGTGGCGGATCCTGCTGGTGCTGGGCATGGTGCTGGGCTTCGCGCTGGTGCTCGCCGTCCCGTGGCTGCAGGACTTCTTCGCGCTGAAGCTGGTCGGTGACGAGGTGCCCTGGGCGTCGGCCGGGATCGCGGCGGCGGGCGCGGTGCTGCTGGAGCTCATCTGGGCGCGGGTGCGGCGCCGGGAGCGGGCGGAGGGCTGACGCACCGGCCCGGCGCCCCCGCGGCGTGCCCGCCGCCCGGCCGGCCGCAGCACGCGTCAGTCGAACCAGCGGTCGCGGGCCAGCTCCTCGGTGCGCGAGGGGTCCTCCAGCAGCGCGGCCAGCTCGAAGCGGCGCTCCCAGCGGCCCGCCGCCCAGGCCAGGCCGGCCGCGACGCCCTCGACGGTGGCGGCGTGCAGCACACCCCCGGCGTAGCGCCAGTCCACCTCGACGCCACCGTCGAGCAGCAGTTCCTCGTGCTCGACGTACGAGGTGGGCGCGCCCGGCAGCAGGTCGTGGACGGCGGGCAGCACCTCGTGCGGCTCGCCCTGCGAGACGACGGCGGCCGCCACGGCCTCGCTGAGCCTGCGGACCTGGAGCAGCTCGGCCAGTTCCGCGGCCAGCCGCGGCGGTACGGGCAGCAGCGGCAGCCCGGCGGCCAGCGGCAGGAGGTCGGGGGCGTCGGCGACCAGCGCGTCGGCGGCGTCCACGACGGCCGTCCCGCCGTCGACGACGGCCCGCAGCTCGTCCGGCAGCGTGACCTGGTCCGGGTCGAGGAGTGCCAGGGCCGCGTAGAGGCCGTGCAGCTGCGCGGGGGTGACGGGGCGGCCGCGGTCGGCGAGCCGGGCGAGGAGTTCGGCGGCGCCGCCCGGTTCGTCCAGCAGCGCGGCGACCGTGGTGCGCACCCCGAGCGCGCGCAGCACCTGCTCGTCCACGCCGGAGTCGGTCTCGGCGTCGTCGTAGAGCCCGGCGAGCAGCCGGTCGCCGCCCGCCGCGCGCAGGCCCACCGGGGTGCGGCCGTCCAGGACCGGGTGGTCGCGCAGCCACCAGGCGGCATAGGGGCGGACGGACCGGGTCGTGCCGTCCGGGAGCAGGACCCGCACGGGCGCGGTCACGGCGTCCCGCAGCGGCGGGCGGGAGAGGAGCGCGAGGGCCTGCGGCCAGGCGTCGTCGTCGACGAGGTCCAGGTCGCGGACGCCGACGACCTCGGTGGCGACCGGCGGCACGTCGGTCTCCGGCAGCTGGTCGAGGACGTCCTCGCACCACACGTCGACGGCGTCCAGCAGCCCGGCGTCGTCCGGCTCGGCCCAGTCGCTGTCGCGCGGCTCCAGGTCGTCCGGGTCGAGGACGACGTCGGCGGCGCGCACCAGCGCGAAGGTCGCGAGCACCCCGACCGCGGTGAGCGGCTGCTCGCCCCAGCGCTCGGCCAGGTCCGGGTCGAGCGTGCCCAGCTCGCCCTCGCGCAGCACGGCCTCCAGCTCGCTGCCCGGCAGCACCAGCTCGCCGGCCGGCGTCAGCTCGCCCTCGTCGTCGGGCAGTGCGAGGGCCGCGAGCCAGGGCTCGTCGCCGGGGGCGAGGCCGGCGGCGCGGGCGAGCGTCAGTACGGCGTCGGCCAGCTCGTCGGCGTCCGGACCGGACTCCTCGACGTCCCACGCGGTGTCCTCGTCGAGCGAGGCGGCCACGGCGGCGCGCACCTGCGGCGAGGTGAGGACGGCCCGCGGGGTGGCGGGGGCGGCGCCCAGCTTCTCCAGCAGCGGGTGCGCGGCGTCCGGGTGGGCAAGGCGCAGTCCGAGGCGGGCCAGCAGCGCGGGATCGGGCGCGTCGGTGCCCTCGCCGGCGCCCGGCACGGGCAGCAGCACCTGCCGCGGGCCCACCACGGTGCGGCCGTCGGCGAGCGGCACGGGCAGGCCGCTCAGGACGTCGGCGTCGGTGCCGGCGAGCGCGTCGTAGAGCCGCCACCACCACCCGGCGGGGCGCTCGGTGCCCGCGAGCCGGTCGACGGCCTCGCCGAGCGACAGCCGGGCCACGCCGAGCTGCCGCAGCGCCGGGCGGCGCTCCAGCGCGGCGGGGACCAGCGTCGGCAGCACCTCGGCCAGCACCCGGACGGCCTCGGCGGTCGCGCCCTCGACGACCTCGGCCTCGACGGGGCGCAGCGCCTGTCCGTCCCCGGCGAGCGGGCCGCCGCCGTCCCAGGCGTCGGTGTCGGCGGGGGCCGCCGGCTCGTCGGGGGCGGGCGCCGCGGCGCGCGGCAGGAAGGGCGTGCGCGGCAGCCGGTCCAGGACGCGGCGGCGCAGTTCGGCGTCCAGCGCGCCGGTGCCGAGCGGGCCGGGGACGAGGTCGACGACGCCGGTGCCGGCCGGTCGCCAGGCGGCGAGCAGCCGTACGTACGCCTCGGCGGCCCGCTCCACCAGGAAGTCGGTGAGCGGGCCGGGGGCGGCGTGCCGCCGGGTGGGGTCGAGGGGCAGCGACGCCAGCAGCAGGGCGGGGAAGCCGAGCGGCTCGTCGGTCGGTGTCGGGGCGTGCACGACGGCGGCGGTGCGCGGCGCGGCGGGCGAGCCGTCGGGGGCGACGGGCACCGCCCACGTCACCGACCACACCGGGCGCAGCCGCTCCTCGACGGGGCGGTCGGCGAGCAGGTCCGCGGTCAGGGCGCCGCCGTCGCCCAGCACCCGCCAGCGGGTGGGCGCGGCCGCGGCGCTGTCCTCGACGAGGACGTCGCCGTCGCCGGCGGTCGAGCGGGTCAGGGTGCGCACGCCCTGCGGGGTCTCGACGACGATCTCGGCCAGGCCCGGCAGCGCCAGCAGCAGGGCGTCGTCGACGGCGGCCAGCAGCCGCCCGGCCAGGTCCTCGGCGGCGCCGTCGCGCAGCGGCAGCACCACGACGGTGTCGTACGTGTCGGGCGCGCTGCCCTGCGCGGGCA
The DNA here is from genome assembly GCF_044333485.1 of Streptomyces sp. NPDC020983. Lineage (NCBI taxonomy): Bacteria > Bacillati > Actinomycetota > Actinomycetes > Kitasatosporales > Streptomycetaceae > Streptomyces > Streptomyces sp. NPDC020983. The sequence continues at coordinate 367,170 of NZ_JBIRRA010000002.1, read as the reverse complement.
TCGGCAGCCGCAGCAGCGGCACATGGCCCTCGCGGCGGCGCAGCTCGTCGTCCAGGCCGGGGACGGAGGCGGCCATCTCCCGCGCCTCGCTCAGCGACCAGCGCACCCCGCCGCCGCGCCCGACGACCGCCGGCTCGTCGCTGACGGCGAGCACGGCCGCGAAGCCGACGCCGAAGCGGCCGACCGCGGCGGGCCCGTCGTCGCGCTTGGCGGAGGCGCGCAGCGTCGACAGCGACTCGACGGCGGCCGCGTCCAGCGCGGCGCCGGTGTTGGCGGCGGCGAGGACGGCGGGGGCGTCGGCGGTCGCCTCGTGGTAGGTCAGCCGCAGCCGGCCCGGCACCCCGGCGCGGGCGGCGGCGTCGGCGGCGTTCTGCGCCAGCTCGACGACGAGCCGGTCGCGGTGCCCGCCGAGCGCGAGGTCCTCCTCGGCGTTGGCGTCCTCGCGGAAGCGGGCGGCGGAGGCGGACCAGGCGGTCAGCACCGCCCGGCGCAGGTCCGCGGTGCGGAAGGGGTCGGGGTGGCCCTCCAGGGGCGTCCGGATTACGCCTGCGCGGGTCACGTGCGGTCCTTCGCTCGCCGGGTCGCCCCGTCAGGGGCTGTGCACGGTGACCGTACCGCCATTCGGCGTGCCCTTCATCCCGCGCCCGGGGCCTCCCGCACGCGCGGACCGCGGTCCGCGCGCCCGGGCACCGTCCGGCCGCGCGGGCCCGGCAGGCGGCCGCAGGGGCTCCCCGCCTGCGGGCCGGGCCTGCCCGCCCGGGGTGCGGCTCCCGGGGCCTCAGGAGGTCGTCTCGGGCCCGTCCCCGGCGGCTTCGCCCGGCACGGGGGCGCCGCCGCCGTCCTCGGCCCCCTGCGCCGCCGCGCCCAGCGGGAGCGGGTCGGTGTCGTGGAACTCGTCGAGGACCATCGGCGCGGGCTGCGGCGGCCTGGGCATGACCGCCGCCTCGGAGTGGCCGCCGCAGCCGTAGCCCAGCGACACCAGGCGGCCGTCCGCCGGCGAGAACTCGTTGGCGCACACCCCGAAGGCCTGGCTCAGCGAGCCGCTGATCGGCACCAGGAAGCCGCAGCTGACGCAGTTGGCGGGCGCGGCCTGGGCCATCGCCGTCTTGGGCCCGAACTGCTCGTCCCAGCGGTCGGCGGCGGTGTGCAGGCCGTAGCGGGACAGCACGCGCGGGCGGCCCAGGCCGAGCTGCCCGGCGATGGAGGCGATCGTGGCCACGGAGGGCACGATCATGTCCTCCCCCTCGGGCGCCGCCTCCGGCTCGGCGAGCGGCCCGCGCGGCTCGTCCTCGCCCGTCCAGCCGGGCTCCAGGCGCAGGTCGTCGGCCTCGGTCGGCAGCAGGTCGCCCGGCCCCATGTCGCCGGGCCGCAGCCGCTCGCTCCACGGCACCCACTCCGGCGCGAGGACGGCGTCGGAACCGGGGAGCAGCACCGTCTCGTCGATGGTGACGGCCTTGGCGCGGGAGGCCCGCGTCAGCGTGGTGGCCCACCGCCAGCCGCGGTACGCCGGCTCGGTGCAGGCGAAGTAGTGCGTGACGACCCGGTCGCCCTCCGCGGCGACACCCAGGTGCTCGCCCACCGCGTCCGGCCCTGCGGCCTCCAGCGTGACGGCCCTGGCCATCTCGACCGCCTCGGCGCACAGGCGGTCAGGGGTACGGCTTCGCATCGCTGCACTCACAGAAATCGTTTCTCTCTCTACGCCGTCTCACGTGTGCGCTCGTGGGCGGATAGGACCTGACGGAGATGCGGGAAGTTGCAGCGGAGCGGACCTGTGGACCGCTTCGACGCCTGGTCTCCCTGCCTCATCCGGCCCTGCCCGAGCGTCCTCGGGCGCACCTGTTACACCCATTCTGCGTGATCGCACGGTACCTGTGCGCACCACGCCCGCAAAGGAGGGGGTGAGCACTGTTCCGATTGGGGCAGGATTGCGACATGGCACGAACCGTCACCGCCGGCCGGAGGCCGGTGCGCAGCACTGGAGCCGCCCTCGGCCACGTCGTGGGCGGGCCGGCCCGTGCGCTGGGCCGCCGCATCCGCCGCGCGACCCGCTCCGGCGGCGCGGGCGAGTCGGGCCTGGCCAAGCTGATCGAGCTGCACGCGGTCAACTCCGCGGGCGACATGATGGTCACCGTCGCGCTCGCGAGCACGGTCTTCTTCTCGGTGCCCAGCGGCGAGGCGCGCGGCCGCGTGGCGCTGTACCTGCTGGTGACGATGGCGCCCTTCGCGCTGCTCGCCCCGGTGATCGGCCCGCTGCTGGACCGGCTCCAGCACGGCCGCCGGGCCGCGATGGCGATGGCGATGATGGCCCGCGCGGTGCTGGCCTGGACGATGGCCGGGGTGATCTCGACGGCGGGCCTGGGCCTGTACCCGGCCGCGCTGGGCGTGCTGGTGGCGTCCAAGGCCTACGGCGTGGTGCGCAGCGCGGTGGTGCCACGGCTCCTGCCGGGCCGCACCACGCTGGTGAAGGCCAACTCCCGGGTCACCCTGTCGGGCCTCCTCGCCACCGCGGTCGCGGCACCGGTGGGCGCGGGGCTGAACGTGATCGGGCCGCAGTGGCCGCTCTACGGCGCCTTCGTGGTCTTCCTGTGCGGCGCGATCCTGTCGCTGTCGCTGCCGGCGAAGGTCGACTCGGCGCGCGGCGAGGAGCGGGTGCGGCTGTCGGCGGACGAGGAGGCGTCGCCGGAGCCCACGGGCATCCCGGGGCGCAGGCCCGGCCTGCTGGGCGTCGGCCCGTCGGTGCTGCACGCCCTGCAGGGCAACGCGGGGCTGCGGTCGCTGTCCGGCTTCCTGACGATGTTCCTGGCGTTCATGATGCGCGAGCACCCGCTGGGCGGGCTGACACCCGCGATGTCGCTGGGCGTGGTGGGCGTGGCGGCGGGCGTCGGGAACGCGTTCGGAACCGCGCTGGGCGCGTGGCTCAAGGCGCGCGGGCCCGAGGTGATCATCGCGACGGTGCTGCTGTGCGCGCTGACCGCGGCCACGTTCGCCGCGGGCTGGTACAGCATCGTCACGGTCGCCGCCCTCACCGCCGTGGCGGGCATCTCGCAGGCGCTGGCCAAGCTGTCGCTGGACGCCCTGATCCAGCGTGACGTGCCCGAACCGGTGCGCACATCCGCCTTCGCCCGCTCCGAGACCGCGCTCCAGCTGTCCTGGGTGGTCGGCGGCGGGCTCGGCATACTGCTGCCGCTGATCGGCCCGCTCGGCATGGCGTGCGCCGCGGGCCTGGTGCTGCTGGCGTTCAGCGTGTCCGCGCGCGGCCTGCTGGGCGGCGCCCGCCGCGGCGGCACGGCCCGCGCCCGGGTGGCCTGAGCGCCCCCGGCAGCCCGGGACCGCACGCCTGACCGGCGGCTGGAGGGGCGCGCACCCGTACGGCGTACCCCCCGTGACACGCGCACCCCCGCGCGGGCTGGGGGCGACCGCCCGGTAGCCTCCTGCCATGAGCATTCGCCGTACTGCCACCACCCTTGGTGCCCTCTCTCTCGGGCTTGTCGTCCTCACCGCCTGCGACAAGCCGACCGCCATGGCGACCGTGACGGTGGGCGGCAAGACCGTGCAGGCGGAGGCCGCCGACAAGTGCTACAACGACGGCAAGAAGCTCGCGCAGAACGTCTTCCTCGCGTGCCTCCAGGTCACCCCGGAGCACCACATCACGGTGCCGGTCGGCGACAAGGTCCGGATCGGCGTGGACCCGTCCATCGCGAAGAAGGGCTGGCTCATCGCGTCCGGCACGACGCTGGTGACGCCGGAGCCGCTGAAGGACAAGACGTACTGGTCGGTGGACAGCGAGCAGCTGTTCAACCAGCAGGACCCGTCGAGCGGCAGCACCAGCACCGCCAAGCAGGTCACGCTGAACGTCGTGGAGTCGGCCGACACCAGCGGCGAGGACTCCTTCCGGGTGATCCAGGTCAACCTGATCCGGGGGCAGTAGCCCGATGGTGCGGCGCAGCCGCCGCGTCCTGGTGCTGACCGCGGTCGACGCCGAGCGCGAGGCCGTCCTCGCGGGCCTGGCCACCGCCGGGGAGGCCGCCCGCGGCTTCGACGTCGCCACGGTGGGCGCGGGGGCCGCGGCCGCCGCGGCCGCCACCATGTACCACCTGCTGACCGGGGACGCCTCCGGGCGCCCCGGCCTGGTGGTCAGCGCCGGCATCGGCGGCGGCTTCGCGCCCGCCGCGCCGGTCGGCTCGCTCGCCGTCGCCGAGTCCGTCGTCGCCGCGGATCTGGGCGCGCAGACCGCCGGGGGCTTCGTGCCGATCGCCGAACTGGGCTTCGGCCGCGGCGAGCACCGCCCGCCCGCACGGCTGAGCCGGGCGGTGGCCGGTGCGCTGGGCGCCGCCTACGGGCCGGTGCTGACAGTGGGCACAGTCACCGGTACGGGTGAACGCGGCGCCGAGCTGGCGGCCCGTCACCCGGGGGCGGTGGCCGAGGGCATGGAGGGTTTCGGGGTGGCGGAGGCGGCGGCGTATCTGGGGATACCCGTGCTGGAGATCCGCGCGATCTCCAACGCCGTGGGCCCGCGGGACCGGGCGGCCTGGCGGATCGGCGACGCGCTGGCGGCGCTGGCGACGGCGTTCGGGATGCTCCCCGGCGTACTGGAGGTTGAGGCAGGACATGACGACAGCTAGCAGCGGCCCGGCCGGCCGCACCCCCGCCCCCGGCGGCGACGCCTCCTCCGGGGCCCTGCGGATCGCGTACTCCCCGTGTCCCAACGACACCTTCGTCTTCCACGCCTGGGCGCACGGCCTGGTGCCGGACGCACCGCCGCTGGACGTGACCTTCGCGGACATCGACATCACCAACGGGATGGCCGAGCGCGGCGAGCTCGACGTCCTGAAGGTCTCCTACGCGGTGCTGCCGTGGGTGCTGGACGACTGGGCGCTGCTGCCCTGCGGCGGGGCCCTGGGCCGCGGCTGCGGACCGCTGGTGCTCACCCGCGAGCCGGGAGCCGACCTGGCGGGGCGGACGGTGGCGGTGCCGAGCGAGAAGTCGACGGCGTACCTGCTCTTCCGGCTGTGGGCGGCGGCGGAGGTGCCCGGCGGCGTCGGGCGGATCGTGGTGATGCCCTTCCACGAGATCATGCCGGCGGTGCGGGACGGCAGGGTGGACGCCGGCCTGGTGATCCACGAGGCGCGCTTCACCTACCAGAACTACGGGCTGCACAAGCTCGCGGACATGGGCGAGCACTGGGAGGGCAGCACGGGACTGCCGATCCCGCTGGGCGCGATCATCGCGCGCCGCTCGCTGGGCAAGGAGCGGCTGCACGCGCTCGCCGAAGCCGCGCGCACCTCGGTGCGGATGGCCTGGGACGACCCCGCGGCCTCCCGCGCGTATGTGCTCGCGCATTCGCAGGAGATGGATCCGTCGGTCGCCGACCAGCACATCGGGCTGTATGTGAACGAATTCACAGCGGATTTGGGCGAGGCTGGTTACGCGGCCGTCCGCGGGCTGCTGACGCGCGCGGCGGCCGAAGGACTCGTGCCGGCGCTCGGCGCGGACGCGCTCGCTTTCTGAATTCCGCCCGCCGCGCCCGCGCAAGCGGCCGCCGCGGTGCCGCGGGCGGACTGCGGGATTCGGCGGAAATCGGCGGCGCCCCAACGGAATTCGATCCTCCGCTAAGGCGCCGCCTTTCCTTCGGCTATACGTCCAACTGGTCGGCCACGACGCGCAGCACGGACGCGATCTTGTGGCCGTGGGCCTTGTCGGGATAGCGCCCGCGCTGGAGCGAGCGGGCGACGTCTTCGAGCAGTGTGGTGAGGTCCTGCACGATGGGCAGGAGTTCGTCGGGCTTGCGGCGCTGGGCCGCGGCGACGGAGGGCGTGGGGTCGAGCAATGTCACGGACAGCGCCTGGTCGCCGCGCTGGCCGGCGACGACGCCGAATTCCACGCGCTGACCGGGCTTGAGCGAGGCGACACCGTCGGGCAGCACCGAGGAGTGCACGAAGACATCGCCGCCGTCGTCGCGGGAGAGAAAGCCGAAGCCCTTCTCGCTGTTGAACCACTTGACCTTGCCGGTAGGCACGTCCGACCTCGTCCTCGTTGCTCGATATTGCTCGAAACTGCTCTGGATAAGACAGCAGCGGGCCCATCGGAGACCCGCCGACACCAAGGCTAATGGCCAGATGCCGTGTGACAAGACGGCAAGGCACCGTTCCCCCGCGCCTCACGCAACGGACCTACCCTTGTCCGGTGAGCAAACAAACCAGGGGCGCGGGCGACCTGCTCGTCAGGACCGGCGCCGTCGTCTTCATGCTCGGGGCGGTCGGCACCCTCGCCACCGTCGCCCCGCTGCTGCTGGGCACGCACCGGCTGCCGACGCCCGCGTACTTCGTCTCGATGCTGATGGGGGTGGGGCTGGCGCTCTCGCTGCTGGGACTGCTGCGCTCGGCGCTGGCCCAGCGGCGCCCGGAGGGCCGTCCACAGGCCTGAAAGGGTCACCCGCAGGCGTGAATTCGGCGGTCAGGCCGCCGCGGAGGTGTGGGCTGCCAGCCAGCCGGGAAATTCGCCGAGGCCGTCGAGTACGACATCGGCCCCCGCCGCCCGCAGCTCCGCCGCGCTGCACGGCCCGGTGGCCACCGCCACGGACAGCGCCCCGGCCGCCCGCGCGCCCCGCACGTCACCCGTGTGGTCGCCGACGTAGACGCCGGCACCCCACTCGATCAGCGCCTCGGCCTTGGCCTCCGCCCACAGCCAGCCGCGCAGCTCGGCCTCGATGCCCACGTGCGCGAGGTGCAGTTCGGCGTTGGGACCGTATTTCGCGGTCACGACCACCGGGCGGCCGCCCGCCGCCCGGACGGCCGCCACGGCCTCCACGGCGCCCGGCATCGCCGGGGTGGGGGCGATGGCGAAGTGCGGGTACAGCTCGCGGTAGCGGTCGGCCATCTCCGGCACGCGCTCGGGCGGGAACCAGTTGGCCAGTTCCTCGTCCAGCGGCGGTCCCAGCCGCGTGACGGCGAGGGCGGAGTCGATGAAGACCCCGGTCTCCGCCGCGAGCCGGTCGTACACGGCCTTGATCCCGGGCCGGGAGTCGATCAGCGTCATGTCGAGGTCGAAGCCGACCGTGAGGCCGGGAGCGGCAGGGGGCAGGGAGAGGAGGTCAGTGGTCACGGCACCCATTGTCGCCCGGCCGGTCAACCTCACCCCCGGGGCGCCCGGGACCTGGGCGTATAGTTAGCGCAGCCTAAGCTAAACACGCCCGGCGCCCCACGGTCGCCGCACTCCGGAGGACCGCTTCGTCATGCCCCTGCGTCGCCGCACCGGCTGGATGGCCGCCGCGGCGGTGGCGCTGCTGCTCGCCGTGCTGCTCAGCCTGGCCGTCGGGAGCCGGGCGATACCCCCCGGCCAGGTGCTGGACGCGCTGCTGCACGGCGGGACGAGCCAGAACGCCGAGGTGGTCCGCAGCCTGCGGGTGCCGCGTACGGTTATCGGGATCATGGTCGGGGCGGCCCTCGCGGTCGCCGGGGTGGTCATGCAGGGCGTCACCCGCAACCCGATCGCCGAGCCCGGCATCCTCGGGGTCAGCCAGGGCGCGTCGCTCGGGGTGGTGTGCGCCATCGCGTACGCCGGGGTGGGCACGCTCAGCGGCTACGTCTGGTTCGCCTTCGCGGGCGCCGGGGCCGCGGCCGTCGCCGTCTACGCGATCGCCGCGCGCGGCCGGGGCGGGGCCTCGCCGGTGAAACTGGCGCTCGCGGGCGCGGCCATGAACGCGTTCCTGACCTCGATCGTGTCCGGGGTGCTGACGACGGACGCGCAGACGCTGGAGACCTACCGCTTCTGGCAGGTCGGTTCGCTGTCCGGGCGGGACTCCCACATCATCGGGATGATCTGGCCCTTCCTGGTGGCCGGGCTGCTGCTGGTGCTGGCGATGGCCCGCGGGCTGGACGCGCTGGCGCTCGGCGAGGACGTCGCCAAGGGACTGGGGCAGAACGTGGCGCTGCTGCGGCTGCTCGGGGCGCTGGGGGCGACCGTGCTGACCGGTGCCGCGGTCGCGGCGGCCGGGCCGATCGCCTTCGTGGGGCTGGCCGTCCCGCATCTGGCCCGCGCCCTGGTCGGCACCGCGCACCGCTGGGTACTGCCCATGGCGGCGCTGCTGGGCCCGGTGATGATCCTGGTGCCGGACGTGGTGGGGCGGATCGTCTTCCCGCCGTCCGAGGTGCCGGTGGCGGTGATGACGGCGCTCATCGGGGTGCCGTTCCTGGTGGCGCTGGTACGGCGCCGGGCGGTGGTGGCGGCGTGAGCGCGACGGGTACGGGACGCCCCCGTGTGCGGCCCGCGGGCTACGCGGTCGCGCGCCCCGGTGGCCGCGGCTCCTTCCTGGTGCACCGGCGCTCGCTCGCCGTCTCCGGCGTGCTCGCGCTGCTGCTCGCGGCGGCGTGCGTGGCGTACCTGTGCGTGGGCGAGTCCTTCGTGGCGCCCGGCGAGGTGCTGAAGGTCGTGCTGGGCCGCCCCAGCCCCGACGAGCTCGTGGTCGGCGAGCTGCGCGAGCCGCGGCTGGTGCTGGGGCTGCTGGTCGGCGCGGCGTTCGGCGTGTCCGGCGCGCTCGTCCAGACGGTCGCGCGCAACCCGCTCGCCAGCCCCGACGTCATCGGCGTCACGCACGGCGCGGGCGCGCTCACGGTCGCCGCGATGACGTACGGCGTGACCTCCTACACCGCGCTGCCCTACCTGTCGGTCGCCGGCGGGCTCGGGGCGGCCGCGCTCGTCTACGCCTTCGCGTGGCGGCGCGGGCTGCACGCGTCGCGCTTCGTGCTGATCGGCATCGGCTTCTCCGTCGCCCTGTCGTCGGTCACCCAGCTCTTCATGACCAAGGGCGACTACCTGGTCGCCCAGCAGGCCAAGGTGTGGCTGACCGGCTCGCTCAACGGCCGCGGCTACGACGAGGCGCGCCCGCTCGCGCTCGTCCTGCTCGCCGCGCTGCCGTGCGCGCTGTGGGCGGCGCGGGCGCAGCGCACCGTGTCCTTCGACGACGACACCGCGACCGCGCTCGGCGTGCGGCTGGGCCGCGTCCGGCTCGGCCTGGTCACGCTGGGCGTGGTGCTCGCGTCGGTGGCGACCGGCGCGGCCGGGCCCGTCGACTTCGTGGCGCTGCTCGCCCCGCAGATCGCCCGCCGCCTCACGCGCTCCGCGCAGATCCCGCTGCTGGCCTCCGCGCTGACCGGCGCGCTGGTCGTGGTGGTCGCCGACCTGCTGGCCCGCAAGCTCTTCGCGCCCACCGAGCTGCCGGTCGGAGTGATGACCGCGGCGGTCGGCGCGCCCTACCTGATGTGGCTCATCGTGCGCAGCCGCAGCCGTTCCGGAGATCCCTCATGACGACCCCTGAGCCCGCGACCACCCCCGCCGCCGCCTCCGCCGTGCCCGCCGCCCGGCGTGCGGACGGCGGGCAGGCCGGTCCGCCGCGCAACCGGCTCGCCGCCCGCGCGCTGACGCTGTCGTACGAGGAACGGACCGTCGTCGAGGGCCTCGACCTGGAGATACCCGACGGGCAGGTCACCGTCGTCGTCGGCCCCAACGCGTGCGGCAAGTCCACGCTGCTGCGGGCGCTCGGCCGCCTCCTCAGGCCGCGCGGCGGCTCGGTGCTGCTGGACGGCGCCGAGCTGGCCCGCGTACCGACCCGGCAGATCGCCCGCACCCTGGGCCTGCTGCCCCAGTCCCCCGTACCTCCCGAGGGCATCACCGTCGCCGACCTCGTCTCGCGCGGCCGCCAGCCGCACCAGAAGTGGTGGCAGCAGTGGTCGGAGGCCGACGAGCGGCTCGTCGCCGAGGCCATGGAGCGCACCGCGACCGCCGACCTCGCCCACCGCCTGGTCGACGAGCTGTCCGGCGGCCAGCGCCAGCGGGCCTGGATCGCGATGGCCCTCGCGCAGGACACCGATCTGCTGCTGCTCGACGAGCCCACGACCTTCCTGGACATCGCCCACCAGGTCGAGGTGCTGGACCTGGTACGGCGGCTCAACCGGGAGCGCGGCCGCACGGTCGTCGCCGTCCTGCACGACCTCAACCAGGCCGCCCGGTACGCCGACCACCTGGTCGCCATGAAGGCCGGCCGGATCGTCGCCGAGGGCCCGCCCTCCGAGGTGGTCACCGCCACGCTGGTCCGCGAGGTCTTCGGGCTGGAGTCCGTCGTCGTACCCGACCCCGTGACCGGCGACCCGCTGGTGGTGCCCGGCGCGCCCTGGCAGACGCCCGCACCCGCGGAGGACGGCACCGCTCCCCCGCACCCCTGACCCGGCACGTCCGAACGGAGAACCGCCATGCCCCTTACCAGCAGCGCCCGTTCGACCAGCAGCTCCCGACCCCGCAGGCACTCCCGGGCCGCCGCGCTCGCCGCCGCCGTGTGCTGCGCCGCCCTCACCGCGACGGCGTGCTCCTCGTCCCCGGGTTCCTCCGGTTCCTCCGGTTCCTCCGGCGGCAAGGGCACGCACACCGTCGCCACGGCGATGGGCGAGGTGACCGTCCCCGACCACCCGGAGCGCGTCGTCGTCCTCGACACCGCCGAACTGGACTCGGCGATCACCCTCGGCGTCACGCCGGTCGGCGCGACGAACGCGGGCACCAGCAGCGGCTTCCTCGACTACCTGCCGAAGGAGAAGACCGCCGGCATCAAGGACGTCGGCGCCGTCGCGAGCCCCGACCTGGAGGCCGTCGCCGCCCTGCACCCCGACCTCATCCTCAGCAGCAAGGTGCGCGACGGCGCGCACTACGCCGCCCTCAGCAAGATCGCCCCGACCGTGCTGACCGAGTCCACGGGCGCCCCCTGGAAGGCCAACTTCCAGCTCCACGCGGCGGCGCTCGGCCGCACCGCGCAGGCCTCGGCCGTGGTGAGCGCGTACGGCAGGCACGTCGCCCGGGTCACCGCGGCGCTCGGCGGCAGCACGAGGGCGGCGGCGCTCAAGGTGAGCATGGTGCGCTTCGTCCAGGGCGCCGACATCCGGCTGTACGGCAACGCCAGCTACATCGGCACCGTCCTGAAGGACGTCGGCCTCGGCCGGCCGCAGACCCAGAACGTCCGCCGCCTCAGCGTCGACATCAGCCCCGAGCAGATCGACAGGGCCGACGGCGACGCCCTCTTCTACGCCACCTACGGCGACCCCGCGGCCGCCAAGGAGACGGAGGTGACGGCCGGGCCGCTGTGGAACCGGCTCGCGGCCGTCAGCTCCGGGCACGCCCACCGGGTGGACGACGAGCTGTGGTACCAGGGGATCGGCTACACCGCGGCGGACAAGGTGCTCGACGAGCTGCAGCAGGACCTCGCCGCGCAGTAGCCGCGCCCGGGCCTCACGCCGAGCGGCGGCTGCGCCACAGCAGGTAGAGCGCGGTGCCCACGGCGGCCAGCCGGACGGTGAGCGGGTAGGCGTCCTGGAACGCCTGCCCCATCTGCCCCTTCGCGATCGGGCTGCCCCACTTGCCGACGTCGCGGCCCCAGATCCACACGAGCGTCCCGGCCGCGAAGGCGCCCGGGATGAACAGGACCGCGAACTTCGCCTGCGGGCGCGTGAGCTTGCGCGACAGCCAGGCCGTCAGCCACCCGAGGCCGAGCGGGATGAGGGAGCCGGCCACCGCGCCGCCCACCAGCAGCGCGGCGGCGACCAGCAGCATGGGGCTGCCCCAGCGGCGGGCCCCGCCGCCGCGCGGCAGCCGGGGGAGCAGGCGGCGCCTGCGGGGCCCGGCAACGGCGACGGGCCCGGCGGCCGGGACCGCCTCCTCCCCGGGCTCCTCCGCGCCGGCCTTGCCCTTGTCGCCGTCCTCGCCGTCCGCGCCCTTCCCGGGCAGCGGGCGGCCCACGGCGTCGAGTTCCTCGTCGTCGTCCGGGATGAAGATGCCGCCGCTCATGCCCGGCAGCCCGTCGAGCTCCTCGCCGGGACGCGCGCCCGGCCCGCCGGGCCCGCCCTGCCACCACAGGGGCCCGCGCTCGGCGCCGCCCTCGCGCTCCGCCGCCGCGCCCCGCGGCTGCCGCGGCACGCCGGGCCCCGCGGTGTAGGGCCCGTACGACCCCGGTCGCGGCTCCTGCGCGGGCGGCGGCTCCTCGCGCCGCTCCCCCGCGGGCCTCCCCGCGGCGGCCTCGACCACCTCGTCCGGGCTGCCCATGCGCCCGAGGATGTGCCGCACGTCCGCCTCGGCCCCCGCACCGCGCCGCTCGCGCTCGATGTCGCTGCGCAGCTGCGCGACAAGCCGCATGCGCTGGGCGGCGGGCATGGCGGTCTGCGCCAGATCGCCGACCCGGCTCAGATAGTCGAACACCAGCCGGTCGCTCTCGACCCCCACCGCCGCTCCCTCCACACGCCTGCGCCGACGGTACCGGCCGGACAGCCCGTCAGGCCACGGCCCACGCCCGCCTCACCGCTGCCACCCGCTGCCGGGGACGCGGTCCGCGGTGAGCCCAGACGCCCCCGTAGCCCCCCATGCCCAGGGCCCGGGGCAGGCCGCAGGTGAGGCGCCGGGCGGCGACCGGGGCAGGCCGCAGGTGAAGGCCAGGAAGACCCCCGGCCCTTCGTCCCTCCCGGGCGGGCCGGCCGCGGTGCCGTCCCGTGGCGGCGCGGGGGCTCAGCAGGAGGGGTTGCCGCCCGCGGGCACGCCCGGCAGGGCGTGAAGTGCCGGTGGGCGCCGCCCCCGTCCTGGACCGGTCGAGGAGTGACGCCCCCGTAGCCCCCCATGCCCAGGGCCCGGGGCAGGCCCGCAGGTGAGGCGCCCGGCGGCGACCGGGGCAGGCCGCAGGTGAAGGCCAGGAAGACCCCCGGCCCCTCGTCCCTCCCTCCCGGACGGGCCGGCCGCGGTGCCGTCCCGCCTGCGGGCGGGCCGCCCGGCCACCGGGCGGCGTACGGTCCGCGGCACCCGGCGGGTCCGCTTCCCGGCGGCGCCGCCGGGCGCACCGAGGCGCGGCCAGGTGGTGCGGCCGCACGCGGCGCGCCTTCACGGGCGCGGGTCCGCGTGCGGGGGGCGCGGGGGGCCGGGCAGGGCCTACTGTGGGACGGATGACGACCGGTGGCCAGAGCAGCGCGCCGCGCACCCTCGCGGAGGATCTGCGCGCGCGGGACGACGACGCGCTCGAACGGCTGCTGCGGGCGCGGCCGGACCTCATCGCCCCGATGCCGAACGACGTCACGCAGCTGGCGACGCGTGCGGCGACCCGGACGTCCGTGGCGCGGGCCCTGGACCGCCTCGACGCCTTCACACGGCAGACGGCGGAGGCCCTCGCCCTCACCGCGGACGGCTGCCCGTACGCCGAGCTGAGCGGGCTCATGACCGGGCTGCCGGCGGCGGAGGTGCGGCCGGGCCTCGGCGAGCCGCTGGATGCGCAGGAGGCGGCGGCTGTCAGGGCCGAGCTGCCGCGGGCGGTGGGCGCGCTCCGGGACCGCGGGCTGGTGTGGGGCGACGACGACCGGCTGCGGCTGGTGCGCACCGCGCGGGACGTGCTCGCGCCCTCCGCGTCGATGCCGTCCTCGACCGGGCTCGGCCCGACCGTGGCGGAGGCGACGGCCGGGATGTCGCCGGCCCGGCTCCAGGAGCTGCTGGCCGACGCGGGGCTGGGCGCGACGCACGACCCGGCCAGCGCGGTGGAGGCGCTGACCGGCCTCTTCGCCGACCCGGACGCCTTCTCCGCGCTGCTGGCACAGGCCCCCGAGGGCGTACGGGCGGTGCTGGACCGGCTGGTGTGGGGACCGCCGTACGGCGAGGTGCGGGACGCGACGGTGGCCATACGCGCGGAGGAGGCGGAGACGCCCGTGCAGTGGCTGCTGTCCCGCGGGCTGCTGCTGCCGGTCGGGCAGCACAACGTCGTCCTGCCCCGGGAGGCCGCGCTCGCCCTGCGCGCCGGGCGCGCGCACCGCACCCCGCAGCCGCTGCCGCCGCAGGTCACCCCGGTGCCGCGGACCGCGAAGACGGTGGACGCCACCGCCGCGGGCCAGGCCTTCACCGCCGTACGCACCGTGACCGACCTGCTCAAGGAGTGGCAGTCGGGCGGGCCCGCGGTACTGCGCGCGGGCGGGCTGAGCGTCCGCGACCTGCGCCGCACGGCCGCCGCCCTCGACCTCACCGAACCGCAGACCGCGTTCTGGCTGGAGCTGGCCTACGCGGCCGGTCTCGTCGCCGCCGACGGCGAGGTCGACGAGGCCTACGCGCCCACCCCGGCCGCCGACGAGTGGCTCCTGCTGCCCGCCGAACGGCAGTGGGCCGCGCTCGCCACCGCGTGGCTGGCCGCGACCCGCACGCCCGGCCTGGTCGGCACGCGCGACGCCAAGGGCCGCGCACTCGCCGCGCTGGGACCCGATCTGGACCGCTCGCTCGCCCCGCACGTGCGGGTCGCGGTGCTGCGGCTGCTGGCGGACCTCCCGCCGGGCGCGGCGGCGGCACCCGGCGAGCTGCTGGCCCGGCTGCGCTGGGACCGGCCGCTGCGGGCGGGGGCGGACGCGCTGCGCACGGACCTGGTGAACTGGACGCTGGCGGACGCGGAGACGCTCGGGCTCACCGGCCGCGGCGCGCTCGCCGCGCACGCCCGCCCGCTGCTGGACGCGGCCCCGCAGGGCGCGGCCGGGGACGTGCCCGCCTCGCCGGACGCCGCCGCGGGACGCGCCGCCGCCCGGCTCGCGCCGCTGCTGCCGGAGCCGCTGGACCACGTGCTGCTCCAGGCGGACCTCACGGCGGTCGCGCCGGGCCCGCTGGTGGCGCCGCTCGCCGAGACACTGGGCGTGCTCGCCGACATCGAGTCCAAGGGCGGCGCGACGGTCTACCGCTTCACCCCGGAATCCGTCCGCCGCGCCCTCGACGCCGGGCGTACGGCCGCGGAGCTGCAGTCCTTCCTGGCCGAGCACTCCCGCACCCCCGTACCGCAGCCGCTCGCCTACCTCATCGACGACGTCGCCCGGCGGCACGGCACGCTGCGGGTCGGCGCGGCCGCCGCGTATCTGCGCTGCGACGACGACGCGCTGCTCACGGAGCTGATCGCCGACCGCCGGGCCTCCGGCCTGGGCCTGCGGCGTCTGGCCCCCACCGTGCTGGCCTCGCAGGCCGATCCGGCGACGCTGCTGGAGCGGCTGCGCGACATGGGCCTGGCCCCGGCCGCGGAGTCCGCGGACGGCGACGTCCTCATCACGCGTCCCGACGCGCGCCGCACCCCGCCGCGCAGCGCGCCCGTCCCCGTACCCGACGGGCCGCCCGTGCCGGACGCCAACCTGCTGGGCCTCGCCGTCAAGGCCATCCGCGCCGGTGACCGCGCGGCCACCGCCGCCCGCCGCGCCCCCGCCGAACCGGCGCCGCAGGGCCTGCCCCGCAGCCCCTCCGCCGAGACGCTGGCGACGATGCAGGCGGCCGTGCTGACGGGCCAGTCGCTGTGGATCGGCTACGTCAACGCCGAGGGCACCGCCACGCAGCGCGTCATCGCCCCCGTGCGGGTCGAGGGCGGGCACGTCACCGCCTACGACCACACCACGGACGAGGTCCGCACCTTCGCGCTGCACCGCGTCACGGGTGTCGCCGAACTCGCCGACGACCCCGCCTGAGGCTCAGGACCTGTCCGTCCCCGCGCCCGGGTCGGTCCTGGGCCGCGGCTTCCGGTCGGCGGGCCGGGGGAAGTAGCGGTGCCACCAGTGGGGCCGGTCGGGGTGGAGCGCGGCGGCCAGGCGGTGGCCGAGCAGCAGGTACCCGAGCAGGGCGCCCACGGTGTTGAGGATGACGTCGTCGACGTCGAAGGCCCGGCCCTCCACCATCGCGCCCTGCGCCGTCTCGACCAGGACCATGGTCAGGGCCGTCAGCAGCGCCACCCGCAGGAAGCCCCGGGCGCGCGGGAAGAGCGTCGGGAGCAGGATCCCGAAGGGCACGCCGAGCAGGACGTTGCCGCCGATCTGCTTGACCGTGTCGTGGACGTCCGGCTGGTTGAGGTAGGTGCGGATGGACGCGCCCGGCCGCAGGTTGGTGTGCGTCAGCGAATCCGACGCGGGCGACGGGACGAGCGTGACGCGCGCCAGCGCCACCGCGAAGGCGACCATGCAGACCACCGCCACGGCCAGCACCACCGCCCGGGCGAGCATCGGACCGAGGCTGTGCCGTTGCAGCAGCGGGGGCGGCGGCTTCCGCGGCCGCGTACGGGTGCGGCTGCGCGGGGCCTTGGGTGTGGCCTTGGGCGCCGGCCGGGGCCTGGCGGGCCTGCGCCCGGGCCGGGCTTCGCGTGCGGGCTTCGCCTCCGCCGGGGGTGCGGGCCTGGGGCCGCGCCAGCGCTCGAACAACGCCATTCGCACCGCCACGGCTGTACCCCCCTCGGTGGGCCTCCTCTTGGGGGTCCGCCTACCCCGGGCCGGGGGCCCCCCCCCCCGCGGGGGGGGGGGGGGCCCCCCGCGGGGGGGCCCCCCGGGGGGCCCCCCCCCCCGCGGGGGGGGCGCCCCCCCCGGCCCCCCCCCGCGGCGGGCCCCCCCCGGGGGGGGGCCCCGGGGGGGGGGCCCCCCCCCCCGGGCCGGCCCCCCCCCGGGGGGGGGGGGGGGGGCGCCCCGGCCGGATTCGTCGCCGCGGGTGGCTCACGCGGCGGCGCGGCGGGCTCAGCCGTGCCGGCCGCGCCGGCGGCGGGACATCACCAGCAGCGTTCCGCCGGCCCCGAGCACCGCGACGGCGGAGGCCGCGATCCACTCGACCCCGTCCGTACCCGTGTGCGGCAGACCCGGAGACGTGGTCGGCGGCTGGGACGGGTGGTGCGTCGGCGGGTGCGACGGGCGGTGGGACGGCTGCTCGTGCGTGGGCGGCGTCCACGTGGGTGTCGTGGGCGGCGTCGTCCACGTCCACGTCGGCGTCGGCGTCGGCGTCCACGTCGGCGGTGTGGTCGGCGGCGTCGTGGGCGGTGTGGTCGGCGGCGTCGTCGGGGGTGTGGTCGGCGGCGTCGTCGGCGGGTGCGACGGGTGGTGTGTGGGGGGATGCGACGGGTGGTGCGTGGGCGGGTGCGACGGGTGGTGCGTCGGGGGGCGGGACGTCGGCGGGTGCGACGGGTGGTGCGTGGGCGGGTGCGAGGGGTGATGTGTCGGCGGGTGCGAGGGGTGGTGCGTGGGCGGGTGCGAGGGGTGGTGCGACGGGTGATGCGTCGGGTGATGCGTGGGCGGGCAGCTGGACGTGCTGGGCTGCGGCCACCCGGTGTCGGGAGCGCTCGGCCACCCCGTGTCGGGAGCGCTCGGCCCGCTCGTGCCGGGGGCGCTCGACCACCCGGCCTCGGAAGCGCCCGGCCCGTCCGCGCCGGGCACGCTCGGTCCGTCCGTGCCGGGCCTGCTCGGCCGGGCCGTCGTGGGCTGCCGGCCGGGGCCGTTCGTGTCGGGGGCGCCGGGCCAGTCGTACGTGGGCTGCGCGGCGCCGTGGCCGGCCGAGGGCCCTCCGTCGCCCGCCGGGTCGCCCGAGGCGGAGGCGGAGGCGGGGAGCAGCAGGCCGGCCGCGGCCATGACTCCCGCGACGACGACAGCCGAGGAGGCCGCGACCGCGCGGAACGTCCTACGCCGGCGCGGCTCGGCGGGAGGATGCGTCTGCTGGTGATCCATGACGGCAGAAAACATCAAATAGGACTAATACGGACGTAAGGCGCGAGTAAGGACGCCGTAGATTCGCACGGATGGCGCTCACCCCGCACCGGACCGCGTCCCGGGCCCGCACGCAGGCCCGCGCCGGATCCGAGGTGACCACGGACACCCTGCCCTTCCCCCCGCCCGGCGTACAATTTTTCGTTCGCCCCATCCCGGCCAGCCCGGAGGTACCCGCGTGTCCTGCCTGATCGTCCAGAGCGACAAGACCCTCCTGCTGGAGGTCGACCACGAGCTGGCCGACGCCTGCCGGCGGGCCATCGCACCCTTCGCCGAGCTGGAGCGCGCCCCCGAGCACATCCACACCTACCGGCTCACCCCGCTCGGCCTGTGGAACGCCCGGGCCGCAGGTCACGACGCCGAGCAGGTGGTGGACGCGCTGGTCGAGTACAGCCGCTACCCCGTCCCGCACGCCCTGCTCGTCGACGTCGCCGAGACGATGGACCGCTACGGGCGGCTGCGGCTCAGCAAGCACCCCGCGCACGGGCTCGTGCTGACCACCACCGACCGCCCGGTCCTGGAGGAGATCCTCCGCTCCAAGCGCGTCCAGCCGCTCGTCGGCGCGCGGATCGACGAGGACACCGTCGTCGTCCACCCCTCCGAGCGCGGCCAGATCAAGCAGGTGCTGCTCAAGCTGGGCTGGCCCGCCGAGGACTTCGCCGGGTACGTGGACGGTGAGGCGCACCCGATCCACCTCGACGAGGAGGGCTGGGGGCTGCGCCCCTACCAGAAGCAGGCCGTGGAGGGCTTCTGGCACGGCGGCTCGGGCGTGGTCGTGCTGCCGTGCGGCGCGGGCAAGACGCTGGTCGGCGCGGGCGCGATGGCCGAGGCGAAGGCGACCACCCTGATCCTGGTCACCAACACCGTGTCGGCGCGGCAGTGGAAGCACGAGCTGGTCCGGCGCACCACGCTCACCGAGGACGAGATCGGCGAGTACAGCGGCACGCGCAAGGAGATCCGGCCCGTCACGATCGCGACCTACCAGGTCCTGACGACCAGGCGGAAGGGCGTCTACCCGCACCTGGAGCTCTTCGACTCCCGGGACTGGGGTCTGATCATCTACGACGAGGTGCACCTCCTTCCTGCTCCGGTCTTCAAGTTCACCGCCGACCTCCAGGCGCGCCGCCGCCTCGGGCTGACGGCCACGCTGGTCCGGGAGGACGGCCGCGAGTCGGACGTCTTCTCGCTCATCGGCCCCAAGCGCTTCGACGCCCCCTGGAAGGAGATCGAGGCGCAGGGCTACATCGCGCCGGCCGACTGCGTCGAGGTGCGGGTCAACCTCACCGACGCGGAGCGGCTGGCCTACGCCACCGCCGAGGCCGAGGAGAAATACCGCTACTGCGCGACGACGGCGACCAAGCGCAAGGTCACCGAGGCGCTGGTGCGCAAGCACGCGGGCCAGCAGACGCTGGTCATCGGGCAGTACATCGACCAGCTCGACGAGCTGGGCGAGCACCTGGGCGCCCCGGTGATCAAGGGTGAGACGCCGAACGCGCAGCGCGAGAAGCTCTTCGAGGCCTTCCGGCAGGGCGAGCTGTCGGTGCTGGTCGTATCGAAGGTGGCCAACTTCTCCATCGACCTGCCCGAGGCGACCGTCGCCATCCAGGTCTCCGGCACCTTCGGCTCCCGCCAGGAGGAGGCGCAGCGGCTGGGACGGGTGCTGCGGCCCAAGGCGGACGGCCACGAGGCGCGCTTCTACTCCGTGGTGGCCCGGGACACCATCGACCAGGACTTCGCGGCCCACCGCCAGCGCTTCCTGGCCGAGCAGGGCTACGCCTACCGGATCGTCGACGCGGACGACCTGCTGACGGGCGCGGGCGAGGACGTCTGACCGGTCCGGCCCGCGCGCACAGCGCAGGCTCCGGCTCCGGTCAGTAGCGTTTGGCCCCGGTGCCGAGCACCACCACCTCCACCGCCGCGACGGCGTACACGCGTATCGCGCGCAGGGCGTCGCCGAGGCGGTGGCGGGGGTGGTCGGGCCGGGAGTCGGGCATGGTCGCGCCGTGCACGAGCTGCACCGCGGGGGCTGGGTGGATCGTCGAGGAGGCCATGCCCCCACGGTACGAAATCCGGCATTCGCCCCACGTCGGACTGAGGATGTAATTCTCCCGCCCGGTGATCATCCCCCGGGCGGACCGGCATCCCCTACCCGGAGGTCGGGGTCACCCCGAGACCGTCCGTCCCCGGCCGTACCCGGCCCGCCCCGGACGTGCCTCCACGGCACCAGGCAGTGGTCCGGCGGCTCCAGCGGGTAGTCGGCGCGCGAGGGGCGTTCGGGGGACCCCGGGGGTCGCGTGGGGGCGGGGGCATGTGGCAACCTTGGTCATATGTCTAGACCAATCTTCGAGGTAATCGCCCTCGGACCCGATGACGCCGTTGCGGCACAGGCCGGCGGCGCCGACCGGCTCGAACTGGTCACGGACATGGCCGCCGACGGCCTGACCCCGTCGCGGGAGACGTTCGCGGCGATCCGCGCCGCCGTCGACATCCCCCTGCGGGTGATGCTGCGCCTCACGGACGGCTTCGACGCGGGCGGGGCCGAGCGCCTGGACGAACTGTGCGAGGCGGCGCAGGCACTGCGCGCGGAGGGCGCGGAGGAATTCGTGCTGGGCTTCCTGGACGGGAGCGGCGCGGCGGATCTGGAGGCGGTGCACGCCCTGGTCGACGTGCTCGACGGGTGCCGGTGGACCTTCCACCGGGCGATCGACCGCGCCACCGACCGCGACACCGTACGGCTGCAGCTCGCGGGGCTGCCCGGCCTCGACACGTATCTGACGGCCGGGTCCGCGAAGGGCGTCGGCGACGGGATGGACGTGCTGTGCGCGGAGGCCGCGCGCAGCGGCGAGCCGGGCTACGAGCCGCGGCTGCTGGTGGGCGGCGGCCTGCTGCTGGAGCACGTACCGGAGTTGCGCGCGGCCGGTCTCGACGGCTTCCACGTCGGCGGCGCGGTGCGGGCCGGCGGCTGGTCCGGCGCGGTGGACCCGTCCGCCGTCCGGACCTGGCGCGAGGTGCTGGACGCCCCCGTGGCCGTGGGCTGAGGCCCGCCGCCGCGGCGGCCGTTCAGGAGGCCAGCGCCTCCGGCAGCGGCTGCGCGTGGAGGACGGTCAGACCGGACACCGCTCGGGTCAGCGTCACGTACAGGCGGCGCAGGCCCGTCCGCGGGTCGGGTTCCGCGGCGACGACGGCGGCGGGTTCGGCGAGGACGACGTAGTCGTATTCCAGGCCCTTCGCGAGGGACGCCGGGACGAGGGTGAGGCGGGTGTCCGCCGAGGTCTCCTCGCCGGGGGCGAGGAAGGGCAGGCCGGCCGCGGTGAGGGCGGCGGAGAGCGCCGGGACGTCGGGGTCCGCGGCGATCAGGCCGACGGAGCCCTCGTGCCCCAGTGCCTTCTCGCACGCGGCGAGCACCGCCGCCTCCAACTCCCCTTCCGGCACGGCCTGCACGGCGAAGTCGCCGCCGGCCTCGCGCACGGACGTCGCCGGGGCGAGGTCCGGGGCGATCTGCGGCAGCAGCCGGGACGCGTAGCCGATGACCTCCCGCGGCACACGGAAGCCGCGCGTCAGCTCCTCGACGCGCGCCCCGGGTTTGCCGAGGTGTTGCAGCGCCTCCGCCCAACTGGCCGTCGCCCAGGGCGTGGTGCCCTGGGCGATGTCGCCGAGCACGGTCGCCGAGCCGGTGGAGCAGCGCCGCCCGACCGCGCGGTACTGCATCGGTGAGAGGTCCTGCGCCTCGTCCAGCACCACGTGCCCGAGCGACGGGGTGCGCTGCACCAGGTCCTGCGCCTCGTCGACGAGTACGGCGTCGGCCGCCGTCCACTTCGCCGACGCCGGCCCCCGCGCGGGCTTCGGCCACAGGACGGTCCGCTGCTCCTCCGGGTCGAGGATGCCGTCGGCCGCCTCGGCGAGGAACTCCGCGTCGGACAGCAGCCGCAGCACCAGTTTCGCCGGGTCGACGGGCGGCCAGCACGCCTTGACGGCCGCCTTGACCGCGGAGTTGCGGGCCACCGCGTCCTGCACGCGGTCGTCGGGGGCCTCCCCCGCGCGCTCCATCTGGACCAGCACGGCGTGCGCGATGCGCTGCGGCAGGGCGTCGTGCGCGGCGCCGTAGCGGATGTCGCGCCCGGCCAGCTCGCGGACGATCTCCTCCAGTTCGTACACGGGCACGCGCCACCGGCGCGAGCCGCGGACGACCACGACCGGCTCCTGCGGCATCCGGATGCCCGAGCGCACCGCGCGCCGCAGCACCTCCGCCATCCGGGCGTCGCCCTTGAGCCGGGCGGCCTCCGCCGAGTCCGTGCCGCGCACGGGGACATGGGCGACGAGGGAGTCCACCGTGGCCTGCTTGACGTGGAGTTCGCCGAGCGCGGGGAGCACCTGCTCGATGTAGCGCAGGAAGGACGCGTTCGGGCCGATCACCAGCGTGCCCGCGCGGGCGAGGCGCTCGCGGTGCGCGTAGAGCAGGTACGCGACCCGGTGCAGGCCCACCGCCGTCTTACCGGTGCCGGGCGCCCCCTGCACGCACACGGTGCCGGTGACGCCGGCGCGCACGATCTCGTCCTGCTCCGGCTGGATCGTCGCGACGATGTCGCGCATCGGGCCGACGCGCGGCCGCTCGATCTCCGTCTGGAGCAGCCTGCTCGCGGTCTCCGACTCGGCCGGGTCGGTGAGGTGCTCGTCCTCGTACGCGGTCAGTTCCCCGCCGGTGTAACCGAAACGGCGGCGCAGGACGACGTCCATCGGCTCGGCGCGGGAGGCGCGGTAGAAGGGCTGCGAGACGGGCGCGCGCCAGTCGATCACCATCGGGTCGCCCGCGGCGTCGTGGACGTGCCGGCGCCCGATGTAGAAGCTCTCGCCCTCCGCGCCCTCCGCCGTGTCCGCGCCCGGCGCGTGGCCGTAGTCGAGCCGGCCGAAGAACAGGGGGGTGCCGGCGAGGTCGGCGAGCGCGACGATGCGGGCCTCGTACGCGGCGGCCAGGATCTTGGCGTCCACCCAGTTGCCGCTGACGTCGCTGATGTCCATCGCCTCGACGTCCGCGCGCATCGCCCGCAGCGCGGCCCGTGACGCGGCGAGGTGGTCGCGCTCGCGGCGCAGCGGATCGCCTCCGGCGGGGCCGGGCGGGACGGGGGTGCTGGTGCTGTGGTCCTGGCTCTGGGCGTGCGAGGGCACGGATGCCTCCGGCGGTCGGGGCGGGTACGTGAGGGGGCCGGCCGGTTTCCGTCCGGCCGGCGGCACTCCCGTCCGGGAGGCGGCAAGACCGGCGATCTTACGCCTGCGGCGCGGCTGGGGCGAATGCATTACCCGCGCGTCCCCCCGCGCGTCCCCCCGCGTCCCCGGCCGGTCCCCTTTCCGCTCCGCGGCGGGGCGTTCCGCCGGCGGTGGAAGGGGGCGGCGCGCGGTGCGCCGGACCCGCGCCCGTCCCCCGCGTGCGCTTCCGCCACAATGGCCCGCATGCCTCACACCAGCGCCGCGGCCCACCCGCGGTACGACGCCCTGCTCGCCGAGTGGAACCAGCTGCTGCGCCGCTGCCAGGAGGACGCGCACGGCGGGGCGGGCGAGCAGGCGCCCGACCCCAACCCGTACGGGCGGGAGCTGCTGGAGCGGTGGGACGAGCCGCAGCGCCGCTACCACACCGTCGACCACCTCGCGCAGGTGCTCGCCCGGGTGACCGAGCTGACCGGCTACGCGCACGACCCGGACACGGTGGCGCTCGCCGCGTGGTTCCACGACGCCGTCTACCGCCCCGACCGCAGCGAGAACGAGGAGCGCAGCGCCGACCTCGCGCGCCGCGCGCTCACCGAGGCGGGGGTCGGCGCGGAACGCGTCGCGCAGGTCGTCCGGCTGGTGCGGCTGACGGTCACGCACGACCCCGCGCCCAACGATGCCGACGGCGAGGTGCTGTGCGACGCCGACCTCGCCGTCCTCGCGGGCGACCCGGCGGCCTACGCCGCCTACGCCGCGGCCGTACGCGCCGAGTACGGCTTCGTGCCGGACGCCGACTTCCGCGCCGGGCGGGCCGACGTGCTGCGCCGGCTCCTCGACCTGCCCCATCTGTTCCGCACCCCCTACGGCCGCGAGCACTGGGAGCGCACCGCGCGCCGCAACCTCACCACCGAGCTGGAGCTGCTGGAGGCCTGAGCCGCCTCAACTCCCGCCGCGCACCGCGCGGATGAGGGTCGTCGCCACGGGTGGCTCGCGGTCGCCGCCGCCCGGGTCGCGCAGCACCTCGGTGCTGATGCCGGTGAAGCCCGCGTCCGCGAGCAGCTTCGTCCACACGGCGGCCTCCAGCACCCAGCGCCGCTTGGTCGTCAGGCTGCCGCTGGAGGAGCGCACCGACACCTCGGTGGGCCGCAGTTCGGCCGCCGGCGGCGTGCCGTCCTCGTGGTGGGCGAGCGTCGCGAGGACCAGTGTGCCGCCGGCCCGCAGCCCGCTCGCGGCGGCGGGCAGCATGTGCACCGGGTCGGAGAAGTCGGCGGCGCCGAAGCAGGAGTAGGCCACGTCGAGAGTGCCCGCGGCGGCGGCGAGGTAGGTGGCCGCGTCCCCGTGCACGAAGTCCAGTTCCGCGATGTGGCCGTACCGTTCGCGCCCGAGCGTGACACGGGTGGCCGAGGTGTCGATCGCGGCGACCTGTGCCGCGCCGAGCACCGCGGCGACGTACGCGGCGCGCTCGCCCGTCCCGGCCCCGAGGTCGGCCACGCTCGCCCCGGCGACGTCGCCGAGCAGTTCGGCACCGGGCCCGAGCCGCTGGTACCAGTCCCAGTACAGCCGCTCCTCGTCGAGCGGCCCCGGTGCGGTGAGGGAGGTCACGGAAATCACCCGGACATCCTGGCGGAAGCCCGGCACCCAGGTCCCGGACTCCACGATTTCCCCCTCCCGTGTGCACCCTTGCGCTCCCCCGCGCACCCGCCGCGGGCGACCCCGGCGCCGGGCGCGGGCACCGCGCCCCGCGGGAGGTGGTGCGTGAACACGCCACGGGCACCGGCGCGTTGGCGCGCGGCACCGGCCGCGGCGCTCCTCGCCGCGCACGCCGGCGCCGGCCGCGTGCAGGCCCTACGCCCCGCCCGCGCCGCGGCGCGGGTCGTACTTGCGGCGGCGCAGGCCCGCCTGTGTGAGGCGGCGGACCAGCTCCTTGCTGCCGATCTCCACCGCGCCCAGCCACACCGCGTCCGGGTAGCGCTCGGCGGGGATGTCGTAGTGGTCCCGTTCGAAGGCGCGCGGCGGGGCGCCCAGCCGGGCCGCGAAGGCGTGCAGCTCGTCGTAGGAGATGTCGCTCACCAGGTGGGACCACATGCGTCCGTGGCCCGGCCACGTCGGGGGGTCGAGGTACACCGTCACGGCCGGGGCCCCAGCTCGCCGAGCGGGGCGACGGCCTCGCGGCGCACCTCGCACACCCACACCGGGTCGGGGCCCAGCTCCGGTTCGACGGCGAGGGCGTGCGGGTCGTCGCAGTGCGGGCACAGCGGCCAGCGTCCGTACGTCTCCAGCAGCGCGTCCTGGACGTCCTGGGCGACGAGGCCGGGGACGAACGGGGCGCCGTCCGGCCACTTGCCCACCCACCAGCGGCGCTCGGCGACCGAGTCCTCCACGAGCGACACGATCGCGGGGCCGGTGACCTCCCGCGCCCCCAGGTCCGCGAGGACGCGGGCGCGGGCCTCGTGCAACGCCGCCTCCGCCGGGTCTTCCATACGCCCCATTATCCCTTGCCGCCGGCGGCACCGCGGCCCCCGCCGGGGCCCGCCCGCCGGGCCCCGGCGCTGCCGGGAAAACGGGTGGCCCCGGTGGGGTGGGCCCGGCGTACCCTCCCCGCATGGACACCGGCCCCCACCTCCTCAACGTCGTCGACGTCGAAGCGACGTGCTGGGAGGGCCCGCCGCCCGCGGGGCAGGTGAGCGAGATCATCGAGATCGGCCTCACCGTGGTCGACCTGCGGGCCCGCACCCGGCCGGCCAGGCACCGGCTGCTGGTGCGGCCCTCCCGTTCGCGCGTGAGCGCGTTCTGCACGGAGCTGACGGGGCTGACGGGGCTGACGCAGGACGAGGTGGACGGCGGGAGCACCTTCGCCGAGGCGTGCCGGGCGCTCGCGGCCGCACACCGCGCGGGGGAGCTGCCGTGGGCGAGCTGGGGGGACTACGACCGCAACCAGTTCACGCGCCAGTGCCGTGCCACCGGCACCCCGTACCCCTTCGGGCACGCGCACACCAACGCGAAGGCCGCCTTCACCGCGTCCTACGGGCTGCGCCGCAGGCCGGGGATGGCGCAGGCGCTTCAGGTCGCGGGGCTGCCGCTGGAGGGGCGGCACCACCGGGGGGAGGACGACGCGTGGAACATCGCCGCGCTCGTGCTGGACCTCGCGGCGCGCGGGGACTGGCCCGCCCCCGGGGGAGCGGCGGCCCTGGCCACGGCTTGACGGCCCGATGGGGTGAAAATACCTTTCATAGAGTGACCCACAGCGTGAAGGAAAATTTCCCTCCGGGTGTCCGCCCGCTGCGCGGCAGCCCGGACGCTCCCGTCATACCCGTCACGCCCCCCGACCCGGGGGCGCTCGCCGCCAAGGTCCGTACGCTCGCCCCCTCCATGACGCGCTCCATGCAGCGCGTCGCGGAGGCCGTCGCGGGTGATCCGGCCGGCTGCGCCCAGCAGACCGTCACCGCCCTCGCGATCCGTACCGGCACCAGCGAGGCCACCGTCGTCCGCACCGCCCGGCTGCTCGGCTACCCCGGCTACCGGGACCTGCGGCTCGCCCTGGCCGCGCTCGCCGCCCAGCAGGCCGCCGGGGTGCCGCCGGCCGTGACGGCGGACATCGCGGTGGACGACCCGCTGCCCGACGTCGTCGCCAAGCTCGCGCTGGAGGAGCAGCAGACCCTCGCGGACACCGCAGCCCAGCTGGACATGACCCAACTGGAGGCCGCCGTCACGGCGTTGGCGGCCGCCCGGCGGACGGACGTGTACGGCATGGCGGCCTCCGGGCTGGTCGGGCAGGACCTGGCGCAGAAGCTGCTGCGCATCGGGCTGGTCGCGCACGCCCACACCGATCCGCACCTGGCGGTGACGAACGCCGTCCAGCTGCGGCCGGGGGACGTGGCCGTGGCGATCACCCATTCGGGCAGCACGCACGACGTGATCGAGCCGCTGCGGGCGGCCTTCGACCGCGGCGCGACGACGGTCGCGGTGACGGGCCGCCCGGACGGGCCGGTCACGCAGTGGGCGGACGTCGTGCTGACCACGTCCTGTTCCCGCGAGAGCGAGCTGAGGCCCGCCGCGATGTCCAGCCGTACGAGCCAGCTCCTCGTCGTCGACTGCCTGTTCGTGGGTGTCGCCCAGCGGACGTACGAGACCGCGGCGCCCGCCCTGGCGGCCTCCTACGAAGCGCTGGCCCACCGCCACCGGCCCCGTCCGGGCCGCGGCTGACCGGAAGGCCCCGCGAAGCGCCGGGCCCCGCACGGGACATGCGGGCCCCGGGCGGCTGCCGCACGGCCTTCCGGGCGGACCATTCCCCAGCATGGCCTGAAATAATGCGCCAAGCCCCGTTCTGCGGCCCCACCCGCCGATCCGACCCTGCGAGAAGGATGAACGAGCCGCATATGCCCCAGTACACCGAGCTGCGTCGCGAACTGGACACGCTGACCACCGAGGCCTTCCGGCCGGAGCTCGCCGAGATCGACCGTATGACCACGCTGGAGATCGCCCGCACGATGAACGGTGAGGACGCCACCGTTCCGGCCGCCGTCGCCGCCCAACTGCCCGCCATCTCCGCCGCGATCGACGGCATCGCCGCCCGGATGTCCCGCGGCGGCCGCCTCGTCTACGCGGGCGCCGGGACCGCGGGACGGCTCGGCGTGCTGGACGCCAGCGAGTGCCCGCCGACCTTCAACACCACGCCCGGCGGGGAGGTGGTGGGCCTCATCGCGGGCGGGCCCTCCGCGATGGTCACCTCGGTGGAGGGCGCCGAGGACAGCAGGGAGCTGGCCGCGAAGGACCTGGACGCACTCGGGCTGACGGCCGCCGACACCGTTGTCGGGATCTCGGCCTCCGGGCGCACCCCGTACGCGCTGGGCGCGGTCGGGCACGCCCGGGCGCTGGGGGCGCTCACGGTGGGTCTCGCGTGCAACGCCGGCTCGCCGCTCGCGGCCGCCGCCGAGCACGGCATCGAGGTCGTCGTGGGACCCGAACTCCTCACCGGCTCCACCCGGCTGAAGTCCGGTACGGCGCAGAAGCTGGTGCTCAACATGCTCTCGACGATCACGATGATCCGGCTGGGCAAGACCTACGGGAACCTGATGGTGGACGTGCGCGCGTCCAACGAGAAGCTGCGCGCCCGCTCGCGCCGTATCGTCTCGCTCGCCACCGGCGCGGACGACGCGGCGATCGAGGACGCGCTCACCGCGACCGACGGGGAGGTCAAGCCCGCCATCCTCACGCTGCTGGCCCGCGTCGACGCCCCGACCGCGGACCGGCTGCTGCGCGAGTCCGGCGGCCATCTGCGGCAGGCCCTGGAGTCGGCCCGGCCCGTGTAGGGACACGGAAAACGGCGGCGCCCGCCCCCCGATCGCTCGGAGGGCGGGCGCCGCCGTCACGCGTGCCTGGACGGCGATCCCGGAGGATCAGAAGTCCATGTCACCGCCGGGCATGCCGCCCGGAGCGGCCGCGGCGGCCTTCTCCGGCTTGTCGGCGATGACGGCCTCGGTGGTCAGGAACAGCGCGGCGATCGACGCGGCGTTCTGCAGCGCGGAGCGCGTGACCTTGGCCGGGTCGATGATGCCCTCGGCGATCATGTCCACGTACTCGCCGGTCGCGGCGTTGAGGCCATGGCCGATCGGCAGGTTGCGCACCTTCTCGACGATGACGCCGCCCTCGAGGCCGCCGTTGACGGCGATCTGCTTGAGCGGGGCCTCCAGCGCGAGCTTCACGGCGTTGGCACCGGTCGCCTCGTCGCCTTCCAGCTCCAGCTTCTCGAAGACCGCGGAGGCCTGGAGCAGGGCCACGCCACCACCGGCGACGATGCCCTCCTCGACGGCGGCCTTCGCGTTGCGCACCGCGTCCTCGATGCGGTGCTTGCGCTCCTTGAGCTCGACCTCGGTCGCGGCACCGGCCTTGATGACCGCCACGCCGCCCGCGAGCTTCGCCAGGCGCTCCTGGAGCTTCTCGCGGTCGTAGTCCGAGTCGCTGTTCTCGATCTCGGCGCGGATCTGGTTGACGCGGCCGGCGACCTGGTCGGCGTCACCGGCGCCGTCCACGATCGTGGTCTCGTCCTTGGTGATGACGACCTTGCGGGCGCGGCCGAGCAGGTCCAGGCCCGCGTTCTCCAGCTTGAGGCCGACCTCCTCGGAGATGACCGTGCCGCCGGTGAGGATCGCGATGTCGCCCAGCATCGCCTTGCGGCGGTCGCCGAAGCCCGGGGCCTTGACGGCGACGGACTTGAAGGTGCCACGGATCTTGTTGACGACCAGGGTCGACAGGGCCTCGCCCTCGACGTCCTCGGCGATGATCAGCAGCGGCTTGCCGGACTGCATGACCTTCTCCAGCAGCGGGAGCAGGTCCTTCACCGCGGAGACCTTGGAGTTGACGATCAGGATGTACGGGTCGTCGAGCGACGCCTCCATACGCTCCAGGTCGGTGGCGAAGTACGCCGAGATGAAGCCCTTGTCGAAGCGCATGCCCTCGGTGAGCTCGAGCTCCAGGCCGAAGGTCTGCGACTCCTCGACGGTGATGACGCCTTCCTTGCCGACCTTGTCCATCGCCTCGGCGATGAGCTCGCCGATCTGGACGTCGGCGGCGGAGATGGAGGCGGTGGAGGCGATCTGCTCCTTGGTCTCCACGTCCTTGGCCTGCTCCAGCAGGGCGGCGGAGACGGCCTCGACGGCCTTCTCGATACCGCGCTTGAGGGCCATCGGGTTGGCGCCGGCGGCGACGTTGCGCAGGCCCTCGCGGACCAGGGCCTGGGCCAGGACGGTCGCGGTCGTCGTGCCGTCACCGGCGACGTCGTCGGTCTTCTTCGCGACTTCCTTGACCAGCTCGGCGCCGATCTTCTCGTACGGGTCCTCCAGCTCGATCTCCTTGGCGATGGACACGCCATCGTTGGTGATCGTGGGGGCGCCCCACTTCTTCTCAAGGACGACGTTCCGGCCCTTGGGACCGAGGGTGACCTTAACGGCGTCGGCGAGCTGGTTCATCCCGCGCTCAAGGCCGCGCCGCGCCTCCTCATCGAACGCGATGATCTTAGCCATGTGAAGTGTCCTCCGCGGACTGGGGGTTCCCCCACCGGAGGCGGGGGGCGGTGGAACGGACCGCGTGGCGCCCGCGACGGACGGCCTGCCGGGCGCCGGTTCCTTCCCGACGTCCGGACGGGCCTCACCGACCCGGTCCAAGTGGCACTCTCACGCGCAGAGTGCTAACGCCAATGATTAGCACTCTCCCCTGCCGAGTGCAAGCGCCCACCCCCGGCGGGGGCCCGCACGGGGCGCGCGCCGGCCGCAAGCGCCCCGTGCGGCGAGCGCCCCGGCACGGCGAAAGGGCCACCCCGAGCGGGGGTGGCCCTTCCTGGCGTCGCGTCGGTGGCCGAACGCGCCCGCGCCGATCAGCCGGCCACGCGGACCATGTCCGCCTGCGGCCCCTTCTGACCCTGCGAGATCTCGAACTCGACTCGCTGGCCTTCTTCGAGGGTGCGGTAGCCGTCCATCTGTATCGCGCTGTAGTGGACGAAGACATCCGCACCACCGTCGACCGCGATGAAGCCGTAGCCCTTCTCCGCGTTGAACCACTTGACGGTGCCCTGAGCCATTCCTAACTCCCCTATTACTGGCCCTATCGCGGCCCCGCGCTCCGCGGGCCCGGGTCAGACCTCACCCCCGTGGGGGTGTGCGCCGGAACGCGTCGACCGCGGCTGAATGTATCTGCACGGATGCCGTCCGCAACAGGTCAATTGGACGAGAATTCTTGGCGCGACGCATCGGAAATACCCCAGGAAGAAACGATAATGTGGGGCAAGCCGGGCGGGACACAGCGGACATAGCACGCTTATCGCTTGTGAATTTGCCGATAAATCGGCGCTACGACTTCGCGTCCGACATGACGGCGCCCCACCCGGGTCGAAAGCAGTTCCCGGATGGGGCGGAGTTTAAACGTCGAAGCTTCTGCGTATTCTTGTCAGTTCTGCGGGGCCTACCGGATCACGCTCTCGCTCACGCTCGGTATCCGGCACCGGGTATCCGGTATCAGCCGCCGGCGACCGCGGGAATGATCGACACGCTGGCGCCGTCCGGCACCGCGGTGGCGAGGCCGTCGGAAAACCGTACATCGTCGTCGTTGACATAGACGTTCACGAAACGCCGGAGCTTTCCGGTGTCGTCGAGAACCCGCGCGGAAATACCGGCATGATTCTTTTCCAGCGACTCGATGACCTCACCGAGCGTGGCGCCCTCGGCGGGCACCTCGGCCTGACCCCCGGTGTACGTGCGGAGGATCGTGGGGATGCGGACGGAAGCACTCATGCGAGTCCAGCCTCTCGGAAGGCGGCAAGGGAGGGGGCGATGGTCGCGGTCGGCCCGGTGGTCGGGGAGACGGCGTCCAGGGTCTTCAGGCCGTCGCCGGTGTTGAGCACGACGGTCTCGGCGGCCGGGTCGAGCTGCCCGGTCTCGATCAGCTTCTTCAGCACGCCGACGGTCACGCCGCCCGCCGTCTCGGCGAAGATGCCCTCGGTGCGCGCGAGCAGCTTGATGGCCTCGACGATCTGCCCGTCGTCGACGTCCTCGACCGCGCCGCCGGTACGGCGGGTGATGTCCAGCACGTACGGGCCGTCCGCGGGGTTGCCGATCGCCAGCGACTTGGCGATGGTGTCGGGCTTGACCGGGCGCACGACGTCGTGGCCGGCCTTGAAGGCGGCCGAGACCGGCGAGCAGCCCTCGGCCTGCGCGCCGAAGATCTTGTAGGGCTTGTCCTCGACCAGGCCGAGCGCGATCAGCTCCTTCAGACCCTTGTCGATCTTGGTGAGCTGCGAGCCCGAGGCGATCGGGATGACCAGGTTGTCCGGCAGCCGCCAGCCGAGCTGCTCGGCGATCTCGTACGCCAGCGTCTTGGAGCCCTCGCCGTAGTACGGGCGGAGGTTGACGTTGACGAAGCCCCAGCCCTCGCCCGCCGGGTCGCCG
Organism: Streptomyces sp. NPDC020983; assembly: GCF_044333485.1. Lineage (NCBI taxonomy): Bacteria > Bacillati > Actinomycetota > Actinomycetes > Kitasatosporales > Streptomycetaceae > Streptomyces > Streptomyces sp. NPDC020983. The sequence goes on along the minus strand of NZ_JBIRRA010000002.1, from coordinate 335,504 downwards.
ATCAGCTCCGAGCAGAAGCGGTTCACGTCGTCGTACGTGCCCTTGATCGCGACCAGGTCGCCGCCGTAGACCGCGGCCATGACGACCTTGCCCTGCTCCAGGTCGTCCGGGATGAAGACGCAGGAGCGGAAGCCGGCCCGGGCCGCGGCCGCGCCGACCGCGCCCGCCAGGTTGCCGGTGGAGGAGCAGGACAGCGTCGTCAGGCCGAAGGTGCGGGCCGCCTCCAGGGCGATCGCGACGACCCGGTCCTTGAAGGAGTGCGTCGGGTTGCCGGAGTCGTCCTTGACGTACAGGCCGCCGGTCACGCCCAGCTCGCGGGCCAGGTTGTCGGCCCTGACGAGCTTGGTCCAGCCGGGGTTCAGGTTCTGCTTCTCGGTCACGTCCGCGGGGACGGGCAGCAGGGGCGCGTAGCGCCAGATGTTCGCGGGGCCGGCCTCGATCTGCTTGCGCAGCCGCTCCGGGTCGCCGGCCGGCAGCTCGTACGCCACCTCCAGCGGCCCGAAACACTCCAGGCACGCGAAGACCGGGGTCAGCGGGTAGCGGGTGCCGCACTCGCGGCACGAGAGGGCGACGGCGGGGCCGAAGGCGGTGTCCTGGGGGGTGGTGGTGGCGGTGTTCTGCACAGCCATGGTGGCGAGGCCCTTTCTCCTCATCTTCCCCACGGCGTACGTCGCCGCGAGCCGGAATTGGCACCGTCCCCACCTGACCTCGCGGTCGGCGGGAGGGTTGCCGGGGCTTCAACGGGCCGTTCCCTCTGCCCCTCTGGATGAGCGGTATGGCACCGGACGGCTTCAGCGGTCCGGGCGTTTGTCCCGCCTGCCGACCCCGGCATGCGGGGCGTACTGGCGTTGTTCAAGACTGTAACCGACACCGGACACCGGTGAGATAGCCGTCCGTACCGCGAGATGCGTCACACACGGGACACACGGGAGCGCTGAACGTGCTGGAAGAGGTCGAGCGCTGGCTCGCGACACGGTCCTGGTCCGCGAGCGAGCGGCCGCTGGAGCTGCTGCTCGCCGCCAAGCGGGCGGCGGGCCCGGCCGGCAGCGTGAGCGTCGTGCTGCCCGCGCTCGACGAGGAGGCCACGGTCGGCGCGATCGTGGCCGCCATCCGCCGCGACCTCATGGCGCCGGGCGCCGCGCTCGTCGACGAGCTGGTCGTCGTCGACTCCGGCTCCCGCGACCGCACGGCCGAGGTCGCGGCGGCGGCCGGGGCCACCGTCGTCGCGCGCGACGACATCCTGCCGCGGCTGCCCGCGCTCCCGGGCAAGGGCGAGGTGCTGTGGCGCTCGCTGCTCGTGACCAGCGGCGCGATCGTCTGCTTCGTCGACGCGGACCTGCGCGAGTTCGACTCCGGCTTCGTCACCGGCATCGTCGGCCCGCTCCTCACCGAGCCCGGTGTCCAGCTCGTCAAGGCGATGTACGACCGCCCGCTGGAGACCGGCGGCACGGTCGTCCCCGCCGGCGGCGGCCGCGTCACCGAACTCGTCGCCCGCCCTCTGCTCAACCTCCACTGGCCGCGCCTGGCCGGCTTCGTCCAGCCTCTCGGCGGCGAGTACGCGGCGCGGCGCTCGCTGCTGGAGCAGCTGCCCTTCCCCGTGGGCTACGGCGTCGAGCTGGGCATGCTCGTCGACGCGCTCTCCCTGGCCGGGCTGGACGCGCTCGGCCAGGTGGACGTGGGCGTCCGCCACCACCGCCACCAGGACGGCGCCGCACTGGGCCGCATGGCCGCCGCGATCTACCGCACCGCGCACCTGCGGCTGGCCCGCGGCCACCTCGTCAGGCCGCGCCTGACGCAGTACGAGCGCGCGGCCTCGGGCTTCGTCCCCTCGACCCACCCCGTCGACACGGAGGAGCGCCCCCCGATGCTCGCCGTCCCCGAGTACCTCCGCCACCGCGCCGCGTAGTCCGTGCGCGGGGCGCTCCCTGCCGTGCGGGCCGCGCGCTCCGGGGGCGCGCCCCACCCGGATGTTTGGCGCCCGGGGCGATTGGCAAGGCTCGGTGACGTGGAAGGACTCGCACGTGTGCTCGTCGCGTCGAACCGCGGCCCGGTCTCGTACAGCCTCGCCGGAGGTGAGCTGGACAGGAAGCGGGGCGGCGGCGGGGTCGTCTCCGGGCTGAGCGCGATCGAGTCGGACGGTGACTCGCTGTGGGTGTGCGCGGCCCTGGGCGAGGGCGACCGGGAGGCGGTCAGGCGCGGGGTCGGCGAGCCGGGCTCGCGGATGCTCGCGATCGACCCGGACGTCTTCCACGCCGCCTACAACGACATCGCGAACTCCGTGCTGTGGTTCGTCCACCACATGCTCTACCAGACACCGCTGGAGCCCGTCTTCGACGAGGGCTTCCGCCGCCAGTGGGCGTCCTACGAGGCGTACAACGCGGCTTTCGCGGACGCGCTCGCGGAGGCGGCCGCGCCCGGGGCGGCGGTGCTGGTGCAGGACTACCACCTGGTGCTGGCCCCGTCGATGCTCCGGGAGCGGCGCCCCGACCTGCGGATCGGGCACTTCTCGCACACGCCGTGGGCACCGCCGGACTACTTCCGGCTGCTGCCGGACGACATCGCGGCGGCGGTGCTGGAGGGCGTGCTCGGCGCGGACCGGGCGGCGTTCCTGACGCGGCGGTGGGCGGATTCGTTCGCCGCGTGCTGCGTGGACGTGCTGGGTGCGGAGCGGTCGGCGGACGGGCACGCGGTCACGTACCGCGGGCGGACGACGCGGCTGGGCGTGCACGGACTGGGGGCCGACGCGGACTTCCTGCGCGAGCGCGCGGGCCGGGAGGACGTCGAGCAGCGGATGGCGGCGCTGCGGGCCGAGACGGGCCCGGGGCGCAAGCTCATCGTGCGGGTGGACCGCACGGAGCTGTCCAAGAACATCGTGCGCGGCCTGCTGGCGTACCGCAGGCTGCTGGAGGAGCGGCCCGGGTGGCGCAGCCGGGTGGTGCACGTGGCCTTCGCGTACCCCTCGCGGCAGGATCTCGCGGTCTACCGCGACTACACCGCGGAGGTCTCGCGGGTGGCGGCGGAGATCAACGAGGAGTTCGGGACGCCGGACTGGCAGCCGGTGCTGCTGAAGGTCGACGACGACTTCGCGCGCTCGCTCGCGGCGTACCGGCTGGCGGACGTGGCGCTGGTCAACCCCATCAGGGACGGGATGAACCTGGTGGCCAAGGAGATGCCGGTGGTCTCCGACAACGGGGTCGCGCTGGTCCTCTCCCGCGAGGCGGGGGCGTACGAGGAGCTGGGCGGCGACGCGATCGTGGTCAACCCCTACGACGTGAGCGCGACGGCGGAGGCGCTGAACACTGCGCTGACGCTGCCGGACGCGGAGCGGGCCGACCGGACGAAGCGGCTCGCCGCGGCGGCCACCGCGCTGCCGCCCACGCGGTGGTTCCTCGACCAGCTCGCGGCGCTGGAGTAGCCGCCGCGAGCCGGCCGGTGCGGCTACGCGCCGAGGGCGTCGGCGAGGGCGTTCAGCAGCGCGACGAGACCTTCGGGGCCGGGGACGACCAGATCGGCCTGGCTCGTCAGCTCCTGCGGGGCCTCCGTGGAGCCCGCGGCCGCGACGAGCAGACCGGGCAGGCCCTGCTTGCGCAGTTCGGACACGGCGGCGTAGGCGGCGAGGTCGCCCAGGTCGTCGCCGCCGTAGAGGACGCTCCCGGCGTCGACCTCGCGCAGGTACGCCGCGAGCGCGACGCCCTTGTCCACGCCCGGCGGGCGCAGCTCCAGGACGTAGCGGCCCGGCTCCACGACCAGGTCGTGCGCGGCGGCCAGCTCGGTGAGGGGGGCGCGCAGGGCCTCGAACGCGGCGTCCGGGTCCTCCGTGCGGCGGGTGTGGACGGCGACCGCGCGGCCGCCCTTGTCCTCGATCCACGTGCCCCGCCAGGCGCCGTTGCGGTCCAGGAAGCCGGGCAGCTCCGCACGCACGGCGGTCACCCCGGGGTGGGCGCCGGCGCTGTGCACCGCGGAGCTGTGCGCGTCCCAGCGCTCGGCCCCGTAGTGCCCGAGCACGACCAGGTGCTCCAGGGCGGGTACTCCCGCGAAGCCGCCGTACCGTACGGCGACGCCCGCGGGGCGGCCCGTCACGACGGCCACGGCGGCGAGGTGCGGGGCGAGCCGGGCGAGCGCCGGGACCGCCCCCGGATGCGCTCTGGCCTGCTCGGGGTCGGGGACGATGGGGGCGAGGGTGCCGTCGAAGTCCAGGGCGACGACCGCGCGGTGCGGTTCGGCAAGGAGGGCGGCGAGGGCTTCTTGCCCCTCGCCCGTTCCGGGCGTCGGAATCTCGGCCATACGCGTAACCTACCCGGCGGCCCGCGCCGCAGACCGCCTCTTGCCGTGACCCGTGCGACCTTCCCGGGCGGGGCGGGGGTCAGCGGCGGGCGCGGCGCTCGGCCCGCGCGTCGCGCAGGCGGCGCACGGTCGCCGGGGCGTACGCAGCGGCGCGGGGGTCGTCGAGGAGGGCGTTGAGGCGCTGGAGGTACGCGGTCGGCGACAGTCCCAGGCGTTCGCGGACGGCCCGGTCGCGGGCGCCGGGGCCGGGCCAGGAGCGCGACGCGAGGTCCAGCACCGCCTGGTCCCGGGCGGACAGCTCGTCCACGTGTTCGCTCATACGGGGCCTACTTCCCGCCCTGCGAGGAGGCGAACCGCTGGAGGGCGCCGAGCACCTGCCAGGGATCGGCCTCGACGGCCTGCCCGATGCTCTTCTTGATCTCGTCGGAGACCGCGCCCCAGGACGTCTTGTTCATGGGGTAGAAGACCGCCGTCGGCAGCTGGTCGATGAACTGCTTCATGTCCGCCTCCTTCGGGTCCGCCGCCATCGCCTGCGAGACGGAGGTGGTCACCGGCAGGAAGCCGTACTCGTCGAGGAACCTGCGCGAGTTCTGCGGGGTGTAGACGTACTGGAGGAAGGCCGCGTCCGCCGCGAGGTGGTCGTCGCCCTTCCTCTTGAAGGCCATCATCCAGTCGGCGACGCCGAGCGTGTCGCGCGCGGGCGCGTCAAGGCCGGGCAGGGCGGCGAGGCCGACGTCGATGTGCGCGGCTTTGGCCTGGGCGAGCAGCGTGGGGTGGCCGTTGAGCATGCCGACGTCGCCCGCCAGGAAGCCCGCGAAGACGTCCCGGCGGTTGGTTTCGGCGGGGCTGCCGGGGCCGGTGAGGCCCTTGCCGACGAGGTTCTCCTTGAGCCAGCGGAAGGCGGTGACGTTGCCGGAGAAGTCGAGGCTGTAGGTGCCGGCGCTGTCGGTGTAGCCGCCGGAGTCGCCGAGCATCCACATGAGGGCCTCGGCCTGCGCCTCCTCGGTGCCGAGCGGCAGCCCGTAGGGCACCTTGACGCCCTCGGCCCTGAGCTTGCGGGCGTCCTTGGCGACCTCGTCCCAGGTCCTGGGCGCGCGCTTGATGCCGGCGTGCTCGAAGAGCGTCTTGTTGTAGAAGAACAGCCGCGAGCTGGACACCCAGGGCAGCCCGTACTGCACGCGGTTGACCGAGCCGATGGTCGCGAGCGAGGGGATGAAGTCGGCCTGCTCGCTGATGGTGAAGAGGCTGTCGGCGCTGTAGAGCCGGCCCTGGGCGGCGTAGGCGGCGTAGGAACCGATCTGCGCGATGTCGGGGGCCTTGCCGGACCTGACCATCGAGTCGACCTTGTCGTCGACGTGGTCCCAGTCGACGACCTGGACGTCGACCTTGACGTGCGGGTGGTCCTTCTTGAAGCCGTCGGCGACGGTCTTCCAGTAACCGGTGGAGCTGTTGCCCGTCCCGGGGTCCCCGTAGTCGGCGGCGACCATGTGCAGCGTGACGTCCTTGCCGAGCGGGGACTGGCCGCTGCACCCGCCGACCGCGGTCACGGTCAGCGCCGTGCTCAGTCCGAGCGCTCCCGTGCCGAGGAGCCGCCCCACTCTTCGCCGTTGGACGCGCATGCCGGATTACCGCCTTCGAGGAGGGATTTGTCTGCGGAAGCGCAGAGTCTTCCCCACAGCTTCACCCAAGGTCTACACCACTTACGAAAAAGTTTCGCAACCGGGACCACCCGGCACCTCCCTCAACCGGCTGACCTGCGCGTACGCCAGCTCCTCCGCGCCAAGAGGTCTATGCCACAGCGGCTCCGGGCGTGGAGCCCGCACGGCACGGCGGATCTTCCCCGACGAGTGGACTAGACCTTTTCGGGGGTTAACCGGGAGACTGTCCCCCGTGAGACATGTCATCGCCCTTGATGTCGGCGGCACCGGGATGAAGGCCGCCCTGGTCGCAGCGGACGGCACGCTGCTGCACGAGGACCGCAGGCCGACGGGCCGGGGGCGCGGACCTGACGCGGTCGTGGCGGCGATCCTGGACTTCGCCGCGGACCTGCGCGACCACGGCGTACGCGCGTACGGCGAGCCCGCCGCCGCCGCCGGTGTCGCCGTCCCCGGCATCGTCGACGAGGTACGCGGCGTCGCCGCCTACGCCGCCAACCTCGGCTGGCGCGACGTCCCGCTGCGCGACCTGCTCTCCGCCCGCCTCGGCGGCGTCCCCGTCGCGCTCGGCCACGACGTGCGCAGCGGCGGGCTCGCCGAGGGCCGGATCGGCGCCGGCCGGGGCGCCGACCGCTTCCTCTTCCTCGCGCTCGGCACCGGCATCGCCGGCGCCATCGGCATCGACGGCCGGATCGAGGCGGGGGCGCACGGCTACGCGGGCGAGATCGGCCACGTCGTCGTCCGCCCCGACGGCCCCGAGTGCGGCTGCGGGCAGCGCGGCTGCCTGGAGACCCTGGCCTCGGCCGGTGCCGTCTCCCGTGCCTGGGCCGCGGCCGGCGGCGGCCCCGGCTCCCAGGCGGCGGACTGCGCCCGCGCCGTCGAGGCCGGCGACCCGCGCGCGGTCGAGGTGTGGCGGGACGCGGTCGACGCGCTCGCCGCCGGCCTCGTCACCGGCTTCACCCTGCTCGACCCGCGGCTGCTCATCATCGGCGGCGGGCTCGCCGAGGCCGGCGACACTCTCTTCGGCCCGCTGCGCAGCGCCGTCGAGTCCCGCATCACCTTCCAGAAACTCCCCCCCATCGTCCCCGCCGCCCTCGGGGACACCGCCGGGTGCCTGGGCGCGGGCCTGCTCGCCTGGGACCTACTCTCCGTGGAGGTAACCGCCTGATGGCTCCCGTAACGACAACGCAGCGCTCGGTGCTGGCGGGTGCCCGTGTGGTCCTGCCCTCGGGCGTGGTGGACGGCGGCCGGATCACGATCGAGGGCACGCGGATCGCCTCCGCCGGGCCGGCGGACACCGCGCAGGCGAACGGTTCCCACCCGGCGCCCGACTCCGCCGCCGGCGTCGTCGTCGACCTGCCCGCCGACCACCTCGTCGTCCCCGGCTTCGTCGACATCCACAACCACGGCGGCGGCGGCGCGTCCTTCACCTCCGGCACCGCCGAGGAGGTCCTCACCGGGGTGCGCACGCACCGCGAGCACGGCACGACCACCCTCGTCGTCTCGACGGTCACCGAGTCCATGGACTTCCTCGTCCGGCGCGCCGGGATGCTCTCCGAACTCGTCGAGCAGGGCGACATCGCCGGCATCCACTACGAGGGCCCCTTCATCTCCCCCTGCCGCAAGGGCGCCCACGACGAGACGCTGCTGCGCGACCCCGACCCGGCCGACGTCCGCAGGCTCGTCGACGCCGCCCGCGGCACCGCCAGGATGTTCACGCTCGCATCCGAACTCCCCGGCGGCATCGAGTCCGTACGGCTGCTCGCCGAACTCGGCGTCATCGCCGCGATCGGCCACACCGACGCCACGTACGAGCAGACCGTCGAGGCCATCGACGCGGGCGCCACCGTCGCGACCCACCTGTTCAACGCGATGCCGCCGCTGGCCCACCGCTCCCCCGGCCCCATCGCGGCGCTGCTGGAGGACGAGCGCGTCACCGTCGAGCTCATCAACGACGGCACCCACCTGCACCCCGCCGTCCTCGAACTCGCCTTCGGCTCCGCCGGGGCGGGCCGCGTCGCCTTCATCACCGACGCGATGGACGCCGCCGGCTTCGGCGACGGGCTCTACGACCTCGGCCCGCTCAAGGTCGAGGTCCGCGAAGGGGTCGCGCGGCTCGCCGGGGACGGCACGATCGCCGGGTCGACGCTCACGCTCGACACCGCGTTCAAGCGGGCCGTCACGACCGACGGGCTCTCCGTCACCGACGCGGTGGCCGCGATCTCGACGAATCCGGCCCGCCTCATCGGGCTCGCCGACCGCGTCGGCACGCTGGAGGCCGGCAAGGACGCGGATCTCGTCGTCCTCGACGCGGACTACGCCGTGGCCGGCGTCATGCGACGGGGCGAGTGGCTGGTCCGCCCCTGACCCCGCCCTCGCGCGGGCCCGGGGACGTCCACGGGCGGCCCACCAGCGGCTCGTGGTCCGGACCTTAAGCCGAACTGCCCCGGCCGGTGACGCGGTTCCCCGCCCACCCGCCCGCTTCACAGGGGGGCTTCAGGGGGACGCCCCCCTGGGCGGGAGGGGAGGAGTGCGGGATCATCGTGGGGTGATCGTCGTCACGATGGAAGGCACCCCGACCGCGCCCGGCAAGGGCGCGCGCGTGGCCCGTGCGCTGAGTGCGCTCGGGCACGACGTCGTCGTCACCGGCTTCGCGGCCGCCCCGGCGGAGCCGACGGCGCGGATCACGGACGCGGTGGTGGGGAGCCCCGCGGAAGCCGTGACGGGCTGGGCGCGGCTGCTCGCCGTCTACCGCGGGCTGCTGGCCCGCGGGGCGGAGGCGGTCGCGCTGTGCGGGGGCCTGCCCCCGGGCGTGCCGGTCGGCGGCTACGCGGAGCTGATACGCGCGGCCCGCGCCGCGGGCGTGTACGTCGCCCTGGACGCGGAAGGGCCCGCGCTGCGCCGCGGCCTGGGCGCCCGGCCCGACCTCGTGGTGCAGGACGCCGCCGGCCTCGCGGGCCTGACCGGCTTCGCCGAGCCCGTGCGGGCGGCACGGGACGCCTGGCAGCGCGGTGCGCGGGCGGTGGCCGCGTCACTCGGCCCGGGCGGCGCCGGGATGCTGGTGCTGGCCGAGGAGGGCGGCTGGCGGGCCGCGCCACCCCGCCGGGCGCAGGGCGCCCACGCGGGCGGCACGGACCGCGCCCTCGCCGGGCTCCTGGCGGGCGCCGCCGCGGGCCTGCCCTGGCCGGAGCGGCTCGCCCGCGCGGTGGCGCTGGCGGAGGCGCCCGGCCCGGACCCGGCCGCGTACGGCGAGCTCCTGCCCCGCGTCGAGGTCGTACCCCTCGCTACTTCTTGACCTGGCCCTGCTTGAGCCACAGCTGGTCGAGGTTGACGCCGCCGGTGTCGGTGGGCTGGTAGGAGAGCTGGAGCGTGTTCTCGCCCGCCTTGAGGCTGACCCAGGCGTAGGTGGTGTTGTTCCACGCCTTGTCCCACTCGGTGTAGCTCCCGTAGTTGCGGAGCTTGACCGGGGTGCTGCGCATCTTGCCGTCGACGGTCAGCGAGAGCGTCGCGTCCACACCGGCGTTCCCGTAGTTGATGAAGAAGGTGTACGTGTCGTCCGCCGGGACGGTCACCTTCCACGTCACGCTGGCGCCGGCCTGGTTCATGTGGTCGACGTACGCGCCGCCCGCGGCGTTCGCGCCGGGCCACTGCGTGCTCACCGCGGCGGGGCTGCCCAGCACGAGGGTGGCCGCGTCCACCTTGTCCGACGCGAACTGCGTCGGGGTCGCCGACGGCGTCGGCTCCGTCGTGGGCGCACTGGTGGCGGTGGCCGGCGGGGTGCTGTTCTTCGCCTCGGGCTTCTTGTCCCCGGAGCTCTTCGTCATGGCGACGGCGATGACGATCGCGACGACGACCACGACCGCGGCGGCCGCGATGAGCAGGCCCCGGCGGTTACCGTCACCGCCGGCGCCACCGCGGTGGCCGCCGTCGCCGTCCGGGCCGCCCGGGGCGTACTGCGGCTGCTGCCGGGTGTACTGCGGCGGGCCGCCCGCCTGCGGGCCGCGCGGACCCTGCCCGTACGGCTGCTGCGGCGGGTAGCCGTAGCCACCCTGCTGCGGACCGCCCTGCTGCGGCGGGTAGCCGTAGCCGCCCTGCTGCGGGCCGCCCTGCTGCTGCGGGTAGCCGTAGCCGCCCTGCGGCTGCTGCGGGCGGCGCTCACCGACCCGCTGCACCTGGTTGTACGAAGCGCGGGGCGCGGCCGGCTGCTCGCTGCCGTCCTCGGCCCGGTAGAGATACCCGAACGGGTCGTCGTTCTCCGGCGTGCCGTCTTGTCCGGCCGTCATGCCTGTCCACTCCCTCGTACTGCCTTACCGCACATCGCCGCCACCTGCGCGCTGGCGCCCGCGGCGCTGTGGTATGCCGGAACCCTACCGGCCCGGGGCGGCTCCGTGCCCAGCCCTAGGACGCACCACCAGGCCAGGAAGGTTCCCGCTGTGACCAGCCCCACCCCGCGGTGGCTGCCCTGGCGGCAGGCGATGGCCGGGGCCCTGTACGGCCCGGACGGCTTCTTCGTCCGCGAGCGCCCCGCCGCGCATTTCCGCACGTCCGTGCACGTCTCGCCGCTCTACGCGCAGGCCGTCGCCGAACTCCTGTGCCGGGTGGACGCGGCCCTCGGCCGCCCCGCCGAGCTGACCTTCACGGACATGGCCGCGGGCGGCGGCGAGCTGTGCGAGGGCGTCCTCGCGGCCCTGCCCCCCGGGGTCGCCGGGCGCGTCCGGGCCCACGCGGTGGAACTGGCCCCCCGGCCCGCCGGGCTCTCCCCGCAGGTGACATGGGCGGCGGAGCCGCCGCGGGGCGGGCAGGGCCTCCTCTTCGCCAACGAGTGGCTCGACAACGTCCCGCTCGACGTCGCGGAGGCGGACGGGACGGGCACGCTCCGGTACGTGGAGGTCCGCGTCCCGGACGGCGCCGAGCGCCTCGGCCCTCCGGTCCGCCCCGCCGACGCCCGATGGCTGCACCGCTGGTGGCCCCACCTCCCGCCGGGGGCGCGGGCCGAGATCGGGCTGCCCCGGGACGAGGCCTGGGCGGCCGCCGCGGGGAGCCTTTCCGCCGGGCTCGCCGTCGCGGTGGACTACGCCCACACACGCGACACCCGCCCGCCGTACGGGACCCTCACCGGCTACCGCGCCGGGCGGCAGGTCCCGCCCGTACCCGACGGCTCCTGCGACCTCACGGCCCATGTCGCCGCCGACTCCCTCCCGGGCGCGGTGCACGTCCCCCAGCGGAAGGCCCTCACCGCCCTCGGCGTGTCGGGGAGCCGTCCGCCGCTCTCCCTCGCCTCGTCCGACCCCGCCGGCTACGTCCGCCGCCTCGCCGCCGCGGGCGAGGCGTCCGCCCTCACCTCCGCGGACGGGCTCGGGGCCTTCACCTGGTCCCTGACACCCCGCTCCCCCGCCTGCGCACCACTGCCCGCCACCCTGGCCGCACCCCCCTCCCCCGGGTGACGGACCCTGCCCGCGCCCGTACGGTGCCCGATCGCCGGTACGTGGGCGGCTGACCCACCGCGGCTGCCCGCGCCTGGCGGCGCCGCGCCCGGGCGGTGCCCGCCCCGGGGTGCGTTTTGCGGCTCTCCCGCCGTGGGGGTTTCCCGCGCCTGGCGGCGCGCCGCTCCGGGCGGTGCCCGATTGCCGGTACGTGGGCGGCCTGCCCGCCGCCGGGGCGCCCGCGCCTGGCGGCGCCGCGCTCGGGCGGTGCCCGATTGCCGGTACGTGGGCGGCTGACCCGCCGCCGGGGTTTCCCGCGCCTGGCGGCGCGGGGTGTTCCCACCCCCACCACCCGTGCAGATACGACGTCGGCTGACGGTCCACCTGTGGGGCGCATTCGCCGTCGGGGGCGAACCGCACTCCCCGAACCACATTCACCCCCACCGGCAGGCAGCCGCCACACCGGCCCGGGAGGGGGACGATCCGGGGGTGCCCCCGCAGGAATGCGCACCCCTCCCTCAACGCCTACGTCATGACGTCAGACGCGCATTCCGAGGAGGTACCCCCGGAGTGGCACCCGACCCCACCCCCGCACAGACAGCTCGATGCCCCGCCGGGCAACCCAGGGGCGCGGGGAACTGCGCGACCAGCCCCCACCGGCGGAACCGCGAGCCGCCCACCCCAAGCCGCACCCCCTCAGGGGCGCGAGGAACTGCGCGACCAGCCCCCACCGGCAGAACGGCGAACCGCCCACCCCAAGCCGCACCCCCTCAGGGGCGCGAGGAACTGCGCGACCAGCCACGACGCATGGGAGGTCCCGCGGCGGCAGGACGCGGCACCCCGGGGGCGCCCCCCGGGGCAACGGGCACCCGGCGGGCACCGGCCCGCAGTGTGGGCCTGAGAGGATGACCCCATGACGGAGACCACCATCGGCATCGGCGGCGCAGCCGAAAGCACGGACATGGTCCTGAACATCGGCCCCCAGCACCCCTCCACCCACGGAGTGCTCCGCCTGCGTCTCGTCCTGGACGGCGAGCGGATCCGGTCCGCGGAGCCGATCGTCGGCTACATGCACCGCGGCGCGGAGAAGCTGTTCGAGGCCCGCGACTACCGGCAGATCATCATGCTGGCCAACCGCCACGACTGGCTGTCGGCGTTCTCGAACGAGCTGGGCGTCGTCCTCGCCGTGGAGCGGATGCTCGGCATGGAGGTCCCGGAGCGCGCGGTGTGGATCCGCACGCTGCTGGCGGAGCTCAACCGCGTGCTGAACCACCTGATGTTCCTCGGCTCGTATCCGCTGGAGCTGGGCGGGATCACGCCGATCTTCTACGCGTTCACGGAGCGCGAGGAGTTGCAGCACGTCATGGAGGAGGTCTCCGGCGGGCGGATGCACTACATGTTCAACCGGGTCGGCGGGCTGAAGGAGGATCTGCCGAACGGCTGGACGGGGCGGGCGCGGGCCGCGGTCGCGGGGGTGCGCTCGCGGATGGGGCGGATCGACGACCTGGTGCTCGGCAACGAGATCTTCCGCGGCCGCACGCGCGGCGTCGGGGTGCTGTCCCGGCGGGACGTGCACGGTTTTGGGGTGAGCGGGCCGATCGCCCGGGCCTCGGGCGTGGACTTCGACCTGCGGCGGGACGAGCCGTATCTCGCGTACGGGAAGCTCGCGGACACGCTGCGGGTCGTGACGCGCGAGGAGGGCGACTGCCTGGCGCGTTTCGAGGTGCTGCTGGAGCAGACGCACGTGGCGCTGGACCTGGCGGACGCGTGCCTGGACCGGCTGGCGGAGCTGCCGCCGGGGCCGGTGAACCAGCGGCTGCCGAAGGTGCTGAAGGCCCCCGAGGGGCACACGTACGCCTGGACGGAGAACCCGCTCGGGCTCAACGGCTACTACCTGGTGTCGAAGGGCGAGAAGACGCCGCACCGGCTGAAGCTGCGCTCGGCGTCCTTCAACAACATCCAGGCGCTGTCGGTGCTGCTGCCGGGCACCCTGGTGGCCGACATGGTCGCGATCCTGGGCTCGATGTTCTTCGTCGTCGGCGACATCGACAAGTAGCCCGCCCGTCCGGTCACATCCGCCGCCCGCCGGGAGTCATGGCGGCAGGGAACGCGACGGAGGAACGTGATGAGCGACGAACTGCTGGCCGAGCACTTCGAGGCCCACCGGGGCCACCTGCGGGCGGTGGCCTACCGCATGCTGGGTTCCACCGCGGAGGCGGAGGACGCCGTGCAGGAGGCCTGGCTGCGGCTGAGCCGCGCGGGCGGCGAGGGGGTCGGCAATCTCGGCGGGTGGCTCACGACGGTCGTCGGGCGGGTGTGCCTGGACATGCTGCGCTCCCGCAGGCGGCGCGGGGAGGAGCCGCTCAGCGAGGTCGAGCAGGCGCCGGACGCCGCCGACCCCGAGAAGGACGCGCTGCTCGCCGATTCGGTCGGGGTCGCGCTGCTGGTCGTCCTGGAGACGCTGGAGCCGGCGGAGCGGCTGGCTTTCGTGCTGCACGACATGTTCGCGGTGCCGTTCGACGAGATCGCGCCGATCGTGGACCGCACCCCCGCGGCGGCCCGCCAGCTGGCCTCCCGCGCCCGGCGGCGCGTCCAGGGCGCACCGCTGTCCCCGCCGGAGCCCGATCTCGCGCTCCAGCGCCAGGTGGTGGGCGCCTTCCTCGCCGCGGCCCGCAGGGGCGACTTCGACGCTCTCGTCGCCGTCCTGGATCCGGACGTGGTCTCCCGCTCCGACATCCGGGACTTCCCTGTGCGCCGCGGAGCCGCCGAGGTCGCCCGCGGCGCCCTCGTCTCCGCCACCCTGACCGGTGAGGCCGCCCTCGCCCTGGTCGACGGGAGGGTCGCCATCGTCTACGGCCGGAACACCCCCGACTACCGCGTGCTCCTCTTCGCGGTGACCCCCGCCGCCCGCATCCGCGAGATCAACGTCCACTTCTCCCCGGCGGTGGAGGTCCTCCCGCTGCCGTAGGAGCCGGCGCCGCGGGGGGGCTACGCCTGGGCGCGCAGGCCCGAGACGTCCAGCTGCTCGGTGTCGTCGTGCGCCGTGAGGTCGATGACCTCCACCGGCTCCCCGGCGTGCGCGTGCTCGGGGGCGGCCGGGGCGGCCGGAAGGCCGGGCCCCACCGCCGGCGCGGCCGGGAGCGCCTTCTGGGTGCCGAAGAAGTCGAAGCCCCCGACGGCCCGCCCGGCGGCGGGCTGGGTGCCGGACTGGGCGTAGGGGAGCACCGCTGCGGCCGCGGGGACGAGGCGGGTCTCGCGCGGTGCCACTCCCGCGCGGGCGTGGGCCTCGGCGGTGTGGCGGCCCTCGGGCTCCTCGGGGGCGGCGGCCTCGCGGCGGCGGGCGGCGTCGACGGTGGCCTGTGCCTGCTGGCGCGCGGCGTTGCGGGACAGCTCCCGCAGGGCCTGCTCGGCCCGGAGGAAGGCCGCGGGGCCGACCGGCGATCCGCCCGTCAGGGCGAGCTGCTGCTGCGGCACGTCGCCGACGCGCAGTTCGCGGATCTTCTCCAGTGCCCGCGCCCGCTCGGCCTCGGCGGTGGCGTAGCGGCGCAGCAGGTCGGCGTGCTCGGTGCGGAGCCTGGCCAGTTCGGCGCGCTTGCCGCGGAGCTTCTTCTCCAGGCGGCCGCGGATCTCCCGCGACTCCTCCAGGTCCGACTCCAGCTCGGCGACGCGCTCCTCGGTGCGCCACTCCTCGCGGACGCGGGTCGCTTCGAGGTCGGCGACCCTGCGGCCGGCGGCGCGGTCCCAGGTGCGGGCGAGCGCCGCGCCCGCCATGGCGGTGAGCGCGGTCGCGGCGGTGATGACCCGTGTCACGCCGGTGTCCGCCGTAGCGAAGGTCGCGGCGGCGAGGACGGCCGCGGTGCCGCCGACGGTGAGCGGCGGCAGCATGCGGTGCAGGGGCTGGGAATGGCGGTGGCGTCCACGGGGCATGGCCAGAAATTTAGCGTGCGCGGCCGCTCCGTGGGGCGGCGGGTCGGACTTTTTCCGCGCGATTGCGGCATGGAATTGCCGTACGAATACGACGGGCATTCACCGTGGTCCGTTTCGCCCCTTTTGCGGCATGACCGGTGTCATGGCGAATGCCCGTTCGGGCCTCACAGGCCCTTCGTGTCGACATACTCGCCGGCCACTTCCCCGGCCTTGTGCCGCTGCGCGTCCACCTTCTTGTTCAGCTCCGTCAGGTCGGCGGTGGTGAGTACCGCGGTGAGCCTGCCGAGGGCGGCGGCGATCCGCGGATCACCGGCGTCCTTCGCATTGACGACGGGCAGTACGTTGTCCGCGTTCTGCAGGTGCTTGTCGTCGGTGAGGAGCACCAGACCGAACTGTTCGAGCGTCGCGTCCGTGCTGGTCGTGAGGACGAGCTGGTCCGAGCCGTCCTTGACGGCCTGTTTCGACTGGGTGGTGCCCACGCCCTTGGGATCCACACCGGTGATGTCGATGCCGTAGGCCTTCTTCAGCCCGGGTTCGCAGTAGGGGCGGTCGGCGCATTCGTCGCCCGCCGCCAATCTGATCTTGAGCTTGGCCGCACCAAGATCGGAAAGGGACGTGAGGTGGTGCTGCGCGGCGAAGTCCCGGCTGACGGCAAAGGCATTCTGATCCACCGCCCGGCCGGCCGGCAGCACCTTCAGACCGCGGGGTTCGGCGAGCTTGCCGAGGGCGGCCACGGTGGCGGTGACGTCACTGGAGGCGACCGGCCGGGCCTTCTGCCCATTGGCCCTGGTGTTGAGGAACTCCGCGAGTGTCGCGGCGTATTCCGGGACGATGTCGATCTGGCCCTTCTCCAGCGCCGGTTCGTACAGCTCCCGGTTGGCGAGGGTCTTCACGGAGGTGTGGAATCCGGCGCGGGAGAGGACCTCGGCGTACATCCCGGCGAGGATCGCGCTCTCGGTGAAGCCCGCCGAGCCGATCACCAGGTCGCCGCCGGCGGCCGGGGTCGCGGCGGCGGGGCCGGACGGCGGGGCGGCGGTGCTCCCGGACGAGCAGCCGGCCAGCAGCAGGGCGGCGATCGCGGCCGTCACGGCGGCGCGCGGAGGGACGGCGTTCACGGGCGGGCGGCTCCTGTCGCTGCGGGGGCGGACGGCGTTCGGGCGGGGGCGGCGGGCGCGGACCGGCGGCGTATCGGGTCGAGGGCGTGCTGCACCGCCAGGAACAGCCCCTCGACGAGCAGGGCGAGCGCGGCCACGAGCACCGCGCCGGCGACCACCTGGGCGTTGACCTGCCGGTTGAAGCCCGCGGTGATGATCCGCCCCAGGCCGCCGAATCCGGCCATGGCGGCCAGCGTGGCGGTGGCGATCACCTGGACGGCGGCGCTCCTGACGCCGGTCCAGATCAGCGGGAAGGCGAGTGGAAGCTCCACACCGAGGAGCAGTTGCCGTCCCGTCATCCCCATGCCGCGGGCCGCCTCGACCACGTCCGGATCGGCCTCGCGCATCCCGACGTAGGCGTTGGTGACCAGCGGCGGCACCGCGAAGAGCACCAGCGCGACGATCACCGGCCAGTCGCTGTCCGAGCCGATGAGCAGCAGGAGCAGCGTCAGGACGGCGAAGGTCGGCACCGCCCGCCCGACGTTGGAGACGTTGACGGCGAGGGCGCCGCCGCGCCCGTGGTGGCCCAGCAGCACCGCGGGCGGCAGCGCGACCACCAGGGCGACGGCCAGCGAGACGCCGCTGAAGTAGAGGTGCTCGGCAAGGCGGTGCACGACGCCTTCGCCGCCCGTCCAGTTCGCCCCCGTGGTCAGCCACCGCCAGGCGCCGCCGAGGGGGCTCATGACGCCTCCGCCGTCCGCACGCCCGCGGACGCCCGGCGCCCGCGCCGCAGCCGTCCGGCGCGGCCCCGCCCGTGCCGCCAGGGCGTCAGCAGCCACTGGAGGCCCAGCAGCAGCATGTCGGCCAGCAGGGCGATCACGACGCACAGCACGGACGCGGCGAGCACCTGGGCCCGGAAGTCGCTGTCGACGCCGGACAGCAGCAGGTTGCCGAGGCCGCCGGAGCCGACGATCGCGCCCACCGTCGTCAGCGCGACCGTGGACACGGTGGCGATCCGCAGGCCGGCCATCAGCGCGGGCAGGGCGAGCGGCAGCTCGACCGCGGCCAGCGTCCGCAGCCGCCCGTACCCCATCGCCCGCGCGGCCTCGGTGACCTCGGCGGGCACCGCTTCCAGTCCCGCGGTGACGTTGCGCACCAGGATCGTCAGCGAATACAGCACCAGCCCCGTGACGACGAGCCAGGGGGAGATGCCGAAGACGGGCAGCAGCAGCGAGAACATCGCCAGCGACGGCACGGTGTAGAGCACCGTCGTCACCACGAGCACCGGCGCACCCGCCGCGCGCCGCCAGCGGTGGGCGGCGAGCGCGAGCGGGAAGGCCACGGCGAGGCCGATCGCCACCGACACGGCGGTGATCCAGAGGTGCTGGAGCGTCGCGCCGGTCAGGTCGGAGCGGTACTCGCGCAGGTACTCCCCGCAGACCCAGTCGTTGGCGGCCAGGCAGTCATCCGTGGTCATCATGGCTGCGAGCCTAGCCGCAAGCCGTGACAATCCCTGATATCCCCTCAGGAAGCTGTGGATAACGGGTGAACAGCCGATATCGCTACGGAAGCGGGCGCGGTGATCAGGTTCGAGAACGTCAGCAAGCGCTACCCCGACGGCACGGTCGCCGTCGACGGGCTGGACTTCGAGGTCGCCGAGGGCGAGCTGGTCACGCTCGTCGGGCCGTCCGGCTGCGGCAAGACCACGACCATGAAGATGGTCAACCGGCTCGTGGAGCCCACCGGCGGGCGCATCCTGCTCGACGGGCGCGACATCACCGCCGCCGAGCCGGTCGCGCTGCGCCGCCGCATCGGCTACGTCATCCAGCACGGGGGGCTCTTCCCGCACCGCACGGTGCTCGACAACACCGCGACCGTGCCCGCGCTCCTCGGCTGGAAGCGGGCGGCGGCCCGCGCCCGGGCCGCCGAGCTGCTGGATCTCGTCGGCCTCGACCCCGCCGTCTTCGGCGCCCGCTACCCCGACCAGCTCTCCGGCGGCCAGCGCCAGCGCGTCGGCGTCGCCCGCGCCCTCGCCGCCGATCCGCCGGTGCTGCTCATGGACGAGCCCTTCGCCGCGGTCGACCCGGTCGTGCGCGAGCGGCTGCAGGACGAGTTCCTCGCCCTCCAGGCGCAGGTCCGCAAGACCGTGCTGTTCGTCACGCACGACATCGAGGAGGCCGTACGCCTCGGCGACCGCATGGCCGTCTACGGAGCCGGCCGCATCGAGCAGTACGACTCCCCCGCGGCCGTGCTCGGCGACCCGGCGAGCCCCTACGTGGCCGGGTTCGTCGGGGCCGACCGCGGCCTCAAACGCCTCTCGGTCACCGCGATCACCCCCGCCGATCTCGACCGCGCCCCGCTGCTGCGCCTCGACGAGCCCGCCGCGCCCGCGGCCGCCGCCCTGCGCGCGCAGGGCGCCCGGTGGGCGGTCGTCCTCGACGCGGACGGCACCCCGCACGGCTGGGTCCCCGCCGAGGGCCTGCGGGGCGGCGGTACGGTCGGCGACCACACCCGCCGCATGCGCGCGTGGGTCGCGCTCGGCGACCCTCTCAAGCAGGCGCTGAGCACGATGCTCCAGCACGACGCCGGCTGGGTCGCCGTCCTGGACGGCGACCGTTTCGCCGGCGTCCTCACTCCCACGGGCCTGCACGAGGCCCTGCGCCGCTCCGTCCGCGAGGGCGTGGCGGTGGAGTCGGTCAGCTGAGAGCCGCGATCGACGGCGACGGCCGCGACGGCGTTCCGTCCGGCGGCGCCACCGGCAGGCCCGCCGCCCGCCAGGCCTGGAAACCCCCCGTCAGGTCCGTCGCCGCCGTCAGTCCCAGGGCGCGCAGCGAGCCCACCGCGAGCGTGGAGGCGTAGCCCTCGTTGCAGACGACCACCACCTGCTGCCCGTACGACACGATCCCGGGCAGCCGGTGCGACCCCTCCGGGTCGAGCCGCCACTCCAGCTCGTTGCGCTCCACGACGGCCGCGCCCGGGATCGTGCCGTCCCGGTCCCGCAGGGCCGCGTAGCGGATGTCGACGAGCAGCGCGCCGCGCTCCGCGGCGGCCGCCGCCTGCGCCGGGTCCAGCCGGCGGTACGTCTCCCGCAGCGCGGCCAGCCGCGCGTCCAGCGCGGACATCACCACTCCTCCGGGCGCTCGACCAGCTCCAGCCGCAGCGTGCCGCCCTTGCGGCTGAAGCGGCGCATGAGCGGCAGCGGCGGGTAGTAGGCGTGCACGGACACCGCGTGCGTCCGCGGTGACCGGTTCTCGACCTGGTGCACATGGTGCCGGCCGAACGCCCGCCCCCTGCCCTCCGGCAGGACCCGGGTGCGGTCGACCCCGTCCGCGAGCTCCAGCGACCGCCAGCCCTCCGCCGGCAGCGGCACCGCGAGCGACAGCTCGGTCAGCTCCCCGGCGGCCGTCACGAAGGCCCCGTACGAGCCGCCGTGGTCGTGCCACCCCGTCTCCGCCCCCGGCGGCCAGCCGATGAGCCAGGCCTCGGACCCGGCGGGGCCTTCCAGCCGCACCCATGTGCGGCCGTCCGGATCGAGGGGCAGTTCGCGCACGAGCGCGGTGTCGGCGGCGGTGCGCCGTGCGAAGTCCAGCAGTTCCGCCGCGGTGGGCGCGGTCGTCCTGCGTCGTGAGGTGAGCATGGGTATCCACCCGGGGGATGTGAAGGTCGACGGCGGGCGCGGGGGCGCGCTGATCGCAGCTCAGCGCGCGGCCGTACACACGCAGCCCGCGTACCGGAGGAGGTCCAGGTGGACCCTCCGGGTCAGCTTGGGCGTACGTACCTTCACCGTCCGAACTTCCCACGTCCCTCCCCCGGAGGTCAACCCGGCGCCACGTCGCTCCTGGACGGTGCCGGGTCGACCTCCGGGGGGATCACGGCCCGGCGGGACCGTCGGCCGCCTCGACCCGGAAGACGCGGTCGAGTCCGGAGACGCGCAGGAGCCGCAGGGTGTTCGCGGGCACCGCCGTCAGGAGGATGTGCGCCCGCGCGGCCTGGGCGTGGTTGCGGGCGACGATGAGCGCCGTGATGCCGCTGGAGTCGCAGAATTCCATGGCGCCCAGGTCCAGGACGAGGTGCTGGCCCGGCTGGAGCACCAGGGCGGTGACCAGGGACCTCAGGTCGCCGGCGGTCTCGTAGTCGAGGTCGCCGGCGACCGTCACGACGGGGCCGGACGGGGTGGTGCGGGTGGTGATCTTCATCGGGCGCTCATCGGCTGGTTCGGGTGCGGGTGCCCTCGGTGGGAACGCCGAGGGCGAGCAGGGCGGTGTCGTCGTCGAGGCCGTCGCCGAGGCTGTCCAGCAGGCCGGAGAGCGCCTGGACGAGCTCCTGCGGCGAGTGGCCGGCGTGTTCCGCGGCGAAGGCGAGGAGGGCCTCGTCCCCGTAGAGGCCGGCGCGGTCCGCGCCCGTACGGGCTTCGGTCAGGCCGTCGGTGTAGGCGACGAGCGTGTCCCCCGCCTCCAGGACGCAGCCGGCGGTGGTGAACGGAGCCTCGGGCAGGATGCCGACGAGCAGGCCGCCGGGGGTGCGCAGGTACTCCGCCCGGCCGTCACCCCGCAGCACGAGCACGGGCGGGTGGCCGCCCGAGGCGAGTTCGACGGTGAGGCGCCCGTTTTCGGGATCCGGTGTGAGGATCCCGAAGACCGCCGTGCAGTAGCGCGGGTCTCCTGCCGAGTAGCGCTCGTGGAGCACGGTGTTGAGCGTGGTGAGCGCGGCGACGGGGTCGGCGGCGTGCAGGGCCGCGGCGCGCAGGGTGTAGCGGGTCAGGGAGGTCACGGCGGCGGCCTCGGGGCCCTTGCCGCACACGTCGCCGAGGAAGAAGGCGAAGCGCTCGCCGCCGATGGCGAAGACGTCGTAGAAGTCGCCGCCGAGCTGGTCGGGCGAGGCGGTGCGGTAGTGGGCGGCGGTCTCCACTCCGGGGATCGCCGGGAGCACGCCGGGCAGCAGCGACTGCTGGAGGACGGCGAGGGCGTCCCGCAGCCGGGCGCGGTCCGCCTCCGCCTGGCGGCGCGCCTCCTCCGCCGCCTTGCGGCCGCGCAGCAGTTCCTCCTCGTAGGAACGGCGCTCGCGGGCGTCGAAGACGGTGGTGCGGATCAGCATCGCCTCGCCGGAGCCGGCGTGCTTGACGACCGAGGAGATCAGCACGGGTCTGCGGCCGCCGTCGGCCCGCTTGAGCTCCAGGGCGACCCCGTTGATCTCCCCCTGCATCCGCAGCTGCGGTGCGAAGTGCGTCTCGTGGTAGAGCCTGCCGCCCACGGTGAGCAGATCGGTGAAGCGCAGCCTTCCCACGACCGCGTCGCGCTCCATGCCGAGCCAGTCCAGCAGCGTGGAGTTGATCTTCGCGACGGTGCCGTCCATGAGCGTGGAGAGGTATCCGCACGGCGCCTGCTCGTACAGCTCCTCGACGCTGTCCTCCAGCAGCGCGGCGAAGAGGGCGTCGGACGCCCGGGTGCCGCCGGCGCCCTTCGCTTCCGGCTGCCCGGTGCGGCACATCACCGCAGATTCCGCAGGAAGGCGGTGATCGCCTCGTTCGTCGCCTCCGGCGCCGACAGGTGCGGGCAGTGCCCGATGGCGTCCAGCGTGACCAGTGTGGATCCGGGGATGGCCCGGTGGACGAACTCACCCACCCCGCGCGGGGCTATCGCGTCCTGGTTGCACTCCAGCACGAGCACCGGCACGCGGACGCGCCCGAGGTCCTCCCGCGAGTCCGACAGGAAGGTGGTGCGGGCGAAGACGCGCGCCATGCCGGGATCGGTGGCGCAGAAGCTGGAGGTCAGCTCCTCGCCGAGTTCGGGCCGCTCGGGGTTGCCCATGATCACCGGGGCCATCGCGGAGGACCAGCCCAGGTAGTTCGACTCCAGCGACGCCAGCAGCTCGTCGATGTCCTCGGCGCTGAAGCCGCCGCGGTAGCCCTCGTCGTCGATGTAGCGGGGGGACGGTGCGACCATGACCAGCGCGCCGATACGCTCCGGGGCCGCCTCGGCGGCGAGG
This sequence comes from Streptomyces sp. NPDC020983, assembly GCF_044333485.1. Lineage (NCBI taxonomy): Bacteria > Bacillati > Actinomycetota > Actinomycetes > Kitasatosporales > Streptomycetaceae > Streptomyces > Streptomyces sp. NPDC020983. Next base: position 313,136 of record NZ_JBIRRA010000002.1, on the reverse strand, counting down.
ACGCCGGTCATCGCGCTGACGGAGTGCCCCACGAACACCGCGTCCCGCAGGTCCAGGGCCTCGCACACCTCGACCACGTCCTGTGCGTAGCCGTCCAGGGTGGAGTAGCGCTCCTCGGAGAACGCCGCCGGATCCGCCTTCCCGGAGCCCACGTAGTCGAAGAGCACGACCGGGTGGTCGCGGGAGATGGCGGGGACGGTGAACCGCCACATGTTCTGGTCACAGCCGAAGCCGTGGGCGAGGATCACCGGCCGCCCGTGCGTCGCACCGGTGACGGTGACGTTGTTCCTCGTGGCGATGTCCATTCCTCGACCGTACTCCCCGCAGCGGGCCGGCCGCCCCGCCGCAGCTCAGCGGCGGGAGGGACGGGCCCCGGGCGGATCGTCCCGGTCCTCCGGGAGCCTGCACACCCGCTCCAGGAAGAGCGCCGCCGCCACCACGGCAACCCCGGCGAGGAAGGCCAGGCCCGCGTAGACGGCCTGGTGGCGCCGCGGGTCCATGTCGAGCTTGTACATGATGAGGTACAGGCACGTGCCGCCGTACATCCCGGCCACGAGCGCCGCGACCAGTGCGCTGGCCTGCGCGAAGACGAGGGCACGCGCCGCGGCCAGCGGGTCGACCGGTTTCGCGCCGGGACGGCGTTCACGCTGCGCCCGCAGCCGGGACCGCAGCGAGAGCCCGGTCGCGAGGAGCGCCGCCGCTATCACCGCCAGGACGATGGGCGCGGCCACCGGTACGCCGGGCAGTGTGCCCACCGTGTCCCACAGCCGTGCCGCGGACCACGCCACGACCAGGGCGGCCGCGAAGAGCCCTGCCAGCGTCCTGATTCGCAGTGTGCTCACCGAGCGCCCGCCTCCATGTTCCCCACGCCGTTCCCCACGCCGTTCCCTACGCCTTCCGGCCACTCACGCAACGTCTACTCGGGCAGCCGGAGTTCCAGGTCGTCGCGGCGCCGGACGCCGTGCCGGTCGGCGGTGGCGAGCAGGTCGGCGACGGGGCCGCGGCCGGGGACCTCGGCTGCCGGGTCGACGTCGTACCACGGTACGAGGACGAAGGCGCGCTCGTGGGCGCGGGGGTGGGGCAGGGTGAGGGCGGGGTCGTCGGAGCGCACGTTCTGGTAGGCCACGATGTCGACGTCGAGGGTGCGCGGGCCCCAGTGCTGCGCGCGGACCCGGGAGTGGGCCTCCTCGATCGCGTGGGCACGCTCCAGCAGGGAGCCGGGCGGCAGGGTGGTGCGGATGAGGACGACGGCGTTGAAGTAGCCGGGCTGGCTGCCGGCGGGCACGCCCCACGGCTCGGTCTCGTAGACGGGGGAGACGGCCTTGACGCGGACGCCGGGGGTGTCCTCCAGGGCGTCCACGGCGCCCTGGAGGTTCTCCAGCCGGTTGCCGAGGTTGCCGCCCAGGGAGATGACGGCGGTCTGCGGGTTCTGCAAGGTGCTGTCGGCCGCGTCGACGGCCGCGACGACCGCCGCGGGGACGGGCTGGACGGTGGGGTCTGCGGACTGCTCCGGCCATTCGGCGGTCACGGGCGCCTCCGGGTGATGGTCACGGTCACGTCGTCGAAGGGCACGGCGATGGGCGCGTCCGGCTTGTGAACGGTCACCTCGACCTCCTGCACGGCCTCGTGCCCCAGGCAGGTGTCGGCGATGCGCTGGGCGAGAGTCTCGATGAGGTCGACGGGCTCGCCGGAGACGACGGCCGCCACCTCCTCGGCGACCACACCGTAGTGCACGGTCCTGGCGAGGTCGTCACCGGCCGCCGCGGGCGCGGTGTCCAGCCGCATGACCAGGTCGATCACGAAGATCTGGCCCTGTTCCCTCTCGTGCTCGAAGACCCCGTGGTGTCCGAGCACCTTCAGTCCGCGCAGTGCGACCGTGTCCATCGTGCTCACCCTCGCTCACTCCTCGTTCTCGGCCGCTTCGGCCTCGTCGTCCTGTTCGGCGAGCACCGGGGAGCCGTGGTGGACCCACAGCCGCCAGCCGTCGGCGGTGCGCCGGAAGACGTTGGTGGCCACGACGAGCCCGCCGACGAGCGACGAGCCGGCCGGGTCGTCCTCCTCGGCGGGGCCGCCGGTGAGGATGTTCTCGGTGCAGGTGACCACGGCGGCGTCGCCGTCCACACCGATCTCGACGTCGGTGAGGAAGAACTGGATGTAGTCGGTGTTGGCCATGATGAGCGCGAAGGACCGCATGACCTCGCCGCGCCCGCGCAGCACCGGCCATCCGGGGTGGACGACGGCGACGGTCTCGGCCAGCGGGCCGTCGAGGACGACCTCCTCCAGGGCGTCGAGGTCGGAATTCTCCACCGCGTCGTAGAAGGCCTGGTTGGCGCGCTCGACCGCGCGCGCCTCGGCCGTCTTCGCCGTCATGCGCCCGCCCCCGTTCCGTCCGCCGAACCGCCGGCCGCCGCGGAGATGGCCTGCGCGACGCGTACGGCGTCGGCGCTCGCGTGCACCTCGTGCACGCGCACGGCCCAGGCGCCCTCGCGGGCGGCGATCGCGGTGACGGCGGCGGTGGCGGCGTCGCGCTCGCGGGCCGGCGGCGGGGCGCCGGTGCCGCCGGCGAGGACGTGGCCGAGGAAGCGCTTGCGGGAGGCGGCCACCAGCAGCGGGCGGCCGAGCGCGCGCAGCTCGCCGAGGTTCGCGAGCAGCGCCAGGTCGTGCGGGGCCTCCTTGGCGAAGCCGAGGCCGGGGTCGAGGACGACGCGCCCGGGATCGACACCCCCCGCGACCGCGCGGTCCAGGGCGGCGCGCAGCTCGTCGACGACCTCGCGGAGCACGTCGGCGTAGACGGCCCGGTTGTTCATGTCGATGCTCTGGCCGCGCCAGTGCATGACGACGAAGGGGGCGCCGGCGGCCGCGACGACGGGGATCATCGCGGGGTCCGCCTGGCCGCCGCTCACGTCGTTGACCAGCGACGCGCCCGCGGCGAGCGCCTGCTCGGCGACGCTCGCGCGCATGGTGTCGACGCTCACGAGCACCCCGGCGGCGGCCAGCTCGCGCACCACCGGCAGCACCCGGCGCAGCTCCTCGGCCTCCTCGACCCGCGCGGCGCCGGGCCGCGTGGACTCGCCGCCGACGTCGACCAGGTCGGCGCCCTGGGCGACGAGGTCCAGCCCGTGCTTGACGGCCAGCTCGGCGTCGAACCAGCGCCCGCCGTCGGAGAACGAGTCCGGCGTGACGTTGACCACGCCCATGACCGCGCAGCGGTCCCACTGCGGCAGTCCTACGGGTCCTGCGGGACCCTGCTGGGTACTCATGCGACCCAGCCTAGGCGGTACGGCTCAGGCGACCGCACTCCGCTTGTCCGCGCCCTCACCGCCCTGGCCGTCCGTCCCGGCCCCGGCGCCCGCGCAGGCCTCCCGCGCCGCGCGGGCGGCGGCGTGGTCGGGCGGCGCGGCGTAACCGGAACGCTGACGGTGCGGACGGCGGGCCCGGCCGGGCAGGAAGCGCTGGACGGCGTCCGGCAGCGGCAGCGACAGCGTCACGAAGCCCTCGGCCTGCATGGTCGCGAAGCCGATACGGGGCAGGTCGCGCGAGTTGGGGAAGACCAGGAAGCGCGGCACCCACTCCGGCTGGAACTTCGCGTTGAACTTGTACAGCGACTCGATCTGGAACCAGCGCGACAGGAACACCAGCAGTCCGCGCCAGCTGCGCAGCACCGGGCCGGCGCCGATCCGCTCCCCGCGGGCCAGCGCCGAGCGGAACATCGCGAAGTTCAGCGACACGCGCGCCACACCCAGGCCGGGCGCCTGCTGGAGGGCCGCGACGATCAGCAGCTCGTTCAGTCCCGGGTCGGCGCTGCGGTCGCGGCGCATCATCTCCAGCGACATCCCGTCGCGGCCCCAGGGCACGAAGTGCAGCACGGCCCGCAGATCGCCCAGCTCGGGGTGGGGGGCGTCCGGCTCGGGCTCCTTGTGGGCGGTCACGACGACGCAGTCGCCGTCCACGTCCTCCCCGAAGCGGCCCAGCGCCATGGAGAAGCCGCGCTCGGTGTCCGTGCCGCGCCAGGCGTCGGCGGCCAGCCTGACCTGCTGCTTCTCGTCCTCACCGAGGTCGTGCACGCGGCGCACCCGGGTGACGTACCCGGCGCGCTCGATGCGCTTGACCATCTGCCGCACATTGCGCATGGCGCGGCCTTCGAGGGTGAAGCGGTCGGTGTCGACGATGGCCTCGTCGCCCAGCTCCAGGGCGTCCAGGCCGGTCTCGCGGGTCCACACCTCGGCGCCGGTCTCGCTGCACCCTACGATCGCGGGCAGCCACGCGTGGGCGCGGGCCAGCTCCATGAAGCGCTCGATCGCGCCGGGCCACGCCTCGACGTCGCCGATCGGGTCGCCGCCGGCCAGGGCGACGCCGGACACCACCCGGTAGCAGACGGCGGCCTTGCCGCTGGCCGAGAAGACGACGGACTTGTCGCGGCGCAGCGCGAAGTGGCCCAGCGAGTCGCGGCCGCCGTGCCGGGCCAGCAGCGCGCGCAGCCGGGCCTCGTCGGCCTCGCTCAGCTCGGCGACCGGGCGGGCCGGGCGCAGCGCGAGGTAGACGGTGGAGGCGGCGATGAGCAGGCCGAGGCCGCCGAGGGAGTAGCCGACGAGGTCGCCGACCCGGTCGCTGGTGTAGTCGACGGGCCCCTCGAATCCGAAGAGGCCGAGCAGGACGTGCTGGCAGCGGTCGAACAGCCCGGGGTTGCCGCGCTCCGAGGCGGGATGGGCGCTGGTGATGACCAGGCCGAGGGCGAAGGCGGAGGCGCTGAGCACCACGAAGTTCACCAGCGCCCGCCAGCGGGTGCGCGGGTCGGACAGCGCGGTGAACTCGCGCCGGTGGACCACCAGCACCGCCAGCAGCGCGAGCGACACGCACGCGCCGAAGAAGGAGTGCCGGTAGATCAGCTGGGTGGCGGCGCCCACCGGCAGCAGGGCGACGGCCGCCCACCACGCCCGGACCTTCCCGCGTTTCAGGGCGTGCGCGAGCATCAGCAGCAGGATGCCGGTGACGATCGCGGTCGCACCGGCGAGGGTGCTGACGGTGCCCGGGAAGACCGCGGCCAGGTGGTGCATCCGGCCGTTGCGGAAGGCCGGGAAGACCGCCGAGACCACGTCGAGCAGGCCGATCACCGCGGTCGCGGTGCCGATGATCCTGGGCACGGCCCGGGAGGGCACCGGCCAGCGGTGCCGGCGCTCCGGGGACTGCCGGTCAGCCGACATCACACACCGCCCGGGGAACCCGTACGGGGCATTCGCCCTCTAGCACTACAGACATGAGTCACCAAACCACAGCATCACCGGGAAATCACGGGCACATCCCGCAATCTGCTCCAGTACGAATTTTTGCGCCCTCTAGGACGGAAACCTGGCTGCTCGGGTTGCGTCCCGGACCGTACCACTGGACGCCGACGCAGAAAGCACTCCAGCCGACATGGGTCTCACGAGCAAGAAGGTGCTGCTGGCAGCTGCGCTGCTGGCACTCGCGCTGTTCATTCTCACGGTGTGGCTGTGGCCACGGCTCTCCCGGCGCGGCCTGGTACCGGTACTGGGCCGGGTGGGGATCCTGCTGGGCACCCAGCTGTCCCTGATCGCGGCGATCGGCCTCGCCGTCAACACCTCCTTCGGCTTCTACGCCTCCTGGGCCGATCTCTTCGGCCGCAACACCACGCCGGGCGTCGTGGTCGACCACGGGCTCGGCTCGCCGCAGGACGGCGGCATGCGGGTGCTCGGCACCGTGCACCAGGGGGCGCCCGCCGGCTCGGCGCGGCACGGCGGGCTGATCCAGCAGGTGGCCCTCGCGGGCGGTGCCTCCAAAATCACCAGCAAGGCGTACGTCTACCTGCCGCCCGAGTACTTCCGTGAGCCGGCCGCCCGCTTCCCGGCGCTGCTGGTCCTCACCGGTTACCCGGGCACGGCCGAGGCCCTCTACAAGAAGCTGCGGTATCCGGCGGTCAACGCGGGCCAGGTGCGGGCGGGCCGCGCACGGCCCATGGTGATGGTCATGATGCGGCCGACCGTCGCCCCGCCGCGCGACACCGAGTGCACCGACGTGCCCGGCGGCCCGCAGACGGAGACGTACTTCGCCAGGGACGTGCCGGCCCAGATCACCGCCCGCTACCGGGTCTCGCCGGGCGCGCGGAACTGGGCGGTGATCGGCGACTCCACCGGCGGCTACTGCGCCCTCAAGCTCGCCCTGCGCGACCCGGGCAGCTTCTCGGTGGCCGTCGGGCTGTCGGCGGACTACGGCGCCCCGCAGGACGCGACGACCGGCGACCTCTACGGCGGCAGCGACCGGCGGCGCCGTGAGAACGACCTGATGTGGCGGCTGCGGCACCTCCCGCACCCGCCGGTGAGCCTGCTGGTGACCAGCAGCCGCAAGGGCGAGCACAACTACCGGGCCACGCTGCGCTTCATCGCCGCGGCCGGCGCCCCGACCCACGTCTCGTCGATCATCCTGCCGAGCGGCGGGCACAACTTCAACACCTGGAAACGCGAGGTCCCGGCGGCCCTGGAGTGGATCAGCGCCCGGCTGGGAGGGACGGCGGCCGAGGGGCCCGCTAGCCGCGCCCGATGATGAGGCTCATCGCCTCCGACCGCGTGGCCGGGTCGCGCAGCTGGCCCCGCACCGCGGAGGTGATCGTCTTGGCGCCGGGCTTGCGCACCCCGCGCATCGTCATGCACATGTGCTCGCACTCGACGACGACGATGACGCCGCGCGGCTCCAGGATGCGCATCAGGGCGTCGGCGATCTGCGTGGTGAGCCGCTCCTGCACCTGGGGGCGGCGGGCGTAGACGTCGACGAGGCGGGCCAGCTTGGACAGGCCGGTGATCTTGCCGGACATCGAGGGGATGTAGCCGACGTGGGCGACGCCCACGAAGGGCACGAGGTGGTGCTCGCACGAGGACATCACCTCGATGTCCTTGACCAGCACCATCTCGTCGTGCCCGATGTCGAAGGTCGTCGTCAGGACGTCCTCGGGCTCCTGCCACAGTCCGGCGAATATCTCGCGGTAGGCCCGCGCGACGCGCGCCGGGGTCTCCCGCAGGCCCTCGCGGTCCGGGTCCTCGCCCACGGCGAGGAGCAGCTCGCGCACGGCGGCGGCGGCGCGCTTCTCGTCGAACTCGCCGATGGCCCCCTCGCCGTCGAGCGTCACGGGGTCCGTCATGGGTGCCTCGTTCCTGCGGTGCTGACAATGCCGTGAGCGGTGCGGCCGGGACGGGCTGGGTGGCAGCTCGAAGACCTCGCAAAAGGGCCGCGGTCCCAAGGGTAGAACCCTGGGACCGCGGCCTTCATTCCGGGATGCCCCCGGACCTGCGGCATCACCGCAGGTGCGGGTGGTCAGCCGTCGCTCTGGCCGTCCTCCGGCGGGGACGCCGGCTCGGCGGGCGGCTCGGCCGGCGGCTTGGCGGTCGTGACGGCCGCCGGGCCGTTGCCGTTGGCGGGCTGGCTGCCGTTGGTGAGCGCCAGCTCCTTCGGCGAGAGCACCGGGGGCCGGGTCGACGGCGTACGGCGGGCGGAGCCGGTCCAGGCCGGACGCGGCGGGCGCTTCACGATCGGGGCGAAGATCTCGGCGATCTCCTCCTTGTTCAGCGTCTCCCGCTCCAGCAGGGCCAGCACCAGGTTGTCGAGCACGTCGCGGTTCTCGACCAGGATCTCCCAGGCCTCGTTGTGCGCGGTCTCGATCAGCTTCTTGACCTCCTCGTCCACCAGCCCGGCGACCTCCTCGGAGTAGTCGCGCTGGTGACCCATCTCACGGCCGAGGAAGGGCTCGGAGTCGGAGGAGCCGAACTTGATCGCGCCGAGGCGCTCGGTCATGCCGTACTGCGTGACCATCGCGCGGGCCGTGGCGGTGGCCTTCTCGATGTCGTTGGACGCGCCGGTGGTCGGGTCGTGGAAGACCAGCTCCTCCGCGGCCCGGCCGCCCATCATGTACGCGAGCTGGTCGAGCATCTCGTTGCGCGTCGTCGAGTACTTGTCCTCGTCGGGCAGCACCATCGTGTAGCCGAGGGCGCGGCCGCGGGACAGGATCGTGACCTTGTGCACCGGGTCGGAGCTGGGAGAGGCCGCCGCGACCAGGGCGTGACCGCCCTCGTGGTACGCGGTGATCTTCTTCTCCTTGTCCGACATGATGCGGGTGCGCTTCTGCGGACCGGCCACGACGCGGTCGATGGCCTCGTCGAGCACCCCGTTGTCGATCAGCTTCTTGTCGCTGCGGGCGGTCAGCAGCGCGGCCTCGTTGAGCACGTTGCTCAGGTCGGCGCCGGTGAAGCCGGGGGTGCGGCGGGCGACGGCCATCATGTCGACGTCCGGCGCGATGGGCTTGCCCTTCTGGTGGACCTTGAGGATCTCCAGGCGGCCCATCAGGTCCGGCGGGTCGACCGCGATCTGCCGGTCGAAGCGGCCCGGGCGCAGCAGCGCCGGGTCGAGGATGTCGGGCCGGTTGGTCGCGGCGATGAGGATCACACCGCCCTTGACGTCAAAGCCGTCCATCTCGACCAGCAGCTGGTTGAGGGTCTGCTCACGCTCGTCGTGCCCGCCGCCGAGGCCCGCACCGCGGTGCCGGCCCACGGCGTCGATCTCGTCGACGAAGACGATCGCCGGCGCGTTGGCCTTGGCCTGCTCGAACAGGTCGCGCACACGGCTGGCGCCGACACCGACGAACATCTCGACGAAGTCGGAACCCGAGATCGAGTAGAAGGGGACGCCCGCCTCGCCGGCGACGGCCCGCGCCAGCAGCGTCTTGCCCGTACCGGGACGGCCGTAGAGCAGCACGCCCTTGGGGATCTTGGCGCCCACGGCCTGGAACTTGGCCGGCTCCTGGAGGAACTCCTTGATCTCCTGGAGCTCCTCGACGGCCTCGTCGCAGCCCGCGACGTCGGAGAACGTCGTCTTGGGGGTGTCCTTGGTGATCAGCTTGGCCTTGGACTTCCCGAACTGCATGACGCGCGAGCCGCCGCCCTGCATCTGGTTCATCAGGAAGAGGAAGACGACCACGATCAGGACGAAGGGCAGCAGCGACAGCAGGATGCCGACGAAGGCGTTCTGCTTGGACTGCGAGACGGTGTACTTGTCCGGGAGCTGGACCCCCGGGACCTTGCCGTCGACGATCTTCTGGAGGTCCTGGGCGATGGCCGCGCCCTGGTCGCCGATGTAGCTGGCGCGGACCTTGGAGCTGCCCTCGATCTTGACGCCGTCCTTCAGCTGGACCTTGATCGAGTTGTCGTCGCCGGTCGTCAGCTCGGCGGACTTGGCCTGATTGGTGTCGATCGCGTGCAGGACCGCGCCGGTGTCAACCGTCTTGTAGCCGCCGCCGGACCCGACGACCTGCATCAGCACGACCACGGCGAGGACAACCAGCACGATCCACATGACTGGCCCACGGAAATAGCGCTTCACGTCCATCCATGCGGGGCGAAACCGCCCCGTCCCTCCTGCCACAGTGAGGCACCGCGCCGCCTGTCAGGCGGCCTGTGCATCCGGTGTTGTAATGACCCGACCTTCGGACGGTACCCCAGCATTGTCACCCGAGGGCGCCGCCGACTGTTAACCAACCCGCTTTCCTGCTCCAACGCCGGGAAATCGGCACAGGTTCCCCGGGGCCCCCCGGACGGATCCGGCCGGCTCCCGGCGACCCGGCGCGCGGGCCGGTCAGCCGCCGTAGACGTGCGGCGCGAGGGTGCCCACGAAGGGCAGATTCCGGTACTTCTCGGCGTAGTCCAGGCCGTATCCCACGACGAATTCATTGGGAATGTCGAAGCCCGTGTACTTGACGTCGATCTCCACCTTGGCCGCCTCGGGCTTGCGCAGCAGCGTGCAGACCTCCAGCGAGGCCGGGCCGCGCGAGCCCAGGTTGCTGATGAGCCAGGAGAGCGTCAGGCCGGAGTCGATGATGTCCTCGACGATCAGCACGTGGCGGCCGGCGATGTCGGTGTCCAGGTCCTTGAGGATGCGGACGACGCCGGAGGACTTGGTGCCCGCCCCGTAGGAGGACACCGCCATCCAGTCCATGGTGACGGGCGTGGACAGGGCGCGGGCCAGGTCCGCCATGACCATGACCGCGCCCTTGAGGACACCCACGATCAGCAGTTCCCGGCCCGCGTAGTCCTCGTCGATCTGCGCCGCCAGCTCGGTGAGCTTCGCGTCGATCTCGGCCTGGGAGATGAGTACTTTCTCCAGGTCCGTGCCCATGTCGATCTCGTTCACTGCCTGGTACGTCCTCAGCTGCTCGGGTCCACGTCGGCGCACGTCGGCCCACCCTTGGCTACGACGGCGAGAAGAACAGTCTGCCATTGGCCCGCCGGACGGCGACGCCGCCCGGCAGGTTGAGCGCCTTCTGCCCGCGCCAGCCGGTGACCAGGCGGTCCACCTCCTCGATGTGCCGGGCGAAGAGGAAGCCGGGCGGCGAGCCCGCGGCGATGGCCGTACGGCGCAGCACCCGGCGGCGCACCGCGGCCGGCAGCGTGGACAGCCGCCGCACGTCGAGGCTGCCGTCGTCGCCCGCCGCGTCGGCCTGCGCGTCGGCGGCCCACTGGTCGAGCGCGTCGGCGTCGTCCCGGGAGAGCTGGGCGGTACGGGCCAGGGCCTCGACGACGCCTTTGCCGAGCGACTTCTCCAGCACCGGCAGCGCCTCGTGGCGGACCCGCGAGCGGGTGTACGCGGGGTCGTGGTTGTGCGGGTCCTCCCACACGGTGATGCCCTGGGCCAGACAGCCCTGGCGTACGGTGTCCCGGTCGAGCAGCAGGAAGGGGCGGCGGTAGCGGCCGTCCACGCCGGACACCGCGGCCATGCCGGACAGCGACCGGATCCCGGAGCCGCGGGCGAGCCCGAGCAGCACCGTTTCTGCCTGGTCGTCGCGGGTGTGGCCGAGGAGTACGGCCGCGGCGCCGAAGCGTTCGGCGGCCGCGTCGAGGGCGGCGTAGCGGGCGTCGCGGGCCGCGGCCTCGGGGCCGCCCTGGCGGCCCACGGTCACGCCGATCGCGTCGACCGGGTCGAGGCCGAGGGCGCGCAGCCGCCCGGCCACTTCCTGCGCGCGCACGGCGGAGCCGTCCTGCAGGCCGTGGTCGACGGTGACCGCGCCGGAGCGCACGCCGAGCCGCGGGCCCTCGAAGGCGAGGGCGGCGGCGAGCGCCATGGAGTCGGCGCCGCCGCTGCAGGCGGCGAGCACCAGGGGGTGCGGGTCGGCGGACGAGCCGAGGACGTCGTGCAGGACGCGGCGGACCGCCAGGCGTATCGCCGCGACCGTGGGGTGGGGTCCCATGTCCGGTTCCCTCCTGAGGAGGCTGGGTACGGGAACGCCGCTCAGCGCGGGGGGCTCGCGACGTTCGGGAGTTGATGACGCAGGGTATTCAGATGGTGACAGAAGCCCGGGCATTACCCGAGCATCGCACGCCCTACCCTGCGCATACGGTCCCTCGGACGGGTGAACCGGGGGCGCGTGCCCCCTCCTTGGGGCGCCGGAGGGGGCTTCGGCCGGTGTCCCGGCGGGGTCAGTCCCCGTCCCCCGGGCGGGCGTGGACGCGGGCGACCCACTCCGCGGGCCTGGCGATCTCCGCCTTCGTGGGCAGCGTGTTCGGCGACGTCCAGACCTTGTTGAAGCCGTCCATGCCGACCTGGTCCACGACCGCCCGCACGAAGCGCTCGCCGTCCCGGTACTGCCGCAGCTTCGCGTCCAGGCCCAGCAGCCGGCGCAGCGCCTGGTCCAGGCGGCCGGCGCCGCTGGCCCGGCGGCGGCTGAACTTCTCCCGGATCTCCGCGACGGTGGGTACGACCTCGGGCCCGACACCGTCCATGACGTAGTCGGCGTGGCCCTCCAGCAGGGACATCACGCCGGTCAGCCGGGCCAGGATCTCCCGCTGCGAGGCCGTCTGCACCAGGTCGACGAGGCTGCGCCCGCCGTCCGGCTCCTCCTCGCGGGCCTCGTCCGCCCCGTCCTGCTGGGTGCCGCCCTGCCCGCCGAAGGACTGCACGGCCTGCCGGATCCGCTCGACGACGGTCGAGGCGTCCAGCTCGGTCTCGCCCAGGAAGGCCTGGATCTCGGCCTCGATGTGGTCGCGCAGCCACGGCACGGCGGAGAACTGCGTGCGGTGGGTCTCCTCGTGCAGGCACACCCACAGCCGGAAGTCGTGCGGGTCGACGTCCAACTCCCGCTCGACGTGCACGATGTTCGGCGCGACGAGCAGCAGCCGCCCGGCCCGCGACTGCCCGGGCGCGGGCTTGACCGGCCCGGCGGGCATGTCGCGGCTCGGCGGCGCGAAGGTCTCGTACTGCCCCAGCACGCGCGAGGACAGGAAGCTCAGCAGCATCCCGACCTCGACGCCCGTCACCTTTCCGCCGACCGTGCCGAGCACCGCCCCGCCGGGGCCGCCCGGGCGCCGCGCCTGCATCTTGACCAGCAGCGGCTTCAGCACCTCGCGGAAGCCCGCCACGTTGGCCTTCACCCAGCCGGCCCGGTCGACGACGAGCACGGGCGTGCCGTGCGGTGGCGCGTCGTCGCCGTACATCCGGGTGAAGCCGCGTACGTGCGCCTCCGAGTCCATCGCGTGTCCGCGCAGCTCGGCCACGATCGCGCGCGCCTCGTCGCGGCTGACCTCCGGCCCCGGCCTGGTGAGCCGCTGCGCCGTGGCCACGGCGAGGTTCCAGTCGACCATCTCGCTTCCACCGGTGCTCGTCATGCCTTCACGGTACGTTGCCGCCCCCCGCTTTGGGGCGCCGCGAACGGGCCGGACGCGCGGAGGGGCGGGCCGTACGGGTTCTCCCCGCGGCCCGCCCCCCGGCGGAAGCGTCGCATCCGGCGCTCAGTGGCCCGGCCCGTGCTCCTTCAGGCGGCGGAAGGAGTCCTCGATCTCCGCCTCGGCCTCGGCGCGGCCGACCCAGTCGGCGCCCTCGACGGACTTGCCGGGCTCCAGGTCCTTGTAGACCTCGAAGAAGTGCTGGATCTCCAGCCGGTCGAACTCGCTGACGTGGTGGATGTCCCGCAGGTGCTCCACGCGCGGGTCGGACGCCGGCACGCACAGCACCTTGTCGTCGCCGCCGGCCTCGTCCGTCATGCGGAACATGCCGATGGCGCGGCAGGTGATCAGGCAGCCGGGGAAGGTCGGCTCGTCCAGCAGGACCAGGGCGTCCAGCGGGTCGCCGTCCTGGCCGAGGCTGTTCTCGATGAAGCCGTAGTCGGCGGGGTAGCTGGTCGAGGTGAAGAGCCTGCGGTCCAGGCGGATACGACCGGTCTCGTGGTCCACCTCGTACTTGTTCCGCGAACCCTTCGGGATCTCGATCGTGACGTCGAACTCCAAGGCCGTACTCCTCCATGATCAGCGCATAGTGCGGGTGGTTAAGTGTCTCCCACGCAAGTGGGTGGTCGCGAAAGGGGCTGGTCGGGGGTGCCGCTCAACAGAACGGTGCAGGTCGTCGGGATATCCGCGGCGGTGGGCGCGGTACTCGCCGCGGTCGCGGTGACCGCGGCGGGACCGTGGGACGCGGGTCAGCGTACGGCGGAACGGTCCCGTGCCGCGTCCCACTCCGCCGGATCCCCCGCGCCGGGGCCCGCACGGCACGGGGGCACGCCGTGCGGGTCCGCCGCCGCGGGAGGCGCTTCCGCCGGGGGCGGGGGGTGCGCCGGCGTCGACATCGTCGGGGCGCACGCGCCGGCCGCCGGACCCGTCCTGACCGCCGCCGGGAGCGGGCAGGCGCCCGCCTCACTCGCCGCCCAGCTCACCGCGAGGCTGAAGCCGCTCATGGCCGCGCCCGGCCTCGGCACGCTACGCACCGGGTCCGTGCTCGACGTCGCCAGCGGCCAGGTCCTGTACGACCACCGCTCCGGCACCGCCTCCACCCCCGCCTCGACCACCAAGCTCGCCACCGCCGTCGCCGCGCTCGGCACCCTCGGCGACGCGTACACCCTCACGACCACCGCCGTCGCCACCGCGGACGGCCGGGTCGTGCTCGTCGGCGGCGGCGACCCCACCCTCACACTCGACCGCCTCGCCGCCGACACCGCCGCCGCGCTGCGCGCCCGCGGCACGACCTCCGTACGCCTGGGCTACGACACCTCCTACTACTCCGGCCCCACGCTCCACCCCATCGGCGTCAACGAGAACCTCGCGCCCGTCACCGCGCTGATGGCCGCCGAGGGCCGCCTCGACCCCGACAGCACCGGCCCCGCGACCCGCTCCCCCGACCCGGCCCGCTCCGCCGCCCAGCAGTTCGCGCACCTGCTCGCCTCACACGGCATCAGCGTCACCGGCACCCCGAAGAAAGCGAGCGGCGCGGGCGGCGCACGGCTCGCCGCGCACCACTCCGCACCCCTCGACCAGCTCGTCGAGCGCATGCTCACCGACTCCGACAACGACCTCGCCGAGGCGCTCGCCCGGCAGGTCGCCCGCGCGACCGGGCAGCCGCTGAGCTTCGCCGGTGTCGCGCAGGCCCTTCCCCGGGCGCTGCGGACGTACGGGGTCCCGCTCGGGAAAGCCGTCTTCACGGACGGCAGCGGACTCAACCGCGAGGACGCGCTGCCGCCCGCGGCGCTCACCCGGCTTCTGGCGCTGGCCGCGTCGCCGGACCACCCCGAACTGCGGCCCGTCCTCGACGGGCTCCCCGTCGCCGCGTTCACCGGCACGCTCGCGTCGCGTTTCCGCGGGGAGGGCGGCGCGGGGGTGGTCCGCGCCAAGACCGGCACGCTGACGGGCGTCAACACGATCGCCGGCCTGACCGTCACCCCCTCGGGCCGGGTGCTGGCCTTCGCCTTCATGACCTCGGGGTCGACCTCCGCGGCGGCGGCGGAGGCCGCACTCGACGCGCTCGCCTCCGGCGTGGCTGGGGCGTGACACCCCCCGCGGTGGGGTCCGCGCCCGCCCCGCCGCGGGGGCGCCGCTTCGGGCGGCGCCCCCTCGCCGGTGCGTAGGCGGCTGACCCGCCACGGGGCCGCTTCGGGCGGTGCCCGATGCCCGTGCGTGGGCGGCTGAACCGCCGCGGGGCCGCTTCGGGCGGTGCCCGATGCCCGTGCGTGGGCGGCTGAACCGCCGCCGTGGTGCCCGCGCCTGGCGGCGCCGCGTTCGGGCGGTGCCCGATTGCCGGTACGTAGGCGGCTGACCCGCCGCCGGGGGTGCCCGCGCCTGGCGGCGCCGCGCTCGGGCGGTGCCCGATTGCCGGTACGTAGGCGGCTGACCCGCCGCCGGGGGTGCCCGCGCCTGGCGGCGCCGCTCCGGACGGTGGCCCGCCCGGGGCCCGGGGTGCTTTGGCGGCTGACCCGCCGCCGTAGTGCCCGCGCCTGGCGGCGCCGCGTTCGGGCGGTGCCCGGTTGCCGGCACGTGGGCGGCTGACCCGCCGCGGTGGTTTCCCGCGCCTGGCGGCGCGGGGTGCTCCCACCCCCACCACCCGTGCAGATACGACGTCGGCTGACGGACTTCTCGTGGGGGTGCGCCACCGTCGGGGGCGAACCGCAGTCCCCGGACAACCTCACCCCCACCGGCAGGCAGCCGCCACACCGGGCCCGGGAGGGGGACGATCCGGGGGTGCCCCCGCAGGAATGCGCACCCCACCGCCCCACCAACACGTCATGACGTCAGACGCGCATTCCGAGGAGGTACCCCCGGAGTGGCACCCGACCCCAACCCCCGAGCGCAAGCGCGATGCCCCGCCGGGCAACCCGGGGGCGCGAGGAACTGCGCGACCAGCCCCCACCGGCAGAACGGCGAACCGCCCACCGCAAGCGGCACCCCCTCAGGGGCGCGAGGAACGGCGCGACCAGCCCCCACCGAGCGAACGGCGAATCCCCACCCCAAGCCGCACCCCCCCAGGGGCGCGAGGAACGGCGCGAGCAACCCACCACCGGCGGAACGGCGAACCCCCACCCCAAGAGGCACCCCCCTCAGGGGCGCGGGGAACGGCGCGACCAGCCCACCACCGGCGGAACGGCAAACCGCCCACCCCAAGCCGCACCCCCCAGGGGCGCGGGGAACCGCGCGACCAGCCCCCACGCATCAGACAAGCCCCGCGAGGGCAGCACGCGGCACCCCGGCGGGGCGGGCACCCCGCGGCGGAAGCCCCCGGCGGGAAGCCGCGGGCGGGGGCGGCCCCCCAGGCGAGGGAAACCTCAGAAGCCGCGGGTGCGCTTGGCCGCGAGACGCGGCGTGGCGGGGCCCGGCGTCGGAAGAGCGAGGCGGGCCACCTCGTTGCCGAGGTTGACACCGATCGCGAGGGCGAGCGCGAGCGCCGCGGCCCGCGTGAGCTGCGTGGCACCGGCGGAGGCGTGGCCCTGGGTCACGGCGAGGAGCCCGAAGTAGGTCGCGGAGCCGGGGAGGAGCGGCCCGATCGCCGCGGTCACGTACGGGAGTACGGAGACGTACCGGTAGCGGGCCATGAGCTGGCCGAAGAGCCCGACGAGGCCGGCCGCCGCGGCGGTGGAGGCGACCTGGTTGCCGCCCGCCTGGAAGTGCAGGACGCCGTAGACGCTCCAGGCGACTCCCCCGTTGAGGGTGGCGAGCACGAGCACGCCGCGCTCGCACTGGAGGAGCACCGCGAAGGCCAGCGTCAGCACCATGGCGGCGATGAGCTGGATCCACGGCTGGTCGTAGGCCCGCAGGGCCTGGTCGGGGTTGAGTTCGGCGCCGAAGCGGACGCCCGCGTAGAGGACGAGGGTGACGCCGATGACGATGCCGACGACCAGGTAGATGACCTCCAGCAGGCGCGCGGACGCGGTGATGTAGAAGCCGGTGAGGCCGTCCTGGACGGCGGCGACGAGGGCGCGTCCGGGCAGCAGCGCGAAGAGGCCGCCGGTGATGACGGCGGAGGACTGGACCCCGGCGGTGCCGGGGATCCAGTGGGCGCGGTCGACGAGGACGCCCATCGCGGCCGCGGGCATGGCCGCGGCGGCGAACTGGTAGAACTCGGGCAGGCCGCGCCCGGCGAGGATCCAGGCGAGCCGGTCGCCGACCATCGCGGCGAGCGCGGCGGCGAGGAAGATGATCAGGTTGCCGCCGACGAGCAGGCTGGCCGCGCCCGCGAGCAGTCCGGCGGCGCCGGTGAGGAACCAGCTGCTGTACGGGTGCCGGTTGCGCCGGATGTCGGCGAGCCGCCGGTAGGCGTCCTCCAGGGTGACGTCCCCGGCGGTGATGTCGTCGACGAGGCGGTAGACGGCGGCGAGCCGGGTGTAGTCGGTGCCGCGGCGGCGCACGGTGCGGGTGGTGCTGAGCGGCGGTTCGGTCAGGGAGGGCTGGTAGGAGATGCCGAGGAGGGTGAAGGTGACGTTGGGCTCGACCCGGGCGAGCCCGTAGGCGTAGGCGACCCCGAGCATCGCCGCCTCGACGTCCTCCGCGCCCTCGCCGCCTGCGAGCAGCAGTTCGCCGATGCGGAGGGTGAGGTCGAGGACGCGGGGGACGGAGAGGGCGTGCCCGGACTCCTGGCGGGCGAGCAAGCCCTCGGGGACGGGGCGTTCGGTGACGGAGAGGCGGACCATGGTCCGCATGCGGTCCTGCCACCGGGCGTCGTCGGGCGGCAGGGTGATGACGGGGATGCCCTCGGGCGGGGTGAAGGCCGAGCCGCCGGGCAGCTCGGGCGGCTGCGTGAAGGCCGGGCCCGTGGTGCCGGGCAGGCGGTGCGGGCGCGGCTCGGCGGACGCGCGCGGGCCCGCGTCCGGAGTGTCGCCGTCCCCGGGGCGCGGGCCCGCCACGGTGTGCCTCAGCCCTTCTGCGCGCGGTGGCGGCCACCGCCGCGCGGGGCGCCGGCGGTCATCTCGGCCCGGTCGCCCGCGCCGTCGCCCGCCGGGGAGGCGCCCTTGCGCCGCGAGCGCAGGTATTCGACGCCGATCGGGACCACGGAGAGCAGCACGACGAGGACGAGGATCGCCTCGATGTTCTCCTTGACGAAATCGATCCGCCCGAGCCAGTAGCCCAGCAGAGTGACGCCCGCGCCCCACAGGGAGCCGCCGATGACATTGAAGGTGGCAAAGGTGCGGTAGTTCATCCGGCTGACGCCTGCGACGATCGGGGTAAAGGTCCGCACGATCGGAACGAAGCACGCCATCACGATGGCTTTCGAGCCGTGGTGTTCGAAAAAGGCGTGGGCCTTCTCGATGTTCTCCATCTTGAACAGCCGCGAGTCGGGCCGCCGGAAGAGCGAGGGCCCCACCTTGCGCCCGAACCAGTAGCCGACCTGCTGTCCGACCACGGCGGCCAGCGCGATCAGCACGGCCACCAGGCCCAGCGGCCTGTGAAGGGTCCCACCCGCCACAAGGAGCCCGGTGGTGAACAGAAGCGAGTCGCCGGGCAGGAAGAAACCGATCAGCAGGCCGGACTCCGCGAACACGATCAGCAGTACGCCCCACAGGCCGTATGTGTTGATCAAGTGGTCGGGGGAGAGCCAGCTCGGACCGAGCGCGAGGTTCGTCACGCTCCAAAAGTATCAATGGAGTGTTGATACAAACGTTCCGCAACCAGCGTGCGGTGGACTACCTTCTCCGCAGCGTCACCCCCGCACCACCGCAAGTCCGGCAAGTCTTACCCCTCGGATCACAAGCGCCACAAGCGCACCAACCACGTCAAGCACTCCCATTACCCCGGGTCTCCCACGCACCGCACGTCACATTGATCACATGCACTACGCAAACCACACGCCTCACAGGCGACTCACACGTCTCCCTCCCCCCCACGTGTCCCGTCACCGCGTCCGAACCACCTGGCGGCTCCCGTTATGACTCGCGCCATCACCCTGCACGAAGTTTCCAAGTACTACCCGAAAGAGCCGTCGCCAGCAGTTGACCGGTTCTCGCTGGACATCGCCCCGGGCGAGTTCCTGGTGCTCCTCGGGCCGTCGGGCTGCGGCAAGTCGACGGTCCTGCGGATGATCGCCGGCCTGGAGGACATCACGACCGGCGAGCTGCTGCTGGACGGCGAGTACTCCAACGACATCCCCCCGGGCGACCGGAAGATGGCGATGGTCTTCCAGAACTTCGCCCTCTACCCGAGCATGACCAGCCGGGAGAACATCGGCTTCCCGCTGCGCTTCGAGATGCCCGGCGAGGACCACGGCCCGCGGATCGACGAGACCGCACGCACCCTCGGCATCGAGGAGATCCTCGACCGCTTCCCCGGCCAGCTGTCCGGCGGTGAGCGGCAGCGTGTGGCGATGGGCCGGGCGATCTCCCGGCACCCCTCGGTCTTCCTCATGGACGAGCCGCTGTCCAACCTGGACGCGAAGCTGCGTGCGCACCTGCGCGCGGAGATCGCCCGGATCACGCACGGCATGGGCGTCACCACGGTGTACGTCACGCACGACCAGGCCGAGGCGATGTCGCTCGGCGACCGGGTCGCGATCATGCGCAGCGGCGTCCTCCAGCAGGTCTCCACGCCCCGGCTCGCGTACCACCTGCCGGAGAACGTCTTCGTCGCCGCCTTCGTCGGCACCCCGCGGATCAACCTGCTCCAGGCGACCGTGCTCGCGCCGCTCACCGGCGGGATGTGGATCGACTTCGGGCGGCAGCGCCTGGGCCTGCCCGAGCCGCTGAGCTACGACCACCAGATGCTGCGCATCCAGCAGGGCCGCGACATCATCGTCGGGCTGCGGTCGGAGGCGGTGCGGATCGCGCAGCCGAGCCAGGCGCAGCCGGGCGAGGTCGTGCTGTCCGGGATCGTCGAGCACGTCGAGTACCAGGGCCACGAGTCGCTGGTGCACCTCAACACCGGCTCGCGCCCGGCGATCGTGCCGGAGCTGGAGGCGCCGCGCCCGGCGGCCGCGAAGAACGGCTCCCGCCGCGGGGCCGCGGTGGGCGGGACGGGGCTCGGCAAGCTCGCGCAGAAGGCGGCGCGCCGGCTCCAGGCAGGCGGCACGGACCGCGAGCCCTCCCACGGGGCGCACGCCGGGCCCGGCCCGGTGTCGGTGATCGAGCGCCCGTCGACCCCCGAGACGCAGACCGGCGACCTCGTCGTACGGACCGGCCCCGACGTCCGGCTGCGCCGCGGCGACCGTGTCCCGCTCCTGGTCGACCTGGCCCACCTCTACGTCTTCGACAACACCGGCCAGCGCATCTGCCCGGCCCCGACCCGCGCCCCGCGCCTGGAATAGCCCCCCACCGGGCGGGACCCGTCCCCTCCCCGGGTCCCGCCCGTCACCCCTGCCCGGCCGGCCGCGGTTCGGTGCCGCCCGGCCGGGCGGCGGGCCGGAGGCCGTCCATGAGCAGATTCAGCAGCCGCTCGGCCTGCGCCTCGCGCCCGGGCCAGGGGGCCACGGTGAAGATGCCGATGAGCGAGGCCGCGATGTCCTCGGCGGTGACGTCGGAGCGCAGGTCGCCCGCCGCGCGGCCCGCGTCCAGGATGGCGGTGACGGCCGTCAGCAGCTCGGCCCGCGTCCGGCCGTGGGCGATCTCGCCCGATTCGATCATCGCGAGCAGTGTGCCGAGCATGCCGTTCTTGGTCGCGACCCACTGTCCGAACAGGTCCATCCAGCGCCTCATCGCCGTGGCCGGGGGAAACCGGCCGAGCAGCTCGCGGGCTCCGGCCGTCAGCCGCACGACCTGGTCCTGGTAGACCGCGTCGACCAGCGACTCGCGGGTCGGGAAGTGCCGGTAGAGCGTGGCGACGCCGACCCCGGCCTCACGGGCGATCGCGCGCATCGACGGCTCGGCGCCGGCCGACATGAACACCCGGGTCGCCACCGCGAGCAGCTGGTCGCGGTTGCGCACCGCGTCCGCCCGCGGCGCGCGGACGTCCGCGGCAGCAGAAACGGATCGCGCTCCGGTTATGTTACGGTCGCCCATGTAAACGGAGCATAGTCCGTTTCGCTGTGTGCACCCCCGGCTGCGAGGAGGCAGGCGCACCATGCAGACCCCGACCAGGAACCCTTCCCCGGCGGGCAGCAGGGCCGTCCGGCTGGACTCGTTCGGCGGCCCCGAGACCCTGGCCGTCCGCGAGGTCCCCGCGCCGCAGGCCGGTCCGGGGCAGATCCGGGTGCGGGTCACCGCGGCCGGGCTGAATCCGATGGACTGGATCATGACCGCCGACGCGGACACCGCCGCCCGCTTCGGCCTCACCCTGCCGGCCGGTTTCGGGACCGACTACGCCGGAGTGGTCGACCAGGTCGGCGACGGGGTGGCCGGCTTCGCGCCGGGCGACCGGGTGTTCGGGGGCGCCCTGTCCCGCGCGGTCGCCGACTTCGTGGTGGTCGACCCGGCCGGAGGGACCGCGGCGGAAGAGGCCCACCACACGCCCGACGGCGTCGACGACCGCACCGCCGCCACCCTCACGATCGCGGGCCGCACGGCGTCCGCCGCCCTCGCCGCGATCACCGCCGGGCCCGGCGACACCGTGCTGATCGGCGGCGCCGGGGGCGGGGTCGGGGTCTTCGCCGTCCAGCTGGCGCGGCTCTCGGGAGCGCGCGTGATCGGGACGGGGTCGGCGGCGTCGGCCGATCACCTGCGGGGCCTCGGAGCCGAGCCGGTCGTCCACGGCGAGGGCCTGGCCGACCGGGTCCGGGCCCTCGCGCCCGGCGGCGTCACCGCCGCCGTCGACCTGTACGGGGTGGAGGCGGTGCACGCCGCGAGGGAGCTCGGCGTCCCGGACAGCCGCATCTGCACCATCGCCGCGCAGGTCGGCGGTGTGGCGGCGGCCAACGGCGCCGACGCGCCCGCCGGCGCACTGGAGGACATCGCGCGCCTGGTGGCGGCGGGACGGCTGCGGGTGCCCGTCGCAGCGACCTTCCCGATCGGGCAGATCCGCGACGCGGCCGGGCTCCAGGCCGGCCGGCACGTGCGGGGCAAGGTCGTCATCGACCTGTAGGCCCGGACGCGGCCGCTCGCCGTCCCGCTACGGGGCCGCTGTGCGGAAGAGGGCCAGCAGGGCGTGCGCCTGCGGGGCGTCCGCGTCGAAGAACTGTGTGTCCAGTGCGGGTGGCACGGCGGTCCCCTGCATGCGCACTTCGTGGCAGCTGAAGCAGAACGCCGCCTCGAACAGCGCCGTGTCGAGAGCGTCCGCGTACGCCCGGACGCTCCAGCCCGGCGAGAAGCCGCAGCGGTGCCGCTCGCCGCCGGGCAGGCTCTCGATCAGGGCCAGGGCGCCGGCTGCCTCGTTCCCGGCCCAGTGAGCGCCCACCCTGCCGGGATAGGGGGCGCCCCGCCTGTCCGGGAGTCCGGAGATCCTCACGACCTCCAGCAGCACGGCGGCGGACACGGCTTCGGCGGGGAGGTGCATGGACGTAGTCTGCCCGCGTTCACGGCCTCGCGAGGAGGGGCGGGACCCCGCGGCCGTCGGCCGGACGGCGGCGGCCCCGCCCCGCGGACGGCCGGATCCGGGCGGGACGGGTGGCGGTCTGCCGGGCCGCCCCGGCCCGATCCCCCGTCAGAGGCGGCCCGTCGGCTCCCCGCCGACCCTGTCCGCAAGCCCGCGCCGCACGTCCAGGAGATGGTGGCGCAGCTCGTGCACCGTGTGGGCGGCGAGCCACCGCAGCGGGCGTTCCGCGCGCTCGGGGTAGGTGTAAAGAAGCGTGCGGTCCCAGTCGGCGGGGCCGAGCCGCCCGAGGGCGTGCGCGAGGAGCAGGGCGGCGTCCTGGAGCTGCCGTACGACGTCCTCGGGCCGCTGCTCGGCGTAACCGTCGTGCTCCACGCGCTCGTCGCGCCCCATCGGCTCGGCGAAGGGCGTCCGCGTCCGCCGCGCGGCGAGGACCCGCTCGCGCTGGACGAGCAGCACGTCCCGTACGTGGCAGGCGTATTCGAGCGGCGACCAGGTGGCGGGCTCCGGCCGCCGCCGCAGCGTCTCCGCCGGCGCGCCGAGCAGCGGCTCCGCGTACGCACCGGCGCCGTCTGTCACCTGCCCGGCGAAGACCTCCGGGCTCCCGAGTTCGTAGCCGAACCCGCACTCCTCGCATGACGTCATGCCGGGAGCCTAGGGGTGCCCCGGTCCGGCGTGCCACCGGCGGGACGAGGCCGCCGGCGGGGCGGAGCCGGGCGGGGCGGACGGTGACCCACAGTGGTGGCCGCGCTCCCCGCGGCCGCGGGGCGGACGGTGCGCCGGCGGCTCCCCGTGGCAGGACACCGGCCCACCCGCCGCGGCTCCCCGCGCGGACGGCCCGCACGGGCGCGCGGCAGGCGCGCGACGGCTCCCCCTGCTGCTCGGAACCTGCGGGCCGGGCGATTGCCCACCCGGCCCGCCGGTTCGTTTTCCCTTCGATCACGGCATTTCAATTGGCGTTCAATTCCATGGATGGAAACTCGGCGCCCGTTTCCCTCGGGCGACGCGTCGCCGGTTTCCGCCGGAGACCGTCACGACCGGTCACCGGCCCCCTCCGCGCCCGCCTCCCCGCCCCCGCGGATCCGGGCCCGCGCGGCGGACCGGTCTCCCCACCGGCCCCCTCCCACGAGGCGTCAACTCGCCGTTCCCCCAGGTGAGATGCCCCCCGGGGATTGGGTCGGCGGGAGGGCGCGGCACGCACGCGGCACGCGGGTCACGCCGCCGCCCGCCACCCGCCCCGGGGAGAACGGCGCAGGACTCACTTTCCGTCGCGAAAAGTTTCGGACCTCCTCTGCGGAAACCATTGACGCCACCCCGGAAGCTCTGGATATTGGGGCACGTGGGAGCGCTCCCATGACGCTTATCCCCTAGGCGCCGGGAGCGCTCCTGCGCACCATTCCCCCCACTTTTCTGGAGGAGTAATGACGATGCAGCACCGCAGACGGCGAGCGCTGCGTTCGGCAGCGGGGCTGGCCGTCGGAGGGCTGGTGGCGGTGGGCGCCACGTGGGCCGTCCAGGAGCAGGCCGGCGCCGCCACGGCCGCCGCGGGGTGCCGGGTCGGCTACTCGATCACCAACGCCTGGCAGGGCGGCTTCGGCGCGAACGTGGAGGTCACCAACCTCGGCGACGCCGTGACCTCCTGGACGCTGCAGTGGTCCTTCGGCGACGGCGAGCAGGTCACCCAGGCGTGGAACGCCGACGTGGCGCTCGGCACCAGCCAGGTCACCGCCAGGAACCTGAGCTACAACGGCTCCCTCGCGTCCGGCGGCACGGTCAGCTTCGGCTTCAACGGGTCGATCCCCGGGTCGGGCGCGCCGCAGGTGCCCGCCTCGTTCACCCTCAACGGCACGGTCTGCACGGGCAGCACGACCACGACACCCCCCACGAGCCCGTCGACCACCCCGCCCACCACTCCGCCGACCTCCACCCCGCCCGCCACCGGGCAGGGACGCCAGGTCGAGAAGCTGGACCGGGGCGTGATCTCGGTCCGCAGCGGCTCGGCGAACCTGGTGTCCTGGCGGTGGCTGGCGACCGACCCGGACGACGTCGCCTTCAACGTCTACCGCGACGGCACGAAGGTCACCTCCTCGCCGCTGACCGGCGCGACCGACTACCTGGACAGCGGCGCCTCCGCCGGTGCCTCCTACACCGTCCGCGCGGTCGTGAACGGCACCGAGCAGGCC
The DNA here is from genome assembly GCF_044333485.1 of Streptomyces sp. NPDC020983. Classification (NCBI taxonomy): domain Bacteria; kingdom Bacillati; phylum Actinomycetota; class Actinomycetes; order Kitasatosporales; family Streptomycetaceae; genus Streptomyces; species Streptomyces sp. NPDC020983. Next base: position 288,763 of record NZ_JBIRRA010000002.1, on the reverse strand, counting down.
GCGTCCCCGGCCTCCGTGTCCTTCGCCAACGGCTACCACGACGTGCCGATCACGCCCCCGGCCGGCGGCTCCAACGCGAGCGGGTCCTACACCTACGAGGCCAACGACGCCTCGGTCGGCGACCTCGACGGCGACGGCCGGTACGAGTACGTCGTCAAGTGGTACCCGACCGACGCCAAGGACAACTCGCAGTCCGGCTACACCGGCGACACGTACATCGACGCCTACAGGATCGACGGCACCCGGCTGTGGCGCATCGACCTCGGCCGCAACATCCGCTCGGGCGCGCACTACACGCAGTTCCAGGTCTACGACTACGACGGCGACGGCAAGGCCGAGGTCGTCATGAAGACCGCGGACGGCACGGTCGACGGGACGGGCAGGGTCATCGGCAGCTCCGGCGCCGACTACCGCAACTCGTCGGGCTACGTCCTGTCCGGACCGGAGTACCTGTCGGTCTTCAACGGGCAGACCGGCGCGGCGATGGCGACGGTGAACTACGACCCGCCGCGCGGCACCGTCTCCTCGTGGGGCGACTCGTACGGCAACCGCGTCGACCGCTTCCTCGCCGGTACCGCGTACCTGGACGGCAAGCGCCCGTCGATCGTCATGGCCCGCGGCTACTACACCCGCACCGTGATCGCCGCGTGGGACTGGCGGGACGGCAAGCTCACCGAGCGCTGGAAGTTCGACAGCAACGACTCCGGCAACAGCTCCTACGCCGGCCAGGGCGACCACCAGCTCGCCACCGCCGACGTGGACGGCGACGGCAAGGACGAGATCGTCTACGGCGCCATGGCGGTCGACGACAACGGCGCGAGGCTGTGGAACACCGGCCAGGGCCACGGTGACGCCATGCACGTCGGCGACCTCGACCCCAGCCACCCCGGCCTGGAGGAGTTCAAGGTCGACGAGGACACCTCCAAGCTCGCCGCGTGGTTCGCCGACGCCAGGACCGGCCAGATCCTGTGGTCCAACGCGAGCTGCGGCTGCGACAACGGCCGCGGCGTCTCCGACGACGTCTACGCCGGCAGCGCGGGTGCCGAGTCCTGGTCCGCCGGGGTCAGCGGCCTGTACAACACCAAGGGCCAGAACATCGGCCGCAAGCCCGGCTCCATCAACTTCACCATCTGGTGGGACGGCGACCCGGTCCGCGAACTCCTCGACGGCACCCACATCGACAAGTACGGCACCAGCTCCGACACCCGGCTGCTGACCGCCTCCGACGTCCACTCCAACAACGGCACGAAGGCCAACCCGTCGCTGACCGCCGACCTGTTCGGCGACTGGCGCGAGGAGGCCGTCTGGCCGACGACCGACAACCACGCCCTGCGCATCTACTCCACGCCCGACCCGACGAGCATCCGCATCACCACGCTGATGCACGACACCCAGTACCGCGAGGCCATCGCCTGGCAGAACACCGCCTACAACCAGCCCCCGCACCCCAGCTTCTTCCTCGGCAACGGCATGGCCACCGCACCCCGGCCCACCGTGTACACGCCCTGACCCGGCCGGTGCGCCGCCGGGGCCCGCCGAGTTCCTCCCGGCGGGCCCCGGCCCCGTTCCGGGGCCTCCGCAAACGCCGGTGCGGCGCGGCCGGGCGTGCCCGATCATGACCGCATGGACTCCCGATTCCTCGGCACTGCCGAGCTCGACGGCACCCCCGCCGTGGCCGTCGTCCTCGACGTCATGCGGGCCTTCACCACGGCGGCCTGGGTCTTCGGCCGGGGGGCAGAGAAGATCGTGCTCGCCGCTTCGCTGGACGAGGCCCTCGCGCTCGGGCAACGGCACCCGGAGTGGCTGGCGCTCAAGGACGGGCCGCCCGCCCCCGGGTTCGGCGCCGTCAACTCGCCCTACCTGCTCAGGGACTGCGACCTCGGCGGGCGCACGGTCGTGCAGAAGACCACCTCCGGGACGGTCGGGGCGCTGGCCGTGAGGGACGCCTCGCTCGTGCTGTGCGCGAGCTTCGTGGTCGCGGAGGCGACCGCCGGGCTCCTGCGCGAGCGGGGGCCGGACAGCGTCACGTACGTGGTCACGGGCGAGGACGGGCGGGCCGAGGAGGATCTGGCGTGCGCCCAGTACATCGCCGGGCGGGCCACCGACCCCGCGGGGACGGACCCGGGCGACTTCCTCCGCCGGGCCGAACGGTCGCGAGCGGCCGCGGAACTGACGGAGGGGGTACGGGAGGGGTCCCGTCCCGAGGACGTCGCGCTCTGCCTCGAACTGGACCGCTTCCCCTTCGCCATGGTCGCAGCGGTGGAGGGCGCGCACATGGTGTTGCGCCCGCACGCCGTGCCCGTACCGGCGGCGTCCTGACGTCCGGCGGGGGCCGCACACCCGTCCGGCCCGGGACGGGGAGCACCTGCGTGCCCGGGCCCGGGGGCCCCGTCGTCCGGCGGGCCGTCCCGGCAGGCCGCGGGACGTCTTCCCGCCGCGAGCCGGGGTACCCGGGAACGGTGGGCGGCCGTAGGGTCGTTCACCGTCAGACCACCTCGTTCCCAGGAGGCACGCCATGGCCGACGTCAACGTCGCCGTCATCTACTACTCCTCCACCGGCACCGTCGCCCGTATCGCCGAGGCCGTCGCGGAGACCGCGAAGAAGGCGGGCGCCGACGTGCGGCTGCGCCGGGTGGCGGAACTGGCGCCCGACGCCGCGATCGACGCCAACCCGGCCTGGCGGGCCAACGTCGAGGCCACCGCGGACATCCCGGAGGCGGAGGCCGCGGACATGGAGTGGGCGGACGCGGTGCTCTTCGGGACCCCCACGCGCTTCGGCAACGTCACGAGCCAGCTCAAGCAGTTCCTGGACATGCTCGGCCCGCAGTGGCAGGCCGGGAAGCTCGCGGACAAGGTCTACAGCGGGTTCACGGCCACGTCCACGACGCACGGGGGCCAGGAGACGACGCTGCTGGCGCTCTACAACACGATCCACCACTTCGGGGGCGTGCTCGTGGCACCCGGTTACACCGACCCGTCCAAGTTCGTGGACGGCAACCCGTACGGGACGTCGCACGTCGCCGGCCAGGGCGACATCCCCGTCGGGGAGCAGACGCTGACCGCTGCGCGGGTGCAGGCGGAACGGGTGGTCCGCTTCGCCCGCGCGCTCAAGTCGGGGCTGGCCGCCGGGTAGGCCCTCGCGCCGAGGGGCGCTCCGGCGCCGCAATCGAGGCGTTCACCGTCAGGGACGGCAGGCCCTCACGCCCGGGGCGCGTCGCGCGGACGTCCGCCGGCGGGCGGCTGCCCGCGCGGGCCCCGCGCCTCCTTCCCGCCGGGCGGCCGTTTTCCGCCGTCGCGGGACCGCCCCCTGCGCCGTTGCCGGTCGCGCCGTTCCCCGCCCCCGGGCTGTCGCCCCGCGCGGAACGCGCCGGCCCGGGAGAGGCTGCCTGCCTGGCCGGGCGGCACGGGACCGAGAGCGCGGCCCGCACCGCGCGGGCGGGATGTTCCGCTGCCGGACACCGGGTGTTCACGCCGCGACCGCCGGGGCTTACGCCGCCCTCTCCTAGTGTTTCAGGCCACCCCGCGGGCCCGTCCGGGGCTGTGGACGCTTGGAGCAGCATGACGAAGACCACCCTCGGGCGCCGCCTGCTCGGCCTCGCCCTGCCGGGCCGCGGTGCGGGCGGCAGCGGTACGCGTACGCCCGCCGGGACGGCGTCCGCGGCCGGGTGCCTGCGGCTGTACGAGCAGGAGGGCGCGGCCGGCGGCGAACTGGCGGCCGCGGCCCACGCACTGCGGGAGGTGCAGGCCGCGCACGGTGACGTCACCGACGCGCTGCTCGCGCTCGGCGCCGCCGCCCTCCGCGCCGAACGGACCGCCCTGGCGCTCGCCGCCGCGGACGCCGTGCTCGCCCGGCGGAAGGGCTCGCGGGCGGCGTGGCACCTGCGGGGCCGCGCGCTGGAGGCCGCGGGTGATCTCGGCGGGGCCGTCACGGCCTTCGAGGGCTACCTGGAGCACACCCCCGCGCAGTCCGCGGGCGCCGCCGACACCGCCGCCCGCATCGCCGTCCTGCGGGCCGACGGGGACTGGCGCTCCGCCGTGCTGCGCGCCCTCGACGGCACCGACGCGCCCGGTGTCACCGCCCTCGCGGACGGGCCCTTCGACGCCTTCGAGGCGGCCGTCACCGCGCACCTCGCCGCCCGGCTCCCCGTCGCCGGTCCCGAGGAGACCGCGCGGCTGGCCCCCGCCGTGGCGCTCCACGCCGACCGGCGCCGTGCCCGGCTGCGCCCGCCGCTGGCCGACCCGCTCTTCGGCGGCACCGCGCGCCTGCGGATCGGCGAGTTCCGCACCCTCATCGCCGGGCGCTCCGTCTGCCTGGTCGCCAACTCCCAGTCCCTCGCCGAGAGTGCGCTGGGCGCGCAGATCGACTCCTACGACCTCGTCGTCCGCTTCACCTCCTTCCGCCTCGACCCCGAGGCCACGGGCGAGCGCACCGACATCCACGTCACCGACCACCGCGACCCGTACAACCGGGACGTCCCCGTCAGCGTGCGCCTCGTCCTCGCCGACCGGGCCGCCGACTGGCGGCACGCGATGCGCGAGCGGATGGTGCCCGGGGCGCAGCACTTCACCGGCGACGACTCCCTGCGCAGGCCCCTGCGGGGTGCCGGCGGCCTCGACGCCGCCGCCTGGCCGCCGGGACTGACGTGCGGCTTCGAGGCGGTGTGGCTGCTCGACTTCCTCGACGTCAGCCCGCGGCTGGACCTCTTCGGCTTCGACTTCTTCACGACCGGGCCCTTCCGGCTCGCCGAGGCGCCGGCCGCCACCGCGCCGGCCGGCTACACACGCGAGCGGGACTGGATCCTCGCCCGCGCCCAGCACGTCCGAGGACCGGTGATCTCGCTCCGATGAGCACGCACTCCTCCCCCGGCCGGGCGGACGTCCACTCCGCCGCCGCGATCACCGGCAAGCGGCGCGTCGCCTTCGCCGCCCACGCCGACGCCGGGCGGCTGCCCGGGGTCCTCGCGCTGCTGCGCAGCCTGGCGCTGAGCAACCCGGGGGTGTGCGAGGACTTCGTGCTCCTCCACGATCCGGCGCTGCCGGACGCGTCGCTGGACGCGGTGCGGGCGCTCCACCCGCGCGTGGACGCACGGCCCACCGGCGCGGGGCCGCACCCGCTGCTCGCGGTCCTCGACGTCGACGACTACGACACCGTCGTCGCGTTCTGCGCGGACACGGTGGTGACCGGGCCGCTCGGCCCCCTCCTCGCCCTGCGCTCCGCCTCGGCGGCGACCACCGCGCCGGGCGCGCTGGTCCTCCAGCGGGAGGACCTCGCGAGGCTGAGGGCCCGGGTGCCCCGCGGCGCGTCCGCGGCCCTCTCCCCCGCGGAGGCGGAGGGCGTCAGCGGCGGCGCCCCGCGGGCGGGCACGCACCCCGACGCCGGGGCGCTCGGCCTCGTCCGGGGCGTGCTGGAGCTCCGGGAGATCGACGGGGCCGGTCTCGCCCACCTCACGGAAGCGGAGGGCGCGCCCTCCGCCGAGGAGGTCCAGGAGGCCTACCTCAAGGCGCCCGGGGTGACGCACCCCGGGCTGCTCGTGCACTTCGGGGAGCCGTACGTGCGGCGGACGGGGGACGTGGGGACGGCACGGCGGGTGGCCGCCGCGCACATCGGGGCGGGGAACTACCAGGAGGCCGTCGACACGATGGCCTCCGTCCGGCTCGGGCTCGGCGACGCGTGGCCGCACGAGGTGTACGGGCACGCGCTCATGAGCGTGTCCCGCTACGCCGAGGCCCGTACGCACCTGCTCGCCGCGACCGCGGCCCCCGACCACGCCGCCCCGGCCTTCGCGCGGCTCGCGCAGATCGAATGGGTGCTCGGCGACGACGCGGCCGCGCAGCGGTACGCCCTCGCGGGCCTGGACGCGGACCCCACGCACGGGCCCAGTGAGGAGATGCGGCAGCGGAGCCTGCCCGGCGCGGCGGAGCCCGGCGGGGACCCCGGCGGGCAGCTCACCCACGTCGCCTTCTACATGCCCCACCAGGGCAACGCCGGGGACAAGCTGCTGCCGGAGTCCGTACGCCTCGCCTTCGGGCCGGACACGGGGCCGCGCCGCTGGCACGCCGTGCACGCGCACCGGCTCTTCGGCGAGGCCGCGCTCAAGGAGGCGAACTCCCGGCGGGCCCTGGTCGTCGGCGGCGGCGGGCTCTTCATCCCGGACACCGCGCCGAACGGCAACAGCGCGTGGCAGTGGAACGTCCCCGACGACGTGCTGCGCCGCATCGACGTGCCCGTCATCGTCTACGCGGTCGGCTTCAACGCCTTCGACGGCCAGTCCTACCGGGCCCGGCGGTTCGCGGAGGCGCTGCGCGCGCTGGTGGAGAAGTCGGCGTTCTTCGGGCTGCGCAACCACGGCTCCATCGAGAAGGTGCGGGCCATGCTGCCCGCGCACCTGCACGACCGCGTCCGCTACCAGCCCTGCCCGACGACCGTGACGCGGCAGCTCGTCCCGGGGTGGAGCGATCCGGCCGAGCGCGAGGACACCGTGCTGCTGAACGCCGCGTACGACCGGGCGGGCCTGCGCTTCGGCCACGACTACGGCCACTTCCTCGCCGAGACGGCCGCCGCCGTCCGGGCCGTCGGCGAGCACGCCGAGGTGCGCTGCGTGGCCCACGCGCAGGCCGACGAGCGGTTCGCCCTCGACCTGCGGCGCGAGCACGGCATCTCGCTGCCGGTCGTCCCGATGTACGACTACGACAACCGGCAGATCACCGACGCCTACGCCCGTACGCGGCTGGTCATCGGCATGCGCGGGCACGCCGGGATGATCCCGTTCGGCTGCGGCACGCCGATCGTGAGCCTCGTCTCGCACCCGAAGATGGCGTACTTCCTGGCGGACATCGGCCGCCCGGAGTGGGGCGTGTCCGTCCACCACCCGCACCTGGGCGCCGTCCTCACGGAGAAGTCGCTGGCCGTCCTCGCCGACCACCCCGCGGCCGTCGCCGACGTCCACGACCGCCAGCTCGCCCTGTGGGAGGTCACGCGCTCCAACGCGGACGAGCTGCGCCGCCTGGTGGGGTGAGCGCTTCCGCTCCTGCGGCACCGTCACGAAGCCGGACGTATCGTGACGAACATGTCACTGCACAAGGGCTCGGGCTCCGAGCGCTCCGTCTCCGTCAACCCCTTCTTCCTCGGGGACGCCGACCCCGTCGGCAGCATGACGGCGGCGCCGCCCAAACACCGGCTCCCGGACGGTGCGATGTCGCCGCACGCCGCCTACCAGCTCGTGCACGACGAGCTGATGCTCGACGGCAACTCGCGGCTGAACCTCGCGACCTTCGTCACGACGTGGATGGAGCCGCAGGCGGACGTCCTGATGGCCGAATGCTTCGACAAGAACATGATCGACAAGGACGAGTACCCGCGCACCGCCGAACTGGAGCGGCGCTGCGTGTCGATGCTCGCCGACCTGTGGAACGCGCCCGACCCGGCGGCGGCGGTCGGGTGCTCGACGACCGGGTCGTCGGAGGCGTGCATGCTCGCCGGCATGGCGCTCAAGCGGCGCTGGACCCGCCGCACCAAGGGCTACCCCGGGTCCGCCCGGCCGAACCTGGTGATGGGCGCGAACGTGCAGGTGTGCTGGGAGAAGTTCTGCGCCTTCTGGGAGGTCGAGGCGCGCCTGGCCCCCATGAGCGGCGACCGGCTGCACCTGGACGCCGACTCCGCGCTCGCGCTGTGCGACGAGAACACCATCGGCGTCGTCGCCGTCCTGGGCTCGACCTTCGACGGCTCCTACGAGCCGGTCGCCGAGATCTGCGCGGCGCTGGACGCGTACGAGGAGCGCACCGGCGTGCACATCCCGGTGCACGTGGACGGGGCCTCCGGCGCCATGATCGCGCCCTTCCTCGACGAGGACCTGGTGTGGGACTTCCGGCTGCCGCGCGTCGCGTCGATCAACACCTCGGGGCACAAGTACGGCCTGGTCTACCCGGGCGTGGGGTGGGCGCTGTGGCGGGACGCCGAGGCGCTGCCGGAGGAGCTGGTCTTCCGCGTCAACTACCTGGGCGGCGACATGCCCACCTTCGCGCTGAACTTCTCGCGGCCCGGCGCGCAGGTGGTCGCGCAGTACTACACCTTCCTGCGGCTGGGGCGGGACGGCTACCGGGCGGTGCAGCAGACCAGCCGGGACGTCGCGCGCTCGCTCGCCTCGCGGATCGCCGAGCTGGACGAGTTCCGTCTGGTCACGCACGGTGACCAGCTGCCCGTCTTCGCCTTCACCACGGCGCCGGGCGTCACGTCCTTCGACGTCTTCGACGTCTCCCGGCGGCTGCGGCAGCACGGCTGGCTCGTCCCCGCCTACACCTTCCCGGCCGACCGGCAGGACCTGGCGGTGCTGCGGATCGTGTGCCGCAACGGCTTCTCGGAGGACCTCTCCGACCTGCTGATGGACGACCTGCGGCAGCTGATGCCGTCCCTGCACGGCCAGCCGCACCCGCTGCACGGCCCCAGCTCGAAGGCGACCGCCTTCCACCACTGACCTCGCCCGCCCCGCCTCCGGCACACCCCGGCACCTCCCGTCCTCAGCACCTCAGCACCTCATGAGGACAGGAGGTGCTGAGGTGCCGGCGTGCCGAGGCGCAGGGGGCTAGTCGCGGCGCACCGCGAGCATCGCGCGGTCGTCCGTGGCGTTGACGGTGTGCGCGGTCCAGGTGCCGAGGTCCTCGCGGAGGGCGTCGACGACGGCGTGCGGGGTGGGGAGCGGGCCGAGGGCGGGCAGGCGGGACTGGGGGTCGTAGAAGGTGCCGTGGCGGTCACGGGACTCGGTCACCCCGTCGGTGACCAGCAGCAGGGTCGAGCCGTGCGGGACGGCCACCTCGTCGGGGGCGGAGCGGACGCCGCCCAGGCCGTGCATGCCGAAGGGCAGGTCGGGCGAGGAGGGCGCCAGGGTGCGGACGGTGCCGTCCGCCGCGATGAGGTAGGGCGGCGGGTGGCCGCGGTTGACCAGGCGCAGGGTGCCGCAGCCGGGGCCGTACTCGGCGATCAGGCCGGTGGTGAAGCCCTCGAGCCGGGCCTCGCCGGCGGACTGCTCCTTGTGCCGGTCGAGCGCGCGGTCGAGGCGGTCGGCGAGGCGGAGCAGGTCGGGCTCGTCGTCGGCCGCCTCGCGGAAGGCGCCGAGCATCACCGCCACCGCGCCGACCGCGCCCATCCCCTTGCCCCGGACGTCGCCGATGAGCAGCCGGATGCCGTAGGGGGTCTCCTGGGCGGCGTAGATGTCGCCGCCGATCCGCGCCTCGGAGGCGGCCGCGTCGTAGCGGGCGGCGATGCCGAGCGGGCCGATACGGTCGGGCGGGACGGGCATCAGGGCGCGCTGGGCGGCCTCGGAGATGCTGCGGACGGTCTCCAGGCGCCGGCCGTAGCGCCGCAGGACGCGGTTGATGCCGATGGCCAGGAGCGCGGCGACGGCGACGCTGGAGATGTCGGCGATGCCGCGGTGGTGGATGATCTCGTCCTCGCCGGCGGACAGCAGCACGATCGCCACGACGGCGAACAGGCAGGTGAGGACGGTGGCGCGGACGCCCTGGGTCGCCCCGGCGAGCACGCAGGCGGCCGCGAAGATCGGGTCGCCGGTGTAGGGGGCGGGCGTCACCAGGTCGAAGACCACCCCGCCGACGAGCAGGGCGCTCGGCATCCACCGCAGGGCCGGACCGGAGAAGGACGGCGTCACAATGTCCATCTTAGGGGGATATGTACAGACGGCCGCCCCACGCCGTCACCATGCGACGCGGACCTGCGTGCGGCACGGTGGAAGGGCAAAGCGAACCCCAGCGAAGGGCAGTTCCGCCATGGCCGAGCACACCTACCGCGTCACCGAGATCGTCGGCACCTCGAAGGACGGCGTCGACGCCGCCGTGCGCAACGGCATCGCGCGCGCCGCGCAGACGCTGCGCGACCTCGACTGGTTCGAGGTGACGCAGATCCGCGGGCACATCGAGAACGGCGAGATCGAGCACTACCAGGTGGGCCTGAAGGTCGGCTTCCGCCTGGAGGACGCGGGCTGACGGCGCCCTGCCGCCCGCGGGCCCCCGGGTCCGCGGGCGGTGAGCCGCCACGGTGAAACGCCCGCGTGGCGCACCCCCGTACGGCCCAGCCTTCCTCGCATTGTCGGACCGGTCGGCAGATCATGATGTCAGTAAGGCGGGTTTTGTACGGTTCTGGCTGGGTATCGCATGATCGCACGCTCCCGCCCTCCGCCACGGACCACGGATCACGGACCCGGGAGCCGCCATGAGCCAAGCCAACCCCGCACCGCAGCCGCCGCCCCCGGACCGCTCCGGGCGCCGGCACGACGACGACCGCAACTCCTGGGCCGCCGCCGGAACGGTCTTCGCGGGCATCCTGCTGCTGGTCGGCGGTGTCCTGGCGATCCTGGAGGGCGTCGTCGGCATCGGCCACGACGCCGTCTACATCGTCACGCGCGGTGACTACGTCTACAAGTTCAGCGTGCGCGCGTGGGGCTGGATCCACCTGATCCTCGGCATCGTCGCCGTGTTCGTCGCGCTCCTCATCCTGCGCGGGGCGACCTGGGCGAAGTACCTCGGCATCGGGATCGCCGCGCTCAACATGATCGCGAACTTCATGTTCCTGCCCTACCAGCCCGTGTGGGCGATCATCATGATCGCGGTCGACATCTTCGTCATCTGGTCGCTGGCCACCTACCGGCCCGCGCCCGGCTGGCCCGGGGAGCACCGGTGATCGGCCTGGCCGGGGTGACCGGCGTCAGCAGCCTCATCACCCAGAACCCCACCCTCGACCAGCTGCGCCGCTGCAATGTCGCCGTCGACCTCGGCGCCGCCCGCACCCGCGTCTACCTGCGCGGCAGCGGCCTGGTCGCCGACGAGCCGAGCGTCGCCGCGGTCGACGTGCGCACCGGCGCGCTCATCGCCGTGGGCGGCACCGCCGAGCGGATGGCCGGCCGGACCCCCGCCCACATCCGGGTCGCCCGGCCCGTCGCGGGCGGCGCCGTCGTCGACATCGCCATGGCCCAGCGGATGCTGCGGCACATCCTCGGCGACAAGCTCGGCCGCCGCCGGCTGCGCGCACCCGTCCTCCGGGCCGCCGTGTGCACCCCGCACGGCAGCGAGCCCATCGCCCGCCGCGCGGCCGTCGAGACGATGTACGGGCTCGGCGCGCGCCGTGTGGAGCTGGTGGACACGCTGATCGCGGCGGCGGTCGGCTGCGGGCTGCCGGTCGAGCACCCCGAGGCCACCATGATCGTGGTGTGCGGGGCGGGCACCACCCAGGTCGCGGTGCTGTCGCTGGGCTCGATCGTGGCGGCCGAGACGGTGCCCGTCGGCGGCGACGCGATCGACCGGGCGGTCATCCAGCACCTGCGCAACGCGCACGAGCTGATGCTGCCCACCCAGTCCGTACGCCCCCTGCACCGCATGCTGGGGGCCCCCGCGGAGGGCGGCTGCCTGACCACGGAGGTGCACGGGCGGGACGTGGTGAGCGGCATGGTTCGCACGATCACGATCGACACCGAGGGCGTACGGCACGCGATGCGCACCCCGCTCACCGCCGTCCTCGACGCGATCACCGGCGTGCTGCGGCACTGCCCGCCCGACCTGGTCGCCGACCTCGGCGACCGCGGCATCATGCTCGCGGGCGGCAGCGCGCTGATGCCCGGCCTGGACCTGATGCTCCGCCAGTCGACCGGCATGCCCGTCGTGGTCGCCGACTCCCCCGCGACGGTCGCCGTCGAGGGCCTGGGCGCGATGATCGAGGGCCGCGTCCGGCCCCTGCACCTGGACACCCTGACGGTCTGAACCGGGCGCCGCGGACGGGTCGCCACCGGCGGCGGCTACTGCGCTCGCGGTAGCCGCCGCCGCCGCGTACCGCCGCTCCGGTAGGCGCGGGTGCCCGCAGCCGCACGACGACGGGCGGGGGCCCGGCGGCCGACGCTTGTGGGGCAACCACGAGCGGAAGCGGAGTGCCCTCCATGGCGACTTTTCTGTACCGACTGGGCCGGCTGGCCTTCCGGCGGCGGGGCCGGGCCGTCCTCCTGTGGGCGGCGGCCCTGGTCGCCGTCGCGGTGGCCGGGCTGAGTGCCCCGGGTACCTCCGACGGCGATCTCCCGATGCCGGGCATCGAGTCCCAGCGCGCCTACGACCTCGTCCAGCAGCGCTTCCCCGGCACGGCGGCCGACGGCGCCACCGCCCAGGTGGTCTTCGTCGCGCCCGGCGGCGGGAAGGTCACCGCGGCCGGCCACCGGGCGGCGATCGAGCACACGGTGGCCGCGCTCGGCAGCGGCCCGCGGGTCGCCGGCGTCACCGACCCCTTCACCTCCGGCGCGGTCAGCGAGGACGGCTCGACGGCGTACGCGACCGTCGGCTACACGGTGACCGCCGCCGGCCTGACCGACGCCGACCGCGGCGCGCTGGACGAGGCGGCCGGCCAGGCGCGTGCCGAGGGCCTCACCGTCGAGACGGGCGGCTCCGCACTGGACGCCGACGAAGGGCCCGGCGGGCTCTCCGAGCTGATCGGCATCGCGGTCGCGGCCGTCGTCCTGCTGGTGACCTTCGGGTCGCTGACGGCGGCCGGCATGCCGCTGCTGACCGCGGTCGCCGGTGCCGCGCTGAGCCTGTTCGGCATCCTGCTGCTGGGCCACCCGCTGGGCCTGACCTCCGACACCCTCACGCTGGGGATGATGCTGGGCCTGGCCGTCGGCATCGACTACGCGCTGTTCGTGATCTCCCGCTACCGGGAGGAGCGCGGCCGCGGGCACTCCCCGCAGGAGGCCGCCGGCAGGGCGGCGGGCACGGCCGGCTCCGCGGTGGTCTTCGCCGGGCTGACGGTCGTGATCGCGCTGGCCGGGCTGTCGGTCGTCGGGATCCCGGTGCTGACGAAGATGGGCCTGGCCGCCGCGGGGGCGGTCGGGGTCGCGGTGCTGGTCGCGCTGACGCTCGTGCCCGCGCTCCTCGGCTTCCGGCCGGACGCGGTGCTCCCGCGCCGGGCGCGCAAGGGGGCCGGGGCCGGGCGGGCGCCGAGGCCGGCGCGCGGGAACCTCGGCTCCCGCTGGGCCCGCTTCGTGCTGCGGCGGCCGGTGGCGGTGCTGGTGCTCGGCGTGCTGGGCCTGGGCGCGCTCGCGGTCCCGGTGGCGTCGCTGCACCTGGGCTCGCCCGGGGACGAGGCGCTGTCGACGTCCACCACCCAGCGCCGGGCCTACGACGACCTCGCGCGCGGCTTCGGCCCCGGCTTCAACGGGCCGCTGACGGTGGTGGTCGACGCCAAGGGCGCGCCCGACCCGCGGGCCGCCGTGCACACGATCGGCGAGCGGATCGGGAAGGAGCGGGGGATCGTGTCGGTCTCGCCGCCCACCTTCGACGAGGCGGGCGATACGGCGGTGTTCTCGGCCACCCCCGCGACCGCCCCCACCGACACCAGGACCAAGGAGCTGGTGCGGACCGTCCGCCACGAGCGTCCCGCGATCGAGTCCGGCACCTCCGCGACCTTCCAGGTCACGGGCACGACCGCGCTGAACATCGACATCGCGGGCAAGGTCCAGGCGGCGCTCCTGCCCTACCTCGCCACGGTGGTCGGCCTGGCGGTCGTGCTGCTGCTGGTGGTCTTCCGCTCGGTGCTCGTCCCGCTGAAGGCGGCCCTCGGCTTCGTGCTGTCCGTGCTGGCCGCGCTCGGCCTGGTCGTCCTGGTCTTCCAGCAGGGGCACGGCGCCGGACTGCTCGGCGTGCAGCAGACCGGGCCGGTCATGAGCCTGATGCCGATCTTCATGGTCGGCATCGTCTTCGGCCTGGCCATGGACTACGAGGTCTTCCTGCTCTCCCGCGTGCGGGAGGCGTACGCACACGGCGAGGACGCCCGGCACGCGGTGGTGTCCGGCTTCCGGCACAGCGCGCGGGTGGTGGCGGCGGCCGCGCTGATCATGATCGGGGTCTTCTCCGGCTTCGTCGAGGAGCAGGGCGCGATGATCAAGATGGTCGGGTTCGGCCTGGCGGCGGCGGTGCTGCTGGACGCCTTCGTCGTCCGGATGGCGATCGTGCCCGCCGTCCTCGCCCTGCTCGGCGACCGGGCCTGGTGGCTGCCGGGGTGGCTGGACCGGCTGCTGCCGCACGTGGACATCGAGGGCGGGTCGCCCGCCCGCCGCTCCCCCGGCGGCGGGGGGCACGACCCGGACCCGCGGGCGGACGCGCCGCAGCGGGCCGGGGTGTGACCCGCGCCGCCGGGGCCGCCCGGGGCCGCGTGCCCCGGGCGGCCCGCCCGCTCCCTCCGCCGCACGGCCGATCGGGGACGATGGGGGCACCGACCCTCCCGGAGAGCGACGATGACCAGCCGCCTGGAACGCTTCACCGAACAGCACCCGCGGACCGCGGAAGCGGTGCTCGCGGTGGCGCTGTCGGCGTGCACGGTGCTCGGCGGCGCGGTCAGCACGTCGGAGTCCTCGCCGCCGCGCACCCAGGTCACCCCCGGGATCGTCGCGCTGGTCAGCCTCGCCGCCCTGCTGCGCGTCCGCAGCCACCCGCGGACCGCGCTCGCCGTCACCACGCCCGCCGCGGCCGTCCTGACCGCCGTCGGCTACCTGCCGAGCCCGCTGCTGCTGGCCCCGGTCATGGCCGCCCTCTACTGGCTCGCCGCCCTCGGCGACGTGCCGAGCACCGCGCCGTACGGCTACGCGGCCGCGGCCGTCCTCGTCGCCACCTCGCTGTCCGGGGCGCCGCTCGGCGACGACTTCATGCTGCGGACGGTGGGCACGGTGCTGTGGCTGCTGCTGCCGGTGTCCCTGGGGGTGACGAGCCGCTTCCGCGGCGCCTACCTGGCGTCCGCCCAGGCCCGCGCCGCGCACGCCGAGCGCACCCGCGAGGAGGAGGCCCGGCTGCGGGTCGCGCAGGAGCGCATGCGCATCGCCCGCGAACTGCACGACGCGGTCGCCCACCACATGGCCGTGGCCAACGCCCAGGCGGGCACCGCCGCCCATCTCGCCGCCACCCAGCCCGAGAAGGCCCGGGAGATCCTCACCGCGCTGGTCGGCACGACCTCCTCCGCGCTGCTGGAGCTGCGCGCCACGGTGGGCGTGCTGCGCCAGGCCGGGGACCCGGACACCGGTTCGCTGGAGCCCGCCCCGGGGCTGGACCGGCTGCCGGACCTGGTGGCCGCGTGCCGCTCCGCGGGTCTCGACGTGACCGTGGACACCCGCGGCCGCGCGCGGCCGCTGACGCCGGGCGTCGACCTGACGGCGTACCGCATCGTCCAGGAAGCCCTCACCAACGCCACGAAGCACGCCTCGGGGCATGCCGCCCGCGTCGGACTCGACTACGGCGGGACGCGGTTGCGCATCACGGTCACCGACGACGGGCCGCCGCTGCCGCCCGTGGTGCCCGCCGGCGGGTACGGCCTGATGGGCATGCGGGAACGCGCCCACTCGGTCGGCGGCGAACTGCACGCCGGCCCGCGGCCGGAAGGCGGCTTCGCCGTGACCGCGACCCTGCCCGTCCGGCCCCCGGCCGGGGAGCCGGTGACGCCGGAGACGCGCCCGGAGACGCAGCCGGCGACAGAACGTGCCGGTGAGCCCCGCCGCCCGGGGGACGCCCCCGCCGAACCGCCCGAGGAAGCCCCGTGACCATCCGCGTCCTGCTCGCCGACGACCAGGCCCTGCTCCGCGGCACCTTCCGGATGCTGATCGACTCCTGCGACGACATGGAGGTCGTCGGTGAGGCCGCCACCGGGCGGGAGGCCGTGGACACCGCCCGCGCCGAGCGGCCCGACGTCGTCGTCATGGACATCCGCATGCCCGGCACCGACGGGCTCGCCGCCACCGCCGAGATCTGCGCCGACCCGGCCCTCGCCGGCACCCGCGTGCTCGTCCTGACGATGTTCGAGACCGAGGAGTACGTGGCGCAGGCGCTGCGGGTGGGCGCGAGCGGCTTCCTCGGCAAGTACGTCACGACCGACACGCTGCTCGCCGGCATCCGCACCGTCGCCGCGGGCGAGGCGCTGCTGTCGCCGGGCGCGACCCAGGCGCTCATCACCCGCTTCCTCACCACCCCGAGCACCCCGCAGCTCGCCCCCGCCGAGCGGCTCGGCGACCTCACCCCGCGCGAGCAGGAGGTCACCGTGCTCGCCGCGCAGGGCAGGTCCAACGACGAGATCGCCGAGCAGCTCGTCCTGAGCGTCCTGACGGTGCGCACCCACGTCCAGCGCGCGATGACGAAGCTCGGCGCGCGCGACCGGGCCCAGCTCGTCGTGATCGCCTACCAGAACGGCCTGGTCCGCCCCGAGCCCCCGCGCGGCTGAGGCCCGCGGCCGCTCGGCACCGGCTCCGGAGGCGGCACCGGGCGCCCTGCCGGCGGGGCGGGGCGGGCCGCGGGCGGGGCGGGCCGCGGGGCGTCGGGCACCGTTCACCGGTTGGCCGGGAGAGGGCTTGTTCTCGTTGACATGCAACGGTCATGATGGGCGGGCCGGGATCTATTCGCGTAGACCGCTCGCGCGCAGATCGGCTCCGTCCTGACCCACCCTCGACCGCGGCCGCCCGGAGCGGCGGGCGCGGGAACGCCTCCAGGAGGAACCTCCGTGCACCTCACCGTTCACCAGCGCGCCGCGCTCGGGCTCGCCCTCGGCGCGGGCTGCGTGCTCGCGACCCAGGGGCTCGCACTGCCCGCCGCCCACGCCGACACCCCCGCCGGCGCACGGCAGGGCTCCCAGGTCCGGGCCGCGGAGGACACCGTGGCCCGGTCGCTCGCCGCCTCCCTCGGCTCGGCGCAATGGCGCGCGCAGGTGCGGGACGCCGCGCTCGGCTCCGCACCGGCCGGCCTCGCCCCGCTCACCGCGCGCCCCGGCGCGCCCGCCGCGCTCACCGGCGCCGTCACCGCCGCGGAGCGGCGCATCGCCGCCGCCAAGGGGCTGGGCGCGGACGCCGGGCCGCTGCTGCGGCTCCGGCTCGGCGACGGGTCGATGCGGGCCGCGCTCACCCCGGACACCGTGCCGCTCGTGGCGGTGGCCGCGGACGACGACCGGGCCGGGACGGTCACCGCGTACGACAGCGCGGGCCGCGCGCACGCGCTGAGCGCCGCGCGGGCCCCGCGGGAGGCCGTCTACGTCGTCGACCTCGACGTGGACCGGGCGACCGCCGCCGGGCTGGCCCAGGTCGACAAGGCCCTGGACAAGGCGGGCCTGCGGCCGGCCGCCGCCCCGGCGGCCGCGTCCGCGGCCACGGGCGGCTACTGGACGACGACGATCGACTCCGTCCACCTCAACGACGACGAGGAGCCCTGGGCCCTCGGCAACGCCGAGATCTACTCGATCGTCACCGGCTTCGGCCCCGACGGGAAGGTGCGCGTCGACACCGTCGACATGCCCTACCTCGACGACGACGGCACCACGTACTACCCCCACCAGATCCTGGTCAGCTGGTCCAACTACAAGTACGACCTGGCCGACGTCGTCATGATGGAGGCCGACAGCGACACCAACTACGCGGCGCTCGCCAAGGCACTGGCCGACGCGCTGCTCACGATCACCGACCAGGGCGCCTACATCCCGCTCGTCGACGCGGTCCTGGGCGCGCTGCCGTCGTCCTGGTACACCAACGACGACGACTACGTGGACTCCTGGTACACCCTCGCCACCACGTCGTCCGGCCAGTTGAACGGCGCCCGCGGCAACGGGCGGATGACCGTCGAGCCGTACTGGGTCGCCGGGTTGTAGCACCCCGGGGGAGGGCGGGCCCGCGACGCGCCACGCGGGCCCGCCCGGCTCCGGGCCGGCGCTCAGGCCGCGGGGGCCGCCGGGGCCGCGGCGGCGCGGAAGGGGCCGGGGGCGCCGACGGGCGGGGCGGCCGCCTCGGCGACGCCCTGGGACGCGAGGGTGTCGAGGACGGACGCGAGCAGCGCGGTGTCGCAGTAGATGTGCAGCTCGGTGATCCTGCCCCAGGCGATACGGATGACGTGGACGCCCTGGTTGGAGTAGTGGTTGCCCTCGCGGTCGGTGAGGTGGTCGACCCACTCGACGAAGGCCACCGTGTTCCAGGGCCAGCCCTTCGCCGAGACCTTCGTGAGCTCGAACCGCAGGTCGGGCAGCAGCGCGGCGAGGCGGTCGTACCACTGCTGGATGCGCCGGTTGTCGTGCCGGCCCCCGCCGAGGGCGTGCGCGCCGGAGAACCAGTGCTCGGCCCCGGGCGTGAACTGGCCGACGATCGCCGGGTAGTTGCCACGGTTGACCTCGGCGAAGGACTTGCGCAGGTTGCGTCGGACGATGGCGTGGTACACGGTCACCTCTGCTGGTCGGACGGCTGGTGGACGGTGGTGGTGGCCGCCGCCCCGCGCGGCGGTTCCGGCGGCGGCCGGCGCTTGCGCTCCGCACCACCATGGTGACGCTTCGTCAGCCCGTGCGGGCGTATTCGGACCGTGCCGATTCGGCCGGGAGTCCGCCCTCGCCCAGCCCGAAGCGCGCGTGCAGGCGGCTCAGCGGCGCCGGGGCCCACCAGTTCCACCGGCCCAGCAGCGCCATCAGCGACGGGACGAGCAGGGCCCGTACGACCGTGGCGTCCAGCAGCACGCCCAGCGCCGTGCCGAGGCCGAGCTCCTTGATGAAGACGATCCGCGAGGTCGCGAGCGCCCCGAGCGCGACGCAGAACAGTAGCGCCGCCGCCGTCACCACCCGTCCCGTGCGGCCGAGGCCCAGCGCGACGGCCTCCCGCTCGCCCGCGCCCGCGTCCCGCGCCTCCTTGATGCGGGCGAGCAGGAAGACGCCGTAGTCCGTGGACAGGCCGAAGACCATCGCGAAGAGCAGCACGGGCTGCGTGGCGTCCAGCGCGCCCTGCCCCGTCGTGCCGAACAGGCCCGCCCCGTGGCCGTGCTGGAAGACGGCGGTGAGGACGCCGAAGGTCGCGCCGAGCGTCAGCACGTTCATCACGACCGCCTTGAGCGGCAGGACGACCGAGCCCGTCATCAGCAGCAGCACGAGCATGCTCGTGAGGAAGACGATCGCGGCCGCGAGGGGCAGGCGCGCGAGCAGGCTGCCGCGCAGGTCGACGAAGGTCGCGCTCTGGCCGCCGACCAGCATCCCGCCGGGCGCGGGCAGCGCCCTGATGTCCTCCACCAGCCGGCGGGACGCGCCGCTCAGGCCCGGCTCGCGCGGGACGGCCCGGATCAGCCAGGTGCCGCCGTCCAGGCGCTGGGGGGCGGAGGCGGCCGCCGCACCGGGGAGGGCGGCGACGCGGTCGCGCAGCGCGGCCAGCCGGGGCCCGGCGTCCGGGCCCGCGGTCACGACGACGGTGACGGTCTCCAGCGGATCGGCCGGGAAGCGGGCCCGCAGGGTGTCGTCGACGGCCCGGCTGCTCGCGGTCGACGGCAACGAACCCGGCCCGACGGTCGTGAACGCCACCCGCGCGAAGGGCAGCGCCAGCACGACCAGGAAGGCGCTCGCCCCGGCCGCGACCAGCACCGCGTGCCGCATCACCCCGCGCGCGAGCGCGAACCACCCTCCGTCGGTGCTCTCCGGCTTCTCCAGCGCCCGGTGCAGGCGCCCGGGTGCGAGGAAGTCCAGGTGCCGCCCCAGCACGCGCAGCAGCGCGGGCAGCACCAGCAGCGCCACCAGCAGCGCGGACAGCGCGACGAGCAGCCCGCCGACCGCCATGGAGTACAGGAAGCGCTGCCGGAAGACGAACAGCGCGGCCATCGCCGCGCTCACCGTCAGCGAGCTGAAGAGGATCGTGCGGCCCGCGGTGCGCAGCGTGACGGCGACCGCGCGCGGCACGTCGGGGTCGGCGGCCAGCTCGGTGCGGAAGCGCGACACGATGAGCAGGCTGTAGTCGATGGCGAGGCCGAGGCCGAGGGCCGTGACGAGGTTGAGGGAGAAGACCGACAGCGGCGTGAAGCTGTCGACGATCCGCATCCCGAGCAGCGTCAGCACGACGTTCAGCCCGCCGATGAGCAGCGGCAGGGCGGAGGCGACGAGGCTGCGGAAGATCCACAGCGACAGCACGAACAGGACCGGGAAGGCGGCGAGTTCCGCACGCTCCAGGTCGTGCTGGACCGTCCGCACGACCTGGTTGCCGACGACCTCGCTGCCGCCGAGCCGCACGTGCGGGTCCCCGGCGGTGGCGTGCAGCAGGCGCCTGACGGCCGCCTGGTAGTGGGCCGCCGCGCCCGGACGAGCGCTGAACTCGCCGATGACGAGGGTCTGCCGGCCGTCCTTCGAGAGCAGGGCCCGGTCGTGCGTGCGCGCGTAGGAGCGGACGGACGCGAAGGCCGGGTCCGCGTCCATGAGCGCGGCGACCTTCGCCGCCTCCCGCTGCGTACGGGGGCCGGTGGCCGGGGCGCCGGTGTCGACGAGGGCGATCACGCCGCCGTCGCCGTGGACGCCGGTCGCCTGCTCGATCCGGTGGTCCGCGCGGACGCTGCCGGACCCGGGCGTGACGAAGTCGGGGTTCCCGCCGGTCAGCCGGGAGGCGACGGGGGCGCCGGCGAGGACGGCGAGGACGGCGGCCGCGAGGGCCGCGAGCAGGACGGCGCGGGCGTGGCGGGTGGCGAGCCGCGTGAGCAGGTTCGTCATGCGGCACGCTCCCGCTGCCGCTGCGGGAGGACGGCGGCAGCGCCCGCCGGGGGTGGCGGCTCCACGTTGAAGCGGCGGACGAGTTTGCGCAGCAGCGCGCGGTAGGAGAAGTGGTCGACCTGGAGCCAGTGCCGCTCGGAGTCGTAGTAGCGGATGCCGCCGCTGAGCCGCTCCGTGGTGACCGGCTGCGCCTTCGCCCTGCGGAACCACACCGCCCTGCGCGGGTCCGTCCGCAGCAGGTGCAGGTAGCGGGCCATGATCTGCGCCTGGTAGTCCATGAGCGGCCAGTTGCCGGTGGACGTCTGGAAGTAGCCGACGACGAAGAGGTTGTCGTACGCCGGGTGGAAGGCGCCCAGGTGCAACCGCGGTGTGCGCCCGGTCCAGTTGAGGTGCCTGCGGGCGACGAACGGGAACTCCGTCATGCGGTAGCCCGTCGCGTTCACGATGACGTCCACCCGCTCCTCGCGGCCGTCGGTGAACAGCACGCGGTCGCCGCGCAGTTCGGCGACGCCGGGGCGGGCCGCCACGTCCCCGTGGCCGAGGGCGTACAGGAGCGTGGAGTTGATCACGAAGTGCTCTTCGAGGAGCTTGTGCGCGGGTCTCGGCAGCCCGTACGCGGCCGGGTCGCCCGCGCTGTTCAGGCGCAGGAAGAGGCGGCCGAAGGCCCGGACCACGGGGCGCGGCAGGCGCCACCTCAGGACGTTCTCGTACAGCACGTCGGTGGGCACGCCGAACAGGTACTTCGGCCAGTAGTAGCAGCCGCGGCGGACGCTCAGGAACGTCGCCTCGGCGTTCTGGGCGGACTCCACCGCGATGTCGCAGCCCGACGTGCCGCCGCCGACGACCAGCACACGCCTGCCGCGCAGGACGCCCGGGTCGCGGTACTCGCAGGAGTGCAGCACGGTGCCGTCGAAGTGGCCCTCGTAGTCCGGTGAGCGCGGCGCCCAGTTGTGGCCGTGCGCGATCACGACCCCGGCG
Source organism: Streptomyces sp. NPDC020983 (assembly GCF_044333485.1). Lineage (NCBI taxonomy): Bacteria > Bacillati > Actinomycetota > Actinomycetes > Kitasatosporales > Streptomycetaceae > Streptomyces > Streptomyces sp. NPDC020983. The sequence continues at coordinate 267,288 of NZ_JBIRRA010000002.1, read as the reverse complement.
TAGCGGCGGACTTCACCGCCGTCGAGCGTCACGTACCAGTGCGGTGAGCCGTCGCGGCGGTCGATCCACTCCACCGTGCGGTGGCACTCGACCCGCTCGCGGACACCGAAGTGCGCGGCGTACGCGCGGAGGTACGCGTGGGCGTGGGTGCGGCCGAGGTAGGTCGGGTAGTCCGCCGGGATCGGGAAGTCGTCGTACTGGATGTACGGCTTGGACGTGATCAGGTGGATCGAGTCGTAGGCGGCGCTGAAGGGGTTGCCGCCGTTCCAGTTGCCGCCGACGTCGTCGGCGCGCTCGATCACGTCGACGTCGAACCCGAAGGCCTTCAGGTTCTTCGCGGCGGCCAGGCCGCCCGCCCCTGCGCCCACGACGCAGTAGGCGTCCGACCGGTCGACGGTGCTCACGGGTTCTCCTGGGGGTGGGTGGGTCGGGGGTCAGGGTCGGGAGAGGCGCAGGGCGCGGAGGCGCAGGACGGGATCCGGGGCGTCCGGCGGGGCCGCGGTCCAGTCCGCGGCCTCCGGGGTGCCGGTCAGGCGCAGCGGCCCTGCCGCCGCGGGGCCCGCCGTGAGGGTGGCGACGGTCAGGCGGGTCGCGGGCGTGCTCCGGGCCGCCCATGCCTCACGCACGACGTTCTCCAGCGCGCCGAGCGGGAGGGAGGGCGCCGGCGCGGGCGAGCCGAGCAGCCAGTCCGCCGTGCGGGCCGGGGGGACGAGGGCGTGCCGGGTGCCGTCGGCGGCGCGGTGCCACCGCGCGAGGGGGACGACATGGCCGGTCCAGCTCAGGGCGTACTCCGCCGGGCCGTCGGCCGGGGGCGCGTCCCCCCGCGCCGCAGGCGGCGGGGCGGGGGCGGGGGCGGGCGCGGATCCGTGGACCAGCTCCGCGGAGGCCAGGTGCGTGTCCCCCGCCGTCAGCGTCACCGTCACGTGCCACGTGCCCCCGGGGCCCCACGCGCCCGTCGCCGTACGGGTCAGGTGCGTCCGCGGGTGCGGGAGGCGGAGGGCGGGGAGGTCGACGGTGATGCCGCGCGTCTCCCGCAGGCGGAGGTCCCGCGTCCCCCCGGGCCGGACCCAGGCGCCTGCCGCGTGGAGGAGCTCCAGGGCCAGGGAGACGGGGAGGGCGGGGCCGCCGTCGACGCGGAAGTCGTCGCAGACGGGCGTCTCGGCGGGGCGCAGGGTGTGGCGGGTGGTGAGGGAGGCGTGCGGGTGGAAGCGGCGGGGCTCGCCGAGGAAGTGGCGCGCGGTGGCGAGCCGTTCGATGCCGGGCAGGCCGGAGTCCTGCGGGTAGCCGCGCAGGACGGAGGGCAGCATCGCGGGGCCCACGTCGCCGATGAAGGTGACCTCGCCCGTGCTTCCCGACCGGAGTTCGCGCTGCCAGTGGTGCAGGGCCTCGCCGACGTCCACGGCGGACATGTAGGCCAGCGTGGCCTCGTAGTTGGTGATCATGCCGAGGCGTTCCCAGGTCGGCCAGCAGACCGTGGTGAGCGGGAGGCGGTGCGCCGCGGCCGCCCACAGGCCCAGGCGGCTGAGCCCCTCGTTGGCGGCGCCGTAGTCGAGCTGGCCGATCATGCCTCCCCAGCGGCCGGTCAGCGAGCCGACGTTGCAGAAGAAGGCGGGCGTGCGCGGCGGCAGGGCGTGCAGGAGGTTGAGGAAGCCGCGGATCTTGACGCCGACCACCGCGGCGATCGTCTCCGGCGTCTTGTGCGGGAGGCGTGCCGGGATGTCCACGCCCGCGTTGTGGACGACACCGGCGAGGCGGTCCCCCGCGCGGGCGAGGAGCCGGCGGGCCTGCTCGGGGTCGGTGACGTCGCAGGGGACGTAGTCGATCCGCAGGCCTTCGGCGCGGGCCGCGGCGAGGTTGGCCCACAACTCGCGGGCGTCGGCGAGCCGCGCGAGGGCGGCCCGGGCGGCGGGCAGGCGGTGTTCGGCCGCCGCCGTACGCAGCCGCGCGTCGCGGTGGGCGCGGAACTCCTCCTCGGACAGGGCGACCTCGGGGGTGCGGTCCGCGTCGGGCAGAGGGCTGCGGCCGCTGACGATCACGCGGACGCCCGGGTCGGCCGCGAGGGCGCGGGCGAGCGCGAAGCCGATACCGCGCCCGCCGCCGGACATGACGACGGTGCCCGCGGCCGGGAGGGGCGAGCGGGGCGGGCCGGGCTGTGCGGGGCGCGCCCGCAGGGTGTGGCGGCGGCCGCGGTGGTGGCCGATCTCGAACGGGCCCCAGCGGTAGAGCTCGCGGCACACCAGCTGCGCGGTGGCCGCGTCGTCCTCCTCACCGAGATCGAGGACGCGGATGTTGCAGTTGGGGATCTCCCGGGGCAGGCCCTTGGCCAGGCCCGCCCACAGCCCGCCCAGGGGTTGCGCGGCCGGCCAGGCGGGCCCGAAGCCCATCAGGCCGCCCAGGCGGGTCACCGGGAGGTAGAACAGGCGGTTCGCGTCCGTCTCCGCCGACCAGTCGGCGTGGACGGCCTGGAGCACGCGGAAGGTCTGGCGGAGGGCGGGCTCCCACGCGTCCGTGGCGGTGGGGGCGAAGGGGCCGGGCAGGCCGAGGTCGACGATGCCGTCGAGGCGGCCGCCCGCCGCGGCCAGGAGGGCGGGCACACCGTCGTCGGCCGCGGGGGCGTCCGCGCGGGGCGGGGCGAGGCGGTGGACGTGCGCGCCCGCCGCGCTCAGCCGGGCGCCCACCGCGTACGCCGCCGTCTCCCGGCCGCCGGCCACCACGATCACGCGGCCGCGCAGGCCGGGGGCCGGGCCGGGCGGCAGGGGGGCGGTCTCGACGGGCTCCCAGACGTAGCGCCCCACCGGGCGCACGGAACCGTCCGGCGGGTAGTCGACGGCGGGCGGCGCGGGTGCAGGGGTCACCGGTGTCATCGGGGCCTCGGGGAGATCGCGAGGCGGATGCCCTCGACCGGCCGGAAGGAGACGGTCGTGGGGAGGGTGAGGGGCGGGCCGGGCACGGGGCGCAGGCGGAAGCGCTGGGCGACCATCGCAAGGGTCAGGTGCATCTGGACCAGCGCCATCTGGCTGCCGATGCACTTGCGCCGGCCGCCGCCGAACGGGAAGTAGGCGTAACGGGGGTGGGCGGCGCGGTTCCCCTCCGAGAAACGCTCGGGGTCGAAGCGGTCGGGGTCCACCCAGAAGTCGGGGTGGCGGTGGGTGACGTAGGGGACCATGAAGACGCTGCCGCCCTTGGGGATGCGCCAGCCGCCGACCTCGTCCTCGGCGACCGCGTCGCGCGGGTAGAGCCAGATGGGCGGGTGGAGGCGGAGCGTCTCGTCGGCGACCATGCGGGTGTAGGGGAGCCTGGCGAGGTCCTCGATGCCGGGGGCGCGGCCGTTCAGGACGCGTTCGGCCTCGTCGTGCAGCCGCTCCTGCACCTCGGGGTGCCGGGCGAGTTCGTGGAGCGCCCAGGCCAGGCCCGTGCCGGTGGTCTCGTGGCCCGCCATGAAGACGGTCATGATCTCGTCGCGGACCTGCTGCCGCGTCCACTCCCCGCCGCTCTCGTCCCGCGCCTCCAGCAAGAGGCTGACGAGATCGGCCGACCCGCCGTGCTCGCCCGCCCGGTGGGCGGCGACGATGCGGTCGACGATCTCGTACATCACCCGGCGGGCCTTGCGGATGCGGAGGTTGTACGGGATCGGGACGGCGGACGGCGTGAGCTGGTTCAGGGTGCCACGGAAGACCATCGCCTCGATGACGGTGAGCATCGCGGCGCCGACACGCTCGCTCTCGGGGTGCAGGTCGGTGCCGAACATCGCCCTGCCGAGCGCGCCGAGCGTCAGGTCCATCATCTCGGGGACGACGTCGACGGTCCCGCCCGCGGCGGCCGTGGCCTCCCAGCGGTCCAGGACGGTGGCGGTCGCGCCGGTCATGGTCGCGGCCATGCCGTCGACGGCCGTCCTGTGGAAGAGCGGGTTGACGACGCGTCGGTGCTGCTTCCACTCGTCGCCGTCGAGGGTGAGCAGGCCGGTGCCCATGAAGATCTTGAAGTAGTCGTAGCCCTTGCCGCGCACGTAGTTGGCGTTGTTGTCCTGGAGGACGTAGCGGATGTTGTCGGGGTGGAGGTTGAGGTGGACGGTGAAGAAGCCGAGCGGCACACGCACCATGTCGCCGTAGTCGCGGGCGAGTTGGCGGAAGAGGGCGGGCGCGCCCCGCTGGAAGCCGCGGATGCTGCGGTGCAGGGCCAGCGGGCCGGCCGGGCCGGGGGCGCGCACGCCCGCGGGGCGCGGGGCGCCGGGGGCGGGCCTGCGCGAGCGCGGTCCGGGGGTGCGGGCGGGGGTGCGGGCGGGGCTGCCGGCGCCGGTGCGCTGGGCGGGGACCTGGGCCGTACCGGGGGCCGGCGCGGGGGTCGCGTCGGCGATCGGGTCGGGGGTTGACGCGGGGGCCGCGTCGGGGGCCGCGTCGGCGGCCGGCGCGGGGGTCGGGGCGGGGGCCGCGTCGGCGGTCGGGGCGGGCACCGGCGTCGGCTCGGGTGCCGCGCCGGATTCAGCTTTTCCCATCGCCGCCACCTCCTCCTCGGGCTCGTCGGGGCGGTCCGGGGGCGGCGCCTGGGCGGCCTCCGCCGGAGTCAGGAAACGGCCGGTGCTGCGGCTGAGGTAGCCCATGACCGTCCATTCGAGGTCCTTCATCTGGAGCAGGATGCGGCCGTCCGGGCGTACGGCCACGAAGCGGTTGCCCGCGCCCGGCGCGGCGCCGTCCGCCGCCGCCTCGGGCAGCACCGCGTAGAGGTCGACGTGGCTGTGGCGGGCGGCGACCGCCGGGTCGCCGCCGTGCTCGTAGACGTCGACCCGGCCGATGCCGAGCGGGGCGGCGAGGGGGACGAGGTCGCCGTCGACGAGGGCCAGGACGCCCGTGCGGGCGAGCCCGTCGAGGAGCACCACGGGCATCCCGAAGCGCCCGAAGACCGGGTGGTCCGGGGGGAGCCGGAGGGTGTAGGTGGAGCGCTTGCCGCCGGGGTGGAGGCGCGTGCGGGAGGTCGAGACGAAGAGGTCGGTGAGCAGCACCGGCGAGCCCGGGCTGTGGTACGGGTCCGGTACGGGCGTCTCGGCGGCGTCGTGCCAGGGGGCCCAGAGGGGCGCCGCGGGGAGCCGGGCGGCCATGAGGACGCGGATCTCGAAGTGCAGCCGGTCCCTGACCAGCACGGTGCCGCCCGGGGCGACGACGTCGCCGGTGACGCGGACGCGGACCACCGCCTGACCGGTGTCCGGGCGGCGTTCGGCTACCTCGGCGCGGATGCGCTTGGGCGGTGCGGCCGCGCCGGACTCGTGGACCTTGAGGAAGTGGTGGAAGCGGACGTCCTCGAAGGCGTAGACGAGCAGGCCGGGGACGAGCCGGGAGGCCGCCTCGTACGCGATCTCGGTCACGAACGTGCCGGGGAGGGTGGGGACGCCCCCGACGCGGTGGCCGCGCAGGTAGCCGTCGGTCGTGAGGTCGAAGACGCGCTCGAAGGTGACGCTCTCCGCACCCTCCCGGGCCACTTCGCGGCCGAGGTAGAAGCTGGGCCCGCCGGACCGTTCCCGGCCGGGGCCGGGGCGGCCCGGGGCGCGGGTGACGGTGGCGGGCTGCGGGACGCGGTCGGCGGCCGCCCGCGGGGCGGGCAGCTTCACGCGGGCGGGGGGCGTGTCCCGGGGGGTGAGGAAGCCCGGCAGCAGACGCTCCACCGCCCGGCGTTCGGCGTCGCCGAGATGGATCGCGTAGGGCGCGGGCGCGGCGAGGTGCAGCTCGCGCACGAAGTGGTGGACGCCCTCGGGGGTGCTCATCGCCGAGTACAGACCGCTCTTCTCGAAATAGGCCCTGGTCAACTCGGCCGCCCCGAGGCCGACATCACCCCAGAGCGTCCAGCCGACGGTGAACTCCCGCTCCCCGAGCACCTGGTGGGCGTACGTGGCGGCGGTGCCGAGCAGGTCGTTGGCGCAGGCGTAGTCGGCCTCGCCGATCTGGCCCGTCATGCCCAGCAGGGAGCCGAAGTTGCACCACGCGGCCGGGGGGCGGCCGCGCAGGGCCGCCTTGAGGTTGCGGTAGCCGCGGACCTTGAGGTCGCGGACCCGGCGGAATTCGGCGAGGCTCTTCGTCGCGATCGGGGCCGAGCGGTTGAGGCCCGCGGCGTTGACGAGCAGGTCGATGCGGGCGCCGCCGGTCTCGGCCGCGACACGGTCCACGGCCGCCGCCACCTGCGCCGGGTCGGTCACGTCGCAGGTGAGGTAGCGGACGTTGCCGGCGCCGCTGTGCTCGGCCATCCGCGCCAGGTTGCCGCGGATGACGCGGGCCTGGCCGATGCGCTCGTAGGCGCGGTTGAGCTCCGCCGGGGTGCGGCCCGAACCCAGGCCGCGGCGGATGTAGTCGGCCCGGCCCCGGGCGAAGTCGGCGTCGCTCAGGGCGAGGTACTCCGCCGGGTGCGACTCCACCGGGTTGGAGCCCAGCACGTAGAGCGCCGGCCGGAAGTGCCGTGCCAGTTCCGTCAGCAGCTCGGCGGTGATGCCGCGCCCGCCGCCGACGGCCACGACGACGCTGCCCGGCCCGAGCGCGGCCCGCTCCGCCGTCTCCCCGGGCTCCTTCGCCAGGGTGACGGCCAGCCGCGTACCCCCGTCGTCGTACGCCACGGGCAGCCCGCGCCCGTACGCCGACTCGCGTGCCGCCCGGGCGGCGCCGGCCGCCGGGTCCCGGGTGTCGGTGACGAGGGCGAAGGTGAGCGTGTCCGGGTATTCGAGGTGGACGACCTTGAACAGGCCGGTGAACAGGCCGGTGTACGGGTGCGGGGTGCGGCCGCTGAGCGCGCCGAGCAGCAGGCCGACGCAACTCGCCGGTGCCGCACCGGAGCCGGCGGGCGCCGCGAGGGCGTCGTGGCGGAGCCGGACGGTCTGGAAGAGCACTTCGGTGAGGAGATCGGCGCCCTCACCCTCGGGACCGGTGGCGCAGAGGTCGGTGAGCAGGCGGATGTGCCGCAGGCGGTGGCCGGGGTCGGCCGCCTCCAGCAGCGGGCCGACCGCCTCGGCCGCGGGGACGTGGTGGACGCCGGGGGCGCCGTCCACCGGGGTGGTGCAGAGCACGAGCGTGCCGGGCGGCGCCCCCGCCGCCGCTGCCGCGCCGGGCCGGTCGGTGAGGACGACGGTGGGCTCGGCGGGCCAGAACGCCACCTCCTCGCGCACCGGCAGGCCGGGGGACTGCGCCAGGACCGGAACGTACCGGGCCACGGCGGCCGGGCGCGGGCCGTCCGGTCCCTCGTACCGCTCCGCGTCGCGGAAGCGGGGCGGTACGGCGACCGCGGCGCCGGCTCCGGCCGCGGTGGGGGCGCTGATCCGCACCGCGAGGTCGGGCGCGCCCTGCTCGCCGCGGCAGACGACGAGGCCGTCGCGCTCCCCGGGCTCGCGCGCCAGGACCTGGAGGACCCCGACGGCGCCTTCCGCGCCCAGGAAGCACGCGGGCCGGTCCGCACGGCGGGCGCCGCACTCGACGGCCCCGGACACAGCGGTGCCGGCCGCGTCCGGGGTGTCCGGGGTGTCGAGGTACGCCAGCACCTCGAGCTCGTGCGCGGCCGCGGTCTCCTCCGTCACGAGCGCGAAGAGGAAGGCCCCCTCGGCGAGCACGGTGCCGGCGTCGAGGGCCTCGTCGAGCAACTGCCGCACCTCGGCGGTGCTGTTGCCGTTGATGCCGCCGACGAGCGCCATCGACAGCTCACCCTGCCGGAGGTAGCGGATCGCGACGTCGATCGCGCTCAGCGTCGAGGTGAAGCCCGTGTCCACCGTCATGTTGAGGCCCTTGAGGTCGAAGTAGTTCGCGACCCGGGCGGGGATGACGTTCGGCATCATGCCGGGGAAGGAGTCCTCGCTCGACGGCGGCACGAGCCGCCGCACCTCCTGCCCGAGCCGCTCCAGCGCGTCCGGCAGCCAGGGCGCGGAGCCGAGCCCGGGGTCGGTGCGCAGCGCGAGTGTGAGGTCGTCGAGGTAGCAGCGCGTCGCGTAGAGCGTGGCGTTGCGCGTCGCCCCGAGGTGGCCGAGGACGACACCGGTGGTCTCGCGATGGTCCTCCCAGAAACCGCCGAGGCTGTCCCGGAGCCGGTGCGCGCAGCGGAGGATCATCAGCTGGCAGCGGTCGATGCCGCGCATCATGCCCGGCGGCATGCGGACCTGCTGGAAGGACGGCAGCGGGTAGGTGTCACCGAAGGACAGTCCGCCGGGGGTGCCGGGACCGCCGGCCGCCCAGGCCGGGAGGTCCTCGCCGGGGTCGCCCGCCGGGGCCGCGTCGCCGCCGGCGGGCGGGACGTGGGCGGTGCGGGCCACGACCGCGATGCGCTGCCGGGGCGGGGCGTCCCGCGCGTCCGGCCCGCTCGTGACCGGCGCGGAGACGGGCGGCGGTTCCTGGACGACCAGGTGGGCGTTCGTACCGCCGAAGCCGAAGCCGGACACCGCGGCCGTACGGCTCCGCCCGCCGCGCGGCCAGGGGACGGCCTCGGTCGGCACGGTCAGGTGCGAGCCGTCGATCGCGAAGTCCTCCGGTGTGCGCGTGAAGCGGTGCTGCGGCGGGATCACGTCGTGCCGGAAGCCGAGCACGACCTCGATGAGCGAGGCCACGCCCGCGGCCCACCCCGTGTGCCCGATCACGGACTTGTTGGACGTGACGACCACCGGGCCGCGGTCGCACGCTCCGTCCTCCCCCGCCGGCATCTCGCTGACCGTCTCGCGCAGCGTCGTGAACTCGGCGAGGTCGCCCGCCGGGGTGCCGGTCGCGTGCGCGACGACCCACTCCGGGCGGACGCTGCCCATGCCGGGCGCCGCCATCGCCCGCCGGATCGCGAGCTTCTGGCCCGCGGCGCTCGGCGCGTAGATCGCCTTGCCCTTGCCGTCCGAGGACGAGCCGAAGCCGCGGATCGTGGCGAGCACGCGGTCCCCGTCGCGGCGGGCGCGGCCGAGCCGCTTCAGGACGACGGTGGCGGCCCCGTCCGAGAAGAGGACGCCGTCGCTCGCCCGGTCCAGCGACCGCACCTCGCCGCCCACCGAGAGCCCGTTCAGCTTGGCGAAGAGGACGGAGCCGCGCGGCCCCACCGCGAACGACCCGCCGCACACGGCGATGTCGTGCCGCCCCTCCAGCAGCCCCTTGAGACCGAGGTCCACGGCGTAGAGGGAGGACGAGCACGCGGTGTCCACGAGCAGCAGCTCGGCGTCGTCCGGCAGCACCCCGCGCATCGCGCCCAGCCCCACCTGGTGCGGGAAGAAACGCAGCGGGTCGGGGCCGCTGCGCCCGTAGTGCGCCGCCAGCCGGCGCCCGATGCCGTCGAGCGCGGCGGCCTTCCGCTCGCCGCCGAGCCCCAGCTCGTCGAGGATCGGCCCCATCCGGGCCAGCACCCCGGCCCGAACGGTCGCCTCCTCCAGGTGCTGCGAGCCGTCCGCGGTGTAGCCGACGAGGAAGGAGCAGCGGTCGCCCGGCCCGAGGGCGACGCCCTCCATCGCCTGGAGGAGCGAGTGCCGCAGCCACAGCGTCGTCGACTCGACACCGGCACCGTCCCCGCCGCCCAGTTCCGCCGCGAGCCGCGGGTGCGGGACGAAGCCGGTGATGAAGGCGGAGTGCCGGGAGTACGTCTTGTCCTCGGCCCGCCGGTCGGCGGAGTGGAACCTGGCGTTGTCCCACCGGTCGGGCGGGATCTCGACGAACCGGTCGGCTCCCTCCATGAGTTCGCGCCAGAACTCGTCGGGATCGTTGGCCCCCGGCACGACGATCCCCATGCCGACGACGGCGATCTCGTCCCCGTCGTGGCCACCGCCCGCCCGCTCCCGGACGGCGGCGGACGCCACCGTCGCCGCGGGGGCGGGCGGTGGCGCCGGTGCGTCCGGTGCCGCGGGCCGCAACGGGGAGGAAGCGGCGGACGGCGCGAGGGGGCCGCCCGGCCGCGGGTCCACGGGCTCCCCCGCCTGCGCCCGGGAGGAGGCCGGGGGCGGGGTGGTGACGGCCGGTATGGCCGTCTCGGCCGCGGGGGTGCGCGGCGCCGGGAGGACCGCGGCCCGCGGGGCGGGCGGCGACAGCAGGGCCTGGCCGGTGGACAGGCCCCCGTCGGCCAGGATGAGCTGGCCGGTGATCCAGCTGGAGCGGGGGGACGCCAGGAAGGCGACGACCTCGGCCAGCTCCTCCGGGTGGCCCAGGCGGCCGAGCGGGGTGGCGGCGATCGTGGCGGCCTGCATGGCGGCGGCGTCCGGGAAGAGGCCGGCGACCTCCGAGTGGAGCATGCCGGCCGCCGCCGTGTTGACGCGGATGCCGTCGCGCGCGTAATCCACCGCCAGGTAGCGGGTCATGGCCTCGACCGCGGCCTTCGCGGGGCCGCACGCGAGGTAGTTGGCCATGACGAACTGGCCGCCGCCCAGCGTCGAGATGTTGACGATGCTCCCGCCGCCGCGCCGCGCCATGAGCGGGGCGGCACGGCGGGCGCACGCCAGGCCGCCCTTGAGGTTGGTGTCGAGGGCGCGGTCGAGCAGCCGGTCGGTGACCTCCGCGCTGGGCACGAGCGCCCCGGCGGCAGCGTTGTTGACCAGGATGTCGAGGCCGCCGAAGCGCTCCTCGATCTCCGTGAACATGTGGTCCACCTGCCCGGGGACGGCGACGGACGCGCGGATCACGTGCGCGCGCCCGCCCGCCGCCTCGATCTCCGCGAGCGTGTCGCGCGCGGGTCCCGGCGAGTGGAAGTGGTTGACGACGACCGTCGCGCCGCCCGCGGCGAGGCGTTTGGCGATGACCTTGCCGACGTTGCGGGCGCCGCCCGTGACGAGGGCGACCCTGCCGTGCAGCTCTTCAGATCCGGTGGACACGTCCGGCGCTCCGTTCACGCCGCCGAGGCGAGGATCAGGTCGGCGATCTTGCCGAGCGTGTTGTACGCGGCCGGGCGCACGTCCGACGGCCGCGGCGGCAGCCCGTACCGGTCACCGACCCGCACCAGCAGCTCCGTCTGCTTCACCGAGTCGACCCCCAGCTCCGCCTCCAGATCCGTCCCCTCCTCGAACACCTCCGCCGGATACTCCAGCGCCGCCGCGTACACCCCCGCCAGCTCCCGCACCAGCGCGCCCCGGTCGGCCGCGGGCCCGGGAGCGGGATCCGGGGCGGCGGCGGGAGCCGGGGCGGCGCCCGAGGCGAGGATCAGATCGGCGATCCTGCCGAGCGTGTTGTACGCGGCCGGACGCACGTCCGACGGCCGCGGCGGCAGCCCGTACCGCTCGCCGACCCGCACCAGCAGCTCCGTCTGCTTCACCGAGTCGACCCCCAGCTCCGCCTCCAGATCCGTCCCCTCCTCGAACACCTCCGCCGGATACTCCAGCGCCGCCGCGTACATCCCGGCCAGCTCCCGCACCAGCGCGCCCCGGTCGGCCGCGGGCCCGGCGGGGGACGTGTGCTCGTCGTACGCCCGGCGGACGAACGCGCGCACCTCGTCCGCCCGTCCGCGCCAGAACGCCGCGAAATCGGCCGCCGGTACGTCCGCGAGCAGGGCCGCGTGCACCGGATCCGCCTGGTCCCCCTCCCGGGCGGCGGGCGGGATCGCGCCGAGGGCGGCGAGGCGGTCGAGGGCGCTGCGCAGCGCGGCCGCGCCGCCCGCCTCCGGCAGCAGGGCAGGAAGGGCCACCGCGGGCTGCTCGGCGACCCGCCCGACGATCCTCGACAGCGCGTCCAGCGCCCCGCATTCCACGAAGACGCCCACCCCGCTGCCGCGCACCTCGCGCACCGCGTCCGCGAACCGCACCCGGCGCGTGAAGTGCCCCGCGAGCAGGTCCGTGAGGTCGTCGGTGTCCTCGTACGCCCGGCCCAGGATCGGCGAGTGGACGGCGATCTCCAGCGGGCGCTGCTCGACGTCCCGGATGCGCGCCGCGAACGCCTCCGCCGCCGCACCCAGCAGCGGACTGTGGAAGGCGTAGGGCGACTTCAGCCGCGCGAAGTCGATCCGCAGCACCGCCGCCAGCCGCGCCACCGTGTCCAGCGTCACCGCCCGCCCCGACAGCACCGTCTGCGCCGCGTGGTTCTCGACGGCCACGCCCGTCAGGGGGTCCCCCACCACGTCCACGAGCTGCTGCGCGCGCTCGGGCCCGGTGCTCAGCGCCGCCATGTACGCCTTCTCACCCGGCCCCGCCTCCCGCAGCGCCAGTCCCCGGTGGCACACGATCCGCGCCCCCTCCGCCACCGTGAACGCCCCCGCGGCCACCAGCGCCGCGATCTCCCCCAGGCTGTGCCCCACCAGCACCCCGGGCCGCAGCCCGCGGGAACGCAGCACGGCGTACGTCGCGACGGACGCCGTGTAGATCGCGAGCTGCAGCGTGTCCGGCGCCTCCGCCAGCCACTGCGCCGGCTCCGGCGTCCGCTCCGCGAACAGCGCGTCCGCGGCCGCACCGCCCAGCAGCGGACGCGCGGCGTCCCCGACGTCCCTGAGGACGGGATCGACGACCGCCGGGAACGCCTCCCGCAGATCCGCCAGCGCGCGCCCGTACAGTGCGCCCTGGCCCGGGAAGAGGGCGGCGATGGATGTTTTCGGCATGGTTCTGACGTCCCCCGTACTCGTTTCATGATGGAGCGCTTGCGTTTTTTCGTGGGCCCGGAAAATTCGGGCAGGGAAATGCTGGGCATTTCTCCCGGTAATCGCGCGGGCGCACGGCTTTTGTTGCGGGGCGCGCTAAAGCAGCGCGGCCATCTCGCTTCTTCCGCGCGGCGACGCGCGGGGTGAGGGTGCGGCGCGGTGCCCGGGCTCCGGTTCTGCGGTGCGCGCCGGTGGTCCGCGCCGTTACGCGCCTGGCGTGCGCGTGGCGTGCCGTGCGCGCTTCATGCGCGGGCGGGCGCCCCCCGCTCTGGGCGTGCGGTGCTGGGCGCTGCGTTTTCTCCTGCTCGGCAGTAGGGCCCGACGAGGCGTCGGGCGGGCGCTCAAATCGGCATAGGGTGCCGCGCTCACGTTCTTTCCCCCGTATCGCTGTGTGCCGGGTCGGCACAACGGCTCATACGCGTTCAGCCTAGGAAGGCGTATCGGAAAAAGTCAAGACGGCCCAGAAATTCCCCTGTTTTACCATCGCGCCGCTTTTCTGTTTTTCCTATTTACCGCTCCTTGGCGGATACGGGCGCCTGCACACCGGGCGCGGGCCCGCGGGCCCGGCGCTGCGGGGGCCCCTCGCTGACCGGCGGGACCCGGGCCGCAAGCCCGTGTTCACCTGCGGGTGGGAGCATGCGCGCGTGACACGCGAAAGATCAGATGCCCCGGCCGCTCCCGGCGGGGAAGTCCTCATGCGGCGGTTGGGAGTCGGCGACGCCGTCGTCGTCGGGCTCGGAGCGATGATCGGCGCCGGCGTCTTCAGCGCGTTCGCCCCCGCCGCGGCCGCGGCGGGCAGCGGCATGCTCGGGGCGCTCGCGATCGCCGCGGTCGTGGCGTACTGCAACGCCACCTCCTCCGCCCGGCTCGCCGCGAGGCATCCGCAGTCGGGCGGGACGTACGTCTACGGGCGGGAGCGACTCGGGCCGTTCTGGGGCTACCTCGCCGGGTGGAGCTTCGTCGCCGGCAAGACGGCGTCCTGCGCGGCGATGGCACTGACGGTCGGGCACTACGCGTGGCCGGGCCAGGCGCGGGCCACCGCCGTGGGGGCGGTCGTCGCGCTCACCGCCGTCAACTGCCTGGGCGTCCGCAAGGCGGCGTGGCTCACCCGCCTCATCGTGGCCGTCACGCTCGGCGTCCTCGCCGCGTGCGTCGTGGCCGGCCTGAGCAGCGGGCACGCCGACGCCGGACGCCTCGCCTGGGACGCGGGCGGCGCCGGCGCCTCGCCCCGCGGCCTGCTCCAGGCCGCGGGCCTGCTCTTCTTCGCCTTCGCCGGCTACGCCCGCATCGCCACCCTGGGCGAGGAGGTCCGGGACCCGGCCCGCACGATCCCCCGGGCGATCCCGCTCGCGCTCGCCGTCACCCTCGTCGTGTACGCGGCCGTCGCGGTGACCCTGCTCGCCGTCCTGGGCCCGCACGCCCTCGCACACTCCACGGCACCGGTCGCCGACACCGTACGGGCGGCGGGCGCGCCCGGCCTCGTACCCGTCGCCCGTGCGGGCGCCGCCGTCGCCGCGCTCGGCTCGCTGCTCGCACTGCTGCTCGGGGTGTCCCGCACGACCCTGGCCATGGCGCGCGACCGCCATCTCCCGCCCGTCCTCGCACGGTTGAACGGCGACGCGCCGCTGCGCGCGGAAATCGCGGTCGGCGCCCTCGCCACGGTCCTCACCGCGACGACGGACCTGCGCGGCGTCATCGGCTTCTCGTCCTTCGGCGTGCTCCTGTACTACGCGATCGCGAACGCCAGCGCCCTGCGCCTCTCCCCCGCCGAGCGCCGCCCGCCCCTCGCCGTACCCGTCGTGGGGCTCGCGGGCTGCGCGGCCCTGGCGTTCAGCATGCCGCTGCCGTCCGTCCTGGCGGGCCTCGCCGTCACGGCGGCGGGTGCGGCACTGTACGCCGTCCGCGCCCGCCGCCGTCGCGGCGGGCCGCGCTGAGCGCGGTGCCCCCCTCCGGCACCGCCGCTCCACCCCGCCGCCCGCAGGCCCCGGCAGAGACCTGTCACCTTCCTAGACGCATTCACCCCCCGGGTCCGTTACACCTCCCCTCACGGTGGCCGTCACCGTGGGGGTTTCCCCACACCTGACGCCGCCCGGCCGCCGGCGCGTTTGCGGCTCCCTGCCGCGGGGGTTTCCCGCGCCTGGCGCCGCCCGGTCGCCGGTGCAGGGCGGCTGACCCGCCGCCGGAGTGCCCGCCCGGGGGTGCGTGGCGGCTGACCCGCCGCCGGGGTGCCCGCGCCTGGCGGCGCGCCGCTTCGGGCGGTGCCCGGTTGCCGGTACGTGGGCGGCTGCCCCGCCGCCGGAGTGCGCGCGCCTGGCGGCGCGCCGCTCCGGGCGGTGCCCGATTGCCGGTACGTGGGCGGCTGCCCCGCCGCGGGGGTTTCCCGCGCCTGGCGGCGCGGGGTGTTCCCACCCCCACCACCCGTGCAGATACGACGTCGGCTGACGGTCCACCTGTGGGGCGCATTCGCCGTCGGGGGCGAACCGCAGTCCCCGGACAACCTTCACCCCCACCGGCAGGCAGCCGCCCACGAGACACCGGGAGGGGGACGATCCGGGGGTGCCCCCGCAGGAATGCGCACCCACTCCCTCAACGCCTATGTCATGACGTCAGACGCGCATTCCGAGGAGGTACCCCCGGAGTGGCACCCGACCCCAACCACGCACAGGACGCGCGATGCCCCGCCGGATGACCCCAGGGGCGCGAGGAACTGCGCGACCAGCCCCCACCCACAGAAGATCGCGCGCACGACCGCAACAGGCACCCCGCAGCGCAAAAGACCCGCGGAGCACCCCGCGACCAGCCCCCCGCCCCGGCTACGGCCTGCGCGGCGGCCAGGCGACGGAGGTCTCGACGGGGGCGGCGTAGTCGACGCCGGGGACGTCCCAGCCGTACAGGGCGCGGAACTGGGCGTAGAACCACGCCGCCCCGGCGGGATCCGCGGCGACGGCGGCCGCCGGGTCGGACCACAGCTCCAGGACCCGGGCCTGGACGGCCGGATCCACTTCCCAGCCGTCCAGCCGGATGCGGTCCTGGTCGTCGAGGTTGAGGGCGGTCGTGTCCGTCAGCTGGGCCCACAGGTCGACGGCCTGGTCGGCGGTGGTGCGCCAGCCACGCTCGCCGAGGGCCTCGCGCAGCAGCGAGGTGTAGAGGGCGACGGACGGGATCGCGGTCGAGGCCTGCGTGACGGCCGCGCCCGCGACGACGGTGAACGCCCGCCCCCGGCCGGGCAGCACGTCCGCCTGGAGCCGCCGCGCGGTCGCCTCCAGGTCCTCCTTCGCGGCGCCGATCGTGCCCTGCCGGTAGACGGGTGCGGTGATCGGGGAGCCGACGTACGACAGGGCGACGGTGGTGAAGCCTTCGCCGAGCAGGTTCTCGTCCGCGAGCGCGCGCACCCACAGCTCCCAGTCCTCGCCGCCCATCACCTTGACGGTCGCGGCCCGTTCGGCGTCCGTCGCGGCCGTCAGGTGGACGCTGCCGATCTGCGGGGTGCCGTCCTCGAAGAGCAGCGCGGGCGAGGTGAAGTCGCCGCCGATCGGCTTGATGACCGAGTGGTGGATCTCGCCGGTGGCCGGGTCGGTACGGCGTGGCGCCGCCAGCGAGTAGACCAGGTGGTCGACGGGCCCGTACCGCTCGGTGAGGAGTTTCAGCACCTCGGCGCGGGTGCCGTCCGCGTGGGCGTCCCCGTTGAGGAAGCTGATGTCGCCGCCGGAGGCGCTGGCCAGCTCCGCCATGGCGGCGGTGCGGTACCACCCGGCGGAGGCGGTGCGCCGCTCCGTCCCGGCGTTCTCGAACGCGACCCCGATCCCGCGCACCCCGTGCCGCCGCAGTCCCGCGAGCAGCACGGCCATCCCGTACCCGCCGCTGGCGCCGAGCACCAGCACCACGGGCGCCCGCCCCTCGTGCGGCTCGGGCGGGATCGCCTCCCAGACCTGCCGCACGCTCGCGGCGCATCCGGCCGGGTGCGCGTTGACGATCAGGTAGCCGCGCTGCTTGGGGGTGATCTGCTGCTGTCCCATGCGGTGTCCTCCGGAGGTCGCGGGCGGTGGGGTGGCCGGACGCCCGGCCGGCCGGTGGGGCGCGCCTGCCCGGCGGGCCGGGTGTTTTGTCCGTTTTCCGTGATCGTAACCGGGGCGCCGACCGGGTTGGTGCGGGCGCGGCACGGACGCGGCGTGGCGGACTCGCCGGCGAAGGTCCTGGCGGGGGCCGTGTCGGGCGGGGTGACCGCACGAGGGGCGTCGCTACGATGGCCGGTCGGGTCCGCGCGGGGCGGACGCCGAAGGGTGGTGTGCGGGCGATGCGGGACGACGTCGAGGATTTCGCGCGGGTGGCCGGGGTGCGGCCGATGACCGGGCAGGCCCTGCCCTGGGAGCCGGCGACGCGGGCGGTCGGTGTCGAATTCCCCGCGGACTACCGGGCGTTCGTGGACGCCTTCGGGCCCGGCGAGCTGTACGCGCGGCTCGCGGTGGGCACGCCGGGGCCGCTGCGGGACGGCTCCGACGGCACCGTCGCCCTGCGCGCGTACCTCGCGGACGCGACGACGCTGTGCGACGCGCTGCGCGGGCTGCGGCTCGAATACCCCGACGCCTTCCCGTACCCCTTCCACCCCGAGCCGGGCGGCCTGCTGCCGTGGGGGGGCGGTATCGGCGGCGAGCAGCTCTTCTGGCTGCCCCGGGCGGGCGGCACGCCGGAGGAGTGGCCGGTGGTGGTGTGGGACAAGGCGCAGTGGCGCGAGTACCCGCCGGGGATGGTGACGATGATGCGGCTGGCCGCGTCGGGCGCCGACGACTTCCTGCGGGCGCTCTTCTACGACGCGGACGCCCCCGTCTGGACGCCCCGCGACTGAGCCCGGGCAACGCACCCGCCCCCGTGCGGGAGGGGGCGGGCCGGGCGGGAGGGCGGGACCGGTCAGACGAAGTAGGAGAGGTTCACGAAGAAGGCGACGTAGGCGATGGCGAGCACCACCATGAGGGTGGTGAACCACACGAAGTGCACCTGGCGCCACGGCACCTTGGCGCCGGGGAAGCGGGCGTGGAACTGCGACCAGTTCACCGTTCCGTCCTGCCTGACCGGTGCCTGGGCCGGCGGGCCGGTCAGCCGGCCGAGCAGCCGGCGCAGGGGCTCCTCCTCCCACAGACGGGTGTCGAGGACCAGGGGCGTGTCGTCCGCCGAGGTGATCACCAGGCGGTCCTTGTGCCCGTCGACGGGTATGCGCACCTGGTGCAGGCCGGTCACGTCGGATTCCAGGGTGTGCAGCACGAGGTGCCCCCAGCGGTCGCGGACGCTCAGGACACCGTCCTCCAGGACGATCACGGCCTTCGCCCGGCGCAGCGCCAGCCCCCCGGCGAACCACACCAGGGGGACGACGACGGCGAGGACGCCGACGATCATGCCCGGCAGGCCCGCCCCGGACGCGTTGCCGCTGCCGTGGGCCAGCTCCTGCCCGAGACGCGCCGTCCCCAGCGCGAGGACCGAGGAGCTGCCGAGGAGCGGGGCCTTGTAGACCCTGTTGTCGGCCCTGACCTTGAGCGACACGGACGGAGATTCCGTCAACTCTGCTGACATTTGCCGATGGTGGCACCGCGTACGGCCGGCCGGTGCGGATTTGACCAGAACGCGACCTGGGCGCGGCCGCCGCGACGGAGGCGTGTCAGCGTCCGGCGGGATCCGCCGCCCGGCGGATCCCGGCCAGCAGCCGCCGGAGGACGGCGGAGCGGTCGCTGTCGGGCGGCAGGCGCAGGAGGCAGGCCTCCAGTTGCGCGACGTGATCCACCCGCATGCGGCCCGCGCCCGCCGTGCCGACGACGGCGAGGATCGCGTGGAAGCCCCAGTACTGGTTGAACGCGATCGCCCCGTCGTCCAGCACCGCCTGCGTCAGCTGGTCCAGGTACCCCCCGTCCGGACGGGCGTACAGCCGGGCGTAGGCGGCCAGCCGGATACCCGGGGCCGCGGAGGCGAGCGCGGCCCCGACGCCGAAGTCGTCCTGCCGGCGGGTGGCGGTCACCAGGTCGGCGAAGATCTGCTCCATGCGGTCCGTACGCGCGGGGCTGCGCGGTGCGTGCTCGCGCAGGCTCGCGTACTCCTCCGCCAGGCGTTCGACGGCCCCGGATCCGCGGGACCCGGCGGAGGTGTCGGTGAAGGCCCCGGGGGCCGCGGTGTCCTCGCCGCCCCTCGTCACCAGGGCGATCCGCGCGGTGCGCGACGCGTCGTCCGCCGTGCGCCCCGCCTGGGCCGAGCGCTCCTCGGCCGCCTCGACGCGTTCGGCGAGCTGCCGGTACTGGAGTTTCGTCCCGCCGGGCAGCTCGATGCTGTCGAACAGCTCGCCCAGCCACGGCACGACGGCCACGGCGAGCAGCACCACCGTGACCCCGTCGATCCTGAGGCCGGGCCGGACCATGTGCACGATCGCAGCCGCGACGGCGGCGCAGGCGATGACGGTGGCGATCACGTCCCGCCTGCGGTTGCGCCCCCGCTCCCGTCGCCGTTCCGGCCCCGCCCCCTGCGCTCCGTCTGCCACGCGGACCACCCTGGCAGACGCCCCCCGCCCGCGCGAGCGGATCCGGCTCGCTCCCCGTCGCCGCCGGTGGGGCGGCCGCGGGTGGTGCCGGTGGCCGGGCGGCCGCGGGTGGTGCCGGTGGCCGGGCGGCCGCCGGGTCTCCGGTCCGCGGTGAGCGGCCCCTCCGCGTGCGGCCGCGGACGGCCGCGGACGGCCGCGCCGCCGGCGCCCTCCGCCGGGCGACGCGGCAAGGGCCGTGCCAGGATGGGCGGATGGGGAAGAACGTGGCCGTACGGCGGCTCGACCTCGGGTACTTCGTCCGGCCCGCCTCCGAGACGGGCGGCCCGCAGCCGCGGGTGGAGCCCGTGCTCGCGTACCTCGTCCGGCACGAGGACGGGCTCATCCTCTTCGACACCGGCATGGGCGACGCGGGCCCGGAGACCGAGGCGCACTACCGGCCCCGGCGGCGGGCCCTGCCGGAGGCCCTGGCGGCGGCCGGGGCCGGGCTCGACGACATCTCGCTCGTCGTGAACTGCCATCTGCACTTCGACCACTGCGGCGGCAATCCGCTGCTGGCCCGGCGGCCGGTGCTGGTCCAGGACGTCGAGCTGGCCACCGCCCGGCGCGGCGGCCACACCGTGGACGCCCTGGTCGACTTCCCGGGCGTGACGTACGAGGAGCTGGAGGGCGAGGCGGAGATCCGCCCGGGGGTGTGGGTCGTCCCGACGCCCGGCCACACCGCGGGGCACCAGTCGCTGGTGCTCCGGCAGGACGACGGCACGGTGGTCCTCGCCGGGCAGGCGTACGACTTCGCCTCCTCCTTCGCCGCCGACCAGCTCGCCCGCCAGGCCGGCCGGGACGGCGTGGAGCAGCCCCTCCCCGGCTACGCCCCCTGGCTGGACCGCCTCGCCGACTTCGACCCGCGGCGCGTCCTGTTCGCGCACGACTGCTCGGTCTGGGAGCCGTCGCACACGCGCTGAGCGGACGGGCGGCGGGCTGCCGCCGTGTACGGCGGGAGACGGGGTGCCGGGCGGGCGGCCGGGCTGCCGCGTCCTAGGATCGTCGCGGTCGCCGCGGGGGCCCGCGGCATGAGGGGAGAACGGGAATGAACGCGTTCGACGTGCCGCTGGACGACGAGCGCACGCAGCTCGACGCGTTCGTCGAGGACTACCGCAGAGCGATCGAGGCGACCCTCGACGGGCTGACCGAGGAGCAGGCGCGGCGCAGGCTCGTGCCGTCGGCGACGACGCTGCTGGGGCTGCTCAAGCACGTGACGTGGATGCAGCGGGTGTGGTTCGAGGAGTGCGTGGGCGGCACCCCGCGGCGCGAACTCGGCCTGGCCCTGGGGCCGGACGAGTCCTTCCGGCTCGACGACGGCGACACGGTCGCGTCCGTGACGGCTGCCCACCGCGAGGCCTGCGCGACGGCCCGCGCGATCGTCGCCGGCCTGCCGCTGGACACGCCCGCCACCGGCCACCGCATGGGACCGCGCACGCTGCGCTGGGTGTACCTCCAGGTGCTGCGCGAGCTCGCCCACCACTGCGGGCACGCCGACATCCTGCGCGAGCAGGTCCTCGCGGGCTGAGCCCGTCCGGGCCCGGACGCGGGGGTACGGGCGCGGCCGTGCGGGCCTGCGGATCGACAGCCCGCGCGAGCATGGCAAGGGAAGGGAAGGGCAGGGACATGGATACGGACATCGTTCCCGCGACGGTCGCGGACCTCCACCAGGTCCTCGCCGACCACCACCGCTACTGGGGCGAACGCGACCTGCGCGCCCTCCACCTCACCGCCCTGGTGCGGGAGTTCCCCGGCACCTGCCTCACGGCCCGCGCCGCGGACGGCATCCGCGGCTACCTCGTCGGCTTCGTCACCCCGGACGGCACCGGTTACGTCCACCTCGTCGCCACCCGCGACGACGCCCGTGGCACGGGCCTCGGCCGCCGCCTCTGGGCCGCCTTCGCCACGGCGGCCGAGGCGCGCGGCGCCCGCCGGCTCAAGGCGGTCACCTCGCCGGGCAACACCGGCTCGATCGCCTTCCACCGCAGCCTCGGCTTCACCGCCGAGACCGTTGCCGACCACGACGGGCCGGGGGTCCCCCGCGTCGTCTTCCGGCGCGGGCTGCCCTTCGGCGCGGACGCGTAGCGCGGCTCAGTCCCACCAGAAGCGCCATGTGCGGGCGGCCACCAGCTGGTTGGCGGCGTATTCGCGGAGGGCCGCGTCGCCGTCCCGGAGGACCGTGTCGCAGGAGAAGGCGAAGTGCTCGGCCGCGACGCGCTCCGCCTCGGGGGGTGTGCGGGGCGGGGCGGCGACGGAGAGGATCAGCGTCTCGTGGTCCAGGCCCACCAGGCGGGTGCCGAAGCGCTCCTCCCAGGAGGTCAGGACAGCGGTCAACTCGGCCGCCCCGTAAGGGAAGAGGCCTGTGAGGCCGCGGCGGGCGAGCAGATCCGCGGTCTCGGCGGCGCGGTGGGGGCGGCCGAGCGCGAAGGCGGGGCGGGTGGCGGCGATCCCCCGCGCCGCGTCGCGCGCGTACTCCGCCAGGCGGCGCTGCTCGGCCGCCCGGACGTCGGCGAGCACGCGCGCCGCCAGTTCGTCCGGGTCGGCGCCCCAGGGGCGTTCCCGCCCCGCGGCCAGGCCCGGCCAGGCCGCGCCGAAGGGGGCGACGGCCTCCTCGTGGGAGCCGGCTTCACCGGAGAGGGCGGGGACGGCACGGACCCGCAGGTCCGTGCCGTCCCCGGCCGCCGCCCGCGCCGCGTACGCCGCCCACCGCCCGGCCAGCACCCGCTCCGCCGTCGTCTCGTTCACGGGCGGAGGCTAGCGGACGCCGGTGCCCTCCGGGAGGGAGACGTAGAGGCGGGTGCCGGCGGGGCGGAAACCGGTACGGACGTACACGCGCCGGGCGTCCGGACCGGAGGACTCCAGCCACACGCTGGACGCGCCGCGCGCGAACAGGGCCGCGGCCAGGGCGGCGGTCACCGCGGCGGCGATGCCGCGGCCACGGTGGGCGGGGCGCGTGCCGAGGCCCGCGAGCTCGGCGGTGCCCGCGGCGGGGGCCGAGCAGGAGCCGCCGCCCGCGCACTCCGTGCCGCCGGGCAGGCGCACGAAGCGGACCGCACCGCCCGACTCCTGCGTGCGCCGCAGGCGCCGCGCCCCCTCGGGGGAGGGCGGGAACGCGCCGCCGAACGCCTCCGCGAGCGCCGCGTCGACCGCGGCGAAGTCCGCGTCCGTGGACGGGGTCTCGACGTGCACGCCGGAGGCCGGGACGGCCAGCGTGCGCGGCGTGCACACGAGGTAGTCGTGCACGGCCTCGGTGCGGAATCCCGCCGCCCGCAGGGCCGTCGCGACCGCGGGCGCCGCCTGCGGCACGAACTCCAGCCGCGGCAGCAGCCCGCGCTCGCGGAAGGCCGCGACCAGGGCGGCGACGTCCCGCGCGGACGGCTCGGCCCCGGGCAGCGGGGTGGCGTAGTTGACGTAGGGGCTGTCGGTGCCGGGGTCGAACCCCGCGACGAAACCGCCGGCTTCGACGGCCGCGGGGCGGCGGCGCAGGTGGGTGACGGCGAACTGCTGGACCTGGGTGTCGTCCATGGTGACGGGTGACCTCACGGATCGTGCGCGCTGTGCTGCGCGGGAAGGCAGGGCAGGAACGCGTCGCAGTACGCGGCACGGGCGCGGAAGGGTCCGGGGCCGTGGGTACGCGTACGCGCGCAGGGTGTGCTGCCGCCGTCGCGGGGTGCTGCGCTCCGTGCTCAGCGCGCGCGGCGGCCGGTGCGGCTCGCCGGGTCCATTGGCGTTCGGTCCTTGCCGTGGGGAGGTCGGGGAAGTGCGCCGCTCACCCTCGCACGGGCCCGCAGGGTCGTCAACAGGGGGAAGGGCGTTGTCAGTGCCCCCTGCGAGACTGCGGGCATGGCGACATGGCAGCGGTTCGAGGAAGAGGCGGCCGAGCTGGCGGCAGCCGTCCGCGTCCGGTTCGGGGCGGGCCGGACACATGTGCTGGCCACCCTGCGGCGGGACGGTTCGCCGCGCGTGAGCGGTACGGAGGTCGACTTCCGCGGCCCCGACCTGTCGTTCGGCTCGATGCTGAACGCGGTCAAGGCGCGGGATCTGCTCCGCGACGGGCGGTGCGCGATACACGCCCACCCGTACGGGGACGGGGACGGGGACGCGAAGGTCGCCGGGGTGGCGGTGGAGGTCGCCGGCACCGAGCGGGCGACGTACACCACCGGCAGCGAACCCCCCGGCGGCTTCCACGCCTTCCGGCTGGACCTGCACGAGGCCGTCCTCACCCAGGTGGTGGGCGAGGAGCTGGTCATCAGCGTGTGGCGCCCGGGGCGCGGGGTCCGGGTCCACCGCCGGAAGTGAACCGCGTGTCCTCGACGAAGCGGAGCATGTTGCCCGACGGGTCGAGGAACGCGCAGTCGCGCAGCCCGTCGCTCCGGTCGGCGGGCTCGCGCATCACCTCGGCCCCCGCCGCGACGAGGTGCCCGAAGACGGCGTCGCAGTCGCCGGTCCGGAAGGCGACCCGGGCTAGCAGTCCGTCGGCCGTCAGGGCGTCGACGACCCGGCGGTCGTGCACGGCGACTCCCCCGTCCGCGCCGGGCGGCACGAGGCGTATCCGGACGTCCGGCTGCGCCGGCGGGACGACGCTCACCGCGCCGCCGGGCCCGCCGTCCCCGCGCACGCCGAAGCCGAGCACGCCCCCGTAGAAGTCGAGCGCCTCGGCGAGGTCGCGCACGGCCAGCTCCGCCCCCGCGAACCACACGTTCACACGCCGCTCCCGGTGGCCCGCGGCGACCGGCCGCGGCCGACCGCCGCCTCCGGCTCGCCCGCGCGCGGGGCGGGCAGGAAGACGACCTCGGCCTCCGCGAGCCGCCGCTCGCCCGTGTCGATGCCGATACGCGTGATCAGCCCGTCCTCCACCGTGAAGTCGAAGACCGCCCGCGCCCGGCCGCGGTGCGACCAGACGGCCGCCGGGACGCCGTCGACCAGGGCCGGACGGGCCGCCTGGGCGCGGCCCGTGAAGAAGGCCGCGACCGCGTCCGCGCCGCGCAGCTCGCCCACCACCACGTCCGGGTCGAGGACGTCGAGGAGCGCGCCGAAATCCCCGCCCCTGGCCGCGGCCAGGAACGCCGCGACGACCTCCCGCTCGGCGGGGTGCGCGGGCCGCGCCCGGTCCCCGGCCGCACCGCGCACCCGGCGGCGGGCCCGGCTGGCGAGCTGGCGGGCCGCCGCCGGGGAGCGGTCGATGGCGGCGCCGATCTCGTCGAAGGGCACGGCGAAGACGTCGTGCAGCACGAACGCCAGCCGTTCGACGGGGCGCAGCGTGTCCAGCACCACCATCAGCGCGACGCCGACGGAATCGGCCAGCAGCGCCTCCTCCTCCGGGTCGGCCCCGCCCGTCCCGGGCAGCGGCCGCGGCGGCTCCCGGGGTTCGGGCGGCATCGCCCCCGCCGCGTCCTCGGGGCGGGCACGGCGCGCCTCGAGCATGCCGAGGCACACCCGGGCCACGATCGTGGTCAGCCAGCCGCCCGGGTTCTCCACGCTGCCGGTGTCGGCCCGGCTGACCCGCAGCCACGCCTCCTGCACCGCGTCCTCGGCCTCGCTCGCCGACCCGAGCATCCGGTGGGCCATCCTCCTCAGCCGCACCTGGTGCTCGGCGAACCGCTCGCTCACCCAGGACTGCTCCGCCGTCCCCATCCCGTCACGTCCTTCCGGCTCCGCCTGTCATACCGGTATGACCGGCGCGACCGCGCCGACGTGACGGGCCCGGCCCGTACCACCACCATCACCGGGAGAGAACCGTGCCACTGCACATGAGCGCCCTCATGCTGGGCGTCCGGGACCTGGACCGCGCGAAGAAGTTCTACGCCGAGGGTCTGGGCTGCGCCGTCGACAAGGACACCCGCCACTTCGTCTCCTTCCGGCTCGGCGAGGGCGCACCGCAGCTCGCCCTCTACGAGTGGGAGGCCGCGGCGGCGGACGCGGGCGTCCCCTCCGCGGGGTCCGGATTCCGTGGGGCGTCCTTCCACGTCAGCCCGGGCACCAGGGCGGAGGTGGACGAACTCGTCCGCGCCGCCGCCGAGGCGGGCGGCAGCGTGGTCAGGGAGCCCGCCGAAGCACAGTGGGGCGGCTACTTCGGTTACTTCAGCGACCCCGACGGCTACCTCTGGAAGGTCACGACGTACGCCTCCTGAGCGTCTTCCGCAGCCCGCGGCCCGGACGCGCACGCCGGCGCGCGTCCGGGCCGGCGGGAACGGGAGCGCCCGGCGCGGGACGGAACGGCGGACCCGGAGGACGCCCGGCCCGGCACGGAACGGCGGACCCGGAGGACGCCCGGCCCGGCACGGAACGGCGGACCCGGAGGACGCCCGGCGCGTCCGGGCCGGCGGACCCGGAGGCGAGGGACGAAGCGCACTTCCGGGCGCGCGTGGAGCCGCCGGAGCCGATGCGGGGGCTGGAGGTCCCCGGGGAGGTCGTGACGGCGCTCGGCGCGGGCAGGCGGCCGCGGGCCGCCGTCACCGTGGGCGGCCGCACGTGGACGAGCCGCGTCGCGGTCGTGCGCGGCCGCTGCCTGCCGGGCTTCAGCCGGGCCGGCCGGAGGGCCGCGGGCGCGGCGACCGGCGGCGAGGTCGAGGCTTCGCTCGTCCTGGCCGCCGAACCCCGCCGGTCACCGTGCCCCCCGACCTCGCCCGCGCCCTGGACGCGGACCCGGCGGCCCGCGCCGCGTACGACCGCCTCTGCCCGGCGGCAGGCGCAGGCACGTGGCGGCGGTCGAGGGCGCGAAGAGGCCGGGGACGCGGGCGCGTCGCGTCGCGCGGGTCCTGGCCGCGCTGCTGGAGGGCTGACGCCCCGGGGCGTCGGGACCGGCCGCTGCCGCGCAGGACCGCGCGATCAGCCCTGCGGGACGCCGGGCGCGCCCGGTGTCACCGGCCGCCGCGCAGGTTCGCACGGTCGGCCGCGGACTCGCCCTCCGACCAGCCCGCCGCGTCCCGGGCGCGCAGCCGGGAGGTCGTCGTGGACGGGAAGAGGCGGCGGGTGGTGTCCTCCACCGCGAGGGCGCGGGACGCCAGTGCCGGGAGCAACTCGGGGGCGGACGCGGCGCCCGCCGACTCCTCCGCCTCGGTCGCGGCCGTCAGGCGGGCGCGGACACGGGACGCGTAGGCGATGAGGAAGGACTCGCGGAAGTCGCGGGAGCGGGAGACACGGCCCGCGTGGAGGGCGCGGTCGGCCTGCACGAGCAGCGAGGTGTAGAGCATCTCGGCGGCGTCCAGGTCGGCGGTGTGGCCGACGACGGTCGCGAAGCCGTAGTCCGACGACCACACGGACCGGCAGCGGTTCGCCTCCGCGACGGCGTCCAGCAGCAGTGCCTTCGCGCCCTCGTACGGCCGGTCCACCCCGATCCGCCGCGTCCCCGGCCCCTCGCCGGCCGCCGCGCCGAGCAGCGCCGCGTCGATGCTGTGCCGCGCCATGAGGTGCTGCGCCTTCGCCGACAGCGCCTCGGCCTCCTCCGGGAAGCCGGTCGACTCCGCCTTCGCGAGCAGTGCCCGGATGCGGGCGAGCATCTTCCCCGTCCCCGGGGCCGCCGCCCCCGGCCCCGGCGGCTGGAGCGCGGGCAGGCGCGGCAGCCGCCCGTACAGCCGGAGCAGTTCGACGCACACGGCGGCGGCGGAGAACCGGTCGAGCTTCTCCCCGCGCGCGAAGCCGGTCATGACGCCGGGCGCGGTGCCGCAGGAGCCGCCGGGCGCGGTGGTCAGCGCCGCCGCCAGCCGCTCGTGCCGGGCGCCCAGCTCGCGCGCGGCCATCCGTACGAGATCCGGCGGCTCCCAGCCGCGCCGGGCGCAGCCGCCGACGACCTCGGCCGCGCGGCGCCCGGCGGCGCCGTCCCAGTCCTCCTCGGCCGCGAGCACGGACGCGGCCGCGTCCACCTCGTCCTCACCGCCCCCGAGGGCCCGTGCGTACGCCGCCGCGAATACGTCCTCCACCGGGACATTGTCCCCGAGCAGGCCGGCTCAGCCGGTGTGCTCCCCCTGGGCGGCCTCGATGGAGCCGTGGAAGTCGTGGGCGGCCTCCAGGGCGCAGGCGGCGGAGAGGGCCAGGCAGGCGGCGAGGGCGGTGGCGACCGTCCTGGGGGCGCGGCAGGCGCGGGGGTGGGCCAGGAGGGCGGCGACGCGGCGGGGGACGGGGCCCGCGGCCGCGGGGAGGGCCGTACGGGGGCGGGCCGTGGTGGGGCGGGCGGCCAGCGCGGCGCGGCCGATGGCCCGGGCGGCGACCCGGCGGTCGCCCACGGCGGCGGCCGCGGACTCGTCGGCCCAGCGTTCGAGGGCGTAGGACAGCGGCGCCCGCAGCGTCCGCAGCGCGGGGTGGCAGGCGGCGGCGAAGGCGAGGGCGGTCAGGAAGCGGTGGTGGCGCCCCGCGAGGTGGGCCCGCTCGTGGGCGAGCAGCACCTCGCGCTCCGCCGGGTCGAGCGCCCGCAGCATGCCCGTCGTGACGACGACCCGCCCCGGGCGCCCGGGCAGCGCGTAGGCGTCGGGGCCGTCGTCCTCCAGCACCGTGAGGTCCCCGCCCGCAGGCCCGGCGGCTTCGGCGGCGCGCCGTGCCCGCAGGGCGGTCCGCACGCGCTGCCGGTACGTACGCGCCAGCGCCGCCCCGACCGCGCCGAGCAGCCCGGCGGCGACGCACGCGGCGGGCACCGTCACCTCGTCCCCCACGACCGGCAGCACGAGGTGCCCGAGCGCCGCCACGGGCGGCAGCCGCAGCGCCCCCGCCCCGGCGAGCAGCGCGAGCGCGGCCGTGCTGCACGCGGCGAGCGCGACCGCCGATCCGGCGAGCAGCCAGGCGGCGGCGCGCGGCGCCACCGCCTCCGCGAGCCGCCGGGCGGCGGGCGCGGCGAGCAGCGGCAGCACGAGCGGCAGCCAGACGGCGTAGTTCACCGGACCTCACCTCCACCGCTGCGGCGCGCGCGGCGCGGCGGAACGGCCCCGGGCAGACGCCCCGGCCGCACGACACGCCCGGCGCCGCACGGAACCGCGCAGGAGTCGGCCCCGCCCGCGCGGTGGCCGGGGAGCGGGCGGCTCACGCGTCCCCGCCCGGTGCGTCGGAGGATCCGGCCTGCGCCAGCAGCTCGCGCAGGAGGCGCTCGTCGGCCGGGTCGAGTTCGGAGACGAAGCGGGCCAGGACGGTGCCGCGCTGACCCGCGGCGGACTTGTCGAGCTCGGAGCGCATGCGGCGGGCGGCCAGGCCCGGCGGGTCCTGTGCGGGCAGGTAGGCGTAGCCGCGGCCGGCGCGGGTGCGGCTGACGGCGCCCTTGTCGTGGAGACGGGCGAGGATCGTCGTGACGGTCGTCCGGGCGAGGTCGGCGCCGAGCGCGGCCACGAGATCGCGCTGCACGTCGGCGGGGGTCAGTGCGCGGCCGTCGGCCGCCCACAGCGCGGCGAGCACGCTCGCCTCCAGCTCACCCGACGGTCGGCGGGCCGCGGCCGCCTGCGCCTCGCGGGGTTCGGGGGACTCGTCACGAGCCCCGCGGACCCCATACGCCTCCGGCATGGAATCGCTCCTTCCCGCTCGTTTCGTCTACAGTTCTGTAGACCGACTACTCGACTGTAGACGTCGGGGCGCCGCACCGCGCCCCGGAACCCCATTATGGGAGGGCGCCCCCGTCATGCTCCTGCCGATCACCGCGCCGGGCCCGCACGAGGCCGGCGGCGCCCTCGCCGTCAACGTCCTCGACGCCACCTCCCTGCTCTCCTCCTTCGGCGCCCTCGGCATCGCGGTCGTCCTCTTCGCCGAGACGGGCCTGCTCGTCGGCTTCTTCCTCCCCGGCGACTCCCTGCTCTTCACCGCGGGCCTGCTGTGCGCCTCCGGCGGCTCCGGCGTCCACCTCACCCTGTGGCAGGTGCTCCTCGCCGCCGTCGCGGGCGCGCTGCTCGGCGCGCAGACCGGTTACGCCCTCGGGCGGCGCGCGGGCCCCGCGCTCCTCGCCCGGACCAGAAACCGCCGGCTGCACGAGGGCGCCGCCCGCGCCGCCGAACTGCTCGACCGCTACGGGCACGCCAAGGCCGTCGTCCTGGCGCGCTTCGTGCCCGTCGTCCGCACCGTCCTCAACCCGCTCGCCGGCGCGCTCGGCGTACCCGCCCGCACGTTCGCCGTCTGGCAGGTCGCGGGCGGCGCGGTGTGGAGCGCCGGGCTCGTCCTCGGCGGCTACGCGCTCGGCTCGTCGGTACCGCACGTCGACACCTACCTGCTGCCGATCGTCGCCGTGATCGTCGTCGTCTCACTCGCGCCGCTCGCCCGCGAGGTGCTGCGCGGGCGCCGCGCCGCCGCCGACCCGCCCGCGGGGACCCCCGCCCGGCCGTCCCGGGAGGACGTGTGACCGCCACCTTCGACGCCGGGCTCTACCGCTGGGTCGTCGGCCTCGCCCACCGCACCCCGGCACCGCTCGACGACCTCGTCCGCCTCTTCAGCGACTACGGGATCGCCGTCTTCGCCGCGCTGATGCTCACCGTGTGGTGGCGGGCGCGGGCCGACGACGACCGGCGGATGGCGGCCGCGCTGTGCGTACCGCTCGTCGTCATCGCCGTCTTCCTCGTCAACGACGGCCTGAAGTCGCTCGTCGCCGAACAGCGGCCCTGCCGGACCCTGCACGTCGCGGCGACCGTCGAGACCTGTCCCGGGCTCGGCGACTACGCCTTCCCGAGCAACCACTCCGCCCTCGCCGCGGCCTGCGCCGTCGCACTGCTGCTCGCCCGGCGCCGGGCCGGGCTCGCCGCCGTGCCCGTCGCACTGCTCATGGCCGCGTCCCGGGTGTGGATCGGCGTCCACTACCCGCACGACGTCCTCGCCGCGCTCGCACTGGGCGCACTCCTCGCGTGGCCGCTCGCCCTCGCCTCCCGCCGCGCCGCCCCCCTCGTCGCCCGGCTGCGGGCGACCCGGTGGCGGGCGCTGGTCGGCGCGCCCGGATAGGGCCCAGGGACGGCGGTCCCGCCCCCGGACCCGGTCGGCGGGGCCCGGGGCGGGGCCGCCCTGTCGCCCTCAGTAGCGGTCGAGGATCGTCTGCGTCTTGAGGATGTCGCCGTGGTAGAGCCAGCCGTGCGCGTCGGCCACGGAGACGGCGTCGGCGTGCAACCGGGCGGCGTCGGCGTAGTCGTCCACCTTGAACGAGACCTCGACGACGTACTCCGTACCCGTACCCGCCGCGTCCCTCACCGGCAGCACCTCGATGCTCGCGTCGTCCGAGGACTCCCAGGCGCCCTCCCACACCTGCGAGGTGACGGGACCGTGCGCGACCGACGACCGGAGCGTGTCCTTGCCCCAGTTCGACGACTTCCAGTCCTCCAGCTTGCCCGGGATCTCGTTCACCAGCCACGACAGGCCCGTGCTCGCGGAGGGCATCGACGTGCCGGAGTAGCCGCTGCCGCTGTGGCTCTTCTCGTCGCTGAAGCTCAGCGTCTGCTTGGAGTAGCCCCAGTCCACCTCGGCGTCGTAGTTGCCGTCGCTGCTGTCGAACCCCGCGGCGTTCGCGGCGTCGAGAGCCGCATCGATGTCACCCCCGGTCACCGGGAAGCGCTTCTTGTACGACTCCTCGAAGTCCTTGCCGGACTTGTGGCGCAGCCGTACGTCCCAGCCCTCGGCGTTCAGGGCCAGCCCGGAGGTGTCGAAATACTCGTAGGAACGGGCCTTGGGCGAACCGGAGATCCCGAACGCGGACTTCACCGCCGAGATCGGGGCGTGCGAGGAGTCCAGGGCGGAGGACGTGAGGTCGATCTTGACCTCGTAGGTCGGGACCGCGTTGGACGCGGCGCTCGCCGGCGCCGCCGGCGCCACCGCGGCTCCGCCGGCGAGGGCGAGCAACGTCACGAGCAGGCGCCCGCGGCGGGCGCGGGGGGAAGAGGTGGCCATGCCCGCACTGTGCCGCCCCCCGGCGAGCGGCGCCTTTCCGCCGGGCGCCCCCGGCATGAACGCCCGGTTTCCCCCCGGCGCCACGCCCTGACGGCGCCATGCCCTGGCGGTGCCATGCCCTGACGGTGCCACTTGCGGTGGAGCTTGCGGCTGCCCCGCCGCGGGGGACGCGCTTCGGGCGGTGCCCGCCCGGGGTGGGGCTTGCGGCTGCCCCGCCGCGGGGGACGCGCTTCGGGCGGTGCCCGCCCGGGGTGGGCTTGCGGCTACCCGCCGCGGTGGTGCCCGCGCCTGGCGGCGCGCCGCTTCGGGCGGTGCCCGCCCGGGGTGCGTTGGCGGCTGTCGCGCCGCGGTGGTGCCCGCGCCTGGCGGCGCGGGGTGTTCCCACCCCCACCACCCGTGCAGATTCGACGTCGGCTGACGGTCCACCTGTGGGGCGCATTCGCCGTCGGGGGCGAACCGCAGTCCCCGAACTACGTTCACCCCCACCGGTAGGCAGCCGCCACACCGGGCCGGGAGGGGGACGATCCGGGGGTGCCCCCGCAGGAATGCGCACCCCCTCCCCGCCACCTACCGGAAGAGGTCAGACGCGCATTCCGAGGAGGTACCCCCGGAGTGGCACCCGACCCCAACCACGCACCGAGTGCGCGATGCCCCGCCGGATGACCCCGGGGGCGCGAGGAACGGCGCGAGCAACCACCCACCGGCAGAACGGCGAACCGCCCACCCCAAGCCGCACCCCCCAGGGGCGCGAGGAACCGCGCTCAGCCCCGGAGAGCGGCGAGCCGGCGCAGTGCCGGACCGGCGCCGGAGGCGAGGGCGTGGGCCTCGGCCCGGTAGTGGTCGGTGACGAGCGCGTCGACCTCCGCGTCCGTCAGCGACGGGTGCAACCGCGCCGTGAGCCGGTTCATGTCGCGGTAGGAGCCCTGGAGCTGGAAGGGCTCGCCGGCCGCCCCCCGGACCACCGCGCCCATGTACTCCGCGTTGACGGCGAGCAGCACGTCCCGTACGCGCAGCGCCTGCCGCAGTACGGCCACCACGGAGGCGAGTTCGTCCGGCTCGTACGGATGCACCAGCGCGTCCGCCCGCGCCGACGGCTCGTCCGCGGCGAGCCGCAGCAGCACCGCGAGGTCGCCCCGCTCGCGCCCGGCGAGCGGCGCGAGCACCGGGTTGGCGGTGAGCGCGTTCTCGACGTAGCTCAGCGCGAAGACCTCTTCGCGCCCGCTGAGCACGTCTCCCAGGTTCCAGACGTCCGCCCGGTTGGCGAGCATGTCGGGCACCCTGAAGAGCGTGCCGGACTCGGTGTAGGGGTTGCCGGACATGCAGACGGCGAAGCGCTTGCCGCGCAGTTCGTGCGTGCCGCCGGGGCCCTCGATCCGCCGGGTGGCGTCGCACAACGGGATGAATTTCTGGAGGAGTTCGGGCGAGGTGTGCTGGATGTCGTCGAGGTGCAGCAGCACGTTCGTGCCGAGCGAGAGCGCGAAGACGAGCTTCTCGACCTCGCGGCGGGCGGTCGCGTCGGGTGCGCGCTCGGGGTCGAGGGAGGTCACGCCGGTGCCGAGGGCGGGGCCGGAGACGGTGACGAGCGCGAGGCCCAGGCGCGCGGCGACGTATTCGACGAGCGTCGTCTTCCCGTAGCCGGGCGGCGACAGCAGCATGAGCAGACCGCCCGCCGGGCCGAACTGTTTGGCGAGGCTGTCGCCGACGAGCGGGAGGTAGACCTCGTCGATGAGCCGGTTGCGGACGAAGCCGGTGAGCGGGCGCGGCCGGTACGCGGCGAGCCCGAGCCGCTCGCGCTCGGCGGCGACGACGGCGGTGCGGTGCCGCTGGTACGTGCGGTACGCCGGGACGTCGTCGGCCTCGAAGCGGCGTACGCGGGTGAGGAGTTCGTCGAGGCGGAGGGTCAGCGTGCCCTGCCTGATGCGCGGGTGGGTGCCGAGCAGGCCCTCGACGCTGGTCTCGACGGGTCCGCCCGCCGGGTAGCCGTCGCCCGGGCACAGCAGCGCGGCCGCGGCTTCGAGGTGGTCGCCGTAGGGCCCGGCGAAGGGCGCGAGCCAGCCGAGGGCGAGCTGCCAGCGGGCGCCGAGGTCACCGCCGAGCGCGTCGAGATCGCCGAGCACGTCCTTGTACGGGACGGCGTCCGTGCCGCCGAGCGCGTCCGCGAACCGCCGGGCGACCTCGTCCGCACCGGGCCCGGCGACGAAGCCGGGCTGGTCGGCGGCCAGTTCGGCGACCAGGTACTCGCCGATGAGCCCGGTATCGGCGAACAGCAGCCCGGCGGACCCGAGGAACTCCCCTGCGGCGGAGCCCAGTTCATCCCCCAGCGCGGCCGGGGCGACCCCTGCGGACGCGCCCGGCACCGCGCCGGACGCACCCCCGAAGCTGGCCGTGCCCCCCGAACCGGACGCACCCCAGGACCCGAGAAACTCCCCCGCGGCGGAGCCCAGTTCGCCCCCGAGCGCGACCGGGGCGCCCCCTGCGGACGCGCCCGGCACCGCGCCGGACGTACCCCCGAAGCTGGCCGCACTCCCCGAACCGAACGCACCCCTGGACCCGAGAAACTCCCCCGCGGCGGAGCCCAGTTCGCCCCCGAGCGCGGCCGGGGCGACCTCTGCGGACCCTCCCGACACCGCGCCCCCCTCCGCGCCGGACGCACCCCCCGAGCCAGGCGCGCTCCCCAGGCCGGACGCACCCCCCGAACCAGGCGCGCCCCCCGAAACGGACGCGCCTCCCGAGCCGGGCCCAGCCCCCAAACCAGAGGCGCCCCCCAAGCCAGAGGCGCCCCCCAAGCCAGAGGCGCCCCCCGGGCCGGGCGCACCGGCCACGGTCCCCGCTGCCACCGACGCGCCGAAGGCCGCCGCCCGGCTGAGCGAACGCGCCCGCGTCGTCCACGCGGCCCGCGAGGCCGCGGTCGTCCCGTACGCCCAGAACAGCCGCGCGGCGGCCCGCACCCCGGGCGGATACCGCAGCAGTCCGGCCCCGGCCGCGAGGGGGAGGAGCGCCTCCAGCAGCAGCACGGCGTCGTGGTCGTGCACCCCGCGCTGGTACCCCTCGTCCACCCGCACGGCGACGGCGTCCCGCACGGCACGCGCGGCCTCACCCGGCACCCCACCGTCCAGCCACCCCGCGGCAGCCACGCCACCGGCACGCGCGGCGGCCCCGCCGCCACCGTCCGCGGCCACCCCACCAGCGGCCGCGCCACCGGGCCGCCCCCCGGCCCCGGCCAGGGACGCCCCGACCGGGGCCGCCCCGGCCGGCGGTACGGCAGCCGGCGGTACGGCAGCCGGCGAGTGCGGCAGGGCACGCAGGAGGAGGCCGGCCGCCAGGTATTCCGCGCGGTAGAGGGTGGGGGTTTCGGAGACGAGGGGGCGGGACCAGAAGCGGCGGGTCTCGGCGAAGGCCGGGTCGGTGACCGGGGAGAGGTAGTCGGTGCCGGTGACCGTGAAGGCCAGGGTGCCGGCGTGCGGGACGAGGGCGAGTTCGAGGGGCTGGGTGTTGACGGCGAAGCGGTGGCGGCCCAGCCGGACGGTGGTCCCGCCGTCCTCGTAGAGGTCGCCGCGGTCGCGCAGGGTGCGGGCGGTCTCCTGGCGGGCGGCGGCCAGCGACTCGGCCAGCTCCGCCGCCTTCGCCGGGTCGCCCAGGGCGCGCAGTTGCTCGCCGACTCGGCGGTGTTCGGCGGCGAGGGGGTCCGCGGCGAAGAGCGTGTTGACCTCGTCCGCGGTGGCCAGTGTGGCCGCGCGGCGGCGGATCGTGTCGAGGATGCGGTCGGCGGACGCGGCGAGCCGGGCCGCGCGCTGGGCCCGCTCGTCGGCGAGCGCCTGCCTGCGCGCGGTGAGCGTCTGCTGGATCTCGTCCCGGCGTTCGGCGAGCGCGGCGACGCGTTCGGGCTCGGCGGCGAAGCGGGTGGTCAGGCTCTCGACATGGACGAGCAGCCGCCCGAGGTGCAGGTCGCACGCCTCGGGCGTGTCCGCGGCGGCCAGTGCGCCGCTCACGCTCTGCGCCAGCAGCGCGCTCTCCGCGGCGAATTCGGCCGCGCTCTCCGCCGTGAGCAGGTCGCGGCGGCGGGCGTCGAGGACGGCGCGGGCGCGGTTGACGGCGCCCAGGACGTCCGCGGCGGACGCCAGGATGCGGGTGCGGACGGTCGCGTCGGAGATCTCCAGGCCCCCGGCGGTCTCCGTGACGGTCGCCAGTCCGGCGGCCAGCGCGTCCAGTTCGGCGGTGAGCGAGCCGCCGTCCGCGGCCGTCTCCAACGCGTGTGCGCGGGTGGCGAGTTCGGCGGCCTGGTCGCGGAAGGCGTCGAAGGCGTGCTCGTCGGCGAAGCAGCCGGCGGCGCGGGCCGCCGCGTCCGCGAGTGCCGCGTCCAGGGACGCGCCGAGCTCGTCGAGGCGGGCCCGGTCGGCGTACCGCGTCTCGCGGAGCGTCGCCAACCGCCCCTGGGCCGCGCGTAGTTCGTGGAGCTTGCCGACCCATTCGGCGGCCCCGGCGTCCGCCGTCTCGCCTCGTGCCCGCCGTACGAGCCCCGCGACGTGTGCGGCGGCCTCGTCGACGGCCCGCTCGGCCCGCGCGGTGGCCTCCCGGACCCGTGCGTACTCGGTGAGCACGGCCCGCGCGGTGTCCCGCACGGCGAGCAGCGGCCCGGCGAGGTCCCGCCCGCCGCGGCCGGCCGTACCGGAGGCGCCGCCCGCGCCCGGCGCCGGGGAGCTTGCCGCGGGCGGGCGCTCCCGGCCGGTGTCGACGTCGATGTCCGCGAGCCAGTGGTGGCGGTCCAGGACGCGGTCGCAGGAGGCCGCCAGCGCCTCGTAGACCGCCGCCGCGGGGGCGGTCTCCAGGGCGGCGCGGGCCACCGACAGCGCGTCGGAGACGGCGCGGACGAGGTCGGGGTTGCCGATGCGGGCGAGGGGCCCGTCGGCGGCGGGGCGGGATGCGGCCCAGGTGTCGCCGACGAAGGGGGTGGACCAGCGCTGGAGGGTGTGGACGCGCGCGGCTTCGCCGCCGTCGGCGGGGCGCAGCGTCAGGAGGGTGCCGTCGTCGTGGAGGGCCCAGCCGCGGGCGGTGAGCGGTGCGGCGACCTCCTTGCGGATCAGGTTGTACGGGAGCAGCAGCCTGCGGCCCTCGGCGTGGAAGACGTAGAGCACGTCCTCGCCGTTCGCGGAACGTACGAGACGCTCGAACTCCAGCTGCTCGCCCGCCGTTTCGAGGTCGAAGGTGCGGGTGCCGCCGGTCGCGAGGGCATAGCCGCCGGGGAAGACGACGCCCTGCTCCTCCGGCAGCCGCAGGCACGCCTGGCCGAGTGCGTCGAGCCGGTCGATCTGCCCGGTGCGGGTGTTGACGGCGAAGTGCCGTGCGGTGTCCTCGTGGTAGGGGCGGACACGCAGCAGCAGCAGCGGTCCGGCCCCGGCGTGGTGGACCTCGGCGTCGGCGAGCGACTGGAGCGCGTCCTCGACGGGCTCCTCGTACGTGGTGCCGCCGACGCCGATCGTGAGGGTGCCGCCGGTGGGGTCCACGGTGACGCCGCCGATCGCGAGGTGCGGGTGCCTGCCGGGCACGTGCGTCTCGCGCCCGGCGGGCGTCCAGGTGACGGTGGGGGCGCCGCCGCCGTCGGCGGTCGTGTCGCGGACGGTGCCCTCGTACGCGCAGGTGCCCGCCGCCTCGTCGGTGCGCCAGGCGAGCGCCTTGACGTCGGTCGCGGAGGGGCCGGTGCGGAAGACGGCGAGCAGCCGCCCCTCCGAGGCGCGCAGCCGCAGCAGCCGGGTCTGCCGGTAGTAGCGGTAGAGCTCGCGGAAGTCGCGGACGAACCGGGGGTCGTCGAGCAGGCCGGGTACGGGCGCCTCGCCGTCGCGCAGCCGCAGGACGTCGCCGACGTCGGTGACCTGCGCGGGGTTCGACGCGAAGAGCAGCCGCCCGGCGACGGGGGCGATGTCCGCGGGCAGCGCGGGCTGCACGGTCGCGATCCGTTCGCTGCCCGCGAGCCGCAGCTCCCCGCCGCCGAACACGGCCTGCCGCGCGCTGTTCAGCGCCCCGGCCCGCACCGCCAGCTCCCGCGCCGCGCCCCCCAGCCGCTCCCTCAGCACCTCGTACGCGTCCGCGTCCAGCCGATCGCCCCCTGCGGCGCCCGGCGCCGCAGGCCGGCCCGCCGCGCCTCCGGCACGCGCACCGGCGGCAGCCCCGTCCGCCGCCCCCGCGGCCGCGGCGGCCCCGCGGCCGGCCGCATCCGCCCCACCGCCGCCCGCACGGCCTCCCGCACCCCCACCCACAGGCATCCCCGCACCCCGACCCGCGGGTGTTCCACCCCCACCCGCATCCGCCCCACCGCCGCCCGCACGGGCTCCCGCACCGCCGCCCGCCGGGGCGTCCTGCCGCTCGCCGCTCATCGTCCGCCGACCGCCTTACTTCGTCGCCGGGGTCCCGTTGGCCGCGGGCTCGGCCGGCGGGTGCCCGGGGCCCTGGAGCCGGCCGAGCAGGTTGGCCAGCACGGTGGCCGCGTTGCCGTTGCCGGTGTTCGTGCCGTTGCCCGCGGCCAGGGCGGTGAGGATCCTGGTCGCGTCGTCCGTGAAGCTGCCGGAGCCGTCGAGCCAGTGCGCGCCCAGGGTGCGTGCGGTCTCGGAGCTGGCGACGAAGCTGTCGACGCTGCGGCCCGCGGAGACCGCGCCGAGCAGGCGGTCGAAGAAGACGCTCTCGCCCCCGACGATCTGGATGTCGGCCTTCTCCAGGCCCGTCGCCAGCACGGTGGCCTGCGCCTCGGCGATCTGCCGCTGCGTCTCCAGTCCCGCGAGGCGGACGTCCTTCTCGGCGGCGAGCCGCAGACGGTACTCCTCGTGGCCGCGCGAGGCGTCGTCCAGCGCGGCCATCGCCGCGGCCTTCTCGGTGAGGCCCGCGGCCTCCGCCTTCAGGCGGCCGCCGATGAGCGCGGCCTCGGCGGCGGCCTGTGCGGTGACGCCCTCGGCGTCCGCGAGGGCCTTCGCCCTCGCGCCCTCCGCCTCGGCTTTGAGGCGGGCGGCGACGCCCTGTGCCTCGGCGGCGCCGACCTTGCTGATGGCCGCCGCGCTGCGCTCCTGCACCTCGACCTCGGCGAGCCCGGCGGCGGCCGCCTCGGCGCGCAGGCCCTCGGCGAGCCGGATCTTCGCGACGGCGTCCAGCTCGGACGCGGCCTTGCGGGCCTCGGCCAGGGTGAGGGACTCGCGGGCCCTGTGCTGCGCGGCCTGCTCGGCGGCCTCGGCGGCCTTGATGTCCTTGACGAGCTGCTCCTGCGCCTGCGCCTCGGCGGTGATGACGAGTGCCTGCCGCTCCCGCTCGGCCTCCTGCACGAGCCGCAGGCCCTTGATGGACTCCTCCTGCTCGGCGACGGTCCGCTCGACGGCGATCCGCTCGCGTACGACGTCGGCGACCTCGCGGCGCTCGCCCTCGACCTCCTTCTCCTTGGAGATACGGGCGAGTTCGGTCTCCCGCTCGCGGGCGATGACCTCCAGGACGCGGTCCTTCTCGATGCGCTCGCTCTCCACCGCGATGACCCGCTCGCGGTTCTTCTGCGCGACGGCGATCTCCCGTGCCTGGTTCTCGCGCTGCACCCCGAGCTGCTCCTCGGTGCGCAGGAACGCGCCCTGCGCGCCGAGCCGCTCCTCCTCGGCGACCTTCGCGGTGGCGGCCTCCTCCTTGGCGCGCAGCGTCTCGATCTCGCGGCGCTGCCGGATCTCCGCCTCCGCCTGGCGGCGCTCCAGCTCCAGGATGGTCTCCCGGGCGTCGACGTTCTGCCGGGTGATCTCCTTCTGCTCGGTGCGCTGGAACTCGTTGGTGC
Organism: Streptomyces sp. NPDC020983; assembly: GCF_044333485.1. Taxonomy (NCBI): domain Bacteria; kingdom Bacillati; phylum Actinomycetota; class Actinomycetes; order Kitasatosporales; family Streptomycetaceae; genus Streptomyces; species Streptomyces sp. NPDC020983. The sequence goes on along the minus strand of NZ_JBIRRA010000002.1, from coordinate 228,586 downwards.
GGACGTGCTCGATCGCGGTCAGCTCGGTGATCTTGCGGATGCCCTGCGCGTCGAGGATGTTGGCGGGGTCGAGCTGGGTGAGCGGTGTCTGCTCCAGGAAGTCGATCGCGCAGTCCTCCAGGTGGTAGCCGTTGAGGTCGGTACCGATGACCTGGATGATCTGGTCGCGGAAGTGCTCGCGGTGGGTGTAGAGGTCGACGAAGTCCAGCTGCTTGCCCACGGTCTTGAGCGCCTCGGAGAACTTGGCGCTGAACAGCGCCTGCAACGTCGCCTGGTGGCTGGCCCGTTCGGTGCCGATGGCCTGCGCGACCTTGATGACGTCCTCCTTCGTCTTGTTGACCCGGACGAAGAAGGTGAGGTGGATGTCGGCCCGGATGTTGTCCTGGCAGATCAGCCCCTCGCGGCCGGTGCGCTGGATCTCGATGGTCTTGACGGAGATGTCCATCAGTTCGGCGTTGTGCAGCACGGGCAGGACCACGGCGCCGGTGAAGGTGACGTCCACCTGCCGGGTCCGGGAGATGATCAGCGCCTGCCCCTGCTCGACCTTGCGGAACAGCCTGCTGACGGTGAAGAACACTCCTGCGGCGATGAGCGCGAGAACGGCGACGAGCACGCCGATCCCGATGGCGGTGGCATCCATGGCGGATCCTTCGGTTCCCTCAGACGGTCAACGGGTCGGGTGACGCGCCACCCGGCACGTCGAAAGGTGCGACCCAGAAGAACTCGCCCTCCGGGTCGTAGTCGTAGAGCAGCGCGGTGCTGCCGGCGGTGAAGGTGTCGTCGCCGTGCTGCCGCACCTGGACGACGGCGGTGGAGCCGTCGGGTGCGGCGACCTCGGCCTGCCCGAAGTGCGCGGTGACGCGGCCGGTGCGGATGACGCACACCCGGCCGGTGAAGTCCGCGCGGGACGGCGGCCGCACGTCGGGGAAGAGCCGCCGCAGCGGCCGCACCAGGACCCAGGTCGCGCACCACGAGCCGGCCGGCGCGGCGGCGGCCACGGCTGCGTACAGCAGCGCGCGGACGGGCGCGGAGGGCGCGTCCGCGCCGGTCAGGGCGCGGACGGCGGCGGAGCCGGCCAGGCTCAGGAACCAGGCGAAGGCGACGAGCAGCGACAGCACGACGGTGACGGGGACGCCGCCGAGGCCCGCGGCGGCCAGCAGCCCGGCCCCGCCGTGCGGGGCACCGCCGTCCGGCCCGCCGTCCGGGACGGAGAGGTCATGGCGCCCCCCGACGCCATGACCTCCGTGTCCCCCCACTCCCCCGTGGGCCTCCCCCGGGGCCCCGTGCCCCCCTGTTCCCCCGTGCCCACCGGCCGTGCCGTGGTGGTGCCAGGGACCGTGCGCACCGGCACCGCCGGCCAGCACGAGTCCCCAGAACGCCACCACGGCCACGAGGGCACCGGTGAACACCACGGTCGGGAACGCCAGGACGACGCCGGTGAACTCCCCCATGTCCCCGTTCGCCTCCCCCGTGCGGTGTTCCGACCACCGCGGAGATCGTGGCAGGGCGGACACGGGCCGGGCATTTCCGCTTCCCGGCAGAGTTCACCGGGCGATCACGTCCGGAACGTGCGGGAACCGAACGCGAAAGGCCGCCCCCCGCGCGGTTGCGCGGAGGGCGGCCTGTCCCGTGCGGAGCGGGTCAGCCCTCGGTGGCGAGGCCGGCCTCGATCTCCAGGGCGATCTTGATCTTGTCGCTGACGGCGGCACCGGCGGCACCGCCCGTCACGCCGAACTCGCCGCGGCTGATCTCGGTCGCGGCCGAGAAGCCCGCCACCGGGTTGCCGTCGAAGCCCTTGCCGAAGCCGTTCAGCTCCAGGCTGAGGGTCACGGTCTTGGTCACGCCGTGCAGCGTCAGCTCGCCGTCGACCTCGAACAGCTCCGAGGTCTGCGGGCGGATGGCGGTGGAGGTGAAGGTCATCTCCGGGTACGTCTCGACGTCCAGGAAGTCCGCGCCGCGGACGTGGGCGTCGCGGGACTCGTTGTTGGTGGAGATCGAGTCGGTCCGGATCACCGCGTTGACGGAGGACTCCAGCGGGTCCTCGCCGGTGACGATGGTGCCCTCGAAGGCCGCGAAGTGGCCGCGGACCTTGGAGACACCGAGGTGCCGGACGAAGAAGGACACGTCGGAGTGCACGGTGTCGATCTTCCACGTCCCGGCGACATAGCCGTCGATCACTTCGGTCTGCGTGCTCATGGCGGTTCTCCTCGGGCGGATCATCGGTGCGGGTGGTGATTGAAGACTCAGCAACCATAACTCGCTGGTGTTGAGAGTTCAACCACCTTTATAGTGGACGTATGGACGATGTGCGATGGCTGAGCGTGGACGAGCAGGACATCTGGCGGGCCTACCTGTCCGCCAGCGTCACCCTCGCCGCCCACCTGGACCGGCAGATGCGGCAGGACGCGGGTATGCCGATGGCGTACTACGAGATCCTCGTACGCCTCTCGGAGGCACCGCACCGCCGCCTGCGCATGAGTGAACTCGCCGACGCGTCGCTCTCTTCCCGCAGCCGCCTCTCCCACGCGGTGGCCGCCCTGGAGCGCAACGGCTGGGTCGAGCGGCGTCCCGCGGACGGCGACCGGCGCGGCTGGGTCTGCGCCCTCACCGCCACCGGGTACGAGGCCCTCGCCGCCGCCGCGCCCGGGCACGTCACGACCGTGCGCGAGCATCTCTTCGACGTCCTCACACCGGAGCAGCTCGCGTCGCTCCGCGAGATCGGGCGCGCCATCACCGCCGGCCTCCAGCCGGCCTGCGAGGCCGCGCGCGCCGAGGAGCCGGACGACGCCGCGGGCCCCTGCGACGCCTGAGCTCCCGCCCCGGCGCCGGGCGTCGCGGCCTTCCCGGCGCCGTGGCCGGCCGCGCGGTCCCCGGGGTGCTACGGCCAGCCGAGGAGGCGGGCCCCGAGGGCGGCGGTCTCCAGGGTGTAGCGCTGGAGGGGGTCGTCCGGGTCGAAGCCGGTGAGCGCGGCGATGCGCTCCAGCCGGTAGGCGAGCGCGCGCACGCTGAGGTCGAGGCGGCGCGCGGCCTCCGCGTTGACGTAGCCGGCGGCGGCGTAGGCGGAGAGGGTCTCCAGCAGCGGCCCGGCCCCGCCGCGCGCCTCCCGCAGGGGTCCGAGCACGGAGTGGACGAGGTCGGACATCGCGGCCCGGTCCCGCATGAGCACCGGGAAGACCAGCAGCTCCGCGGCCAGCAGGACGCGCGGTTCGAGGGCCAGCCGCTCGGCGAGGTCCAGCGCGCTGAGCGCCTCCTCGTAGGAGCGCACGACGCCCACCGCGCCGCTGTGCGGGCGGCTCACGGCGACCCGCCCGCCCTCCTCCGCGGCGGCCAGCCTCACGAACGCGTCCACCACCGGCTGCTGCTCGGTGGGCGCGACACACACCAGCCGCCCGTCCTTGGGGGCCACGAGCGCGTCGTGGTCCCCGAAACGGCCCGCCAGTTCCCGCTCGACGCGCCGCAGCAGCGCGTGCCGCTCGTCGTACGGCTCGCCGGCCGGCGCCGCCACGACCACGGTGTGGCGCTCGGCGAGCCGCAGCCCGAAGCGTTCGGCCTGCTCGGCGATACGGCCGGGGTCGCTGCGGCCGTACAGCAGGGCGTCGACGAAGGCCCGCCGGTCGGCCTCGGCGCGGCGCACCGCGTGCCGCTGGGCCCGCGCGTGGCCCTCGGCGAGGGCGTGCACGCCCGCTTCCAGCGCGGCCAGCACGGCGGCTCCGGCACGGCGCAGGTCGCCGGGGTCGCGGGTGCCGGTGACGCCCGGCAGGGCGGGCCAGGCGCGGCGGGCGGCGGCCAGGTGCCCGGCGGTCAGCTCCCGCAGCCCTATCCCGGCGTCGGCGGCCTGTTCCCCGAGCGCCCGGCGGCTCTCCCGCTCGGCACGGGTCAAAGCGCGGCAGCTGAGGGAGACGTCGGCGAGCGCCTCGGTGAAGCCCGCGAGGAATTCCGCCGGGACGCCGTGCGCGTGCCCGTGCGCGCCGGCACCCGGCGTCGTGCCCGTGCCCGTGCCCGTGCCCGTACTCACGTTCCCCACCCCTGCCCCCGTCCGGCCGCCGGTTGCCGTGAACCGGACAGCGGGAACCTACCAACGCTGCCGGATCCCGGAAACGCGGGGGGCTCCGTGCTGTCCGGCCCCGGCTGCCGGGGCCGGACAGCACGGAGCCCCGGACGGCCGCGGCCGTCCGGGGCTCCGGGAGCGCGCCCGGGTGCTACTTCGCAGTCGTCGACGCCTGCGGGGCCGGGGTGGCCTCCTGCGCCGTGACGACGTCGCTCGGGGTGATGGCCTCGGGCGCCGGGGTCGCCGTGGAGGTCGGCGCGGTGCTCGCGGCGGCACCGCCGTCGTCCGACTTCATCGCCTTGGCCTCGGACTTCAGGATGCGCATCGACTTGCCGAGACCGCGCGCGGCCTCCGGCAGCTTCTTGGACCCGAACAGCACGATGACGACGATCGCCACCACGATCAGGTGCCACGGCTCCAGCCCGTTTCGCAACATGGGATCCTCGTTTCGCTCAGGGTCCGACTACCTCTGACGTCGGCGCCTCGACTTCGCATTGTCACCCGAAAGCCGCGGCAAGCGGCACCCGGGTACTCAAAGCATGCGCAAAAAGCGCGTGAACGGGAAGACCCCCCAGGTCTGGCGCGTGCCTCCGGGATGTGTCAGCGGGTCCCGGTAAGGCGGCGCGGGGCATCGGTGGTTCCTTTGACGCCGGCCGAGAAGTCCAGGGCGTTGGAGCCCGGCTGCCGCGTCCTGGGCAGGGCCATGGCGTACTCCCCCCAGCGTTTGTCGGTGACGATCCTCGTGAGCTCGGCCTGGTCCATGGGCGGGACCTGGCTGGGGTCCCAGGTCCCCCTCGGGCCCTGGGGGAGCTGGGACAGATCCACCGAATAGGCACCCTTGGAGAAGAGCGCGTAGATGTACCCCTCCTTCGACGCCCCGGAGTAGACGCCGTCGTACCTGCTCGTGGTGAGCATCAGGGTGCCGCCGTCGACGGCCAGGGTCTTGCAGGTCCCGGGATGGGCACGGGTGCTGCAGTGCGGCGGTGCGGCGTCGGAGTGCTCGTGCCGCAGGAAGGAGATCTGGACGGTCGTGGTACGCCCGCCCTGGCGGTAGTGGACGCTGCCCACGGGACCGCCGAGGTGGCCGTCCTCGAGGGCGTCCTCCCCGTGGCGGCCGGTGATGTCGCCCGGGGGCAGCAGCGAGATCAGCAGCCGAACCGTGTCCTCGCCGGTGGCGACGGGGGCCGCCGCCGCCGTGGGCCGGTCGTCGTGCCGGAGCACGGCGCCCGCGGTCACTCCGCCCGCCGCCACGGCGACCAGCGCGGTGACCCCCGCCACCGTCCCGATCGTGCGGCGGCGGCGCATCCGGCGGCCTCTGACGTGCCCTGCGGCGACCAGCCCCGGCGGGTCCTCGGGGGCGAAGGTGTCGGCGGCGCGCCGCAGTGTCGCGGCGAACCGGTCCTCGAATTCCACAGGCATAGGTGTCCTCATCAGGTGGATAAAAGGGGTGTTCGGTAGCGCCCGGAATCTCAGTGCTGGACGAGATCCGGCAGCTGGTCGCCCAGCTCGGCGCGCAGGCGCTCCAGCGCGCGGAGGGACCGGACGCGTATCGCGCCCGCGGTCGCGCCGAGCGCGGCGGCGGTCTCCTCGGTGCTGCGGTCCTCCCAGTAGCGCAGTACCAGGACGGCGCGGTCCATGGGGCTGAGCCGCTCCAATACGGCGAGCAGCGTCACGCGCAGGGACGCGTCGTCGCCGGTGTACGCGGTCTGCGACGGGGGCTCCGGCGGTTCGGCCGTCGGGCGTTCGCCGCTGCTGCGCCGGCGCCGGTGCGTCAGGAAGGTGCGGACCAGGACGGTCTGGGCGTACGCGACCGGATTGCCGAGCTTGGACCGCCGGCGGCCCCAGACGACGTACATCCGGCCCAGCGTCTCCTGGACGAGGTCTTCGGCGAGATGGGTGTCGCCACCCGTCAGCAGGCAGGCCGAGCGGTAGAGCGGACCCATGCGGGTCCGGGCGAAATCGAGGTATTCCTGGGTCTGTGCTGGGCGCACTGTGTGCGGCTCCCTCCGGACGACGCGCTCGCACCCTTACGACGCGCCGGTCCGCGCGGGCCGTTACAGCGGCCCCCGCGCGACGCGCCCCTCAGCCCTTCTTCCCGCTCCCCCGCGGCAGGCTCGCGGTCGCCGCCGGCAGACCCGTCGCCGCGGCTGCGGTGAACACGATGACGGGGCCGTGGTGGAAGGGGGCGGAGATCAGGTCCCGCCCGCCGCGGCGCCGCCGCCCCGGGCGAGGCCGGTGCGCGCGGGCTCAGACACGCCGGGTGATCCGCTCCAGCAGGGGGAGGGCGGCCGCGAGGGTGGCCTGCTCCCCGGGCGTCAGCTCGTCGGAGATCGCCCGCGTCAGCCGCCGCGCCTTCTCCTGCCGGGAGCCGCGCAGGCCCGCGCGGCCGGCCTCGGAGACGGTGACGACGATGCGGCGGCCGTCGCGCGGGTCCGCCTCGCGGGTGACGAGGCCGCGCTCGTGCAGCAGGGCGACGATCGTGGCCATGGACTGCGGGCGGACCCCCTCGGCGGCGGCGAGCTCGGAGGTGGTCGCGGGGCCCTCGCGATCCAGCCGGACCAGGGCCGAGGTCTGCGAGAGGGTCAGTTCGCCGTCGGGCCTGAACTGCCGCAGCCGCCGCACGAGCGGGCCGAGGGCGGCCCGCAGGTCGGCGGCGAGGCGGGCGGGAGTGCCGGGGGCGGGGGCGAGCTCGGGATCGGCCGGGTCGCCGGAAGGAGCGGGACCACCGGGCCGGGCCGCGCCCTCCCGGGCCCCGGGCGGCGAGGCCGCCGCGCCGTCGTGCGGGTCCGGACTGCCGGTGGGCTGCATGATAGCCAGTCTAAACTGTTCAGTTCTGCCTTGTGGTAAAGATGGCGCCATGACCGAAGCCCCAGCTTCCCCCGCTCCCCCGGCCTTCCCCGACGACTCCCCCGGGTCCCTGTTCGCGACCACGACCACGGTCGCCGGCCACGGCGGCGACGCGATCGAGGCCTATCTCGCCCGCCCCGCGGGCACCCGCAGCCGCGGCGGCGTCGTCGTCATCCACCACCTTCCCGGCTACGACCGCGGCACCAAGGAGTTCGTGCGCCGCTTCGCCGAGATGGGCTACGACGCGATCTGCCCCAACCTCTTCCACCGCGAGGCGCCCGGCGCCGCCCCCGACGACGCCGCGGCCGTGGGCCGTGCGAACGGCGGCGTCCCCGACGAGCGGCTGCTCGGCGACGTGGCCGGCGCGGCCGCGTACCTGCGGGCGCTGCCCTACGCCGGCGGGCGGATCGGCGTCATCGGCCACTGCTCCGGCGGCCGCCAGGCGGTGCTCGCCGCCTGCCGGCTGGACGGCGTCGACGCGGCCGTGGACTGCTACGGCGCCTTCGTCGTCGGCGAGGTGCCGGAGGGCATGAACATGAACGTCACCCCGCTCGTCGGGGACCTGCCGGACCTGGGCGCCCCGCTGCTCGGCCTGTTCGGCGCCGAGGACAGGTACCCGAGCCCGGAGCAGGTCGCCGAACTCGGCCAGATCCTCACCGAGCACGGCAAGGACTTCGAGTTCCACTCCTACGAGGGCGCCGGCCACGCCTTCTTCGCCACCGACCGCCCCAGTTACGACGTCGCCGCCGCCAACGACGGCTGGTCGCGTATCGGGGCCTTCTTCGGCAGGCACCTCGCACCGGCGGAGGGCTGAGCGGCATGTGCACGTACACGACGGTCCAGGACGTCGTCGACGGGAGCGCCAAGCCCGGTCCGGACGGCGGCTGGTTCCACGTCTCGGACGTCACCGTCTACTTCGACCACCCCGTGCACGCGATGGCCGAGCACACGCTCAACATCGACTTCACGGACCCCTCGCGCGGGCCGTCCGCCCGTGTCGCCCTCGAACTCACCGCGGATTCCGCGGTGCGGCTGGTCGAGGCGATCCAGGCCGCGCTGGCGGCCGTCCCGCAGGAGATGCGCGCCTGACCTGGGGCGCGCACGCCTGAGGGGCGTGGGGGGCGGGCGGTGCCCCCCCCCCCCCCCGGCGCCGCCCCCCGGGGGGGGGGGGGGGGTGGGGGGGGGCCCCCCGCCCGGCGCCGCCGCGGGGGGCGCCCCCCCCGCCCAG
>NZ_JBIRRA010000002.1:74904-220453 GCF_044333485.1 Streptomyces sp. NPDC020983 | reverse complement strand
ACCCCCGGGGGCGCGCGGGGGCCGCGTGAGGGGGGCGCCCCGCCCCGCGGGGCGCCCCCCCCCCCGGGGGGGGCCCCCCCCGCGGGGGGCCCCCCCCCCCGGGGGGGGGGGGCCCGGCCCGCCCCCCACGCCCCTCGGCGCTGCCGCGCTCAGCGGTGGGCGTTCGCGTTGCCGGCGCCCGCGGCACGGGCGCCGCGCTTGCGGCCGCCCAGCATGCCGAGCCCCATCGTGGCAAGCCCGAGCGCACAGGCGACACCTCCGACGATCGCGTTGTTGACGATCGTGTGGGTCGTGGCCGCGTTCGCCCCGGCGATCGCCCAGGGCGCGAGGATCGTCCACACGCCGATCGCGATCGCGCACCATCCCAGGCCCACCGTCCGCTCCAGCACGGAACCGAAACCCATCGCCAGGACGGCGAGCGCGATACCGGTGATCAGGTTGCTCACCTTCAGGCCGGTGAACCCGGTGAAGTTCACCACCCACGGCGAGATCGCGAGGTAGAGACCGGTCAACAGGCAGAGGCCCTCGATCAGCCCCGAGATCGGCTTCGCAGACGCCTCGGCGTAACGGCCGCGCAGGGCCATCAAGTCGGGATGGGTGTCGATCTGCGATGTCGAGTGAGTCGAATCGGTGGCCATTCCAGCCACCCCCTTCGCAGTGTGCGGAGTGCAGTTCGTTTCTGCCGACGGATGTCTCCGGGTCTCCGCCCCGAAGTGCCGCATCCATAACTCAGCGTAGGACCGGGGCGAGCAGGGTGGCCACTTATACGGGCCATACATTCGTAATGTTTTGCGCCGCTCACGCACGGTGTGTCCGGAACGACACCGCGCTACCCGTTTCGTCCTCCACTCCTCTACCCGTTTCCCGCCGTTCCTCCCCTTTTCGCCGCCCGCGGCCGCTCCCGCGTGCGGCCCTGCCCCGCGGCCGCCGCGGGAGGCGTCAACGGGCCTGGCCCAGCGCGGTGTTGAGGCGCGCGGCCTGGCGGGTCAGATGGTCGCGCTCCGGGACGGTGGCGGCCCGCCGGGCGGCCTCCGCGTAGAGGCGGGCCGCGGCGGGCAGGTCGCCGGCCCGCTCGTGGAGGTACGCGGCGGCGGCCGTGTGCCGGGGCAGGTCCGGGTCGAGCGCGCCGAGGGCGGCCAGGCCGGCGCGCGGCCCGTCCGCCTCGCCGACGGCGACCGCGCGGTTGAGGCGCACGACCGGGCTGCCGGTCAGCCGCTCCAGCTCGTCGTACCACTCCACGATCTGCACCCAGTCCGTCTCCTCCGCGGCCGGCGCGTCCGCGTGCAGGGCCGCGATCGCCGCCTGCGCCTGGAACTCGCCGAGCCGGTCGCGGGCCAGCGCCCGCTGGAGGACCGCGACGCCCTCGGCGATCGCGGCGGTGTCCCAGCGGCCGCGGTCCTGCTCGGCGAGCGGCACGAGCGCGCCGTCCGGCCCGGTACGTGACGCCCGCCGGGCGTGGTGCAGCAGCATCAGCGCGAGCAGGCCCGCGACCTCCGGGTGGTCGAACGCGGCGGCCAGCTGCCGGGTGAGCCGGATCGCCTCGGCGGCGAGGTCGACGTCGCCGGAGTAGCCCTCGTTGAACACCAGGTAGAGCGTGCGCAGCACGGTGCCGGGATCGCCCGGCCGGTCCAGCCGCAGGCCCGAGACGGTGCGCTTGGCGCGGCTGATCCGCTGCGCCATGGTCGCCTCGGGCACGAGGTAGGCGCGGGCGATCTGCCGGGTGGTGAGCCCGCCGACCGCGCGCAGCGTGAGCGCCACCGCCGAGGACGGGCTCAGCGAGGGGTGGGCGCACAGGAAGTACAGCCGCAGCGTGTCGTCCGCACCGGGCGCGGGCCCCGGCGGCGGCTCCCGGTCCACCCGCTCCTCCCGGCGGCGCCGCGCCCCCTCGGCCCGCGTGGCGTCGAGGAAGCGCCGCCAGGCGACGGTGACGAGCCACCCCTGCGGATCGCGCGGCTGCCCGCCGGGCCAGACGCGTACGGCCTCCACGAGCGCGTCCTGCACGGCGTCCTCGGCCGAGGCGAAGTCCGCCCCGCGCCGGACGAGGACGGCGAGGGTGTGCGGGGTGAGGCTGCGGAGCAGGGCCTCGTCGAGGGGGGCCGGCGCCCCGCCGGACGCCGGGCCGCCGGGCGCGGAGCGGGGCCCGGCGGCCGGGTGGTCGTCGTGCACCGTCACTCCGTGATCGTGGGCGGCTCGGACATGAAGGGGCGCAGCTCCAGCCACTCGTGGATCGGCCGCCCGCCCGCGCCCGGGGCCGCGGACAGCTCACCGGCCAGCTCGACGGCACGCTCGTAGGTGTCGACGTCGATCACCATCCAGCCCGCGATGAGGTCCTTCGTCTCCGCGAACGGCCCGTCGGTGACCGGCGGGCGCCCCTCGCCGCCGTACTGCACCCAGGTGCCCTCGGGCGCGAGCGCCTGCGCGTCGACGAATTCGCCCGTCTCCTCCAGCCGCGCCGCGAAGTCCCGCATGAACTGGATGTGCGCGGTGACCTCCTCGGGCGTCCACCGGTCCATGCAGATGTCGTTGACCGGCGCCGGAGCACCCCGGTAGTGCTTGAGCAGCAGGTACTTGGCCATGGTGGTCTCCTCCGTGCGGTGCGGCCCATTCTGGCCGCCTTCACTGGGGGGACGGAGCCGCGCCGCGGTTCTCGACACCGCCCGCGGAGGAATTCAGAATTTTTTCTCCGCGCCGTCCGCGGGCGGTGCGAGCTGCGCGTGGTCGGCGTCCGGGAGCCAGTCGCGGCCGGGGACGTGGTCGAGCCAGCGGCGGCTCCGGGCCGCCGCGCCGAACGCCGCCAGCAGGGCGTCCAGCAGCGGGTGGCGCGGGGTGTCGCGCCAGGCCAGGGACCAGGCGTAGAGCGGTGTCGGGCGGGTGAGCGGGACCGACCGCAGCCCGGCACCGGAGGGCAGGGGCGCGTCCGCGGGCACGAGCGTGAAGGACCGCGGGTCGGCGCGCAGGTGCTGGGCGAGGTGGTCGGGGCCGAGGTTCGGGCCGCTCTGCCGGCGGGTGATGCCGAATTCGTCGGCGAAGCGGCGCAGGAAATCCAGCCGGGGCAGCTCCGCCGGGGCCCACAGGACGCTGTCGCGCAGGTCGGCGGGCCGCAGCTCGGCCGCCCCGGCGAGCGGGTGCGCGGCGCTGACCACCGCGTCGACCGGCTCCAGCCGTACGAGCCGGTGGGCCAGCCCCCGGTCCCTGCCGTCCGGCAGCGGGTGGACCCGCCCGAACCCGGCGTCGGCCGCCCCGCTCAGCAGCGCCTCCGCGACCGAGGGCCAGTCCCTTCCGGGCCCCGGCTCCAGCCGCAGCGCGGGGCTCGCCGCGGCCGCGGCTTCGGCGGCGTGCGCGACCGTGCGCATGGGGGCGTAGAGGTGGCCCCAGACGTCGAGGCGCAGCGCCTGCCGCTCCCCGCGCACCGCGGCCACCGCCCGCTCCCCCGCCGCCAGCGCCTCCCGCGCGGCGGGCGCGAACCGCTCCCCGGCGTCCGTGAGCCGGGTCCGCCGGGCGCCGCCGTCGCGGTCGAAGAGGCGGGCGCCGAGCACCGACTCGAGGCGGGCGACGCGTTTGGAGAGGGCCTGCTGGGAGATGCCGAGCCGGGCGGCGGCCTGCCCGAAGTGCAGCGTCTCGGCGGTCACGGCGAAGGCCCGCACCTGGGCGAGGTCGAGATCGAGGGCGGGATCGAGATCGGGGGCGGAAGTGGGGTCGGGGGCCGCGTCCATGGCCCTGACCGTAGCCGACAACCCCTGGTTGTCGGAGAAGCCGGCAGGTTGTTGGCCGGAGCGGTGGGATGGGCACCGGCCGCCGGGAGCGGCGCACAGCAGGACACGACGAGGAGGCATGTCGAGATGAAGGCCCTCATACCGACCGGGGACGCCGCGGAACCCGTCGCACCCGCCGAGGTGCCCGAGCCCGTACCGGGGCCCGGCGAGGCGCTGGTGAAGGTCGAGGCCTTCTCCGTCAACCGCGGCGAGACGTTCAAGCTGGAGGCCCCCGCGCCCGGCGACCGCCCCGGCAAGGACATCGCCGGCCTCGTCGTGCAGCCCGCCGCGGACGGCACCGGCCCCGCGGGCTTCGCCCGGGTCGTCGGCCACCCGATGGGCGGCGGCTGGGCGGAGTTCGCGGCCGTCCCCACCACGGCGCTCGCCGTGCTCCCCGACGCCGTCAGCACCCTCCAGGCCGCCGCCCTCCCCCTGGCCGGCCTCACCGCCCTCCGCCTGCTGCGGGCCGCCGGCCCCGTACCCGGCCGCCGCGTCCTGCTCACCGGCGCGTCCGGCGGTGTCGGCCACTACGTCACGGAGCTGGCGGCCGCCGCCGGGGCCGAGGTCACCGCCGTCACCCGGGACGCCGCACGCGGGGCGCGGCTGCGGGAGCTGGGCGCCGCCGAGATCGTCCACGACGTGGCCGACGCCGTCGGCCCGTACGACGTCGTCCTCGAATCCACCGGCGGCACCGCCTTCCCCGCCGCCCTCGCCCGGCTCGCCCGGCGCGGCACCCTCGTGTGGTTCGGCCAGGCCAGCCGGACCCCCGTGACGCTCGACTTCTTCGACTTCTTCGCCGGCCCCGAATCGGCGGTCATCCGCCACTTCCACTACCTCGACGCCGGTACTCCGCTCGACGCGGACCTCGCCGCGCTCGTCCGCCTCACCGCCGGCGGCCGGCTGCACCCGGAGATCGGCCGGGTGGCCGACTGGGCGGACACCGCGGCCACCCTCACCGACCTGCGGGAACGCCGCATCCGCGGCAAGGCCGTCCTGACGGTGTCCTAAAGCTGCTTCCCCGTTCTTCCCCTCCCTCATTGCGTACGCGAAAGGTTCCAGTGCCGTGAACGAGACCCCGCAGACCCCGCTCACCGACCCCCGCGCGGTCGTGATCCGCTACGTCGAGGCCGTACGCGACGGCGACCTCGACACCATCCGCGAGAGCTTCGCGCCCGACGCGACCTGGCACTACCCCGGCTCGCTGCCGACGTCGAAGATCTGGCGGGGCCGGGACGCGATCGTCAACGACTTCCTCGGCAGCATGGGCACGGTCTTCGTACCCGGCACGGTCCGGATCGAGCTCGTCAGCACGATCGCGGAAGGCGAGCGCGTCGTCGCCGAATGGACGTCGAAGGCGCAGACGGTGCACGGCGCCGCGTACGACAACCGGTGCGTCGGGATCTACACCGTGCGGGAGGGGCGGATCACGTCGGTGATCGAGTACGCGGACACCCACCACGTGGCGGCCACGCTCTTCCCGCCGCAGGCGGCGCAGGCGGAGGCGGCGCGGTAATTGGGGTGCGGGGCGCGGCGGCGGTGCCTAGGTTCGCCGGATGACGTCATCCGAGCAGACACCGCAGGAGCGCGCGGCCGCGCAGGGGCCGGAACCCACGGGGGATCCGGCCCCTGCGGGCGTCCCCCGTACGGGCGGCGGCGAGGACGGGCCGCCGCGGCTGACCGGGCTGACCTTCCACGGGCCGGTCGGCGAGGCGCGGGCCGCCCGCTGGGTGGACCGGCTCGCGCCGGTCCTGGCGGCCGCGCCGGGAGGCGGCCGCGTCCTCGACATCGGGTGCGGATGGGGAGAGCTGATGCTGCGGCTCCTGGCCGCGGCCCCGCAGGCACACGGCACCGGCCTGGACCTCAACACCGCGGACCTCGCGCGGGGCCGCGCCGAGGCGGCGGCCCGGGGGCTCGCCCCCCGCGTCGACTTCGTCGAGGCCGACGCGTCGGCGGCCGCGCACGAGCCCGCCGACGTCGTCCTCTGCCTCGGCGCGAGCCACGCCCTCGCCGAGGACACGGCGCAGGCCCTGGCCGCGCTGCGCCGCCGGGTGCGCCCCGGCGGGCGCGTACTCCTCGGCGAGGGCTTCTGGGAACGCGAGCCCACCCCCGCGGAGCTGGCGGCGTCCTGGCCGGGCGCCGCCGCCACCGACCACACGGACCTCGCGACCCTCGTCGACACCGCCGTGGCAGCCGGTTTCCGCCCCGTCCGGGTCGAGTCCGCGGACCGCGCGGAATGGGACGACTTCGAGTCCGGCTACCTCGCCGACGCCGAGGTCTGGCTCGCCACCCACCCCGCCCACCCCGACGCCCCCGCCACCCGCGCCCGCCTCGACGCCCACCGCTCCACCTGGCTCCGCGGCTACCGCCACTGCCTCGGCATCGCCTACCTGACCCTCATCCCCTCGTCCTGACGCTCGCGGGTGCGACCTCCCGAGGGGCGGCGGCGGCCGTCACCGGGGGATAGAACAGCACGGCCGACCCGCCGCCCGTGGCCCGGCGGCGACGGCAGCTCCCGGCGGGCGGGCGCCGCCGAGGCCACCGATGTCGCCCCCGCCCACCGCCACCGGCGCGGTTTGAGTACCCGTACTCATGCCGCCCCGCGCCCTCGCGCACAGACTCGGCTCATGGAACTCGACCGCTGCCCCGACTGCGGCCGGCCGCTGGTCCCGCCCGGCGCCGGGGGCTGGGCGTGCCCGTGGTGCGGATTGCCGCTCGACGGGGGCGAGGCGGCGGAACTGGCCGTCATCGGGGCGGAGTTGCGCAGCCTCGGGGAGCGGCAGGCGGTGCTCGCGCAGCGCCGGGCGGTGCTGCTCGCGACGCTGCGGGGGCGGCGGGCGGGGGCCGCGGCTCCGCAGGTCCCCGCGCCGGCCCAGGACGTGGCGGCGCGGTCGGCGCAGACGGTGCTGCTCACGCTGGGCGGCTCGCTGCTCACCCTCGCGGGCCTGGTGTTCACGCTCGTGGGCTGGGGACGTTTCGGCATCGGGGCCCGCGCCGCCGTCCTGGCGGCGCTGACGCTCGCGGTGCTGGCCGCGCCCTTCCCGCTGCGGCGCCGCGCGCTCGGCGCCACCGCGGAGACCGCCTCCGCGGTGGGCCTCGCACTGGTGCTGCTCGACGCCCACGCCGCCCGGGCCGCGGGCCTCGCGGGGCTCGACGGCGTCCGGGCGTACGGCTACTGGGCCGTGGTCACCGCCCTGGCCGCGGCGGGCGCGGCGGCGTACGCGCGGCTCAGCCGTTCGGTGCTGCTGCCGTACGCCGCGCTCGTGCTGCTCCAGCTGCCCGCCCCGCTCATCGCGGGCCTCGCGCACGCGCACGCCACGGGTCTGGCGTACGCCCTGCTCGCGGGCGCGGCCGCGGACCTCGCGGTGGCGGCGCGGCTGCGGGCGCGCGTCCCGGGGTTGTTCGCGGCCGGCGCGGCAGCGGTGGGGACGGCGGCGGCGGGACTCCTCGCGGGGGCGGCCGCGTATTCCTCCGGCTCCTACGGCCCGGCGCTGCGCGCCTGCGTCCCGCTGCTGCTCGCCGCCGCGCTGGGCCTGGCGGCGGCGGGCCTGCGCACCGCCGCCCCGCACGCGCGGGCGGGGGCCGCGGCGCTCGCGGGCCTGGCGCTGCTGGCCGCCGCCGCAGCCGCCCCGCACCTCGCGCTGCCGCGCCCGTGGCTCGCGTGCGCGTGGGCGGTCCCGGCGGCGCTGCTGGCGGCGGTGGCCTTCGCGCTGCCGCCGCGCCGCGGCCACGGACCCGTGGCCCTCGGACTGTCGGCGGCCGGCGCGTTCGTGCTGGCCGCCGCAGGCGTGTCCGTCCTTCCGGACCTGTTCCGCGCACTCATCGAACCTCTGCGCGGGGCGCCGGACTTCCCCGGGACGTGGCATGTCACCGGAACCGTCGCGACAGTCGCCGCGCTACTGGCGGCTGTCGCGGCGGGAGCGGCCGTGCGGTTCCGCACGGCGGCGCTGCCGCTGGGGTGCGGGGCCGCGGTGTCCGCGGTGGCTGCGGCGGTGACCGCCCCGGTCGCGGCGGGCGCGCCGTACGCGCTGACGGTGGCAATCCCGGCGGCCCTGGCCCTGACCGCGGCGGCAGCCCTCGTCCGGGCCGAGCTGCTGGCGCCACCACCCCCGCCCGGGGGCCCCGCGGTCCCGGCAGCCGGGGGAGGCTCCCCGGCCCTGCCCGCGCCGGGCGCACCCCCGCACCCGCCCGTACCGCCCGTACCGGCACCCCACCCGGCACCGTCCGGCTCCCCACGCCCCACCCCACCGGCACCCCACCCGCCGTACCCGTCCGCCGCCGCTCGCCCGGCGGGTTCCGCCGGGGTCGTCCGCGCCGCCGCGCTGGGTGTGCTGGTCGCCGCGGGGGGCGTCGCGCTCGGGTGGTCGCTCGTGCGGGACGCCGCGGCGCTCGCCGTGTGGGGCGCCGCGGCGGTGGTCGCGGGCGGCATGGTCGCGGTGCGGCGCTTCGCCCTCCCGGCGGGCGTGGCCGCCGTCGGCGCGCTCGGGTACGAGGCCGCGCGGGCCGCGCACGCCGCCGGGCTGCCGGTGCACCTCGCCGCGTTCGCGGTGCTGGGGGTCGCGCTGGCGACCGTTCCGGCGGCCGTGTACGCCGGGCCGGGGGTCGAGAACGCCGGGTACGTGCTCGGCGCGGTGGCGGTCGCGGCGGCCGCCGGGCACCCGCAGCAGCTGAGCCTCGCGCTGGCTCTGGCCGGTGCGGGCGCCGCCGGGGCGGCGCTGCGCCCGGAACGCCGCCGGGCCGCCTCGTCCGCGGCCGCGGCGCTGCTGAGCGCCTCGCTGTGGGTGCGGCTCGCCCTCGCGGGCGTGCACGCGCCGGAGCCGTACACCGTGGGGCCGTCCGCGGTGCTCCTCGTGCTCGGGCGTCTGCGGCGCCGCCGCGAACCGTCGCTCGGCTCCTGGTCCGCGTACGGGCTGGGGCTGGGGGCGGCCCTGCTGCCGAGCCTGGCCGCGGTGTGGGCCCATCCGTCCGGGCCGCGCCCGCTGCTGCTGGGCGCCGCCGCGCTCGCGGTGACCTTGCTGGGCGCCCGCCACCGCCTCCGGGCCCCGCTCCTCGCGGGCGCCCTCGTCCTCCTGGCCGACGCCGCCCACGAACTCGCCCCGCCCGTCGTCCGGTCCCTCGGCCACCTCCCCCGCTGGGCCCCCGTCGCCGTCGCCGGCGCCCTCCTCGTGCTCGCGGGTGCCACCTACGAACGCCGTCTCGCCGAGGCGCGCCGTCTCCGCTCGGCCTTCCGCTCCCTGCGCTGACCCCCTCCGCCGGGCGCGCCCGCAGCCGGGGGAGCGGCGCGCGGGCGTCCTGGAGGAGGACGAGGGGGCCCGCGGCGGCGCGCCGTATGGCTCAACCGCGCCGCGGCGCACGGCCCGTAGGATGCGGGCCGGGGGGCGTGGCAGCGGCGCGGCGCGTGCGGGCTGCCGCCTGCCGTTCCCGACGAGAGCGAGAGCCACGTGCTGTGCTGACGGCAGCGGGTCGACCGGCGCGGCAGCGGTGGACGGCACGGTCCGGAGGCGGCGGAGGCGGCCTGCTCGCCGCCTTGTCCGCGTATGCCGCGGTGCGCGCGGCGGCCCTGGTGGCGCTGGCCGTGTGGTCGTCGGCGAAGGGCACGAGCGCGCTGGTGCTGCTGTCCCGGCGCTGGGACTCGCTCTGGTACGTGCGCGTCGTCGACCGCGGCTACGGCTACGTCCTGGTCGCGCCGGACGGCCGGCGGCTGTCGGACCTGGCGTTCTTCCCGCTGCTGCCGTGGCTGGAGCGGTCGGTGGCGTGGCTGACGGGCTTCGCGGCACCGGACGCCGGGCTGCTGGTGTCGGCGGTGGCCTCGCTCGCGGCGGCCGCGGGCATCCACGCGGTGGTGCGGCGCAGCGTCCCGGACCGCCCCGGCGTGGCGGTCGCCGCCGTCGTGCTGTGGGCGGCGCTGCCTGTGGGGATCGTGCAGTCGATACCGTACAGCGAGTCGCTGTTCACCGCGCTCGCGGCGTGGTCGCTGTGGTGCGCGCTGGAGGGGCGGTGGATCGCCGCGGGTCTGCTCGCCTCCGCCGCCGGGCTGACGCGTCCGGTCGGGCTCGCCGTCGCGGGCGCCGTGCTGGTGGCCGCGGGGGCGGCGGCACGCCGCGGCGGGGTGTCGGCGCGGCTGGTGGCCGGTGCGGTGCTGGCGCCGGCCGGGGCGGCCGCGTACGTGCTGTGGGTGGGCGCCCGGCGCGGCAGCCTGTTCGGCTACCTGGACGTGCAGCACGGGTGGGGCAACGGCTTCGACGGCGGGGCCGCCTTCGCCCGCTTCGTCTGGGGCCTCGCCGCGCGCCCGCCGTACGTGGCCGGGCCGCTGCTGGCGGCGGGGGTCGCCGTGCTGCTGTGGGGCTATGCGCGCGGCTTCCGTGAGGGCGGGCCGCGGCTGCCCCCGCCCGTGCAGGTCTACACGGGGGTCGTGCTCGCGCTGGCGCTGTGCTCGTCGGGCTACTTCGGCTCGAAGCCGCGGCTGCTGATGCCGGCTTTCGGCGTGCTGGTGCCGGTGGCGGCGGCGCTGGAGCGGCTGCCGGTGCGGTGGTGTGCGGCGGTGCTGGCGGCGTGCGGGCTGGGGGCGGCGGTGTACGGGGCGTTCTGGCTGAACGGCTCGGGGCCGCCGTGACGCCCGCGCGGCCGGTACCGTCCCCCCTTCCCGGTGCCGGCCGCACGGACGGGCTCAGGCCCCCGCGGCTGCCGCCGTCCCCCCGCGGGCGATGTGGAAGTTGAAGTCGGGGTGGCCGATCACCCCGTACAGCCGCAGCCAGACCGGCAGCAGCATCTCGGTGCCGCGCGCGGTGGCGATCCCGCCGAGGTCGATGACGCTCGCGGACGGCCAGCCGAAGGACTCCAGCAGGGCGGTGACCGCCTTCTTCGCGTCCGCGTCGTCGCCGGAGACGAAGACGGTGTGCGCACCGGGCACCCGGGCCGGGTCGGCCATGACGGCGGCGTTCATCGTGTTGAGCGTCTTGACGACCTTCGCCTCGGGGAAGGCCCGCTGGATCTGCTCGCCGAGGCTGTCGGTGTTGACGGGGTCGAGGGCCGGCGGGGCGCCGTGCGAGAAGTCCAGCGGGTTGGCGACGTCGACGAGGGTCTTCCCGGCGAGGTTCGCGGCGCCGGCGGCGGTCAGCACGCCGAGGCTCGCGGCGCCGGAGCTGGCGTTGACGACGGTTTCGGCGCCTGCGGCGGCGTCGGCGAAGGTCGCGAGGGCGACGCCCGGGTGCGCCGACTGCCATGCGGCGAAGGGCGCGTTGCCGTAGGCGTCGGTGCCGGTGCGGGCGAGGGTGGCGCCCGGGTCGCGGGTGCCGACGACGGCCTCGTGGCCGAGGCCGGCGAGCCGGGCGGCGAGGGTCCGGCCGACGCTTCCGGTGCCGAGCACTGCGTAGCGCATGACGTTTCCGCTTCCTGTTCGGTCGTGGGAGAGAGGGGTGGCGGTGCCGCGGCGCCGTGTCCCGGGCACGGGTACGGGCGGGGGCGGTCGCGCCCGGGGGCTGCAACTCCCCTGCGGCGGGCCGCGCTCGGCCACCCCTGGACCGTAAGCTTCCTGGGATTCCGCTGACCAGTACGCACTTTCGGGTGCCTGTCGACGACCGCCGGGCACCTCCGGCCCCGGAGGAGGCGCCACCATGCCCGCCGACACGGACACCGACGGCCTGCCCGAGATTCCCGTCCCCGACGTCCTCAACCCGTACTGCGGGTCGCGCCAGGTGCTGGAGCTGGTCTCCGACAAGTGGAGCGCGCTGATCCTGTTCCTGCTGGGGCACCGCCCGCACCGGCACGCCGAACTGATGCGCGCGGTGGGCGGGATCAGCCAGAAGATGCTCACCCAGACGCTGCGCTCGCTGGAGGCGGACGGGCTGGTGCACCGGGAGGCCTTCCCGGTCGTGCCGCCGCACGTCGAATATTCGCTGACCGCGCTGGGGGAGTCGCTGTCCCCGCTGCTACACGCGCTGTGCCGGTGGGCCGAGGTCCACTACGCCGACATCGAGGCGGCGCGGGCCGCGTCCCGGTGAGCCGCGGGGCTCACGCCCAGGGGCCGCCGCAGGCCGCGGCCGTCCAGCCGCCCGCGCCGCGCAGGACGAGCGCGGCGAGCGCCTCGGGGGCGCCCGGCCGGCCGCGCAGGCCGGGGAAGGCGTTGACGTCCACGACGACGGGCCCCCCGGGGGTGGCGACGACGTCCACCCCGTAGACCTCCAGGCCGAAGGCGGCTCCGGTGCGGCGGACCAGGTCCCGCCAGGCGGGCGGCAGAGGTGCGGGCGCGGGGCCGGTGCCGGCGGTGGGCGCGGCGAGTTCGGAACGGCGGCGGCCGGCGAAGACGTGCGGTCCGATGGCGTAGAGCTTGTGGTCCCAGCCGGAGTTGGGCAGGAAGTCCTGGACGACGTACGGCTCCTGGCCTGCGGTGGCCGCGAAGTCCCGCAGGGCGGAGGCGTCTTCCAGCAGGACGACGGTGTCGGCCTTGCGGCTGTGCCGGCTCTTGACGACGACCGGCCCGTTCCCGGCCTCCCCGGCGGCGAGTTCGGCGGGGGAGGCGTAGCGGCGGGTCGCGGCGAAGGGCAGCCCGGCGCGCAGGGCGTCGGCGGCCATCACGGCACGGTCCTGGCAGCGTTCCGTCGCGGCGGCGGAGTTGACGACCCGCGCCCCCTCGGCCTCCAGCGCGTGGGCCAGTTCCAGGGCCTGCGGTGTACGGGACTTGAGCAGGTAGACGTCTGCGGCGGTGCCTGGCGGGCGGGGGGCCGCCGGGTCCAGTACCTCGACGCTCGCGCCGCCCCCCGCCAGCAGCGCGGCGGCCTCGGCGAGCAGCGGGTGGCCGGGGTCGGGCGTGACGAGCCCGACCCGCAGCGGCCGCCGCACCAGCGGCGCCGGGCCGGGCGCAGCGGCGAGCGGGCCGCGCCCGCCGGGGGCGCGGCTCACGGCACCGTGACGGCCGCGGCGGCCGGGGCGGGAGCGGGGACGGGCGGGACCAGCGGCGGCACGGGCGGGACCGGGCGCTGGTCGCGGGCCAGGCCGAGGACGGCCGCGGCGACCCGCGCGGCGGCGTCCGGGACCCGCCGGAAGCTCGGGAAGTCGTTGACGTCGACGACGACGGGGCCGTCCGGTGCGAGGAGGACGTCGAGGCCGTAGAGGTCGAGCCCGTAGACCGCCCCGGCCCGCGCCGCGATCGCGGCGACCTCCCGCGGCAGCGGCACCCGGCGTTCGCGGTGCGGCAGGTCGGGGTGCAGCGGGGAGCGCCGCTCGGTGGCGTAGAAGTCGTCGCCGATGCAGTAGACCTTCATGTCCACGCCGGAGTTGGGCACGTACGGCTGTGCGATGAGCAGGCCCTCGCCGCGCAGTTCCGGGGCGAGGGCGGTGAGGACGGCGGGCGTCGCGACGAGGTGCACGGCGCGTCCCGCGCTGCCGTCGGCGGGCTTGACGACCAGCGGGTAGTCCGACTCCGGTATCTCGGCCAGCAGTTCGGGCCGGGCGGCGGCGTAGGTCGGCGGCATCGGGATCCCGCCCGCGCGGCCGATCGCGGCGGCCAGCGCCTTGTCCCGCACCCCGCGGATGGCCCGCGCGTCGTTGACGGTGGTGAGCCCGGCGCGGGCGGCGGCCTCCAGCAGGGTGAGGCCGGGGCCGCCGGAGACGGTCTTGAGCACCCAGGCGTCGTGCGCGGCCGAGTGCAGGAGGTCGGTCATCCGCAGCAGCGAGCCGCCCGGCCGCAGGACGTCCACCTGGTGGCCCCACGCGGCGAGTTGCCGGATCACCTCCACCGGCATCCCGTCGTGGCGGTAGGTCTCCTCCACCAGAAAGCACAGCCTCATGGGTCCCCCCTCTCCCCGCCCTTCCGGGCCGTCCTTCCGACGGTGCCCGGCGGGGCGTGAAGGTCACAGGATGCCACGCGTCCCCGGGGCCGGACCGGGCGGCGTCAACCGCGCCCGTGTGACGCGTGGCTGACGGCCCGGCGTACGGTTCCGCGGGGCGCGGTGAAGGGCCCGCGGGCGGGTGGCGCGGCGCCCCGGCGTCAGCGGGACTGCCCCAGCGGGTCGATCTGCCCGGCCGTCGCGCCGTCCGCGGCCGTGGATTCGCTCAGCTCCCGCCACCGCTCGTCCGACGCGAGCAGCGCGCGGCCCGCGGCCGTGGCGTAGGCGTAGGCGTCCGGTCCGGCGAGCAGCCGCAGCGGCGGTTCGCCGAGGCCGATGACCTCCAGGACCAGCCGGGCGACCTTCGCCGGGTCGCTGGCGCCGGCGGCCTGTGAGGAGTGCATCCGCGCCATCGCGCCGACCGTCTCCTGGTACTCGGGCCGTACGGGGTCGATCCGCATCGACGAACCGGCCCAGTCGGTGCTCATGCCGCCGGGTTCGACGACGGTCACCTTGATGCCGAGCGGGGCGACCTCGGCGGCCAGCACCGACGAGAAGCCGCCGACCGCCCACTTGGCCGACTGGTACGCCCCGAGCCCGGGGATCGCGAGCCGCCCGCCGACCGAGGAGATCTGCACGATGTGCCCGGCGCGCTGCTCGCGCATGACCGGCAGCGCGGCCTGCGTGAGCCGGACGACGCCGAAGAGGTTGGTGTCGACCTGGGCGCGGAAGTCCTCGAAGCCGACGTCCTCGACGGAGGCGACGTTCGCGTACCCGGCGTTGTTGACCAGCACGTCGAGCCGCCCGAAGCGGTCGACGGCGGTACGGACCGCGGCCCGCGCCGCCTCGCCGTCGGTGACGTCCAGCCCGGTCACGACGAGCCGCTCGCCGTACGCGGCGGCGAGGTCGTCGAGCGCGCCGGGCTTGCGCACCCCGGCGACGACGCGGTGCCCGGCGGCCAGCGCGGCCGCCGCGATCTCCCGGCCGAGGCCGCGCGAGGCGCCGCTGACCAGGAGGACGAGGGGGGTGGTGGTGCTCTGCTCCAGCATGGAGCTCTCCTTACTAACTGGTTGATTAGCTACCCCCATGGAACTCCGCCGGGAGCGCGTTGTCAACTGATCGGTTAGTTGACAGATGCCTACCGCGCCTCCGCCGGCCGCGGCCGGACGCCCGCGGCCGCCGGACGACGGTGCCGCACCTCCCGCACCCGCCCGGGCCCGGCGGCGGTGTCCGCGGCGCGCGGGAAGCGGCCCCCCCCCCGCCCGGCGGGACCGCACGCACCCGGCGGCGCAGCGGCCGGGCAGCGCTGCCGTTCCCTGACGAAGAGCGTCGTCCGCCCGGGGGGCGGCGGTGTCTGGTGCGTGCGAGGGCACGGCGGAGGGAGCAGAGCGCTGAGGGCACCTCCTGCCGGAGGCAGGGCCGCGCCGGGCACCGACAACGCGGCAGGCGGGCGTGCCAGGCGCCGCCGGGCGGACGGGATGTGTCGGACACGCCTTAGGCGAAGGCTCTGACCTGCGGGTACGCGGGCCACCCCGGATCGCCGGTGTGGACGAAGGCGGCCCACGCGCCCTGGACCTCCGCGGTCAGGCGGCGCAGGTCCGCCGGGTCGGCGCCCGCGAGCATGGGCGCCGGGCGCCACGCGGGGCGGTCCGCGCCGAAGACGAAGGGCAGCTCGATGCAGTGGCAGGGGCCGAACGGGCTGCCGGGCGGGGCCCAGTCGAAGCGGTAGGCGCGGGCGGTGGCCGCGCGAGCCGCGAGGCGGAGGGTGCCGTCCGTGAAGCTGCGGGCGGTGACCCCGGCGAGCACGCCGGGGGGCTCGCCGGGGAAGAAGGCCCGCGCCTCGTCCCGGGCGGTGCCGACCAGCAGCGGCACGTCCGTGCGGGCGGCGCCGAGCAGGTCGGCGGGCAGGCCCCCCGCCGCGACGAGCTGGAGCGGCGGCGTCACCGACAGCCCCCCGCCCCGCTCCCGCGCCAGCGCCTGCTGGGCGCCGAGCAGCTCCCCCACCCCGAGCCCGCGGAGCCCGGCGAGAACACCGCCTGCGCCCGCCCCTTCCCCGCCGGGCTCCGGGGACGCCCCCGCCGGGCCGCTCGCGGCGGGTCCCCCGTCCTCCGCGCCGGGCGCCGGGGACGCCAGGTCCGCCAGGTCCGCCAGCCGGCGGGTGTGGGAGGCCGCCCGCTCCGCGGTGTGGGGCGGGACGCCCGCCGGGGGGCTCTGGAGGATGGCGCGCGCGAAGAGGCCGCGGGCCGCGGGGTGGGCGAGGAGTGCGAGGGCGGAGAGGGCGCCCGCCGACTGGCCGGCGAGGGTGACGCGGGAGGGGTCGCCGCCGAAGGCGGGCGCCGAGTCGCGCACCCAGCGCAGGGCGGCGAGCTGGTCGAGCAGGCCGGGGTTGACGGCCGCCGCCTCCGGGCCGAAGTAGGCGTAGCCGAAGGCACCCAGCCGGTAGTTGACGGTCACGACGACCATCCGCCCGCGCGCGGCGAGCTGCGCCCCGGCGTAGAAGTCCTCGCCGCCGGAACCGCTGGAGAAGCCGCCGCCGTGCAGCCACACCAGGACGGGCAGACCGGTGCCGCCCTCGCCGTGCACGTCGGGCGTCCAGACGTTCACGGTGTGGCAGTCCTCGCTCTGCGCGAGCCCGCCGCCGGGTCCCGTGACGGGCGCGAGCCGCGAGGGCGGCTGCGGCGCGGCGGGCCCGGGCGCCTCCGCCTCCCGCACCCCCGTCCAGCCGGGCGCGTCCCGCGGCGCCGCGAACCGCCCGGCCACGGCGTAGGGCACCCCGCGGTAGGCGGCGGTCCCGTCCTCGGCCGTCCCCCGCAGCACCCCGTGCGCCGTACGTACGGCGGGACGGTCGGTCATCGCACACCTCCGGGGTGGACACGGGACGGGCGCGGGCGTCCCGGGTACGGGCGCGGGGCGGCCGGTCCACGGCCACGGCACCGTGCGGCCGGGTCCACGCGCGGAGCGAGCCCCGCGGCGGGTTCCCGGCGCACCCGGCACCGCGCCGCGCAGGGCGGGAGCCCGGCCGGGGCGGGTGCGGCGCGACGCCGGAGCGGGACCGGCACGAGCCCGGGACCACCCCGCGCGGGGCCGCGGCAGGCTCGGCACGGGCGCCCGGCCCTCCCCCCATTCTTCTGTCCCGGCCGCCCCGGGGCATCCGCTGGGCGCGCGTCCCGCCGCCTCCCCTGGGTCAACTGTCCGGTTAGTTGATACGCTGGCCGGATGACCAAGGACGTCCCCGCCCGCGACGCCGAGGCGACGCGGCGCCGCCTGCTGGACGCGGCGACCGCCGAATTCGCCGCGTACGGCATCGCGGGCGCCCGCGTCGACCGCATCGCGGCGGAGGCCCGCAGCAACAAGGCGCAGATCTACCACTACTACGGCAGCAAGGACGGCCTCTTCGACGCCGTCTTCGACGAGATGTGCCGGCAGACGCTCGACGCCGTCCCGCTCGACCCGGCGAACCTGCCCGAGTACGCGGGCCGCCTGCACGACTCCTACGCCGAGCGCCCGTGGGTCCAGCGCCTCGCGACCTGGTACCGCCTGGAGCGGGCGGGCAGCGGCGTGGAGCTGCCGGTCGTCGCGGAGAGCACCCGCGCGAAGATCCGCGCCGTCGAGGAGGCCCAGCGCGAGGGCGTCCTGCCCGCCCGCTACTCCCCCTCCGAGCTGCTCGGCCTGGTCCTGCACCTGTCCGGCTTCTGGAGCAGCAACGTCCCGGAGTACGACGCGGTGTCCGCCGCGACGTCCGCGGCCCGCCGCCGCGAGGTCGTCGTGACGGCGGTGGCCGCCCTGCTCGGCTGACGCCTCGCGGCGCCCCGCGGCCGCCGCGTCCTCAGGGCGCGGGCGGGACGGCGGGCGGGGAGGGTTCGCCCGCGACGACGAGGTGGTGGCGGGCGTCCGCGCGGTAGCGCACCGGGAGCGTCCAGCCCGCCTGGGGCAGCGCGGTGATCGGGAACGTGTGGGCGGCCTCGGCCTCGAACACCTCGCCGCCGGGCGGGGTCACGGCGAGGGTCAGGTCCAGCGTGACCGTGCCGTCGTTGCGCACCCGGCGCGGGGAGAGCCTCACGATCTCGGCCGTGGCGGCGACCCCGCGCGTCAGGGTCCGGTTGCGGCTCGCGCTGTCGGAGGCCGCGGCTGCGGCGCCGATGAGCATGACCGCGCCGATGGCGCCGAAGATGTAGTAGGCGGGCGTGTTGTCCACATGGCCCGTGCAGTTCATCTGATGGCAGTTGGCCGCCAGTTGAGCGAGCATCGCGTCCCCCTCGTTCAACGTCCCGGCACCATCATGGCCCTGCCGGGCCGGACCGGGGGCGCCGATCGGCCCGGCCCCGGGAGCGGGGGCCGGGCCGGGGACGTGCGGGCCGGGAAGGGGCCGGTTCAGCAGGCGCCGAGGTCCTGCCAGACGCCCCATTCGCCGGTGGTGCCGGGCTCCTCGCCCTGCGTCCACCACTTGGCCTGCCAGGTGTGGCCCTTCCAGGACACCCGGTTGCCGCCGGTGTAGACCGCCGACGAACTCCACGCGGCCACCGTGCAGCTGCCGCTGCCGCCGGTCGCCGAACCGCCGGTGGTGGTGGTGCCGGCGGTCGTGCCCGACGTCGTACCCGTCGTCGTGCCGGAGGACGTTCCGCCCGTGGTGGTGCCGCCGCTCGTGCCGCCGGAACCGCCCGCGTACTTCAGGAAGACGTCGGTGAACTGGAGCGTGTTCTGGCTGATCTGGCTGCACGTGGACAGCGAGTTGGCGCCGCCGCCGCACGCCTGGTCGCGGGTGACGGCCCAGAAGGCGAGGCGGCCCACGCCGTGCTGCTCGGCGAAGGACTCGACGGTCTGGGCGTCGGCGAGGGTGAAGGTGGAGCCGTCGTCGTTCTTGCCGATCATCGGCGTGATGCCGAGGTTGGCGTAGGTGTAGCCGGAGTCGACCGACTGCATCTGGGACAGCGTGGCCTGGGCCGCGGCGACAGAGCCCTGGCCCATCTCGGTGCCGGTGCCCGTGTAGTAGTCCATCGTCATGATGTTGACGACGTCGATCCTGACGCCCGCGGTCTTGGCGGCCTTGACGATGTTGACGCCGTCGGCCGTGAGCCCGCTCGCGAGGACGGGCAGCGTCACGGAGAACTGGAGGCCGGGATTGGACGCCTTGAGCGTCTTCATCGCCTGCATCTGGCGCGCGGCGGCCGCGGTGTCGGCGACGGCGGCGCCCTCGATGTCGAAGTCGAGCTGGGTGACCCCGTACGTGGTGATCAGGGCCTGGTAGCCCGACACGATCGAGCTCTGTGTGGAGCAGGTCCAGGCGAGCGGCAGGCCGCTGGCGCCGCCGGAGGAGATGATGACGGACGCGCCCTCGGACTTCGCCTTCGCGATCAGCGGGTCGGTGAAGGAGTCGTTGCCGATGGGGAGGGTGTCGCCCCAGATCTGGTTGCAGCCGCTGCCCAGCACGAAGGCCGCGGTGTAGGCCTTGAGCCCGTGGCCGGTGACGGCCTGGTCGAGCAGGCCCTCCTGGCTGTTGGACATGTCGACGTAGGGGGCGACGGCGTAGGTGCCGGTCGCCGCGGCGTTGCCGGCGGGGGCCGCGGCGAGGACCGCGCCGGCGGTGGCGAGGGCGAGCGCGGCGGCGGAGGCCATCCGTGTGACAAGGTGCATGTAAGCCCCTCGGACGTGAAGTGGTGGGGGGGAATGCATCTCGGGCCCGAGTTGGTACATACCAAAGCGCGCGCGGGTGTACCGCGTCAAGAGGACTAGACCAACTCCCTCACCTACGGCGTCCGTTCCGCTCCCCCGCCGGGCGACGCCGCCCGCCCGCGGCCGCGCGACGCGGCCCGCGGGCGAGGTCACCGCGGCGGGCTCCCGGTGCGGTCAGACGGAAGCACCGGCGGGCTTGCTGCGCAACTCCCCGAGCGGGGTCAGGCTTTCGGCGTCCGGCACCGCGGCGTCCCAGGCGGGGCCGGCGGGGTCGAGGGCGCTGCGGAGGTAGGCGGTGCTGAGCCGCCTCACGAGGCCGACGCGGGCCGGGCTCTCGTCCGTGGTCTCCGCGGCCTCGTAACCCGGGATCCCGCCGAGCGAGTGCTCCGCCCCGTGGAGCGTGAGCAGGCTCTTCGGGCCGGGGCTGTGCGTGTAGCCGTCCGTGAACCAGTCCGGCCCGCGGGTGGTGAGGGGGGACACGTCCCTGTCCCCCGCGACGATCAGGGCCGGTGCGCCCATCGTCGCGAACGAGGGCCGCATGAAGGGGAAGTGCTCGGCCGCGAGCGGCGTCGGCGCGTCCCCGAGCCCGGCGAGCGCGAGCAGCACCCCGGCCCGCACCCGCCCGTCCGTCATGTCCTCACCGGGCACCCCGTCCGCACCGAGCACCCGGGCCCCGAGCAGTGCGCTCGCCGTCTGCGCGCCCCACGAGTGCCCGGCGACCGCGATCCGCCCCCGGTCCACCCGCCCCCGCAGCCCGGGCACGGCGGCCTCGACGGCGTCGAGTGCGTCCAGGACCCGCACGAGGTCCTCGATCCGTATCCGCCAGATGTGCGGCGTACGGGGGTCACCGGCGGGCACGCCGAGGGTGCGCGAGTCCAGGTGCGTCGGCTGCACGACGACGAAGCCGTGCGCGGCCCAGTGCTCGGCGAGCGGCGCGTAGCCGTGCAGGGAGCTGCCGAAGCCGTGCGAGAAGAGGAGGAGGGGCAGGGGGCCGTCCCCGCCGTCGGCGGGTGCGGAGACCCGCACCTGGAGGTCCGTCCCGCGCCCGGGAGCCGGTACGGCGACGGGCCAGGCGGAGACGACGGGGGCGGGGGTGGAGGAGTGGTCCATGGGAGGGCCTTCCGCGGGTGCGGGGCGGCGGCCGGCCGCCGGTAACGTGCTGTGTGACGATGGACGAAGCGGAACGTTGTTCCGATTCGACGATACGGAACACGGTTCCGCTTTGCAAGGCCGCCGCGCGCCGGCGCGTGCGGCCGACCGCAGGAGAGGAGCGCCGACGCGTGCGCGACACCAGCCCGGGACCGTCGACGGCCCCCACCACCACCGGGACGGCCGGGACCGCCTCGGCGACGCCCGCCGGGACCGGCGGGGGTGCGGGCAGGCGGAAGGACGCGCGGCGGAATCAGCAGGCGCTGCTGGAGGCCGCGGGAGAGGCGTTCGTCGCGGCCGGGGTGGACGCGCCCGTACGGGACATCGCCGCGCGGGCGGGGGTCGGGGTCGGGACGATCTACCGGCACTTCCCCACCCGCGCCGACCTCGTCATCGCCGTCTACCGGCACCAGGTGGACGCCTGCGCCGAGGCCGGGCCCGCGCTGCTCGCCGACGCGCCCACACCGCACGACGCGCTCGCCCGGTGGGTGGACCTCTTCGTCGACTTCCTGGTCACCAAGCACGGGCTCGCCGCCGCGATGCAGGGCGACGGCGCCGGTTTCGCGGCGCTGCACGCGTACTTCCTCGACCGGCTCGTCCCCGTCTGCGAGGCCCTGCTCGGCGCCGCCACCGCCGCCGGGCAGATCCGCGCGGGGGACGTGGACGGCTACCACCTCCTGCGGGGCATCGGGAACCTGTGCATCGGGGCGGAGTCCGATCCCCGCTACGACGCCCGGCGGCTGGTGAAGGTCCTGGTCGCGGGGCTGCGGCAGCCGGACTGAGGACGGCGGCGGGCGTACGGGCGGTCCCGCGGGCGCGGAACCGGCCCTGCGCCCCCGCGCTGCGCGGCACACTGGCGGAACGGCCGCGCGGCACCGGAGTCCGACCCGTCACACGGAGGCATCATGACGACGCACACACCCCCGCTGGCGGGCCGCGTGGCCCTGGTCGCGGGCGGAACGCGCGGGGGCGGCCGCGGCATCGCCGTCCAGCTCGGCGCCGCCGGCGCGACCGTGTACGTCACCGGCCGCAGCAGCGCCACCGCCGGGCGCTCACCGATGGACCGGCCCGAGACCGTGGAGGAGACCGCAGAGCTGGTCACCGCCGCGGGCGGCACGGGCATCGCCGTCCGCACCGACCACAGCAGCCCGGACGACGTGCGCGCGCTCGTCGGCCGGATCGCCGTCGAGCAGCACGGACGGCTCGACATCCTGGTCAACTGCATATGGGGCGGCGACCCGTTGACCGACTGGGAGCGCCCGCTGTGGCAGCAGGACCTCGACACCGGGCTGCGGCTGCTGCGGCAGGCGGTGGAGACGCACGTGATCACCAGCCGCTACGCCCTGCCGATGCTCGTCGCCCGCGGCAGCGGCCTCGTCGTGGAGGTGACCGACGGCAACACCGCCCGCTACCGCGGCTCGTTCTTCTACGACCTCGCCAAATCGGCCGTCATCCGCCTCGCCGTCGCCCAGGCGGAGGAGCTGCGCCCGCACGGCGTCGCCGCACTGGCCGTCACCCCGGGCTTCCTGCGCTCGGAGGCGCTGCTGGAGCACTTCGGGGTGACGGAGGCCAACTGGCGCGAGGGCGCCGCCAAGGACCCGAACTTCGCGTACTCCGAGAGCCCCGCCTACCTCGGCCGGGCCGTCGCCGCGCTCGCCGCGGACCCGGACGTCATGGCCAAGTCGGGCCGTGCGCTGGCCACATGGGGGCTGTACGGGGAGTACGGCTTCACCGACGCGGACGGCACCCAGCCGGACTGGGGCGCGCACTGGGCCGCCGAGCTGGAGGCCGAACACGGGCCGCTGGGCGCGGCGTTGTGAGGACGGTGGTCAGTCCTTCGTCCACAGGCGGTCGATCGTCGCGCGCAGTTCCGTGGTCAGGCCGGCCTCGGCGACGGGTCGTTCCCACTTCTGCAGACGCTCCAGGTCGTCGCGGACCTCGCGGGTCGGCTCCGCGTCGGGACCGTCGAGGTGTTCGCGGGTGCGCAGGACCCGGGCCAGGTCGCTGAGGGCGCCGGGCGTGTCACCCGCCACGTAGCGGTTGAGGGCCAGTTGGTGGCATACGCCGAGCGTCGTCCGGTGCTCGGGCCCGAGGGCGTGCACGCAGTCGGCGTGCAGGGCGGCGAGCGCGGTGAGCGCCCCGTAGGTGTCGCCCTGCCTGCCCCGGAGGGTGGCAGCCCGGAGCCGGACGCCCAGGGTCTCCGGGTGGCCGGGCCCGGGCACCCGGGCGCAGCGGGCCGCCAGTCCGGAGAGCGCCACGAGGGCGGCGACGCCGTTCCCGGCGCTGTCGTGCGTCTCGGCGACACGGGCGAGGAGTTCCCGCGTACGGCGGTGGTCCGTGCCGAAGACCCGCTCGGTGTCGGCGAGCAGCTCCGCGGCCTCCTCCGCGAACGCGGCCGGGTCGGGCCCGTCGTCGGCGTGGGTGGACAGCCTGAGCAGATGGCCGCGTACCTCCAGCGCGGAGGGGTGGTCGGGGCCGTGCAGCTCCTCCCAAAGGGCGCGCAGCCCGCGGAACACGTCCACGGCGGCCGGGTGGCCGGAGCCGGCGCCGTACCCGGCGACGGCCACCGTGAGCCGGCAGTCCGCCGTCACGGGGTGCTCCAGGCCCAGTGCCCGCCGCGCACCGCCGAGCGCCCACCCCACCGTGCGCAGGGCGGTCTTCGGGTCGTCGCTGCCGAGATGCGCGACCGCCAGCATGCGGAGCGCTTCGACGGTCAGAGGGTGGTCCTCGCCGACGCGGCCGCGCAATCCCGTGTGCAGCGCCTCCGCGACGGCGGTCGGACCGGTGTCCCGCGCCCCTTCCCCGTCCCGCTCGCCGAGCAGCACCTCCCGCACGGCGTCCGCGTCCTCGCCGGCGGGCGGCTCGCCCGCCCCGCCCCTGCCGAGCATGCCGCGGACGACCGCCATCGCCGTGACCAGGGTGTCCGCATGGTCCACGCCCAGCGTCCGGGCGCGGTCGCGCAGCACGGCGGCGAGTTCCGCGCGCGGCCCCGGCGCGTCCCATCCGGTGCCGGACAGGCGCGTGAAGGCGAGGTCGTGCCGGGTCGCGAGCACGTCCGGGTGCTCGTCGCCCAGCGCCTCGCGCTGCCGGGCCAGGATGCCGGCGAGTTCCTCCGCGGCGCCGAAGTCGTCGCCCCTGGCTCCGCGTCGGCCGGCCGCGCAGGATAGAGCCCTCAGGACGTCGGGGTGACCGGCGCCGTGCGTGGCGGCCGCGAGCCCGGCCATGTCGCGGAAGTGCTGCTCGGCCTGCGCGTAACGGCCCCAGGCGCCGAGGCTGCGCCCGTAGCGGAAGGCGAGCGGGTGGAGGCCGTCGTCGGTCCGCAGGTCGAGGACGAACTTCCGTGCGCTCCGGCTGAAGTCTTTCAGTGCCTCCACGCAGTCCCACAGCAGGCGGGCCTCCGGCAGCCCCCGTTCGGCGTCCGGCCATGCCTCGGCCAGCACGTCCCCCAGGGCGCGGCGCAAGGCGCGCCCCTCCGGGGTCCGGCGCACCGGCACGCCCAACAAGCCGACCGGAAGCGAGGGGACGGCGAGCCGCACGAGCCGGAGGACGCCTTTCTCCTTCCGCTCGATCAGGCCGGTGACCTCCAGGGCGCGCAGGGCCGCAAGGACGTCGCGCCGAGCGACCGGCGGCATCCTGAACGCCGAGCGCGGCACCATGATCGTCACGGCGGGCCCGGCGCCCTCCGCCCGCCGCTGCTCCGCCTGCTCCGTCTGCTCCGTCTCCCACCGCAGGCGCAGCGACATCACCTCGGACCGGGCGGCCCGCGTGAGCAGGAGGTGTTCCGGAACGTTTCCGCCGAGCAGCCGGAGCAGGCCCAGTACCGGGCGCACCACGCCGTCCGGTGCCAGGGCCGCGGCCGCCTCGACGGACCGCTCGACCGGGGTGGGCCGGTCGCTCCGCCGGGCGGCACCGGCGCGGGCGTCGAGATATGCGTCGAGGGGCAGGTTGCCCTCCAGGATCTCGTCGGCCGCGTCCTCGACGAAGTCCTCGGCGTCGTCGTCCCCGGCGGACCTACGCGCGGCCGGGTCCAGGTTCAGCGCGCTCTCCAGGTAGGCGCGGACCTCCCGGTAGGTGAAGGGGGGTACCCGGACGACCCGCACGGCGCCCGGGCTCTCGAAGTCGTTGCGGCTGCTGGTCACGAGCACGCGCCCGGCCGGGCTCGCGGGCGGCCACAGGCCCGCCAGGTGGGCGGGGTCGGTCACGCCGTCGAGGACGACGAGCCAGGGGTGCGGCTGCGTACCGCCCGCGGGGCGCAGCCAGTTGAGGAACGCCTGTGCGCCGTCCGCCTCGTCGGCGTAGGTGCGGCCGAGCACGTCCTGCCCGGTGCGGGCGTAGGCGGACAGGACCGCCTCGCGGGAGGAGGCGTCGGCCCACAGCAGCAGGTGCAGCTCACCGCGCTCCCATGCCGACTCGGCGTAGTGGGCGGCCAGTTGGGACATGCCCGTGCCGAACATGCCCGCCAGTACGAGTGATTCCCCGCCCGCGAGCTCCGGGACGACGCCCCGCTCCTGGAAGGGCGAGGCGAGCGCGGGGACCCGCCCGATGCGGTACGGCAGGCGGACCGGGGCCTGCGTGACCTGGTAGTTGTTGACGATGTGCGCCTGCCCGACGGCGGCGCCGCTGCCCTGGTTCCGGACGTGGATGTCCCGCCCGGCGTGCACACCGCCGCCTCCGGCGGGGGCGTCGGACGGCACCGGGCCGCCGGACGGCACGGACGCGCGGGCCCCGGCGGCGTGGCCGGCCGCGGCGCCCCCGGCCGCGGACGGGCCCCGGCCGCCGTCCCCGGCGGCGGGGCGCGGCCCCTCCTCCGGCTCGTTCCGGGACCGGGCGGTGTCCGCGCTGCCCGCGCGGGCGGGCGGCGGGCCCGCGGCCCCGGACGGGCCGCCGCCGTGCCGGGGGGCGGCGCCGCCGGCCATCTCCTCCAGCCTGCGCCGGGTGTCGGCGGAGACCCGGATCTTCCTGGGGGCGGGCGGATGCGCGGCCTGCGCCGCGGGGCGGGGCGGGCTCCCGGTCCCGGCGGGTTCGCCGGGACTCCCGGCCGGCCGGTGCCGCTCGGCGGCCCCGGCGCGCAGCAGTTCCGGCACGTCCGGCTTCCGCGACGGCTCGGCCGCCTGCCCGGCGTGCGGGGCCGGACCGGCCGGCAGGATCGGGCTCGTGGGTGCCGGAGCGCTCAGCCCTGGGATGCGTCCGGCGTCGGAGGGGGGTTGACGCCCACGTGGACGTCACCTCGGATGACGCCCGCGGCGACGGAGCCGGGGCCCTCGGCGCGTACGGTCACGTCCCGCCCCGCCACGAAGGAGCCGTCCGCCGCGCTCAGCTGCGCCGGGGCGGGGAGTTCGGCGAGCAGGGTCCGCAACTCCGCCGCGGCCACGTCGCGTTCTCCGGCGTCGAGGTCTTCGAGCAGATCGCGGATGCGGTTCGTCCAGACCGCGCCCGCTTCCGCGCGGACGGCTGCCGCCTCGGTGCCGGGAGCCGCCTGAAGTGCGGCCGCGGTCGTGTCGAGGCGTTCGAGCGTGGCGGTCTCGCGGCGCTCGCTGCCCTGGCCGAACCAGCGGGCCAGCCGGGCCCGCAGCCCCGCCCACGCGTCCGTGCCCGCCGCGGCGACGACGGCCGTACCCCCCGACGCCGCAAGTGCGGCAAGTGCTTGCTCCAGCATGAACACCCCTGTGCGCGACGGCCCTTCCCCCTGACGGTAGCCCTTCCCGGCCGGGCCCGGGAGCGCCTTGCGGTACGCCGCCCGCCCGCGCCCCCGGCGAGGGCGGCAGCCGCCCCTCCCGGACGGCTACGCGGGCGGCGGGAAGCCCGACGTCGTCCACACCTCGCCGGACGGCGTGACCGCCTGCGCCTCCGTGCCGGGCAGGGACTCCAGCCAGGAGCGGGCGGCGGCGCCCATCGCGTAACCGGCCGTCGCGTGGACGTCGGCGTCTGTCAGGGAGCGGGAGACCACCGTCAGGGAGGCCGGCGGCTCGGCCGGGGGGCGGCCCGTACGGGGGTCGAGGATGTGCGGGCCGCGTTCGGCGGCGCCCGAGGTGGCGACGGCCAGCGACGCGCCCGGCGGGGCGAGGACGACGCCCGCGAGCGCGCCCCGCACCAGCGGGTGGGCCAGGCCGATGCGCCAGGGGCCGCCGTGGGTCTGGACGTCGCCGCCGCCGTTGACGCACACCGCGTCCGCGCCGGACGCGGCGAGCATCGCCGCCGCGCGCTCCACCGCCCAGCCCTTGACCAGGCCCGTGGGGTCGAAGCCGGGGCCGCCCGCGTACCGCGCGCTGAAGTAGCCGCGGGTGCGCCGCTCCGCCGCCTCGCACAGGCGCATGACCTCCCACACCTCCGGGGAGCACCTGGACAGCGCGAGCGTGCCCGCCGCGAGACGGCTGATCTGGCTCTGCGGGCGGTACGTCGAGAAGACCTCGTCGACGTGTTCCAGCCACGCCCCGGCCGCGTCCAGCGCCGCCCCGACGCGCTCGGTGGCCGGGCCGCGCACGTCGAGGGAGAAGACCGTCCCCATCGTGCGGACGACGCGCACCGTGCGCGCCGGTTCAGCCGCCATGCGCCTTGTCCAGCGCGCTTTGCAGGGACTGCCGGTAGCCCTCGCTCGTGTACGTCGCGCCCGAGACCGTGTCGATCTGCGCGCTCTGCGCCGCCAGGGTCTCCTGCGTGAGCTGGGGGACGGCGAAGGAGGTGATCTCCTGGTCGCGCCCGTTGCCCTGCGGCGCCCGGAGGACGTCGGCGGCCGTGAGCCGCCCGCCGGTGAGGGTGATCCGCACCTGGACGGGGCCGTAACGGGTCTGGACGGTGTCGCCGTCGACGGTCTGCGTCCCCTTCGCCCCGCCGGTCGCCGGGGGCTGCGGGCCCGCACCCGTCTCCGGTGCCTGGCCCGCCCCCTGCGGGGCGGGGGCGGCCGCCGCGTGCACGACCGTGTGCGGCTTGAGCGCGAGCAGCGCGAGGACGCCGGACGCCGTGGCGGCGGTGGCCAGCGCGATCCGCGCGCCGGGCGCGAGCAGGGGCATGCCACTCATGGGCGGGCCTTTCTCCGGTGGTGGCCGTGGCCGGCAGGGGCGGTCACAGCGCGAAGGACTCGTGGTGGATCCGGCCCGCGGGCACGCCCGCGGCCCGCAGCTCCGTGTACGCCGCCCGCGTCAGGGCGGGCGGCCCGCACAGGTACACGTCGTGCGCGGCGATGTCGGGCAGCGCGGCCCGCAGGCCCGCCGCCGTGAGATCGGGGCGGCGGCCGTCCGGGGCGTTGACGGCGAGGAAGAGGCGGGCGCCCCGGGTGTGGGCGATCGCTTCGAGCTCCGAGCGCAGCGCCAGGTCGGCGGGGGTGCGGGCGCGGTAGATCAGGGAGAGGTCGCCGGGGCGGCCGGGCAGCGACTCGAAGAGGGCCCGCAGCGGTGTCACGCCCACGCCCCCGGCGAGCAGCAGCACCTTCTGCCGGCGGCGGCGGTCGGCCGTGAGGGCGCCGTACGGGCCCTCGGCCCACACGCGGGTGCCGGGGCGCAGTTGCGCGAGGGCGGCGCTGTGGCCGCCGACAGCCTTGACGGTGATGCGCAGCACGTCGCCGCGCGGCGGGGCGGACAGCGAGTAGGGGCCGGAGGTCCAGCGCAGGCCCGGCGCCAGGAAGCGCCACCGCAGGAACTGGCCGGGCCGCGCGCCCAGCTCGCCGAGGCGCCGCCCGTGGATGAAGACCGAGACGACGCCGGGCGCCTCCGGCACGACGGAGGAGACCCGCAGCCGGTGCCGCAGGTTGAGCCGCAGCGGGACGAGGAGCCGGTAGCCGAGCACGGCCGCGGCGGCGGCGCCGTACAGGACGTACCAGCCGGTGCGGGCCGCGGATCCGCCGGGGAGGTCCGCGCCGAGCGCG
Organism: Streptomyces sp. NPDC020983; assembly: GCF_044333485.1. Classification (NCBI taxonomy): domain Bacteria; kingdom Bacillati; phylum Actinomycetota; class Actinomycetes; order Kitasatosporales; family Streptomycetaceae; genus Streptomyces; species Streptomyces sp. NPDC020983. The sequence continues at coordinate 192,203 of NZ_JBIRRA010000002.1, read as the reverse complement.
AGCTGGTGCCAGAAGGCGAGGTAGAGGGCCAGGTAGGTGAGCAGGTGCAGGTGGTACCACGTCTCGTAGCGCATCCGGCGGCGCGCGGCGCGTACCGACAGCGCGCCCACGGCCAGCAGCAGGAGGCCGCCGAGCGCGCCCTTGAGCATCTCGGGGTAGGTCGTGACGACGGTCCACGTCTCGCCGGCGATGTTCGTGTGCGCCTGCGCCGTGTAGCCGGCGAGCACGCACGTGACGTGCACCACCAGCAGGCACACGACGTAGCGCCCGGCCATGGCGTGCCAGCGGGCGACACGGTCGCTGCCGACGGCGTTCTCCAGCGCGGGCACGCGCGCCATGAGCAGGACGAGCAGCGCGCAGCCGTACCCGCACAGCAGTCCCGCGATGCGGCCGGCGCCGAGCAGCCAGCCCGCCGCGCCGACGACCGAGCCGGTGTCCTGCCACCACAGCGCGAGCACCGCCGCGGCCCCCGCCCAGCCGAGGGCGAGCACGGCAGCGGCGGCGGGCACGCCCGCGGGCCCGCGGGGCGCTGGGGCGGCGCGGTGCACGGCGGTTCCGTGGCGGGCCGGCGCGGCGCGGTAGCTGGTCATCGGGTGTCCTCTCGTACGTGTACGCCTGCCACTGTCGGACCCGAACCTCTGAATGAGCTCTGAGCGGGCTCCCGGCGGCCCCGCCCGCGCCGATCCACAGCAAACGCAGAGGCGGCCGGGCGCGCCGGGGACGGGCGGGCGCGCGATGCTGGGAGGACGATGAGATCCACACCTCCCGCTTCCGCCCCGCCCCTGGCGCACCCCGACGGCACCCCGGTGCGGGTGCTGGTCGTCGACGACGAGCCCGACCTCGCCGAGGTCCTGTCCGGTGCGCTGGCCTACGAGGGCTGGCAGGTGCGGACGGCGGGCGACGCCGCCACGGCTGTCGCCGAGGCCGCCGCCTTCCGGCCGGACGCCGTCGTGCTGGACGTCGTGCTCCCGGACGGCGACGGGCTCGCGGTGCTGCGGCGGCTGCGCGCGGCCCGGCCGGACGTGAGCGTGCTGTTCCTCACCGCGCGGGACACCGTCGAGGACCGCATCGCCGGGATCACCGCGGGCGGCGACGACTACGTCACCAAGCCCTTCTCCCTGGAGGAGGTGATCGCCCGGCTGCGCGGCCTGCTGCGCCGCGCGGGGATGACCCGGGCCCGCGACGAGACGGCGTTCCTCGTGGTCGGCGACCTGGTCATGGACGAGGACGCGCGCGAGGTCACGCGGGGCGGCGAGCCGGTGGAGCTGTCGCCGACGGAGTTCGAGCTGCTGCGCTACCTGATGCGCAACCCGCGCGTGGTGCTGAGCAAGACCCGGATCCTCGACCAGGTGTGGTCGTACGACTTCGGCGGCCAGGCGCACGTGGTGGAGCTCTACATCTCCTATCTGCGGCGCAAGATCGACGCCGGGCGCGAGCCGATGATCCACACCGTGCGCGGCGCGGGCTACGTGATCCGGGCGGCGGGGTGAACGACCGTGCGGCGCGCACCTGGTGGCGGGGCCCGCGGACGCTGCGGGGGCGGCTGATCTGCGGGCTGGTCGTGCTGCTCGCACTGAGCTGCGCCGCCGTCGGCATCGCCGCCGTGCTCACCTTGCGCTCGTACCTGACCGGGCAGCTGGACCAGCAGCTCGCCGCCGCGGGCGGGCGCTTCCCCGCGAGCCTGGAACACGGCGGGCCCGGAGAACCGGACGGCGACGACGCCCACGCCGACACCCGCCGGCAGGCCCCCGGCACCTTCGGGGCACGGCTGGTCGGCGGTACGGTCACGGACGCCGCCGTCGTACGGTCCGGGACCGACACCTCCGTGACGCTCTCGGCGGGCGACCGCGCCGCGCTCACCGGCCTCACCCCCGACGGGCGGCCGCACGGCCTGGAGCTCTCCGCGCTGGGCGACTACCGGGTCGTCGCCGTCACCGGCGACGACGGCGACGTGCTCGTCACCGGGCTGCCGCTGGAGCCCGTGGAGGCGGCCGCCGGGCGGCTGGTGGCCGTCGAGGCCGTGGTCTTCGGCATCGCGCTCACCGCGGCGGGGACCGCGGGCGCGTTCTGGGTGCGCTGGTCGCTGCGGCCGCTGCGGCGGGTCGCGGCGACCGCAGCGGCCGTCACCGCCACCCCGCTCGCCAGCGGCGCGGTGGAGCTGCCGGACCGGGTACCGGACGCGGACACCGACCCGCGGACCGAGGTCGGGCAGGTCGGGGCCGCACTCAACCTCATGCTCGGGCACGTCGAGGACGCGCTCGCCCGGCGGCACCGCAGCGAGGAACGGCTGCGCCGCTTCGCCGCCGACGCCAGCCACGAGCTGCGCACGCCCGTCGCGTCCATCCGCGGGCACGCCGAACTCGCGCTCCGCAGGCCCGAACCCGTACCGCCCGGGGTGCGCCGCGCCCTGGACCGCATCGGGGCGGAATCGGCGCGGATGGGCGGCATGGTGGACGACCTGCTGCTGCTCGCGCGGCTCGACGAGGGGGTGCCGCAGGCCAGCGCGCCGGTGGACCTCACCCTGCTGGTCCTCGCCGCCGCCGAGGACGCGCGGGCCGCGGGCCCGGACCACCGCTGGCTGCTGGACCTGCCCGAGTCGCCGGTCACGGTGACGGGGGACGGCGCGCGGCTGCACCAGGTCCTCGCCAACCTGCTGGCCAACGCCCGGGTGCACACCCCGCCGGGCACGTGCGTCACCGTCACCCTCCGGCAGGACGCGGCGGGCGGCGCGCGCCTGGCCGTCTCCGACGACGGGCCGGGGGTGCCGGAGGCCGTCCGGGACACGGTCTTCGAGCGGTTCACCCGCGGGCCCCGGGGAGAGGCCGGCCCCGGTACCGCCGCGGGCGGCGGGGCGGGACTGGGACTCGCGATCGTCGCGGCCGTCACCGCCGCGCACGGCGGGACCCTGCACCTCACCTCGCGCCCGGGCGCGACCACCTTCACCGTCACCCTCCCGCCGGGCGGCGGGCAGCCGTAGGCCGCCGCCGGGCGGCCCGGCTCCCTACGCCGCGGGGCGGCCGGCGGTGGCCCAGGCGTTCAGGGCGCGGGTGCGGAGGAGGGCGTAGAAGGCGCGGGTGTCGCGGTGGTACGTCCAGGGCGGCGCACCCGCGTAGCCGTCGGCGGCGCGGAAGTGGGCGACGGCCTCCGCGTGGCGGCCGGCCTGGACGAGGGCGTACGCGAGGGTGAGGTGGACGCGGGGGAGGCGGAGGTGGCCGGCGGGGGCGGCGGCGACCGCGGCGAGGGTGGCGTCGACGGCGTCGCGGGCCTCCGGCGTGTTCCACCGGCGGGCGGGGTCGGCGTCGCCGGTGCGCCGCTCGTAGATCTCGTGCAGCCGCAGCACGGCGAGCAGACTGCCGGCGGGCGCGGAGACGGCCGCCTTCTCGGCGAATTCACGGGCGAGGTCGTCCGAGCCGCGCCACTTGGCGCACCAGTACTGGAGCGCTCCGATGTGCGCGGCGAAGTGGTGCGGGTCGCGTGCGGTGATCTCGGCCCAGAGCGCGCGGAACTGGTCGTGCGACCAGCCCTGGCCGTAGGCGAGGGGGATCTGGACGACGAGCGGGGTCGGGTCGCCGGGCGCGCGGCGGGCGGCCTCCTTGAGGGCGGGGAGCGCGCGGGCGAGCTGGACGTCGAAGTTCTCGAACTGCTCGCGGGTGGTGTTCCCGGCGAGGGCGCTGCCGCGGGCGGCCCATGCCTTCTCGATCAGGGCGGCGCCGTGGACGAGGGCGGCGCCCGCGTCGTCGGGGCGGGCGCCGCGCCACGCGGTCAGCCAGCCGTCGCCGCGGGCGGCCTCCTCGCCGAGCAGGCCCGCGCGGCGGCTGCGCTCGTCCCAGGAGGTGTCGCCGCCGGGGTCGCCGCTGCCGTCGGCGTGGGCGAGGAAGTCCGCGGCGTGCTGCCAGTTCCCGGCGCGGACGGCCTTGGCGGCGGCCACGCCGGCCGGGTCGGGACCGGCGCGGTCGGGGTCGGTCCTCCGGGCGGGGGTGAGGCCGTACTTCCTGGCCGGGTCGCCCGCGCCGCGGTTCTTGCGGCGTCTGGCCGCGAGGACGGAGAGGACGACGGCCGTGACGATCGGTGCGACGGGAATCATCGGGGACCTTCGGGGACCTGGTGGCGGGCTGCCGCGGGAGGTCGGGACGGGCCGGGCGGACGGCACCGCCGTCACCGGCGGTCGCCCGGCATCGGCGGACATCGGCGGAGGGGCGCCGGCCGGTCCGAACACCTGTCCCGTCGGCGGAGCGGCATCGTATCCGACGCCGGGAACGGGGGAACAGCAGGTCGCGGGCGATCCCGGCGAGCGGGCGCGCGGCGCGCGGACCCGCGCGCAGGCGGGCGGGGCACGGCCCGTACGATGACGCGCAGGAGCCGAAAGTTTCGAGACGTTTCCGTAGCGCCGCCTGCCGGTGGCCGCGGACCGCGTGCGCCCCGCACGCCGCACGCACACCTCGGCCCGGCCGGCGCCGCCGCGCGCCCGGCCGGCGTCGTGACGGAGCCGCGGAAGGGATGTCGCGGGGCAAGGTGGCAGCGGTCGGGCCGCACCAGCCATTGACTGCACGTCATCCGAAATCGTACGTTCCTCGGCACGTAAACTTTCGCCAGTTTCCCCGATCGGGTCGGAAAAGTCCGGGTCCCGGAGGAGTGTGTACGCACCATGAAGCGCCTCGTGTCCCTGCGGGCGACGGCCGCGGTGTCCGCCGTGACCGTGCTCGCCCTGACCGCAACCGCCTGCGGCGGTGTCGGTGGCAGCGCCTCGGGGACCGACAAGCCGGTGACGGTGTGGTCGATCCAGAACGACACGCTCAACCCGGTCCAGAAGCAGTCGATATCCTCCTACAACACCCAGCGGAAGGCGAAGGTCACCGTCAAGACCTTCGACAACGACCCGTACAAGGAAAAGCTCAAGACGTCGCTCGGCTCCGCCGGCTCCCCCGACATCTTCCAGAACTGGGGCGGCGGCAACCTGGCGCAGTACGTCAAGGCCCACCACGTCGCCGATCTCACGGGCAAGCTGAGCACCGACTTCAAGAACCAGTTCCTGCCCAGCGTGCTGGCCGGCGGAACGGTCGACGGCAAGGTCTACGGCGTGCCGATGGAGGGCGTGCAGCCCGTCGCCCTGTTCTACAACAAGGACGTCTTCAAGAAGGCCGGCATCGAGACGCCGCCGGCCACCTGGAAGGACCTGCTCAAGGACATCGACAAGATCAAGGCCGAGGGCATCACCCCGATCGCCCTGGCCGGCACGCAGGCCTGGACCGAGCTGATGTGGCTGGAGTACCTGCTGGACCGCGTCGGCGGCCCGCAGGCCTTCGCCGACATCGAGGCGGGCCGGGCCGGGGCGTGGGACAACGCCGCGGTCCAGACGTCCCTCACCATGATCCGCGACCTGGTGGACCGCGGCGCCTTCGGCAAGAAGTACGGCACGGTGAACCAGGACGCCGGCGGCACCAACGCGCTGCTCTCGCAGGGCAAGGCGGGCATGCTGCTGATGGGCTCGTGGGAGTACGCCGACATGCTCTCCACCGCCCCGAAGTTCATGAAGGAGAACAAGCTCGGCTGGTCCACCTTCCCGACGGTGGCGGGCGGCGTCGGCGACGCGAACAACATCGTCGGCAACCCGTCCAACTACTTCTCGGTGACGGAGTCCTCGAAGAACACGTCGGGCGCGGTCGACTACCTCTCCAGGACCCTCGCCCAGCCGTCGTACATCGCCGACCTGCTCTCGATCGGCCACGTCCCGGCCATCGCCGGTATCAAGGGCCAGCTGATGGGCGCGCCCAACCCGGAGTACACCGGCTTCATCTACGACATGGTCGCCAACGCCCCGACCTTCACGCAGTCCTGGGACCAGGCCCTCGACCCGGACACCTCGGGGCTGATGCTGGCGAACCTGCAGAAGGTCTTCAACCGGCAGATGACGCCCAAGCAGTTCGTCCAGTCGATGGACGCCGCGGGCTGACGCCGCCCCCGCCTCCCCCGCCGGAGGGCCGCCCCGCGGGCTTCGCCGTTTCCGGGACCGGTCCCGGCGGGGCGGTCTACGATCCCCATTCCGGGTGGTGCCCGGGCGGGCGGGCGCACGCAGAGACGACGGGGGTCGCGGTCAGGTGGCTGAGGGCGGCAGGCTGAGGCTGCACGGGCGGGAAAGAGTCGTGGAGTACGTCCGCGCCGCGCTCGTACGGCACGGCGTGCCCGCGGAGCCGAGCCCGGTCGTCCTGCTCGCCGGGCCGCGCGGCTCGGGCGGCACGGTGCTGCTCGACGCGATGTGGCGGGAGTTCGCGGACGACTGCCTGAGCGTGCGGCTCGACCTGCGGTCCGCGCAGGGCGTCGAGGACGTGGTCCTGGCCGCCGTACGCGGGCTGGGCCGCCGTATCCCCGGCATCCGGGCCGTGGACTTCCCGCGCACCGCGATGCTGCTCAAGGCCCTGAGCTTCATCGACACCGGCGGCGGGCGCACCGCCTTCGAGGCCTACCTGCGGGCCCGCCCGCAGGACGCCGAACGCCAGTCCGCGCTCACCGACTGGAGCAACCGCGCCGCCCCGCTGCTCAGCCCCGAGCACCGCGGCCTGCTGGACGTGCTGACCGGTCTGCTGGGCGCCCTGCACTCCGCGGTCGGGCGGCACAAGGACGCCCGCGCGCTGCGCTGGCTCGCCGAACGCGGCGGCGGCGGGCGCGAGTACGACTCGCTGTGGGAGCTCTACCGGCAGCACCGGGCGCAGGACGGCCCGACCGGCACCCCCCGGGTCGTCGCCCGCACGCTGTGCGCGGCCTTCCTCGCCGACCTGCGGCACGACTTCAACGACTCCTGGCCCCGGCTCCAGCGCCCGCGCAACTGCCTGCTGTTACTCGACAACGCGGGCGGCCGCACCGCCGACCTCTTCCTCGAACTCCTCGCCGAGTGCCGCCGCGAGGACGCCGCCCGCGACGAACGCCCCGACCCGGCCGTGGTGGTGGCCGTCCAGCGCGGCAGGATCCGCCCCGAGGCCGCCCGCCTGCTCGACCCGGCGGACCCGGAGCTCGCCTTCGGCACCCGCCATCCGTACGCCCCCGGCGGTGCCGGCCACCCGGTGTGGTGGTACCCCGTCGCCCTCGCCGACCTCACCGGCGAGCAGGTCCTCGCCCTGTGCACCAGCAGCGTGCTCGGCCGGCACAACCGCGACGCCGACTTCCTCCACGCCCTCGCCGGCGGCCACCCCGAGGCCACCGACCGGCTCGCGCACCTGCTCGCCCGCTTCGGCCGGACCCCGCCCGCCGACCCGCGGCGCGCCCCCGCCGAACTGCCCGAGCCCTACGACCCGCGGCGGCTGCTCGGCGAGCGCCTCGCCGACGACGCCCACCCGCTGCCGCCGGCCTGGCCCGCGCCGCCGCGCCCGGACACCACCGTCGAGGACTACCTGCTGCGCCGCGCCTTCGCCGACCACCTCACCGTGGCCTCCGACGGCAGCCTGCGCCCCGGCGACAACACCCTCCTGGGCGTCATGGCGGTGCTCGCCGCGACCCCCGGTCTGCGCCGCGGCGCGTGCAACGCCACGCTGCACTACCTGGACTGGACCGACACCGACGCCGACACCGCCCAGCTCGCCCTGACCGCCGGGATGTGGCTGGAGGAGAACGAGGACGGCGAGGCGGTGCGGCTGCACCCGCTGGCCGCGCTGCTGCTGCGCCGCTGGCTCGCCCGCGACCCCGCCCTGTGGCGCAAGACGCACATGGGCTACGCGGCCCACTACTCCAGCCGCACCGACGCGCCGCTGCGCCACCACCACACCCTGGCCCAGGCCGAACCCGGCCGCCGCGAGCCGCTCACCGCCGTCGCGGCCTACCTGGACGACGAGTTCGACCGGGCCACGAGCGCCGCGGCGTGGCTGGACGTGCTGGAACGCGTCACGTCCGCCCCCACCCGCCTCGCCACACCGCTGGATCCGCGCACCTTCGTCACCTCGCTCGCCGGCCCCGCCGAGGACCGCAACCGGCGCCGCGCCGTCACCCGCCTCGCGGTGGCCCGCTGGCTGCACGCCGACCGCGCCTTCGACCCGGCCCACCAGCTCGCCCACACCATCGCGGGCGAGTACGAGCACCTGGCCGACATCACCGACGACAACGAGGAGCTGTACCGGCAGGCCGGGAAATTCCGCCGGATCGAGAACTCCTGGAAGGACTGAAGGACGTGCCTCGCCCGATCGCGTTCGTCCGCCGCTACGTCGCGCACCTGCCGGTCGCCGCACGGCGTTTCCTCGCCGTCCTGAGCGTCCTCGCGCTCGCGGGCGTCGCGTACGGCGTCTACGTACCCGTCGACCACCTGCTCAACAAGCCCTGCATGCGCAAGGGCGCCACGGCCGTGACGCACCACGGCGGCGAGTGCGTCGGCGTCACGGACGGCGCGTACGTCTTCCACCCGTCGCTGAAGGCCGCCGAGGACGCCATCCGCGCGGAGAACGAGCAGGTGCGCAAGGCGTATCCGACGGAGTACGTCAGCGTCGTGCTGCTGCTGCCGATATCCGCCGACAAGGGCAGCATCCTGTCGATGCCCAACGCCCTGGAGCAGCTCCAGGGGGCCCACGCCGCGCAGCACTACGCCAACCGCAACAACGTGCAGGGCACCGTCCCGCACATCCAGCTGCTCATCGGCAGCGACGGCTACCAGGCCAACGGCTGGCAGACCGCGGTCGCGGAGATCGAGAAGGACCGCGGCCGGCACATCGCCGCCGTCACCGGCTTCGGCCTGAGCCTGGCCGGGACGGAGAGCGCGATCCGCGACCTCACCGCGCACGACATCGCCTCGTTCGGCGCGACGCTCACCTCGGACTCGTACTCCAACATCAAGGGCTTCGTACGCGTCTCGCCGAGCAACGTCGACAACATGGCGGCCGCGCTGTCGTACGTGCAGTCCGACTTCACGCGCGCGGTGCTCGTCGAGGACGGCAACGCCGACGACAGCTACGACGTCACGCTCGTCAGCGGCTTCCGGAAGTTCTCGGGCATCAGGGGTCACCGGATCGTCGGCGTCGAGCCGTACGACACCTCCGAGCGGGACAAGGACGGCCAGTCGGCGGCGGACCGGCGCCGCCACCAGACCGAAGTGGCCACCCGCATAAGCCAGATGACCACCAACATCTGCGCCGCGCAGCCCGCCGTCGTGCTCTTCGCCGGGCGCGGGCAGGATCTCGGCGTGCTCGTGCACGCCTTCTCGGACACCTGCCTGGACAAGAAGATCAGGATCGTCAGCGGCGACGACACCACCAACCTGCCGGACAGCCCGCAACTGCGCGCCGACCTCGCCTCCGGGCACGTCACCGTCGACTACGCCGGGGTGGCGCACCCGGGCGAATGGGCCGCGGACGCCGGGCACGACCCCGGACACGGGGCGGAGCAGGCGCAGGGCGCGCAGGGCTACGCGCTCTTCCGGCGGAGCTTCCAGCAGCTCTTCCCCAAGGGCTACCTCGGCGACGGCAACGCGATGATGGCCTACGACGCGACCCTGACGGCCACCACCGCTGTCCGGCTCACCCAGCAGCCGCAGCCGCTGCCCGAAGCGGTCGTCAACGAACTGGGCGCGCTCCAGGGCGAGTACAAGGTGCTGGGGGCCAGCGGCCCGATCCAGTTCACCGCCAACTACCAGACCAGCCGCACCGGTTCGAATCCGGTGGGCAAGCCCATCCCGATCATCCGGCTCACCGCGCAGGGCACCCCGCGGGTCCTGACGGTCAAGTGGCCCGGCCACGCCCCGCCGGTGAGCTGAACGGCGCGGCCCCCGTTCCCCTGCTGCGCCGGGACGGCGTCGGCTAGGGTACGGGCCGGGGGCTCGGGCGGGACTCGGCCCGGGGACGGTCCGGTGGCGCACCGGGCCGCGCACCGGCCGGAAGGGGAGGCACGGTGGGCGCCGGCACGCACGAGACGGCAGCGGACGGACCCGCGGTGCCGTCCGTCCTCACGTCGGTCGTGGTCCACGCGGCGGGCGCCGTGTGCACGCGCCGCGCCCGCGTCACGCTGCCGCCCGGCGACGGGCCGGTGACCGTACGCGTCACGGGCTTCTCCCCCGCGCTGCTGGAGCAGTCCCTGCGGTGCCGCGTCACGGCGGACGGCGACACCGACGACGCAGACGGTGCAGGCGGCGCCGTCGAGGTGGCCGACATCCGCGTCGGATACGGCGCGACGCTGCGCCGCGGCGACGAACTCCCCCGGCTGCGGCTCGACCTGGAGGACGCCGAGGACCGGCAGAGCCGGGCGCGCGAACGCGCCGAGCGCCTCCGCACGGAGATCGCCGAGACCGCCGCCCTGCGCGCCGAACCCCCGGCGCCGCGCCGCGGCGACCCGCCCCGCTGGGCCCCCGTCGAGTCCATCCTCGCCCTCGCGAGCTTCGTCGACGCCCGCCTGGCCACCCTCCACCGCCGCCTGCGCACCGCCGAGCACGACCAGCAGCAGGCCGACCACGCCGTGGACGTCCTCCGCCACCGCCTGGACGAAGCCTCCACCGCCACCGGCCCGGGCCGCACCACGACCTCGGCGACGGCGTACGTGACGCTGACCCGCGGCGAAAGGCCGGGGGACGGCGCGGGCAGCTCCGCGGACGCCTCCGCGGTCGGCGAGGGCGCGGGCCCGGAGATCCGGCTGGACGTCGAGTACCAGGTGCCGGGGGCCTGCTGGGTGCCCGTCTACCAGCTGCGGCTGGAAGGGCGCAGCGGTGCGGGCTCGCTCGTGCTGCGGGCGATGGTCGCGCAGCGGACCGGGGAGGACTGGACCGGGGTGCGGCTCGCGCTGTCCACCGCGGACCTGCTGCGGCGCACCGACCTGCCCGAGCTGCGGTCGCTGCGGATCGGGCGGCGGCAGGCCGCGCCCTCCGTGCCCGGCTGGCGCGAGCCGCCCGCCGGACTCGGCGAGCTGTTCGCGGGCTACGACGCGGCGCGCCGCCCGCGGCAGACCGCCCCCGAGCCCGTGGCGGTCGCGGCGGCGGGCGGGTACGGGTACCCGGCGGCGGAGGCCGGGGACGGCGGGGCCGCCTTCGGCGCGCCCGTGGCGGTGTCCGCGGCGCCCCTCCCCCCGCCCGCCCCCGGCGGCCCCACGTGGCCGACCGCCCCCCTGCCCGCTCCCGGCGGCCCCCCGCGGCCGATGGCTCCCGCGGCCTCCCCCGCTCCCCTCGCCCGCAGCCGCGGCTTCGCACCGGCGGCGGACGCCCAGCCGGCCCCGCCGGCGCAGCCCGGCCCGCCGCCGGGCCCGGCCGCGCCCGGCGCGGACCTGCTGGACTACGCCCGGCTCACCCTGGCCGGCCCGGAGGCCGCCGAGGGGCAGCGCGGCACGCTCCAGCCGCCGTCCGCGGCAGTGGGTGCGGTCGCCGGCGAGTACCGCAGCCGCGCGGACCGGGTCGCGGGGCTCGCCCGGCCCGCCCACGCGGTGGACGTCCGCACGTCGGCGGGCTCGTTCGACTACCGCTTCGACACCGCCGCGCCCGCCGACGTCGCCGCGGACGGCCGCTGGCACACCGTGCCGGTGAGCGAGCTGCCGGTGAGCGCCGACTTCGTGTACGTGTGCGTGCCGTCCGTGGACCCCGCGGTCTTCAGCACGGTGCGGCTGACGAACACCTCGCCGCACGCCCTGCTCGCCGGCCCCGTCGACGTCCTGGTGGACGGCGACTTCGTGCTGACCGCCCCACTGCCGACGCTCGCGCCCGGCCAGCGGCAGCCGGTGGGGCTGGGCGTCGCGGAGAGCGTGAAGGTCGCGCGCCGCACGCACATGCACGAGTCGACGGCGGGCCTGCGCGGCGGCACCACGGTCCTGGACCACACCGTGGAGATCGACGTCGCGAACCGGCTGCCGTACCCGGTCACCGTCCACGTGCACGAACGCGTGCCGGTGTCCTCCGACAAGGACGTGCGGATCGACGAGCACCGGGCGGACCCGCCGTGGCAGGCGGCGACGGGCCCGCTGGAGGGCCAGGAGGGCGGCTACGCGGCCGGTGCGCGCACATGGCGCGTCGAGCTGGAGCCGGGCAGCACCGCGACCCTCAGCGGCGGTTACGCGATACGCCTGCCCGCGGGCAAGGCCGTCGTCGGCGGCAACAGGAGGAACTGACCGTGCACGAGGACCCGTCCCAGCCCGCCCCCGACGCCGAGCCCGGTCCCGTGCTGACCGCGCTGCCGATCACGGCGGTCACGTGCATGGAGGACCGCGCGCAGGTCCAGCGCACCGGCCAGGTCGAACTGGCCGCGGGCGTCAGCCGGTTGCGGATCGGGCCGGTCACCCCGCTGACCGTCGACCGCTCGCTGCGCGCCGACCTCACCGCCGCCGGGGACACCGGCGGCGCGCGCGTCGTGGACGCCCGCGTCGTCCGCCGCTACGCGCCCGCGCCGCCCGGCGAGCCGGGCGCGGACGCCTCCGCGCTGCGCCGCGAGGTGCACGCCCTGGAGGAGGAACTGGCCGACGCCACGCTGCTGGGGCAGCGGCTGGAGAGCGCCCTCGCGGTCGTCGCGCAGGCCAGGAAGGACCTCTACCGGGACATCACCCAGGGCGCGGGCGGCGGCGACGCCGACCCCGAGCGGTGGGCGGACCGGCTGGACCGCGTCGAGAGCGAGGCGGAGCCGCGGCTCGCCGAACTGCACAAGCTGCGCCGCCGCCTGCACGACATCGAGTCGGAACTGCGCGAGGCGCGCCTCGCGCTGAGCGTCTTCGAGAGCGCGCAGGAGACGCTCGCGGCGTATCTGGAGCTGGTCGTCGAGGCGGACGCGGCGGGCAGCGCGGAGCTGCGGGTGTCCGCGCTCGTGCCCTGCGCGCTGTGGCGGCCGGCCTACCGGGCGACGCTCGCGGCGCAGGGGAGCACGGTGCGCCTGGAGACGGACGCCTTCGTGTGGCAGGACACCGGCGAGGACTGGTCCGGCGTGCGGCTCACGCTGTCCACCGCGCGCCCCACGCTCGCCGCGGCCCCGCCCCGGCTCACCGACGACGTGCTGACGCTGCGCGACCGCTCCGCGGAGGAGCGGCGCACGGTCGAGGTGGATCTCCGCGAGGAGGAGATCCGCACCGTGGGCACCCCCTCCGGGCCCGCCGTGCTGCCCGGGCCGGACGACGGCGGCGACGTCCGCGTGCTGCACGCCCCGCACCCGGTGAGCGTCCCCTCCGACGGCCGCCCGCACCGCGTGCACCTGACGGCCTTCACGGCCGGCTGCGAGGTCGAGCACACCTGCGCGCCCGAGCTCTCCCCGCTCGTCGTGACGGCCGCCCGGCTCGTCAACCAGGCCGGGCACGTGCTGCTCGCCGGGCCCGTCGACCTGGTGCGCGGCAGCGGCTTCGTCGGCCGCGGGACGCTGGAGTTCACCGGCACGGGCGAGGAGTTCACGATCGCGTTCGGCAGCGAGGACACCTTCCGGGTGGTCCGCCACACCGAGGAGAGCCGCGACACGACGGGCCTGGCCGCGATCAACCAGCGCACCGTGGTGACCCGCCGCGTCCGCCTCTTCGTCTCCCGCCTCGACGCCACCCCCGGCAGCGGCGACCGCACCATCGTCCTGCGCGAGCGCGTTCCCGTCTCCGAGGTCTCCGCGGTCGAGGTCGCCCTCCGCCCCGCCGACTGCGCCCCCGCCCCCGACGTCCTCGACGGGCAGGGCATCGCGCACTGGACGCTGACCCTCCCGCCGGGCGCCCGCGAGGAGATCGTCCTCGCCTACGACATCACGGCGGCGAGTTCGGTAACGGGGCTGTGAGGACGGGGGGCGTCGGGGCCGCGCGGGCGGAATCCGGAACGCCGGGGACAGCATTGCCAGACCTCGGCGGCATCGATTACATTTCCCGTGTGCACACGGGTATGAGGCTGGTCTCGCGCCGCCACGTCGACCTTCTGCGGTCGGCCAGCGCACTGTGTCCGCGCTGACGCGCACAGCACCGCTCCCCTTTTCTCCCGCCACGCGCTGAGCGCGTCGGCATTTCCCCGCCCACCGGGTCCCACCTGCGCCTTCGCCGAAGGCGCGGTGCAGGCGTGCCGCCGGATCGGCTGCCGGCCCCACCGCGGCGGAATTCCCGCACGGCCGAATTCCGGCGGCGTCCGCGAATGCGCGCCGCCCTTTTTGCGTATCGGAGTCCCGCACATGGCTCACGAATTCCTCTGGTACATACCCAACACCGTCGAGCCGGGTCACCGCGGCGACGACACCACCACCGGGTGGGGCACCCTCGACTACTCGACCGAGCTGGCGCTCGCCGCCGAGGCGCACGGGTGGGGCGGGGCGCTGCTCGGCACGGGGTGGGGGCGGCCCGACACCTTCACCGTCGCCACCGCGCTCGCCGCGCGCACCACCACCTTCCAGCCGCTCGTGGCGATCAGGCCCGGCTACTGGCAGCCCGCGCACTTCGCGAGCGCCGCCGCGACGCTGGACCGGCTCAGCGGGGGGCGGCTGCTCGTCAACATCGTCAGCGGCCTCGACAACGCGGCCGCGTACGGCGACGGGCAGACCGACCAGGCGCGCCGCTACGACCGCACGCGCGAATTCCTCCGGCTGGTACGGCGGCTGTGGACGGAGGAGAACGTCACCTTCACCGGCGACTTCTTCCGCGTCGAGGACTCCACCGTACGGCCGCGGCCGTACGGGGCCGAGGACGGGCGCACCCCGCGGCTGTACTTCGGCGGGGCCTCGGCAGCGGCCGAGCGGGTGTCGGCCGCCGAGGCGGACGTGCAGCTCTTCTGGGGCGAGCCGCTCGACGGCGTGGCCGAGCGCATCGCGCGCCTGAAGGAGCTGACGGCCGCGGTCGGACGGGAGCACGCGCCGCTGGAGTTCGGGCTGCGGATCACCACGCTGGTGCGGGAGACCCCGGAGGAGGCGTGGCGCGAGGCGGAGGCGAAGGTCGCGGCGATGGCGCAGCGGCAGGGCGACGACGTGACGTTCGCCGCGCAGCAGCGGCGCGCGGTCGGCCAGCGGCGGCTGCACGACCTCGCCGGGCGCGGCGAGGTGCTCGACACCTGCCTCTACACCACGCCGGGCCGCTTCGGCGGCGGTGGCGCGGGCACCACGTGGCTGGTGGGCTCCGCCGGCGAGGTGGCGGCGGCCCTGCGCGCGTACGCGGACCTGGGCGTCACGCACTTCGTGCTGTCGGACACCCCCTACCGCTCCGAGATCGCCCGCGTCGGCGACGCCCTGCTGCCGCTGCTGCGGGAGCCCGCACCCGCCGCCGCGCTGCCGTAGCCCGCGGGCCCCGGCTCCGCGCGTACGGCCCGTGGGCCGGTGCCCGCTCCGGTCCAGGACGGGGGCGGGCACCGGCCCACGGCGCGAGGGTCACTTCCAGTCGAAGCGGTACGCCCGGTAGCTGATGGCGCCGTTCGTCCACCGGGCGTTGAAGCGCAGGTCGCCGGAGGGGCCGAACTCCGAGACGTAGGGCTGCGAGCCCCATCCGACGAACCGGCCGCCGTCCGGGAGCGGCTGCGCGTTGCCCTGCGAGGAGGCGACCAGGCCGGACGGCTGGTCGTCGGAGGCGACGAGCGTCGCGGTGTGCCGGCGGAAGTCCAGCCGGACGGTGACCGCCCGGCTGTAGGGCAGCTCGTTGACCGCGCCCGTACCGGTGTTGGCGATGCCCGCGGACTCGTTGTCGAAGAAGCTGTAGCGGCCGCCGCCCAGCGGCTCCGGGTCGTGCTGCCACGCGAAGGCGGCGTCCTTGGTGTTCAGCACCTGCCCGGGCGCGGCCTTGAGCGCGAACGAGCTGCTCTTGCCGCCCAGTTGCCACTGCACCTCGCCCGTACGGCCCGAGATCTCGTAGGCGGCCCAGGTGTTGCGCGAGTTGACCAGCAGGTTGCCGCCCGTGTCCTGCTTGACGGCGTTGATGTGGAACCAGTCCCAGGGGGTGCCGGGCGAGGCGGGCAGCGGCTGCCGGCTCTCCGAGTACGGCACGTGGTCGGCGCTGTTCCACTCGAAGAGCACCTTGCCGCTGCGGATGTCGACCTCCTGGACGACACCGTCGATGACCTTCTGGTGGTCGGAGCCGCCGATCGCGGTCAGATCGGCCGTCCTGACCCCGTAGGCGAGGATCAGCGCGGTGTTCCGCGGGGTGATGAGGAACTCGTGCCCGTCGGCCGAGTAGCCGTTGCCCGCGCGGACCTCGGCGATCTGGCGGTAGTGGTCGTCGTAGACGTAGTCGGCGCCCTGCGCCACGCCGCCCAGGCCCGTCCCCTGCCACCACGTGAGGACGGGCTTGCCGCGGTAGGTCTGCTTGCGGAAGTCGGCGGCGGTCTGGCCCGCGGGGACGGCGTGCGACCACACGGTGTGCCGCCCGTCGTGGCTGAGGATCTCCACACCGCTCGCGTACGTGCCGTCGCCGCCGTACGGGGCCACGAACAGGTCGCCGCTCGCGGTGCCGGGTCCGGCCGTCAGGACGTCGAGCGGTGGCAGGGGCAGGGCCTGCGCCTGGCCGCCGGACGCGGCGGCGGCGCCGCCCGCGGGCAGCACGGTGGCGAGCGCGGCCGCGGCGAGGGCGGGAACGGCGAGACGGGACCAGGACTTCACGGACACGGGGACTCCTCCGGAGGCATGACGGATTCGCCGGGCGGCGCGCGCACGCGGGCGGGCGGCTCGGCGGGGAAAGGGGGTTACGCGGTCGGCGAATGCGTCGGGACGCGCGCCGTCACGGCACGGCCGGCCCGGGGGCGGCCGTGCACCGTCACACGGAGGGAGCGGCGTGGTTCAGGGCGTCCTCGACGCGAGCGGAAGCGCTCAGCAGGGACGACAGGCAGCGGAGCAGACCCGCATGAGGTCGACGTGACCGCGGGTCGTGAGGATGCTCCGGCGGGGGCGCTGCATACCGAGCAAGCTAACTGCTTGGCCTGTACACCGTCAACGCCCGTCCGCATGCCGGAGGTTGCCGCCGCGCCGGCGGGCGGGCGCCCCCGTCCGCCGGGGGGTGCCCGCCCGTGGTGCTCCGGCCGGTACCGTCACGCGGCGCCGCCGTTGACGTACAGCGTCTGGCCGTTGGTCCAGCGGCCGTGCGGGCCGGCGAGGAAGGACACCGAGTCCGCGATGTCGCCGGGGGTGCCGAGGCGCTGCATCGGGTTGAGGCCCGCGATGTGGTCGACCAGCTCCTGCGGCTTGCCCTCCAGGAAGAGCGGTGTCGCGGTGGGGCCGGGGGCGACCGTGTTGACGGTGACGTCCCGCCCGCGCAGCTCGCGCGCGAGGATCAGCGTCATGGCCTCGACCGCGCCCTTCGACGCGGCGTAGGCGGCGTATCCGGGCTGCTGGAGCCGTGTCACGGAGGTGGAGAAGTTCACGAGGGCGCCGCCCGCCCGCAGCCGCCGCGCCGCGAGCTGCGAGACGACGAACGTCCCGCGGATGTTGACCCGGTGCATACGGTCCAGGTCCGCGAGGTCCAGCTCGGCGACGGGCGCGAGGAGCATCACGCCCGCGGTGTTCACGACGACGTCGACCCCGCCCAGCTCCCGCTCCACGTGGTCGAACACCGCGGCCATCTCGGTCTCGTCGGCGATGTCGGCGGCCAGCGCGAGCGCCCTGCCGCCCTTCCCCGCGGCTTGCGCGGCCTTCTCGACGGCGGCGAGGGCCTCGGCGGCGCGCCGCGTGCCGCCGCCGTAGAGCAGGGCGACGGACAGCCCGTCCGCGGCCAGCCGCTCGGCGACGGCCCGGCCGATGCCGCCCGATCCGCCGGTGACGAGCGCGACCCGGCTGCCGGTGGCGTGGTCCTCGGGGGTGGTGGTCATGGCGGTCTCCTCCGGCTCGCAGGATCTCTTGTGGACGTTCCGTCCACATCAGAAAATGTAGACTGGTCGTCCATATAATGCAACCGTGACACCCCGCACCCCGGGAGGACGCGATGCCCGACCAGCCCGCCGCGGCCCAGCCGCACCACTCCCCCCGCCCCGGCCGGGGCCGCCGCCCGGCCGCCGAGGTGCGCGCCGCCGTCCTCGCCGCCACGGCCGCGATGCTGCGCGAGAGCGGCCTGCGCGACATCACGTTCGAGAAGGTCGCCGCCCGTGCGGGCGCCAGCAAGATGACCCTCTACAAGTGGTGGCCCTCCCCCGGCGCGCTCGCCTTCGACGCCTACTTCGCCGCGACCGAGCAGACCCTCGCCTTCGCCGACACCGGAGACCTCGCCGCCGACCTCACCGCCCAGCTGCACGCCTTCGTCGACCTGCTCACCGGCGAGGGCGGCGGCTTCGTCGTCGCCCAGCTCGTCGGCGCCGCCCAGACCGACCCCGACCTCGCCGCCGCACTCGACGAGCACTACACGCGGCCGCGCCGCGCCCTCGCCGTCGAGCGGCTGCGCAGCGCCGTGCGGGCCGGGCAGCTGCGGCCCGGCACCGATCTGGAGAGCCTCGTCGACCAGCTGTGGGGCGCCTGCTACCACCGCCTGCTGCTGCCCGCGCTCCCCCTGGACCACACCTTCGCCGACACGCTCGTACGCAACCTGCTCACGGGTGTCGCCGGACCAGCGTCACCGGCTTGACAGGTGATGCTGACGGTGGGAGCGTGAGGACCGGCACAGCAGGACCACGGAGCGGAGGCCCGCGATGAGCACGGCGACGAGCACGGCGGTGACCATGAAGGTCGTACGGCAGGTCCACGGCGGGGACGGGACGGCGGGCCGGGGGGACACGGCCGCCGCGGCGGCCCGGCAGGCGCGCTTCGGCCACCTGCCCGAGCGCGTGAGGTTCGCGGACATGGTCCAGGAGCAGGCCGAACCGCGGGACCCGGCGCGGGACGCGTACGACGCGGCGGGCTCGCTCATCTCGTACAGCTGCCTCGCCGTCGATCTGGGGCTCTGAACCCCGTTTCGCGGTGGGCGGCTTCCGCCTCACCCGGAGACACCGGCACCGGCCCCCGGGTCCTGATGGACTCGGGGGATGACATCCGCGACTCCCCCGGTCTACGACACCATCGGTGTCGGCTACCGCGACGTACGCCGCCCCGACCCCCGGCTGCACGCCCTGATCACCGCGGCGCTCAAGGGCGCCGGCACGGTCGTCGACGTCGGTGCGGGCGCGGGCCGCGATGTCACGCCTCCAGGACGACCTGGACTCCGGCGCCTGGTACCGCCGCCACGCGGACCTCCTCGGCCGCCGGACGACGGACTACGGCTACCGCCTGATCGTCACGGGGGAGCCGCTCGGCGAGTGAGCCGCACCCTCCCGGCTGGGCGCGCCCCCGCGCGGGGCGGTGCCCGTCAGGGGCGGGGGCCGTCCGCAAGGTCGGGGCTCAGCGCTTGAAGGCCACGCCGCCCCACGCCGAGACCTCCGCGTTGCTCAGCGCGGCCACGCGCTCCTCGTCCTCGGGGTCGGGGCGCCACGTGTGGACCATGGCGATGCCCGGGTCGATGAGGTCGAGGCCCTCGAAGAAGCGCTTGCCCTCCTCCAGGGTGCGGACCTTGCCGGGGGTGCCGCCCTGGAGGTAGATCTCCTCGATGCGCGCCCAGGCCTCGGGGGCGAATTCCGGGGTGCTGTGGCTGAGCGCGAGCGCGCTGCCGGGCGGGAGCGCGTCGACGAAGCGGGAGACGAGGCCGTACGGGTCCTGGTCGTCGGGCACGAAGTGCAGGATCGCGTTGAGCGACAGCGCCACCGGCCGGGTGAGGTCCAGCACCTCCGCCACCTCGGGGGACTTGAGCAGCGCGTCCGGCTCGCGCAGGTCCGCGTGGACGTACGCGGTCCGGCCGCCCGGGGCCGTCCGCATCAGGCGCTCGGCGTACTTGAGGACCAGCGGGTCGTTGTCGGCGTAGACGACCTTCGCCTCGGGCGCGACGGACTGCGCGATCTGGTGCAGGTTGGGCTCGGTGGGTATGCCCGTGCCGACGTCGAGCCACTGGCGGATGCCGTGCTCGCGGGCCAGCACCCGGGTGGCCCGGTGCATGAAGAAGCGCAGCTCGCGCGCGCAGGTGCCGATGCCGGGGAAGACTCCGGCGATCGCCTCCGCGGCCTGCCGGTCGGCCTCGAAGTGGTCCTTGCCGCCCAGGTAGTGGTCGTACATGCGGGCGGAGTGCGGGCGGCTGGTGTCGATCACCGGTTCGGCCCCGGGCGTGCTCATGGTGGTCCTTCTTTCCGTCATGCGTCCGTCGTCCTCCTGCCGGAGGGAGCCGTCAGGCGGCGAAGTGGTCGGCGAGCCCGTCCTTGACGCCGCGCACGAACGCGCGGATCTCGTCCGGGGTGTAGACGAGCGCCGGGCCCGCCGGATCGGTGGACTGGCGCAACGCCACGCGGCCGTCGGGGAGTTGCTTCAGCTCCACGCACTGGCCGCCGTTGGGGCCGCTCCACGGGCACTCCCAGCCCTGGTCGCCCAGGTCGCGGGCGGGCATGCCGTTGCGGATCACTGCGAGTTCCGTGATCTCCGGCCGGACGTCGGGCGCGGGGCCGTGGGGGTCGGTGGGGGTCATGTGTACTCCTTCCGCATGCGGTTCAGCAGCGCGGTGCTCTCCCGGGTGGAGGTCAGCAGGGAGAGCCGGTTGTGCGCTTCGAGATGCGTCGAGACGTCGGCCCGCTGGTCGAGGTAGACAGCGGCGGACAGGATCTCGCTGTAGACGACGTCGGGGAGTTCGGGCTCGGCGAACCGGAAGTAGGTGAAGGGCGCGCAGGCGCCGACGTGCGCGCCCGCGCTGAAGGGCACGATGTCGACGCTGACGTGCGGGAGTTCGTTCGCTTCGAGCAGCCGCTCGATCTGCGCGCGCATGATCGCGGCGCTGCCGACCTGGCGGTGCAGCACCGCCTCCTCCATGACCACCCAGAGCGTGGGCGCGTCGTCGCGTTCCAGCAGGCTCTGCCGCCGCAGCCGGAGTTCGACGCGCTGCGCGAGCGCCTCCTCCGAGTCGTTGGGGAAGCCGCCGCGCAGGCACGCGTGCACGTACTCGGGCGTCTGGAGCAGGCCGGTGACGTAGTGCGGCTCGTACGTGCGCAGCGCCCGCGCACCGGTCTCCAGGCTCACGTACGCCTTGAACCAGCCGGGCAGCACGTCGCGGTACGGGTACCACCAGCCGGGTTCGTTGGCCTGCTCGGCGAGGGCGCAGAACTCCTCGATCTCGCGCGGGCCGGCCCCGTACGTCTGGAGCAGCTTCTCGACGTAGAGCGGCTTGAGCGCGACCTCCGCCTTCTCCAGCCGGCGGATGGTCAGCGGCGTCACGCGCAGTGAGCGGGCCGCCTGCTCCAGCGACAGGCCCGCCTCCTGGCGGCGCTCCTGGAGCCGCCGGCTGAGGATCATGCGCAGCACCGTGGGGGCGCTGGGGCCGCCACCGGCGGCGACCGGCCGCTCCTCGCTCACACTTCCCCCTGTCCGGGTCGCAGGCTGCTGGTCCGGCTGCCGGAACCTTGCTGACCGATCGTCAACAAGCCGAGTGTCACACAGAGTTGATGAGAACACCAGGTCGATCCGACGCAGGATGAAATTATCAGGAAGCGCATTGCGCGATGAGCTCCGCGGCACGATAGTGACGTGTGTGACTCACGCAACGCCGGGCGCACGGGGGCGCCACGGGCGCGGTGACGGCTTTCCCGCCGGCCACCGCGCCTTGTCCGAGACAGGAGTGTTGACGGTGGAAGACGGCATGCTCGCGTATCCGGTGCCGGCGCCGGCGTACGTCATCGACCACGTCTTCAGCGGGGCGGACCACCAGCACCGCCGCGTGCAGCTCCCCGTCGAGTGCGCCGACCGCGCGGTGTCCTGGATCCGCATCCAGGCGCGGACGTACGGCGCGACCGCACCGGAGGACCACCCCATCTGGGGCTGGATCGACACCCTGCACCGCGCCACCGAGCGGCAGTTACTCCTCACCGGCGCCGCCGACCTCGCCTTCGAACTGGACCAGGGGCGGGTCAGCTGGAGCATCCGGCGGGCCGTCCGCGCCCGCATCGCCTGACCCCGCGCGGCCGCGTCGCCGGGGGGTGACATCCCGCGGCGCGGTCGCCTATGGTGAACGCGATGACTACTCCTTCTGTCTGCAGAATGGGGGCCCGTTCCGCGCAAGGTGAGTGCTGATGAGCACTCAGGCCTTCGAGCGCACGGCCGCTGAGCGGTCGGCTCGACCCGCGGATCCGGAGACCCGGCTTTCCCTGTGGCTGCACGTGCGGCGTTACGCCGTGCCGCCCCCGATGATCGACACCGCGACCGCCCGGCGCCACGCCGGCGACTGGGCGGGAGCCTGCGCCGCCGCGGGCTTCGACGTCGACGTCACCCCACGCTCCCTCGCCCGTACACACGGCCGCGAGACCGCCGCGCTCGTCCGCCTGGACCTGCGGCGGCTCGCGCCCGAGCTGCTGCGCTGGCACATGCCGCGGATCACGCCCGACGGGCTCCTCCGCCCCGGCGTGACCCTCGCACTCGCGCGGTACGCCACCGCGGAGGGGGCCCTCCACCTCGTCGCCCGCACACCGCCCGCGCGGGCGGCCGCACGCCAGCGCATCCAGCTCGCGCTGTTCGACGGCACGCGTGACGTGGGCCGGGCAGCCGGTCCGCCGGACGCCCGCGCGCTCTGGCACCCCCACCCCCGACCCGACCGCCGCTTCCGGCTCGACCTGCACCGGCACCTGTGGGACGCGGAACGGGCGCACGAGCTGCGCGCACGCGCGGGGCTGCCGCGGGGATGGCTACCCGCCGCCGCCCGGCCCGCCGGGTACTGGGCCCGGGAGGGGCCGGAACCCGCGGCCCGGCCCCCGGGCCGACCCGGCTCCTTCGTCCAGGCGGAGGACGGCTGGGCGGCGGACGACTGGGCGGAGCACGGCTGGTCGGCGGACGGCTGGGCTGCGGACGACTGGGCGGCGGTCGCGCGGTGGGCCGACGAAGCCGCCCTGCTGCTACGGGCCGAGGGCTCGCCCGGCGGCGGCGCCGTCCTCGTACGGCTCGGGCGCGGGCGGCGGCTCGTCCTGGAGGTCGAGACGGCCCCCGGCACCCCGGCGCGGGTCGCCGCACGGTACGCGGAGGGGGCGTACCGATGCGCCGGCTCCCGCGCCGGGCACGGCGGTTGCCCCGCCGGATGCGCGGGCTGCCTCGGCTCCGCGGCTGCCGCCGGACACGGCGACCTGCGCGCGCTGCCGGTGCTCCCCGACGCCGCGACGTGGCTGCCCCCCGACCCCGTCCTCCTGGCCGCGGGCCTGCTCGCACCGCAGGATCTGCACCCGCTGGTCGCCGCCTCCCTCGCACCCGGGAGCCGGCGGGCGGCGCCACCGCGGGGTGCGGCGGCGGCGCCGGGCGCGACAGGGCAGCGGTACGTGGACTGCCGCGGGGCACGGCACCGTATCGGCGTGGCCGGCGGCGTCCTCACCGCGCTCGACCACGACCGGGAGGAGATCCGCCGGGAGGAGCTGCTCGCCGAACTCGGCGGGCCGCCGCTGCCGTGCCTGCGGGCCGTCGCGGCGGCCCACCGGCACCCGGAGAACCTCCCGGATGTCCGGGCCCGCCTCGCGCACGGCGACATCCGCGGCGCCCTTGCGGAAGTCGAGGCCCTGCTCGGCCCGTCCGGCCCTCTCCGCGAGGGCGGCTTGCGGGACGCGGTCGAAGCGGCGGCCCGGGGCCGGGTGGACCACGGGCTCTACCGCTCGGGCCTCGCCGACCCCGGCCCCGCCCCCCACCTGCGCACCTTCGCCCCCTTCTCCCGCGAGGAACGCCGCCGCACCGGCTTCCGCTCCCGCACCCGGCAGGCCGCCGCCCGCTGACCCCGCGGGCCTGCGCCTGCCGCGCGGGCGTGACCAGGGGCGCTGCCCCGTGAGCGCTTCCCCTTGCGGGAGCCCGTTTTCACCCGCGCGGGGAACCGCGCGAGCAACCCACCACCGGCCAGTGGCCCGGAAACGACAGCACCTGCCCCTTCGGCCCGGCCACGACATGCAGCGTCGTCGTGGCCGGCCGCGCAGTTCCCCGCGCCCCGGGGGTCCCGGCGGCGCAACCGCAACCCCCCTCCGCGTCCGGCCGGCCAGGCCCGCGGATCGACCTCGAACAGCAAAGGTGACCTATGACCGTTGACAGCAGCACCGCCCCCGCCGGCAGCAGCACCGCCGCCCGCAGTGACCAGCTCGGCGTGGCCGGAGAGCTCATCGCGCTGCTCGGCGCGACGCGGACCGAGCAGCGCCCCAACGACCAGTTGTCCGCCCTCACCCTCGCCGTCGCCGCCGACCTCCCCGTCCTCCTCTGGGGGGAACCCGGCATCGGGAAGACGGCCGCGCTCACCCAGCTCGCCGCCGCGCTGGAACTGCCGCTCACGACGGTGATCGCGAGCGTCCACGAGCCGTCCGACTTCGCAGGGCTGCCCGTCGTCGGGGACGACCCCGCCGTCCAGGGTGTGCCGATGGCCCCGCCGGACTGGGCGGTACGGCTCGTCCGCGCCGGACGCGGCCTGCTCTTCCTGGACGAGCTGTCCACCGCCCCGCCCGCCGTGCAGGCGGCCCTGCTGCGGCTGGTGCTGGAGCGCCGCGTCGGGGCGCTCCGGCTCCCGCCGGGCGTGAGGATCGTGGCGGCGGCGAACCCCCGCTCGTCGGCGGCGGACGGCTGGGAGCTGAGCCCGCCGCTGGCGAACCGCTTCGTGCACCTGCAGTGGACGCACGAGCACGACGTCGTCGTGCGCGGCCTCGGCGGCGTGTGGCCGCACGCCGCGCTGCCCCGGCTCGATCAGCAACGCCTCGCGGAATCCGTCGACTTCGCGCGCCGCGCGGTGTGCGCGTTCCTCCAGGCGCGGCCCGCGCTCGTGCACCGGCTCCCGGCGTCGGAGACGCGCCGGGGCGGTGCGTGGCCCTCGCCGCGCAGTTGGGAGATGGCGCTGCGGCTCGTCGCGTTCGCGACCGCCGCGGAGTCGCCCCGCGAGGTGCTCGCCCTGCTGGCGCGCGGCGCGGTCGGCGACGGCCCCGGGCTCGAACTCCTCGCCGCCATGGACCGGATGGACCTGCCCGACCCCGAGACCCTGCTCGCCGACCCGGCTGCGGCCGAACTCCCCGAGCGGGGCGACCTGCGGCAGGCGGTGCTGGACGCGGTGGTCGCGGCGGTGCACTCCCGCCCCACCCGCCCGCGCTGGGACGCGGCGTGGACGGTACTGGTCCGGGCGCTGGAGACGGGCGCGCCGGATCTGGTGGTCATGCCCGCGAAGGCGCTGGCCGGACTGCGCCGCGAGGACTGGGCCGTCCCCGCGGCGATCGACCGCCTGACGGGAGCCGCCACGATCTCCCGCCACGCGACGCAGGGCGCGGCCCGTGCCGCGGCGACGGCGGGTGCCGTCCGATGAGTACGGACCCGCGCACCGCTCCCCCGCCGCCGGGCCCGGCGGCCGCCCCCGGCGAACCGGCGCCCCCGCCCGGATCCGTCCCCGGCCGCCCGCCGGGAGGATCACCGCAGACCCGCCCGGCACCCGGCGCCGCCGCGGCCCCGGCCGTCCGCCCCACGCCCCGCCTCATGCCGCGCCGCCCGGCCCGGGCCCCGGTCCCGGCGTCCGGCCCGGCCGCGCCGCCCGGCCCGGCGGACGACCTCCCCGCGCCACCCGCCGCCGCGGACGAGCCGCCGCCCGACCTCGACCTCGACAAGCTCTACGCGGCCCGCCTGCTGGCCGCCCGCGCCCGCCCGTACCTCGCGAGCGCGCTCTTCGCGCTGCACGTCGTGCCCTCCCGCCATGTGCCGACGATGGCCGTCGACCCGTACTGGCGCTGCTACGCCGCGCCCGCCTTCGTCGCCGTGACCCCCGTCGAGGAGCTGGCCTCGGTGTGGGTGCACGAGGTGTCGCACCTGCTGCGCGACCACCACGGCCGGGGCGAGAAGTACGCGCGCGAGCACGACGACCACGGACCCGCCGCCCGGCTGCGCCGCAACATCGCAGGGGACTGCGAGATCAACGACGACGCGTTCGGCCACGGCCTCCCCGTCCCCGCAGGGGTGGTCACCCCGAGCACGTTCGGGCTGCGGGACGGTCAGCTGATGGAGGAGTACCTGGCGCAGATCCGGCTCGGCCCGCACACCGAGTGGCTGACGTGGCTCGACTGCGGCAGCGGCGTCGACGGGCACGGCCGGGCGTGGGACCTCGGGCCCGGCGGGTCGTGGAAGCTGAGCCCGCACGAGCGGGACGCGGTGCGCTTCCGCGTCGCGGAGGGCATCCGGGGCCGCCCCGGCGACGTCCCGGAGGGCTGGCGGCGGTGGGCGGAGAAGGCCTTCCATCCGCCGCAGCCCTGGCGGCAGTTGCTCGGCGCGGCGGTACGGGCCGCGGCGGCCGGCGGCGGCACGGGCGGGGACTACACGTACGGGCGGCCGGGGCGCCGTTCGGCGAGCGTGCCGGGCGCGGTGCTGCCGAGCCTGCGCCGCACGCCGCCGCGGGTGTGCGTGATCGTGGACACCTCGGGGTCGGTGAGCGACGCCGAACTGGGCAGCGCCCTGCTGGAGATCGCGGCGATCTCCGCCGCGGTGGGCGGCCGCCGCGACCTGGTCGGCGTCCTCGCGTGCGACGCGGCGGCGGACACCGTGCGCCCGCTCACCGCCGCCCACGACATCCCGCTGATCGGCGGCGGCGGCACGGACCTGCGCGAGGGCTTCCACCGCGCGCTGCGCTCCCGCCCCACCCCCGACGTCGTCGTGGCCCTCACCGACGGCCAGACCCCCTGGCCCGCCCACGCCCCGCCCTGCCGCTCCGTGATCGGCCTCTTCCCCCGCCCCCCGCGCATCCGCGAGCACGACCCGGAGTACCGCCCCGCCCCTCTCCCCGACTGGGCCCGCGTGGTGACCATCGGCTGACGCCGCCGGGGCGGCCCGAGTACGCCGCCCCGGGCGCTGCCTGCGCCCTGCGTGAAGACGAGCGGATGACGAGGCGCAAGGTGGGTCGTCATCCGCGGACCACCGGAACACTCGTGTCGGCGAGGCCCGCGGCGACGGCCTGCTGGACGGCGCGGGCCCACCTGCGGGAGTGGCCGGACGACGTCTCCGCGTCCGCGCAGGGCGTGATGGGCGCGGGCTGGCCCGGGACCGTGCCGGCCCTGGCCGTCGGCCGGCACGTTGTTCGTCGTCGCGCGGCCGCCTGACCGCCCGAGCGACTACTCGGGCGGCGTGTCGTACTGGGCCAGTGTCGCCTTGTTCGTAGACCGGTCCTGGAAAATCAGCTCCCAGGGGCCGGTATTTACGTCCATCTCTTTTCCGAAGCCGACCCATTTTCCACCCATGCGGCGGGCCGTCGGCTCCACGAGCATCTGGATGGCCCCATGGTACCGGGCGCCCCGGTAGTAACTCTCCTGAGTGGTCTGCTCCACCCATGTACCCGTGACGACGCTTCCGTCAACGGTGAGGTCCATGGTCAGCTGGGAATTCGACGTTCGAGGCAGGCTACGAACCGTCAAGCGGCTCCCGTGCTGCAGGATGACGACGTAGTGACGTCCGACGAAATCAGCTTCGCGTCCGCTTGAGTAATACTCGTAGCGACTGAGCCACACGCCGGAATAGCCTCCCTGCGGGGCGGTTTGAACCGTGGCTCTTGCCGCTGGTGCCGCATTGCGCGGGGCAGGCTCAAGATCGTGTCCACCGTGGCCATCGCTGGAGATACGCCCTTGAGGTGCGGGCGTCATGTCGAACCCGAGCGACTCTATGGGGAGGCCCGTCACAGCTTCGAGAGCGCGAGCGTACACAGGACGCGGCGCGGCGGTCGTGCCGCTTTCCCACCTCTGAACCAGTCGCTTGTTGGCGTCGTTGGGCACGCCGGCCCGTGTCCCCGCCTCGCGCAGAGCGCGCGCGAAGTCGTCCTGCGACATGAGCAGCCCCATACGGACCGCTCGCAGTGTGCCGTTCGGAGCTGACCCGTTCATGCGTTCACCCTAGCTCTCCGTGCCGCGAATGACACCTGAATGACGCCCCAGATGCCGTCGGTTCGTCGCCTTCCGCGTCGTCGCGAAGGATGTCATTCCGGCGACATTCTCTTGGCACGCTCAGTGTCCGCCCTGAGCGACATCGTGACAACCCAGGCCCCGCGACCGGCGGCGACCGGCCCGGGGGCGTGGCCGACGCCCCAAGGAGCGCTGACATGCAAGAACCCGTTCGGCTGGACGGGGGCAACGCGACGACCTCCAGTACGCCGGCACCCACTGCCGTGGAGAAGATGTGGCCACCTGCCCCGCGAACAGTGGGCAGGGTACGGCGGTTCCTCACCCAGCACCTTGAGGTGTGGGGGCTGCCGCAGCTCGCCGAGGTCGCCGAACTCATCGTGTCCGAGTTGGTCACCAACGCCATCGCCCACGCCCACCCGCCGTACGGCAACCTCATCGCGACGCGCATGGAACGGTTGGGCCGTGGCGTACTGATCGAGGTCCACGACGCCGACGATGCCAAGCCGGAACGCCAGGAAGCGTCCGCCGACTCCGAGTCCGGACGCGGCCTCGCGCTCGTTGACGCACTCACCGGTGGCCAATGGGGAGTCAGCGACCGTGAGGGGCCCGGGAAAGTGGTGTGGGCGATCTGCGTTCAGGACGCGCACGAGAGAGTCCGACTGAGCGGCACTACCGGCCAGCGAAAGGCCGGGCAACTCCCCCGGCCCTCAAGGATCACGAAAGACATCACGAATGAGACCGCGTAGGTCGAGGAATCCGCTCCCCTCTCTGAGAGCACCGACCGGAAGCGCGACCGGAACACCGAACGGATGGGCGATGCCCGAGCTCCCGCCTCGACGAACATCCCGGCCGAGCCGGACCCGCGATCCTCCGCCAGCAGCAGAGAATGCCCTCCGGACAACACGAATTCACCTGCACATTCGACGTCCACGACTCGTTGACGTGCCCGGGCCCGGGGCCCGGTGCGTTACGGGCGACGGGCATGACCCGTTGCAAGGATGTACTCGCCCGGTGCCACGCCGGCACCCAAAAGAGGAGTGGACCATGACCGCACACGTGACGCAGGCGCTGATTCTTGCGGGCGGCCAGGCCACGCGCATGCGGCCGTACACCGACGACGCACCCAAAGCCATGGTGCCGGTCGCGGGAGCACCCATCGTGGGGTACCAGCTGGTCTGGCTCGCGGCGCACGGGGTGCAGTCGGTGGTGATCAGCGGCGGGTACCGCCACGAGATGATCACCGACTACGTGGGGGACGGCTCGCGCTTCGGCCTCGACGTCAGCTACGCCATCGAGGCCGAACCGCTCGGTCGCGGCGGCGGGCTCAAGTTCGCCGCCCGCCGTCTCGCCGACCCCGGAAGCCCCTTCTACGTCCTCAACGGCGATGTCATCAGCCGCTTCTCACTCGCCGACTTCACCGCCTACCACCACGCCAACGCCGGTGCCGTCACGATCGCCCTGTCCCCGTACCGCTCCAACTGGGGCGTCGCCGACCTCGTCGACGGCAACCGCATCAAGGGCTTCACGCAGTCGCCGGAGCTGCCGTACTGGATCAACGCCGGGGTGTACATCTTCAACCCCGACGTCGTCGACCTGCTGCCCGACAAGGGCGACCACGAGGACACGACCTTCCCCGAACTCGCCCGCGACGGACGGTTGATCGGCTTCCGTGTCTCGGGCTACTGGCGCGGCATCGACACCGTGAAGGACGTGATCGAGGCGTCCCGGGAGGTTCTCACCTCGGGTGACCTGCTGGACGTCGCCCACCGCACCACCGAGCTGGAGTTGTAGACCAGCCACAGACCAGAGGGCGTACACACATGGAGATCGATGCCAACAGCGTGGTCGGCAGACGGAACATTCTGCTGATCACGTTCGACTCGCTTCGATTCGACGCCGCGCGGGCGTCGTTACTCGCGGGGCTGACCCCGAACATCGCCCGGCTCCTGCCGGGCGGCCGCTGGGAGGAGCGCCGCACGCAGGGCTCCTTCACCCTGCCCGCTCACATGGCGTTCTTCTCCGGCTTCCTGCCGGTCCCGTCCGGACCGGGCAGACCCATGCGGCTCCTCGCGTGCCGTGCCCGGCACGGGACGACCATCGGGGAGCGAACGTTCGTGTTCGACGCACCCGACATCGTGCGCGGACTCGCAGGGCTGGACTATCGGACGGTGTGCATCGGGGGTGTGGGGTTCTTCTCACGTGAGACCGAACTCGGCAGCGTCCTTCCCGCCCTGTTCCAGGAAGCGCACTGGAGCCCCGGCACCGCCCCCGACTGCCCGGAGTCGACCCGTCACCAGGTGGATTTGGCCATGGACACACTGCGCGGACAGCCGCCGGACAAGAGGCTGTTCTTATTCATGAACGTATCCGCCACCCACACCCCGCACTTCGGCTACCTCGCCGGTGCCGACGCCGACTCGTGGGAGAGCCAGTGCGCCGCTCTCGCGTACGCGGACGGCCAGCTGGGACGGCTCTTCGACTCGCTTCCGGAACACAGCCCATGGCTCGTGATCATGTGCGCCGACCACGGCGACGCGTTCGGCGAGGACGGGCACCGCGGGCACGGGATCGCGCACCCGGCGGTGTGGAGCGTTCCTTACGCGGAGGCCCTTCTGCCGGGCTGACCGGCCTCGGACGGCCGTAGCCCCGGAACGGGCGATATTCCGGTCCCGGAAATCATCCGGATACCGCCGCCGTCACATGAGCGGGGGAATGCGTGAGCCACCCGTACGCTCACTCTCCGCTTCGAAACATTTCGGCCCGCCGGATATCTCGCACGTACCCCCACCAGGGCATTTACCCGGGAATTCACAGTGAGTAGATTCGTCGGGTGAGCACGGCGCGGCATGCGCGTGAGCTACGAGACGGGAATTTCCGTGACGATGGACATGACGACCGACGTGCATGCGGCGTGGCTGCCGCCGGAGGCTTTCCGGGCGGTCGGGACGCGGCGGGTGCTGGTGGACGCGTCCGGCGGGGTGGCCGGCACCGTGCGGGCGGAGGTGGAGCAGGCCTGCGGGGTGTACGGGGGGAGCGCCGGCGGGGGCGGCGGGTACGACCTGGTGCTCGAACTCGGCGGGAGCGCGGGGCCCGAGGGGTACGTGCTGGGGCGGCGGGACGGGGTCACCCGGGTGGTGGCCGGGGACGCGGCGGGGCTGCTGTACGGCTTCTTCCATGTCGTCCGGCTCGGTGAGGACGCCTTCGGCGCGGACTTCGAGGCGGTGGCGCACCGGCCCGCGCTGCGGACGCGCATGCTGGACCACTGGGACAACCTGGACGTGCACCCGGTGATGGGCGCGGTCGAGCGCGGGTATTCCGGGGGGTCGATCTTCTGGCGGGACGGCGAGCCGCTGCGGGACTTCCCGCGCGTGCGGGCGTACGCGCGGCTGCTGGCGGCCACCGGGATCAACGCGGTCGCCGTCAACAACGTCAACGTGCACGCCGCCGAGACCCGGCTGCTCACCGAACGGCTCGGTGACGTCGCCGAACTGGCGGACGTCTTCCGGCCGTACGGCATCCGGCTGCACCTGTCGGTGAACTTCGCCGCGCCCGTCGTCCTCGGCGACCTCACGACCGCCGATCCGCTGGACGAAGCGGTCAGGACGTGGTGGGCCACCGCGGCCGACCGCGTCTACGAGGCCGTTCCGGACTTCGGCGGCTTCGTCGTCAAGGCCGACTCCGAGGGCCAGCCGGGTCCGTTCGCCTACGGGCGCACGCACGCGGACGGTGCGAACATGCTGGCCGCGGCCCTCGCACCGCACGGCGGCGAGGTGCACTGGCGGGCCTTCGTCTACAACCACCAGCAGGACTGGCGGGACCGGTCGACGGACCGGGCGCGTGCCGCGTACGACCACTTCGCCCCGCAGGACGGGGAGTTCGCGGACAACGTGGTGCTCCAGGTCAAGCACGGGCCGATCGACTTCCAGACCCGCGAGCCGGTCTCGCCGGTGATCGCGGCGATGCCGCGTACCAGGCTCGCGGTGGAGCTACAGGTCACGCAGGAGTACACCGGGCAGCAGCGGCACGTGTGCTATCTCGGCCCGATGTGGAGCCAGGTGCTGGGCTTCCGGCCGTGGGGCGACGCGGGCCGGTCCGTCGCGGACCTGGCGGCGGACCCGGCGACGGGCGGCGGGCTGGTGGCCGTCTCCAACGTCGGCGACGACCCGTACTGGACGGGCCATCCGCTCGCGCAGGCCAACCTCTACGCCTTCGGCCGCCTCGCATGGGATCCGGGCGCCGATCCGGTGGCGCTGCTGGACGAGTGGATCGGGCTGACGTTCGTGCCGCTGCTGTCCCGCGACCGCGACCCGGAGCCGCTGCGCCGCACCCTGCACGCGCTGATGGACGGCTCGTGGCTGACGTACGAGCGCTACACCGCGCCGCTCGGCGTCGGCTTCATGGTGCGGCCGGGCCACCACTACGGGCCGGACGTCGACGGCTACGAGTACCAGCCGTGGGGCACCTACCACTTCGCCGACCGCGACGGCATCGGCGTGGACCGCACGCGCGCGACCGGCACCGGCTACACCGGTCAGTACCCGAAGCCCTGGTCGGACGTCTACGAGGACCTCGCGAGCTGCCCGGACGAGCTGCTGCTGTTCTTCCACCACGTGCCGTACGGGCATGTGCTGCACAGCGGTACGACGGTCGTCCAGCACATCTACGACACGCACTTCGCGGGCGCCGAGGAGGCGGCGGCGATGCGCGGGCGGTGGACGGAGCTGGCGGGTACGGGGCTGGTCGACGCCGCGCTGTACGCCCGGGTGCTGGAGCGGCTCGACGAGCAGGTGCGCTGCGCCGGGGAGTGGCGCGACCAGGTCAACGCCTACTTCCTGCGCAAGTCCGGGGTGCCGGACGCGCTCGGCCGGCCCATCCCCTAGGGCGTGTCCGCAAAGTCCCGTCGTCCGCCCGGAGGGCGGGGCAGACGGTGTCTGGTGCGTGCGATCGCAAGGCGGAGGGTCGTCCTCGTAGTGGGCCTACTCGGACGAGCCCGACAACGTAGCGAGCGTGCGTGCCAGGCGCCGTGTGCCAGGCGGGACTTTGCGGACACGCCCTAGCGCTCCGGGCGGCGGGAGAGCCCGACGCCGCCGCCCCCGGCTGGAGGGGGGCGGCGGCGTCCATGGGCCAGGCAGTGCGGGGAGTCAGAACTCGCGCAGCACCCGCACTCCGTGGCCGTCGAGGGGGACCTGGGCACCGGCGGCGAAGGTGTCGCCGGTCAGCAGGTCGGTGCCGCCGACGCCGGCCGGTGCGGTGACCGGCTGGTCGGAGTGGTTGAGCAGGAAGAGCAGCCGGGTGCCGTCCGGGGCGATCCGGGCGGCGGTCTCCAGCTGCGGCAGGCCGGGGTGGCGGGTGGCGACGCCCGCCGCCTCCAGCACCCGGCGGACGACCCAGTCGACTCCCGCCTGGTCGAGCCCGGCGGCGACGTACCAGCCGAGCCCGGAACCGTAGGCGTTGCGGGTCACGGCGGGGGTGCCGGCGTAGAAGTCGGCCCGGTAGGTGCCGACCGTCTCGGCGCCCTGCGGGAGGACCAGCTCGAAGACCAGCCGGGCCGCGGACTCCACGGCGTCCGGGCCGCTGCCCAGCAGCACCGGGTTGCTGAACTCCGGCTCGCGGGCGTCCCATTCGTCGATGCGGATGCCCATGAGGGGGGCGAGCGGACCGGGGACGTCGGCGAGGAAGGCGTTGTCGTTCTCGTCGACGCGGCCGGAGAGGTAGCTCGCCAGTACCGAGCCGCCGCGGTGGGCGACGGCTTCGAGGCGCTGCGCGAGATCGCCCTTGACCATGTGCAGGGCGGGGGCGATCACCACGTCGTAGCCGCCGAGTTCCGCGGTGACGGGCACCACGTCGACGTCGACACCCGCCTCCCACAGCGCGCGGTAGTAGCTCAGCACGACCTGCGGGTAGCGGACGTGGCGGTTGGGGCCGTCGGAGATCTCCAGCGCCCACCAGCTGTCCCAGTCGAAGAGCAGCGCGACCCTCGCCGGGGTGCGCGCCCCGAGCGCGACAGGCCCGAAGCGTTCCAGCTCGGCGCCCAGGGCGGCGACCTCGCGGAAGACCCGGGTGTCGTCGCGGCCCGCGTGGTTGACGACCGCCCCGAAGAGCTTCTCGCTCGCGCCGCGCGAGGCCCGCATCTGGAAGTAGAGGACGGCGTCGGCGCCGTGCGCGATCGCCTGCCAGCTCCACAGCCGCATCACACCGGGCCGCTTGACCGGGTTGACGTCGCGGCACGCGGTCGTGGTCGGCGCCTGCTCCATGAGCCAGAACGGCTGGCCGCCCTTGAGGCCGCGCATCAGGTCGTGGCTCAGGCCCATCCATGCCGGAGTGGTGTTCTCCGGCGGGTAGTTGTCCCAGGACGCGAAGTCCAGGTGCTCGGCCCAGCGGTGGTAGTCGATGGGCCGGTACATGCCCATGAAGTTGGTGGTCACGGGGACGTCGGGGCTGAAGCGGCGGATCGCGGCCTTCTCGTCGCGGAAGTTGGCGAGCATCGCGTCCGACATGAAGCGCAGGTAGTCCAGGGTGATGCCCTGGAAGGCGGTGTGGTCGGGGCCGCGCCAGTGCTCGGTGAGCGCGGACGGCGCCTCGATCTCGTCCCAGTCGTAGAAGGTGTGCGACCAGAAGTCCGTGTACCAGGCGGCGTTGAGCGCCTCCAGGGTGCCGTACCTCCCGCGCAGCCAGTCGCGGAAGCCCGCCGCGCACAGGTCGCAGTAGCACGCGCCGCCGTACTCGTTGCCGATGTGCCAGGCGATGACCGAGGGGCGGCCGGCGTAGCGCTCGGCGACGCGCCCGGCCAGCGCGGCGGACAGCCGGCGGAAGACCGGGGAGCTGGGGCAGGAGTTGTGGCGCTGGCCGAAGCGGTGCTTGCGGCCCTCGAAGTCGGTGCGGGTCACCTCGGGGTGGGCGCGGGCCAGCCACGCGGGGTGCGCGCCCGTGCCGGTGGCCAGGCAGATCCGGCGGCCCTGCGCCTCGGCCTCGTCCACGGCCCGGTCCAGGACGGTGAAGTCGTAGGTGTCCTCGGCCGGCTGGGTCCTGGCCCAGAGGAAGACGCCGAGGGTCAGGGTGTCGATACGTGCGGCGTCGAAGAGCCGGTGGTCGTCCTTCCAGACGTGCTCCGGCCACTGCTCGGGGCTGTAGTCACCGCCGAAGGGCGTGCTGGGGGTGACGGGCAGGCTCATGCGGTGAATTCCTCGCGGATCGCTGCGATCATCGGCCGGCAGTTGACGAGCGTCGCGGCGGCGATGACCGACGCGAGCAGGAAGGGCAGCACCTGCGCACCGGCCAGGGTCAGCGCGAAGGCGGCGGCCAGCACGCCCAGGTTGCCGGCCGTCGCCTTGAAGCCGCGTACCAGGAAGAACGCGGCCAGCCGCGCGGTGTCCCTGGTGCGGAAGCTGAACAGCGCGCTGATCACCATGGCGTTGACCATCCACAGCGCGGACACCGCCGCGAGCACGGCGAGCATCCCGGCCCACCAGCCCGGTACGCCCGCCGCGTCGCGGTGGGTGAGGACGGTCGCGACGAGCGCCATCGCGACCAGCCACGGGGTGAAGACCTTCAGCGCGTCGGCCGCGTTGGTGCGGTAGCCGCGCCGGAAGGCGCGCGCCGGGTGGAGTTCGGTGAGGTCGCGGCTGCGCCGCTGCCACGCGTAGAGGGCGGCCGACCACGCGGGTCCGGCGGGCAGCGCGCACAGCACGGCGAGCGGCACGTTGCCGGCGTCGCGGTCGAGCAGGCCGAGCACCAGCAGGCCGGGTGCCACCGCGACCAGCAGCAGCACCTCGATCACCAGCAGGCTGTAGACGAGGGCGGCGGCCCGGGCGAGCGGGCCCTCGCCGAACTCCTTGCGGGCCGCGGAAGCGGCGCTCATGCCGTGCCCCCGGCCGGCCCCGCGGACGCGTCCGGGTCGAGCAGCCGGCGCTCGTCCCACCACGGCGGGGTGTGGTCGGTGACCGGGGTCAGCTCCAGCAGGGTGACCTCGTGGCGGGCGAGGACGAGGTCGACCTCGACCCTCCCGCCGGCAACGGGCAGCGCGCGGTGGATGCGGGACGGCTCGGCGGCCTCCCGCAGAGCCGCCAGTTGCCGGCGGTCGGGCGACAGGGGGCGGCCCATCTCCGCCCACGCGGCCCAGGCGTTGCCGGCGTCCTCGGAGACCGAGGAGCGGTGCGCGTAGACGGTCGCGTGCGCGGGGCCGCCGACCGGGACCGACAGCCGTACGGTGTGGCCGTCGACGGTCTCGCCGGCGCCGGTGTGGTCCACGGGCGCCCAGGCCAGGACGGTGACCCGGCCGTCGGCGTGCCGGGTGACGAGGTGGTCGTCGCCGCGGGCGAGGACGTCGTCGCCCATCCGGGCCATGAAGGCGTAGAGGTGGTACGTGGGCTTCTTGATCTGCCGGTGGGTGAGCAGTCCGAAACCGCCGTGGAAGAGGGCGGTGGGGATGCCGACCTCCTCGAACATGTCGCTGAAGGTCCAGTAGGAGAAGGAGTCCACCAGGTCGCCGCCGGACGCGAGCACGGGCGCGAGGTACGCGGCGTGCAGCGCGGTGTCGTGCACCGGGTTGTCGGGGCGGTAGGAGGAGTTGAACTCCGTGATGTGGACGGGCAGTTCCGCCAGCCGGCTGCCGGCCAGCTCCTTGCGCGGCGCAGCGAACTGCTCCAGCAGCATCGAGGCGGGGCCGAGCGTCTGGTGCGTCCCGAAGGGGACGTCCTGCGCGGGGCCCGAGGCGTAGGCGTGCCGGCTGACGAAGTCGCAGGGCGCGCCGCTGGCCTCGACGAATTCGGCGAAGCCGGTCATCCAGCGCGGCTCGTAGCCGGGCGAGAGCGCGGGCCCGCCGACCTGGAGTGCGGCGTCCACCTCCTTGACGGCGGTGGCCGTGACCTCGTAGAGGCGGTGGTAGGCGTCCTGGTCGGCGCCGGCCCAGAACGCCGTGAGGTTGGGCTCGTTCCACACCTCGATGGGCCAGGTGCGCACCTCGTCGAGGCCGTAGCGCTCGACGAGGTGCCCGACCGTGCCGCGTACCAGGTCGGCCCACTCGCGCCAGTCGCGCGGCGGGGTGATGTTGCCCTTCCACCAGAAGACGGTCTCGTCGCCGGAGGCCAGCTCCTCGGGCATGAAGCCGAGTTCGACGAACGGCTTGATCCCGAGGCCGAGGTAGGAGTCGACGACCTGGTCGACGTAGGTGAAGGAGTGCCGCACGTGCCGCGCCCCGGCGTGCTCGTACGGGCGGTAGACGCCGGCCTGGTCGCTCAGCAGGCCGTGGCCCCTGATGTGCCGGAAGCCGATGTCCTGCTGGACGAGGGCGAGCGAGTCCTGGTAGTCGCTGCGCAGGGCGAGGTCGAACCGGCCGGTTCCGACGCACAGGCGCCATGCGTCCGTCAGGCGTCCTGAGGGCTGGTCGGGTACTGAGATCCGCACGGTGGTGGTCCTTTGCGAAGGTGCGATCGTGTGTCGGGGCCGGCCGGTCCGGTGGGGCGCTCCCCGCCCGGGGCGGCGGGTCAGCTCTTGTCGGAGCCGTTCTTCTTGCTCTTGTAGCGGTCGTAGGCGCCGTTGACGAGGCTCAGGTACTGGTCGCCGTTCTTGCCCTTGAGCTCGCTCTTGTACGTGTCCCACTCGCTGAGCGGGCGCTTGCCGAGGATGAAGTTGAGGGTCTGCTGCTGGACGAAGTCCGTCAGCGGCGCCTCGTAGAGCGAGAACTGCTCCTGCTCCTCGGAGTTGAGCGGGTACGGCGGCGGCACCGGGAGCGTCTTGCGGGCGGTCATGATCTTCTGGAACTCCTTCTCCTCCTCGGAGAAGACGGACTCCAGCAGCTTGGTGCTGCCGCCGTAGGCGAAGTTGCCGTTGGAGAAGCCGAAGTCGACGTTCAGCTTCTTGGTCCCGCTGGGGTTGAGGCCGACGTAGTCGACGTCCTTGGCCAGCTTGAAGTTGCCGGCGGCGTCCTTGGTGTAGGTGACGCCCTCGACGCCCCACTTGGCGAAGACCTGGCCCTCGTCGGAGTAGAACAGCCAGTCCACGAACTGCATGATCGCCACGAAGTCCTTGGAGTCGCGGGCCTTCTTGGTGATCATCAGGCCGTTCTCCAGGCGCGTGCCGACCTTGACCTCGCCCGCGGGGCCGATCGGCACCGGCATCTTGGTGACCTTGGCGCTCGGCACCGCCTTGGCCAGGCCCGGGCGGTAGGTGTTGACCAGCTCCTGCGCGTTGGTGGAGATCACGAAGGACTTGCCGGAGGTGAACTTGGCGTTGGCCTGGTCGTCGGTCTGCGTGAAGCTCTCCGGGTCGAGCAGCTTCTCCTTCACCAGCTTCGCGGTGAACTCCACCATCGCCTTGTACTGGTCCATCGCGCCGGTCAGCACGAACTTGTCCGAGGCGGTGTCGTACGTGACGTTGTGGTAGCCCCAGCCGCCGCCGTAGCCCGCGCCGAAGGCCTGGCCGAAGGTCTGCAGCATGGCGCCGGCCGGGTGGGGCTGGCTCCAGCGGTCCGACATCGGGTACAGGTCCGGGTGCGCGGCCTTCATCGCCTTGAGGACGTTGTAGAGGTCGTCCAGCGTCTTGGGCATCTGCAGGCCCAGCGCGTCCAGGACGTCGGTGCGGATCGCGAAGGTGTAGTCGATCCAGACGTCCTCGTGCAGGCCCGGCAGCACGTAGTACTTGCCGTCGTCCTGGACGAGGGTCTCGACGTCACCCTGGAGATTCCACTTCTTGACCTTGTCCTGGTAGTTGGGCATCAGATGGACGTAGTCGCTGACGGCCAGAATCGCGCCGGAGGAGACGAACGGCGCCTCCTGGCCGAAGTAGGTCTTGGGGATCAGGAAGGGGGCGTCACCGGAGCCGATCATGACGCTGCGCTTGTTCTCGTAGTCGCTCAGCGGGACGACGGTCGGCTTGAGGGTGACGTTGGTGCGCTTGGCCAGCTCCGTCCAGAACAGCCAGCTGCCCTTCTCCGGGTAGCCGGGGTTGTCGTTGAGCAGCGTGGTGAGCGCGAAGGGCTTCGTCGCCTTGAACTGGTCGCCGACGCCGAACTTGTCCATCGCGTCAGCTCTGTTCTTCGACAGGTCCGAGCCGTCCTTGTCGTCGCCGCCGTCGCTGCTGCAGGCGCTCAGGCCGAGGGTCGCCGCGCCGAGCGTGGCGCCCAGCGAGATGAGCATCGACCGCCGGGAGATGTTGTTCATGGGGACTCCATTCCCGCGAGCGCGGGAGTTCGGGGTAGGGGGTGGTACGGGACGGGTGGCACAGGCGTTTCGTGACGGGCCGCGGTGGCGGCCCGGGGGCGGCGTCGGGCGGGGTCAGCCCTTGACGGCGCCGAGCGTGACCCCGGAGACGAAGTACCGCTGGACGAAGGGGTAGACGACCAGGATCGGAAGGGTGGTCAGGACGATCGTCACCGCCTGGATGTTGGCGCCGATCGCGGTCGCGTCCGCCTCCGAGAAGCCCACCGAGGTGCCGCCGGTGGAACCGGCGATCATGTTGCGCAGGTAGACGGTGACCGGCATCAGGTCGGAGTGGTCCATGTAGAGGAAGGCCGTGAACCACGAGTTCCAGAACGACACCGCGTAGAACAGCACCATCGTGGCCAGTACCGCCTTGGACAGCGGGAGCACGATGCGCCACAGGATGCCGTAGGTGTTCAGGCCGTCGATCGCGGCGGCCTCCTCCAGCTCGACCGGCATGCCCTCGAAGAAGGCCTTCATCACCAGGAGGTTGAAGACGCTGATGGCGTTCGGCAGCGCGATCGCCCACACGCTGTTCTTCAGCCCCAGCGTGGTGACCAGCACGTAGTTGGGGATCAGGCCGCCGGTGAAGAACATCGTGAAGACGGCGATGCCGACCAGCGCCCCGCGGCCGCGCAGGTCCTTCTTGGACAGCACGTAGGCGTAGCAGGTGGTGAGCACCATCGCGACGACCGTGGCGACGACGGTGTAGACGACCGTGTTGCGGTAGTCCGTCCAGAACAGCGAGTTGCTCATCACGGCCTTGTAGGTCGTGACGTTGAAGCCGCGCGGCCACAGGTTGACCTTGCCCGAGCGGATGTAGCCGTCCTCGCTGAAGGAGCGGGCCACGATGTTGACGACCGGGTAGAGCGTCACCACGACGACCCCGAGCAGGATCAGCGTGTTGACCACCTGGAAGACCCGGTAGCCGCGGCTGGTGCGGATCCCGGCCGGCTGCAGGACAGGCCGGTCGTCGGTGGCGGTTGTGTCGAGGGCTACCACAGGCTCGTCCCCACTGTGCGACGCGAAATCCGGTTGGCCGTGACGATCAGCACCAGGCCGATCACGGACTCGAAGAGCCCGATCGCGGCGGCGTAGCTGAAGTTGTTGGAGACGACGCCCATCCGGTACAGGTACGTGGAGATGACATCCGCCGTCGGGTACGTCAGCGGGTTGTAGAGGAGCAGGATCTTCTCGAAGCCGACCGCCATGAACGTGCCGATGTTGAGGATCAGCAGCGTGACCATCGTGGGCCGGATGCCCGGCAGCGTGACGTGCCAGGTCTGCTTCCAGCGGTTGGCGCCGTCGATCCGCGCGGCCTCGTAGAGGTTGTCGTCGATCGAGGTGAGCGCGGCCAGGTAGAGGATCGTGCCCCAGCCGACCGTCTGCCACAGCTCCGACGACACGTAGATGGAGCGGAACCAGCCGGGCTCCTGGATGAACAGGATCTGCTTGTGCCCGAAGTGCCTGAGGGCCTGGTTGACCGGGCCGTCGGCGGCCAGGAACTGCATCACCACGCCGGCCACGATGACCGTGGACAGGAAGTGCGGCAGGTAGGAGATCGACTGCACGAGCCTCTTGAACCTGCGGCTGCGCACCTCGTTGAGCAGCAGCGCCAGGATGATGGGCATCGGGAAGGCGAAGAGCAGCGTCAGGACACCGATGAGCAGGGTGTTCGAGAAGACGTGCCAGAACTGCGGGTCGTGCCAGAAGAGCTTGAAGTAGCGCCAGCCGACCCACTCGTCGCCGAACATGCTGCTGCCGGGGTGGTAACGCCGGAAAGCGATGACATTCCCCAGCATCGGCAGATACCGGAAGACCGCGAAGAACAGCAGCGGCAGCACCGCGAGCGAATAGAGCTGCCAGTCGCGGCGCAGGGACTGCCGCCAGGTCCGTTTCGCCCCCTTGGCAGTCTTACGGCCCTTGGGGCGGGTCCGGGCGGATTTCCGCCCGCCCGCGCCAGAGGCTTCGGACGGCAGGTCCACCGTCCCCATCGTGCTCATCGTCGGGCCTCCGTGCGGTGGATGGGCGACGCACGCCCACGTCGCCTGGCGCTGGTTCGGCCATGCGCAGGACCGGGCCGACCTCCCGGGAGGCGGCAGGGAAAGAGCGGGCGGAGTCGAAACTTTCGAAATTCTTGCTTAATGTGTCGGGCAGCCTAAGGACGTGGCAGAAGGGGTGTCAATAGGCGGGACAGCAGCTTTTGAGCCTGGTCTCGTCCCATGCAGTGCCGTATATTCGCCATCTGCCCACCCTGTGGGCAGAGCTTGTTTCAGTGGTTGTGTCGAAACTTTCGACACCCTGCAGCGTAGGGCACCTCCGTGACCAGTACCGATCCAGCAGGCGGGCAGCGGGCCGCGACCATCGCCACCATCGCCAGCGAGGTGGGCGTCTCGGTGGCGACCGTCTCCAAGGTCCTCAACGGGCGCGCGGACGTCGCCGACGAGACGCGGGCGCGCGTCGAGGCCAGCCTCGAACGCCACCGCTACCGGCGGCGAAGCCGCCGGTCGAGCGAACCGAGCAACCAAATCCACCTGGTCTTCCACGAGTTCGACTCGGCGTGGGCCATGGAGATCATCCGCGGCGTCGAGGAGGCGGTCGCCACCGCCGGCGTGGAGCTGGTGCTCACCCAGCTCGGCGGCGTCCACCGCCCGCAGGACACCTGGCTGGACCTGATCGTCGGCCGCCGTCCGCTCGGGGTGCTCCTCGTGCAGTGCGGGCTCGCCGAGGCCCAGCAGGAGAAACTGCGCCGCCAGCGCGTGCCGTTCGTCGCCGTCGACACCGACAGCGCGACCCCCGCCTCCGTCCCCACCGTCGGCTCCAACAACTGGAACGGCGGCCTCGTCGCCGCCCGTCACCTGCTCGACCTCGGCCACCGCCGGATCGCGGTCATCGCCGGGCCGGAGGAACTGCTGTGCAGCCGCGCCCGCATCGCCGGTTTCAGCAGCGCGCACGACGAGGCCGGCCTCGCCATGGACACCGCCCTCGTCCGGCACGGCAACTTCTACCTCGACGCCGGCTACCAGCACGGCATGGAGCTCCTCCAGCTCCCCGACCCGCCCACCGCGATCTTCGCCGGCTCCGACGCCCAGGCCATGGGAGTCCTGCGCGCCGCACGGCGGCTGGGCCTCCGGCTGCCCGGCGACCTGTCCGTCGTCGGCTACGACAACCTGCCGGTCGCCGCCTGGATGGAGCCCGCGCTCACCACCGTCCACCAGCCCCTGCACGACATGGCCGGCACGGCCACCCGCATGCTGCTGGACCTCGCGGCCGGCGCGGACGTCCCCACCAAACGCATCGACCTGGGCACCGAGCTGGTCGTCCGGGAGAGCACCGCGCCCCCCGCCCCCCGGCACTGAGCGGCTCCTCCCCGCGGTGCCCCGCCGCCCGGGAGCCCGCGCCGCCCGGCCCCCGACCCCCTTCCCTTCCCGCTGGAGGACCCCCGTGGCCCTGTTCGACCTCCCGATCGGCGAGCTGCACGGCTACGCACCCGACGTGCGCGAGCCCGACGACTTCGACGCCTTCTGGGCCGCCACCCTCAAGCAGTCCGACACCGCCCCCGTGCTCCTCGACGTCCGCCCCGCCGAGACCGGCCTCAGCCTCGTCGAGACCTTCGACGTCACCTTCGCCGGCTTCGGCGGCCACCCCGTGCGCGGCTGGTTCACCCGCCCCGCCGGCGCCGCCGCACCGCTCCCCGCCGTCGTCGAGTACCTCGGTTACGGGCGCGGCCGCGGCCTCCCGCACGAGCGCCTGACCTGGGCCGCCGCCGGTTACGCCCACCTGCTCATGGACAGCCGCGGCCAGGGCGATCTCTACGGCAGCGGCGGCGACACCCCCGACCCCGGCGCCGTGGCCCTCGGCGGCCCCGGCGCCGTCGTCCGCGGCGTCCTCGACCCGTACGACTACTACTACCGCCGCCTGATCACCGACGCCGTCCGCGCGGTCGCCGCGGTCCGGGCCCTGCCCGGCGTCGACCCGGCACGCGTCGCCGCGGTCGGCAACAGCCAGGGCGGCGGCCTCGCCCTCGCCGTCGCCGGACTCGTCCCCGACCTCACGGCCCTCATGGTGGCCGCGCCCTTCCTCTGCCACGTCCAGCGGGCGATCGACATCACCGACGCCGAACCGTACGGCGAGATCGTCCGCTACCTCGCCGTCCACCGCGACGCGGAGGAGCTCGTCCGGACGACGCTCTCGTACGTCGACGGCGTCAACTTCGCGCGGCGCGCGACCGCGCCGGTCCACGTGGGCGTGGGCCTGCGCGACACGGTGTGCCCGCCGAGCACGGTCTTCGCGGCGTACAACCACTACGGTTCCGCCGCCGGTGGCGCCGAGGCGGTGGAACGGGCCGTCCACGTCTACCCGTTCAACCACCACGAAGGCGGTGAGGCGCTGCACACCACCCGCCAGCTCGCCTGGCTCCGCGCCCGGATGGCGCCCTGAACCGGCCGCGGCCCGCAGGGGCGCGCGCATGCCGCGCCGAGCGGCCGGCCGGGGGCCCGCCCCCGGGGTGATGATGGCCTCATGACAACGATTCACGGGGAGGCCGCCGCCCGGTTCAGCGGCGTCCGGGCCGCGTTCGCGGAGAACTTCACGGAGCGCGGGGACACCGGGGCGGCACTGTGCGTGTACGTCGACGGCGAGCCGGTCGTCGACCTGTGGGGCGGCCTCGCCGACCCGGCGGCGGACCGCGCGTGGGAGCGCGACACGCTCCAGCTGGTGTACTCCGCCACGAAGGGCGCCGTCGCCACCGCGGCCCACATGCTCGCCGAGCGCGGCGCACTGGACCTCGACGCGCCCGTCGCCGACTACTGGCCGGAATTCGCGGCGAACGGCAAGGGCCGCATACCGGTGCGCTGGCTGCTGTCCCACCGGGCGGGGCTGGTGACGCTGGACGAGCCCCTTCCCCTCGCGGACGCCCTCGCGTGGACGCCGATGGCCGAGGCGCTCGCCGCGCAGAAGCCGCAGTGGACGCCGGGGACGGCGCACGGGTACCACGGGCGGACGTTCGGGTGGCTGGTCGGCGAGGTGGTACGCCGGGTGTCGGGGCGCACCCCGGGACGGTTCTTCGCCGAGGAGATCGCCGCCCCGCTGGGCGGCCTGGACTTCTTCATCGGCCTGCCGCCCGCCGAGCGCGCGCGGGTGAGTGTCATGTCCTACCCCGAGCCGCAGGTCGATCTCGCCTCGCTGCCGCCGGAGTCGCTGCCCGCGGAGATCCGCGACGCGGTGGCGCTGTGGAAGGACCCGCAGTCGCTCGCGAACCGTGCGTACGCGGTGACGGACCCGGCGGCCGTGGACTTCGGGTCGCCGGAGGTGCAGGCCGCCGAGATCCCGTCGTCGAACGGCATCGGCACCGCCCGTGCGCTGGCGCGGATGTACGCGGCGTTGATCGGCGAGGTGGACGGGGTGCGGCTGCTGTCCCCGGAGACGGTGGCGGCCGCGACGGTGGAGCAGTCGGCGGGCCCGGATCTGGTCATGGGGCTGCCGAGCCGC
Organism: Streptomyces sp. NPDC020983; assembly: GCF_044333485.1. NCBI lineage: Bacteria > Bacillati > Actinomycetota > Actinomycetes > Kitasatosporales > Streptomycetaceae > Streptomyces > Streptomyces sp. NPDC020983. The sequence continues at coordinate 147,809 of NZ_JBIRRA010000002.1, read as the reverse complement.
TTCGGTTCGGGTTTCATGCTGCCGACGCTGCTCTCCCCGCTCACCGGCCCCGCCGCCTTCGGGCACGCGGGGCGGGGCGGTTCGCTGGCCTTCGCCGACCCCGGGCGCAGGCTGGCGTTCGGCTACGTCATGAACACCATCGTCGAGGGCGCCGACGACCGGCGGGCCGCCACGCTGGTCAACGCGGTGCGCGCCGCGCTGGCGTAGCCGTCACCTCCTCGCCGCGGCCGCGGCCCACAGGTCGCGTACCGGGTGGAGCCCGGCTCTGCCGCGCTTCGTGCCGCCGCCGGCCCGGCGCCGGCGGCGCGCCCACCACGAGGCCCGCGGCGACCGTGAGTTGCCCCTCGTGGTGTCGTGCGGCCACGCCGTCCGAACGGTCGCGGCGCGGCGGCCGGCGTTAGCCTTCGTGTCATGATCAGCTCCTACACACCGGCCGAGGACGCCGAGGTCGCGGCCGCCGCCGCCGAAGCGGGCGCGAACGTGGTGCGCGCGATGTACGGGACGCGGCTGGACCGCGTGGACAAGGGCGGCGGCGACTTCGCGACCGCCGCGGACATCGAGGCCGAGAAGACGATCCTGGACGTCATCCGCGCCGCCCGCCCCGCCGACGCCCTCCTCGGCGAGGAGGGCGGACGGCAGGGCGGCGCGGACGGCACCCCGCGGGAGTGGCTCGTCGACCCGCTGTGCGGCACCCTCAACTACGCGGCCGGCACGATGCTCGTGGCCGTCAACGTCGCGCTGCGCGGCGGGGCCGCGGCGGTGGCCGACCCCTTCGCGGACGAGGTCTTCTGCACCGACGGCGACACGGCGTGGCTGCGCCGGGACGGCGCCGCGGCCGGCCCCCTCACCCCCTCCGCCGCGACCCGCCTGGTCGACGTCAACCTCGATCCCCTGGCCCCGGGCCCACCCGGCTTCTGGGCCCTCGACATGCTCGCCAACCCCGCCTTCGACGAGCACTTCCGCACCCGCGTCGGCTCCACCACGCTGGCCCTCGCCTGGGTCGCCGCGGGCCGCCGCGCCGCGTACGTCACCGACGGCGGCGACCTCACCTCCAGCGTCCACTTCGCCGCCGGACTCGCCCTCTGCCGCGCCGCCGGCTGCGTCGTCACCGCCGTCGACGGCGCCCCCCTCGGCCCCTCCGCCCGCGGCATCCTCGCCGCGGCCGACGCGCCCACGCACGCGCGGCTCCTGTCGATCATCGCCGCGGGCCGCTGATCCCCAGCCGGGGTACGGCAAAGGCCCGCGGGCGCGGGGAGCGGTGCGGGCGGCCACCCACCGGGGCGGGCCTCACCGGACGGCCCGGTCCCCACTGTCCCGCCGGCGGCCGGCGGGCCGCTCGCGCGGTTCCCCGCGCCTCCTCGGGGCGCCGCGCACCGCCGGGTTCACCGTGGTCAGGAGGGCCAGGGCGGCGAGCCACGCCGAGCAGGCCCAGACGAGCGGGTGCGTTCCCAGCGCGGAGAGGAGGAATCCGCCGGCCAGCGTTCCGGCGGAGAGCGCCCCGGTGGTGAGGGTCGAGACGGCGGCGGACGCGCGGCCGCGCAGGGCGTCCGGGGTGACGGAGAGCTGGTGGGTGGTCATGGCCACGGTGTAGACGGGGGCCACCACCGACTCCGCCGCCGCGACGAGTGCGAGGGTGAGGGGGCCGGGGGCGAGCGCGTACAGGGGGAACATCAGGGCCTCCGACCACAGCATCACCACCGCGATCCGCCCGAGCGGGAAGCGGCGGACGGCGTGCCGGGAGACGAGCGCGCCGGCCATCGTGCCCGCGGCGGCGCCGCCGAAGATGACGCCGATCCACGGCGGCGTTGCGCCCGCCTGCCGGGCGAGCGTCACGATGAGCAGGTACCCGGCCCCGTAGCGGATCTTGTCCGCGGCGCCGACGAGGGTGAGGAAGCGGATGACCGGCTGCCCCCACAACCACCGCAACCCTTCCCGGATCTCGCCGGTGAGGCGCCGGGAGGCCGGGGCCGCCGGGGGACGGAGGTCCGCCCGCAGAAGGCGCAGGGCGAGCGCCGAAGCGGCGAAGGAGAGGGCGTTGGCGGCGAACGGCACGACCCGGCCCGCCGCGTAGAGGACACCGGCCAGCGGCGCGCCGAGGAGGCCGATCGCACCGGAAGCCGTCTGCGACCAGCCGAGCGCGGCGGCGAGCCGGTGCGGGCCGACGACGCCGGGCAGGGCGGCCGAGTTGGCGGCCTGGAAGAGGGTCGTCAGCATGCCGGACAGCACGGCGGTGGCGTACAGCTGCGGCATGCCCAGCGCGTCCCGCCACAGCGCGACCGCGACGCCCGCGGTGAGCACGGCGCGGGCGGCGTCGCACCACACCATGAGCGCGCGCCGGTCGAAGCGGTCGGCGAGGGCGCCCGCGGCGAGGCCGAAGACGAGGAAGGACAGGGTGCCGAGGCCCAGGACGAGCCCGGCCCGGGTGGTCGAGCCGGTGAGGGCCAGCACGACGAGCGGCAGGGCCATGCCCTGCGCCTGGTCGCCGGCGGCCGAGACGATCTGGCCGCTCAGCAGCAGCGGGAAGTTCCGGTCCCGCAGCAGACCGGTGGTACGGAAGGTGTTCACGGTGATGCGCTCCGTAGCGGTTGGTGGGCACAAGGGCGGTGACGCGCTTGGTGCCGGGCTACGAAACCCGGGGTGCGGTGAACACCCGCGGATCGTCCCGCGCCGAACCGGCCTCCCGCAACCCGATTCGCGCCACAAGCGCCTCCGCGCGGAACCCCCGGTGCGGCCCGGGCGTCGCGCACTGTGGCGTCCACGCGGCGGATGCGGTTGACTCCGCTACGCGAGCGGCGGGGAGGCCGGTTGGGGCAGGTGTGCCGGGGGTGGTTCTGGATGCTGGACGAGAGGGTCTTCCGCAGCGAGGACCTGCCGGTGGCCGACCGGTTCGACGTGTGGCACGACCTCATGAGCAGCACGCACGCGCCCATGGACCTCACGAGCGAATTCGCCGCCGACTTCCGGGCGACGCTGCGGCTGGTGGACCTCGGCGGCATCACCCTGTGGCCCGCCGCCTTCCCCCAACTCACCTTTCACCGCACGCCCTTCCGTATCCGGCAGTCCGACCCGGAGACGGTCAACCTGTCCCTGGTCGTGCGCGGCGACGCGGTGACCAGCTGGCCGGACCGCCCGCAACGACCCCTCGGGACGGGGGAGTTCCACATGAACGTCTCGTCGGAGGCGATGACGGTCTCCGGCCTCGGCCCGTGGATCGAGATGATCGGCGTCGAGGTGCCCCGGACCTCGCTGAGCCTGCCGTGGGACCGTGTACGGGACGTCATCGGGCGCGACCTGCCGGGGCGGACGGGCGTCGGCGCGCTCGTCGCGCAGTTCCTCACCCAGGTGACCGCGCACACCGGCGACTACCGGCAGGCCGAGGCACCCCGGCTCGGCCGGGTGCTCGCCGACCTGGTGAGCGCGCAGTTCGCGCAGGTCCTCGACGCCGAGGACGGCCTGCCGCCGGAGACCCGCACCCGCGCCCTCACCTTGGAGGTGATGGCCTTCATCCGCCGCCACCTCGCCGACACCGATCTCACCCCGAGCAGCATCGCCGCCGCCCGGCACATCTCGCGCAGCCATCTGCACCGGCTCTTCCAGGCGCAGGGCACGACGGTCGCCGCGTACATCCGCGAGCAGCGGCTCGAAGGCGCGCGCCGCGAACTCGCCGACACCGCACGGGATCCGGTGCCGGTGCACGCGATCGCCGCGCGCTGGGGCTTCAAGGACCACGCGACCTTCACCCGCAGCTTCCGCGCCGCGTACGGCGTCACCCCGCGCGACTTCCGGCACGCCGCACTGCCCGGCCCGCGGTGAGGGCGCTTCAGCCCGGCGGCCGCACCGCGAAGAGGGTCTTCGGCCGCATGCCCCTGCCGTACGCGAACGTGGACGCCTGCACGACGAGCAGCCCGCTCCCCGGGTCCTCGGCCCACGCCTCGGTGTAGCCCTCGGGCACGGGCCCGTGGACCGTCCACGCCTCGCGGCCCGTCGCCGGATCGAGGCCCGCGAGGCCGTGCGCGGCCGGGGCGGGCCCCAGGGTGGCCGCGGCGGTGGTGGCGGGCGGCCCGGTGGGAACGGTCAGCGGGATCCACGGGGCGGCGACGGCGGTCGGTGCGGTGCCGTCCGCGCCCGCCCAGGAGCCCGCGGGCAGCGGCGCCCGGCCCCGCCCCTCCCAGAGCACCGCGCCGGTCCGGGCGTCGAGGCCGCTGTACGCCGCGCCGGGCGCCGAGTCGCTGGGCGGCTGGTCCACGCTGACCACGCACGGGCCCGAGCGTGCCGGTGCGAGGCCGAAGAAGGACGCGGGCGCCTTCCGGCTCCACAGCGCGCGGCCGTCGTCCAGCGAGTGCGCGGTGAAGCCCTCCGCGTGCTGCGTGCTGCCCTCGTGCCTGACCTGCTGCACGAAGAACACGCCGGCCCGCGCGGACACCCCGGCGTAGCCCTCCGTCCCGGACACCGGCACGCTGCCGCGCACGGTGCCGTCCGAGACGTCCACCAGGCTCAGGGACGCCGGGTCGGCGTCCCGGCTCGCGAGGAGGACGTCGGGCGTGTGCGCGGTGACGCGCCACGACCCGGTCCACCGGACGGACCTGCTGGTCACGCCCAGGCACAGCAGGATCCCGATCCCGCCCGGTGACCCGGGGTCGGTGCGGCCGAGGATCAGGGTGTCGTCGGAGACGGGTGTCACGGACGTGATGAGCACCTGGTCGCCGGCGTCCGTCTGCCACGTCCACCGCCACACCTCGCCGCCGTCCGACGTCCGCAGGGCCACCAGGAACTTCGCCAGCGCCGCGTAGAGGGTCCGGCCGTCGGGCGAGAGCCCGAGGCGGAGGATGCCGTCGTCGGTGGTCCAGCCGTCGCCGTCGGGCGTGTCCGGGAAGTGGAAGGAGTACGCCCACGCCGCCTCGCCCGTCGCCGGGTCGATCCGCCGGATCCGGCGGTCGGCCGTGCCGAGGTAGAGCGGACCGGCCGGGGCGATGACGTACGCGAAGGTGTTGTCGTCCACCCGGGACAGGTCCGGCAGCCGCCAGACGCGCTTGCCGGTCGCGGTGGCGACGCCGATGAGCTGCCCGCTGCCCTTGAGCACCGCGGCGCCGGCGGCGAGGCCGACGAACTTCTCGGTGGCCGGGACCGCCCACGCGAGTGCGGCCTCGCCGCCCTTGCCTCCGCTCCCCTTCCCTCCGCTCCCGGTCCCGTCGCCACCCCCGTCCGGGAGCAGCGCGACGGTGGCGCCCGCGGCCCCGCCCGCGACGACCGCGCCGACGCAGGCGAGCAGGACGGTCCGCCGGGAGGGCCGCCGCCGTTCACCGCGTACGGGCCCGCGCCGCGGTTCGGGTACGGGCTCGGCCCCGGGTGCCGTTCCGCCCGGCAGCTCGTCGGGGCGGGTCGGGACGGACGCGGGATCCGGCTCCACGTCCTGCGGCGCGGGCTCCGGTACGGGTACGGGCTCGGGCCCTGACTCGGGCTCAGGCCCGCGTACGGGACCGGCCTCGGGTGCCGTTCCGCCCGGCGGCTCGTCGGGGCGGGTCGGGACGGACGCGGGATCCGGCTCCGCGTCCTGCGGCGCGGGCTCCGGTACGGGTACGGGCTCGGGCCCTGACTCGGGCTCAGGAGCGCGTACGGGATCGGCCTCCGGTGCGGGTACGGGCTCGGGCCGCGGCTCGGGCTCGCGTAAGGGCGCGGGCTCGGCCTCGGGTGCCGTTCCGCCCGGCGGCTCGTCGGGGCGGGTCGGGACGGACGCGGGATCCGGCTCCACGTCCTGCGGCGCGGGCTCCGGTACGAGTACAGGCTCGGGCCCTGACTCGGGCTCAGGCCCGCGTACGGGCCCGGGTCCGGCCCCGGGTGCCGTTTCGCCCGGCGGCTCGTCGGGGCGGGTCGGGACGGACGCGGGATCCGGCTCCACGTCCTGCGGCGCGGGCTCCGGTGCGGGTACGGGCTCGGGCCCTGACTCGGGCTCAGGAGCGCGTACGGGGCCGGCCTCCGGTACGGGCTCGGGACGGGCCTCCGGTACGGGCTCGGGCCGCGGCTCGGGCTCGCGTAAGGGCGCGGGCTCGGGCTCGGGTGCCGTTCCGCCCGGCGGCCCGTCGGGGCGGGTCGGGACGGAGGCGGGATCCGGCTCCACGGCCCCCGCGGCCACCGGCTCCGGGCTCGCCGCGGCCCCCGCGTACGGCGCGAGCCGGGCCGCGACCTGCGCCGCCGACGCCGGGCGGTCGCCCGGGGACTTGGCCAGCAGCGCGAGGACGAGCTCGTCGAGGTCGGGCGGCACGCCGGGGCGGGCGGCGGAGGGCGGGGCCGGGGCCTCGTGCGCGTGGGCCAGGAGCTGCGCGGTGACGGCGCGGTCGCCGAAGGGCGGCCGGCCGGTGAGCAGGTGGTGGAGCAGGCAGCCGAGCGCGTAGAGGTCGGCGCGGTGGTCGACGGCCCCGCCGACGGCCTGCTCGGGCGCCATCCACGGCGCCGAGCCGAGGACGGCGGAGGGCGCGCTGAGCTTGGTGAGGTCGTAGGAGAGGTCGAAGGCGGCGATGCCGAAGTCCAGTACGGTGGCGCGCCCGCGGTCGTCGAGCATGACGTTGGCCGGTTTGATGTCGCGGTGCACGATGCCGCGCGCGTGCGCGGCCGCGAGCGCGAGGGCGACCTGCCGGGCGAGGTCGGCCGCGGCGGCGGGCGGCAGCGGGCCGCGGTCGGCGAGCACCCGGTCGAGGCTGCGGCCGGCGGCGAGGGCCATGACGATGAAGACCTGGGAGCCGTCGCGCCCGAAGTCGTAGACGGTCAGCACGTGCTCGTCGACGAGCTGCGCGGCGGCCGTCGCCTCGCGCTCCAGCCGCCGTACGGCGCCGGCGTCGTCGGTGAGCGGGCCGCGGACGAGCTTGATCGCGACCGCGCGGTGCAGCACGGGGTCGTGGGCCCGCCACACCTCGCCCATACCGCCGCGCCCGAGCCGTTCCAGCAGCCGGTAGCGCCCGGCGAGCGTCCGCCCCTCCGGATCCGCCCCCGCGCCCTCGGCCGCGGACCGCCGCGGCGTACCGCCCTGCACGTCGTCCGCTGCCACGTTCCCGTTCCCGTTCCCCGTCCGCGCCCGCCACCGGCCGGCGGGACGTCAATCATCCGCCACGGAGCGATCACCGCGCCAGCGGATCCGGCCACCGCCCCCGGCCCGGTGGCCGCGGCGGCCGGGCTACTCGCACGGCCCACAGCGGGGTGCGCCGATCGGATGGACGGGGAGGTGCGTCCCCGGAACGGTGCGGGGGAAAGGCGTCCCCTTCTGCCTACGGTCGCGGGCATGCGCAAACCACTCTTCGCCACCGCCGGCCTCGCGGTGTGCACGTGCAGCCTCGCCGTCGCCGGCCTCGTCGCCATGCGCTCGGCCCCGGTGGCGCTCGCCGCGACCCGCGCGGTCGGGAACCCCGTCACCGGCAACCAGGGCTTCGGGACCATCGTCGAGCGCGACGCCGTGCTCGGCACCACCGAGACCGAGGGGACCGTCGCCCTCGGCGGCGACCTGTCCTTCGGGCCCGGCTACAACGTCGCCCTGCACACCACCGGGAGCTTCGTGGACGACGGCGACGCCGAGCCCACCGCGCTGCTGGTCGGCGGCCGCGTGCTGCCCGGGGAGAGCGACCCGGCGGGTGTGCTCCAGGTGCTGAACAACGGCTACGTCAAGATCGGCGATCCCACCGGGGTGGACGTGCTCGACCGGGACGCGAACAACGCGCTCGTCAACACCCGGGTCGTCCCGGAGGGCGCGGGCTACGACGCCACGCCCCGCATCCAGCTGACCACCGACCAGCCGCCCGCCTCCGTGGCCCCGAAGCCGGGCCTCATCGACTTCACGACGCTCTTCTCCGACTACCGCGACCGTGCCGCCGCGATGAGCACCTGCGACGCCAACGTCGTCCTGGAAAACGCGCAGGGCGACCCGCTCGACCCGCAGACCGGCTTCCCCGCGGGCACGGACGCCTACGTCCACCTCACCCCCGGCGTGACGAACGTCCTGCACATCACGGGCGACGACCTGAACCGCATCGGCAACCTCACCTTCCGCGACCAGCCGACCGCGGACACGCCCTTCCTGGTCGTCGTGGACACGAGCGCGACGAGCGGGGAGTACACCTGGGACGTGCCGAACCTCGCGGGCGTCAGCGGGGACCAGGCGCCCTTCATGCTCTGGGACTTCCCCGACGCCACGTACATCCACCTGGCCACCGGTGACAGCCTCGAAGGCACGATCTTCGCCCCGAACGCCCACCTCGTCGACACCGACGCCGCCAACATCGAGGGCGACATCGTCGTACGCCAGCTGACCGCCGGGCCGCAGCTCGACAACGGAAACTGGGTCGACGCCGGCGAGATCCACGACTTCCCCTTCGACGCGTCGATCGACTGCGGCACCCTTCCCACGACCCCGCCGACCACCACCCCGACCACCCCGCCCACCACGCCCCCCACCACCCCGCCGACGACACCCCCCACCACCCCTCCGACCACACCCCCCACCACGCCGCCCACCACCCCGCCGACCACCTGTCCGCCCAGCACCAAGCCGCCGGTCTACGGGCACAGCTACGGGGACTGAGGACCGCGCACGGCCGCAGTCCCGCGCGGGAGCGGCCCGCGGCTTCCGGAGACGTCCGGGCCGCGGGCCGCTGCCGTACCCCGCCGGGGCTCAGCCGCCGAGCGCGCGGTCCACGAGCGGCCCGGCCGCCCCGGTGTATCCCGCGGGGTCCAGCAGTTCCGCCACCTGCCCCGCGTCCAGCAGGCCTTGCAGCCGGGGCTCGTCCGCCAGCACGTCGGCGAGGGGGCGGCCCTCCGCCGCCGCCCGCAGCGAGGCCGCGCCCAGCAGCTCCTTCGCCGCCGCCCTGCCGAGCGCCGGGGCCAGCACCGCCGACAGGCGCTCGGAGGCGATCTGCCCGCCGGTCGCGGCGAGGTTGGCGCGCATCCGTTCCGGGTCGACGCCGAGCCCGCGCACCAGCTCGACCGCGGTGTACGCGGCCCCGCCCGCCAGCCGCAGGCACTCGCGCAGCGGCTGCCACTCGGCGTGCCACACACCCGCGGAGCGCTCGTCCTCGGTGGCCAGGCAGGACGCCAGCACCGAGGACAGCGCGGGCACCTGGATCGCCGCCGAGCGGATGAGCGTGGCCAGCACCGGATTGCGCTTGTGCGGCATCGCGGACGACGCCCCGCGCCCCGCGCCGCCCGGCTCGGCGGCCTCGCCGACCTCCGTGCGGGCCAGCACGAGCACGTCGGCGGCGATCTTGCCGAGGGCGCCGGTGGTGTGCGCGAGCGCGGCACCGAGGTCCGCGAGCGGCGTGCGCAGCGCGTGCCAGGGCAGGACGGGGACGGCGAGGCCGGTCTCGGCGGCGAAGGCGGACACCAGGTCGAGCACGGCGGCCGGTTCGGCGTCCTCGCCGGCGTACTGGTGGTAGCCGGCGAGGGTGCCGGCCGCCCCGCCCAGGGACACGGGCAGCCCGCGGTCGGCGACCGCGCCGACGCGCTCGGCCGCCTCCAGCACCAGCTGCCGCCAGCCCGCGGCCTTCAGCCCGAAGGTGGTGGGCACGGCGTGCAGGGCGAGGGTGCGGCCCGCCATGACGGTGTCGCGGTGCCCGGCGGCGAGCACCGCGAGGGTGTCGGCGACGGTGTGCAGATCGGCGCGGATCAGCCGCAGCGCCCGCGCGGCCACCAGCATCGCGCCGGTGTCCAGGATGTCCTGGCTGGTGGAGCCGCGGTGCACGAACTCGGCCGCCTCCGGGGCCCGTTCGGCGACCACGCGGGTGAGTGCGGCGACCAGGCCGACGACCGGGTTGGCCGTCTCCCGCGCGGCGAGCGCGAGCGCGCGCACCTCCAGGTGCTCGGCCCGCGCCGCCGCCGTGATCGCCTCGGCGGCGGCGGCGGGCACCGTCCCGCAGCGCACCTGCGCCCGTACCAGGGCGGCCTCGGCGTCCAGCATCGCCTGGAGCCAGGCCGCGTCGCCGACCGCCGCCTCGGCGGGGGTCCCGGCCCGCACGGGCGAGAGCAGCCCGAGGTCGGCCCAGGCGGGCTGGTGCTCCCCGTACGGCGTCGTGCTCATCGCGTCATCCCCTCGTCATCCCCTCGTCCCGGCGTTCTTCACCGTACGGCCGTGCCCGCCGGTCCGCTCCGGCAACCGGTCCTGCGGGAGCGCGGGTTCGGGCAGTGCGAGGACGGCGGCGGCGATGTCGTCGGACTCCTCCAGCGTCACCGAGCCGACGCCCGGACGGATGCCGGCCGCCGTCACCCAGTGCACCGACTCCGTCGGGACGCCGTAGGCGAAGCGCCGCAGGTGCGCGGTGCCGTGGGCGTCGAGCAGGCGGCAGGGGCGGTGCGAGACGGCGAGGCCGCCGGTCTCGTAGTCCGTGCCGTCCGTGCCGGGGACGCGGTAGGTGCGGCACTGGCCCGTGGTCAGCAGGTGCGACATGAGCGGGTCGGCGGTGCGGCGCAGGTCGATGTCCGGGAGCCGCGCCTCGATCAGCGCGGTGGCCCGTACCCGCACGTCGGCGATCTCGGTGGAGGTCGCCACGAAGCACGGCCCGCCGTCCGCGGGATCCGCCGCGATGCCGACCCGCAGGCCGGGGCCGGTGACGTCCAGGATCCCGGCGTCGATGAGCGCGGCCATCTCCTCGATGCGGGTGGCGGGCGGTCCGATCGACAGGTAGGCGTTGAGCGGGGTGTACCAGCCGTCCAGCTCGTCGCGGTGCGAGGCGGCGTCGAGCCCGCCGTGGTCGACGGCGAGCCGCACCTCGTTGCGCAGGTCGCGCAGGATGTCCAGCGCGGCCTTGAACGGCCCGTCCACGTTGCCCTCGTGGGCCTTGCGCACGTCGTCGTCGAGATAGCCGCGCAGCCAGGCCCGGAAGGCGGCGACGTCCCGCAGCTCGGGGGCACCGTAGGGGCGTTCGAGGCGTTCCCAGTCCCAGCGGTCGGCCGGGGCGATACCCGCCTCGTCCAGCAGCCGCTGCTCGTCCTCGCCGGGAGCGGCGCTCAGGTAGCGGGCCGCGAAGTCCGCGGCCCGCGCCGGGGTCCCGCGGTGCGCGAGCAGCGTCTCGTAGTAGACGCACTGCACTTCCATCGCGATCAGCGCCCACAGCCCGGTGCCGAAGCGCACCGGCTCGCTCGCGGTGGACGGGGTGCGCAGCGCCGCCACGTACTCGGCGGTGAGCAGCCGCGGGGTGTAACGCCCGTACGCGCCCTTCTGGTTGTCGCCGCGCGCCTGGTACGGGACTCCGCGCCGCGACCCCGCCACCAAGTGCGGCTCCCTGCCCGACGGGCGGTACACCAGCCGTCCGTCCGCGCGCTCGAAGACACCGCCGCGGGCGTGCGTGAAGAGCGCCATGTAGTCGAAGAAGGCCAGGCCCAGGCCGCGCAGCAGTACCGTCTCGCCGGGCGCGACCGCCGACACGTCGGTGTCCGCGGGATTCGCGGGCGGGAGGTACGTGAGCCGGTGCCGGGCGGCGAAGGCCGCCAGCTCCCGCTCGGTGGTGGTCGGGTGGACCGGCACGTGGCCCTGCGCCAGCAGCACCGCACCGAGCCCCGTCAGCCGGGTGCCGTCCTCCAGCAGCACCGTCTGCGGCCCGTGCGCGCCGAGCGCGGCGTCCCCGTCGTCCAGCGCGACCGCCCGCGACGCGTGCACCCTCACCCGTACGTGCGCGGGCGCGTCCGCGGCGACATGGCGGAAGGCCCACGTCAGGTACTGCCCGTAGAGCGCGCGCGTCGGATACGTGTCGGGCCCGAGCGCGCGGGCCTCGCGCAGCGCCGCGTCGTCCGGGCCGGGCGCGCCGGAGACGTCCGCGATGTCGGCGAGCGCCTTCGCCCACTCGTACAGGCTCGGGCCGCGCTCCAGCGGCCCCTCGATGCTGACGCTCGCGTCCGTGAAGACGGTGACCTGGCTCGCGACGGTGTTCATGAGCAGGTGCCGGGACTGCCCCAGCCGCCAGACCCGCCCCGCGCCGGGCGGATCCGGGTCCACGACGTGCAGTGTCAGCCGCTGCCAGCGCGGGTTCCGGCGCTCGCGCGCGATGAGCCGTTCGAGCAGCGAGAGCCCGCGCGGCCCGGCCCCCACGACGCACACCTCCAGCGCGCGCCCCGCGCCTCCCGCCCCCGCCGTCCCGCCGGGCCGCGGTTCGCCCCCGGAGTACGTCATCGGGGCCAGCTCCTCTCCCAGGTCAGTGCATCCCTCTACGGGCTGCGCCCACCCTTGGCCCGGCGCCTTGCCGCGCACTATCCGTGCCCTTGGCGCGCTGGTGGCCGCCGTCCCCGCGCGGTCGCGTGGCCCGGGAGCAGGGCCGGTTCCGCGGCTCCGATCAGATGCCGGTCCCGGCCGGTTCGGGGGAGGAGCGCGTGACGCGCCGCCGCGCGGGCCGGGCGCCCGGGCGCGGCGGTGCCCGCCGGACACCGCCGCGCGGGGCGCGCCCGCTCCCCGGGCGGAGGGTCAGTACGCGGCTCCCCGGGCGCAGCGCTGCGCGTACTCCCGGCTGTACTCCCAGCGCAGTTGGGCGATCCAGCGCGCCTGTTCGTCCTCCGGCAGGCTCCCGAGCACCCGCAGGACGACGCTCAGCGCGACGTTCTGGTCGGGCTCGAACCAGACCGCCTCGAAGAGCAGGGCGTGGTTCGCGGTGTCACCGAGGGCCGCCTCGTACAGCGGCCAGTGGTCACCGGTGTCCCCGGCCGGCCGGCCGGTGCGCCTCGACAGTTCGTCGAGGACGGCGACGAGACGGCCGTCCTCGTCCCTTCTTCCGTCGTCCATGCGAGATTGCCCCCCTGTCTCAGCTCCCCCTCCATTGACGGGCGGGCGCGGCCTCCCCGTTACACGGAACCGGCCACAGCCCGCGGCCGCCCCCCGGCGCTCCGCGGCCGGGCCGGCCTGCGCGTCCCCACGCGCCCGGCCGGACACATGACCGTACGCCCATCCGGTCGCGTCCCACCCGATTGATTCAGCCATCAACAAACCTGCCGGAAGCACGCCGGAGACACACCGCAGCGGCGCACGCTCCGGCGCGTGCGCCGGGCCCGCGGACGCCCGGCCCCAGGCGGCCTCCGCCGCCGCGGCCGGGCCCGCGCGCGGAGGGGGAGCCGCCGCGGCGCCGGACGTCCCGGCCTCCGCCGCCGCGCTGGACGCCGGGCCCGCGGGCGCTACTTGCCGTGGTAGACGTACGGCCAGTAGACGGGCATGCAGCCCTCCTCGGCCCCGTTGACCGCCTGGGCGCTCTTCGGGACGCCGCCTGCCTTGGGGGCGGTCGCGGCGAAGTCGGTGCCGGTGCGCCAGTCGGCGCCGATCACGAGGGTGATGTGGCCGACGTCCGCGGACGCCTTGACGTCGCTCACCGGGATCTTGAGGACGCCCGCGACCGCCGTCGCGTCGGCCTTCGCCTGGGCGCCGCCGCTCGACGGGTAGGTGACGGTCGTCGCGGGGCTGGGCGCGGCCGTCCTGTCGTAGCCCGCCTGCGTGTAGCCCGCCGCCTTGAGGGCGTCGGCGATGTCGCCCGCCCGTCCGGGCACGGCCGGGCTGCCGCTCGCCGCACTGCCGGCCGTGCCGTTGACGACGGTGACGGGGACGGTCGCCGGGGCGGCCGCGGGCGGGCCGGACGGCGTGGGCGAGGCCGTCGGCGTGCCGCTGCCGTGGGGCTTGCCGTTGGCGTCCATGGGGGTGTCGTTGCGCAGCAGCGACCAGACGGTGTCGGCGTCCTTGGACGGGACGTAGTGGGCGCCCCTGTTCTCCGGGTCCGCGTCGTGCGGCATCGTCAGCATCGTGATGCGGTCCGGCGGCACGGTCTTGAGCTGCATCCCCAGGTCGTACAGCTTCTTCGGGGTGCCGATCTCCTCGGAGACGACGAAGGCCGACATCGCGGCCGTGGCGATCTTGTTGAGCTTGCCCGGGCTGGTGAACAGGCTCTCGCCGCGCAGCTTGCGGATGAGCGAGTTCATGTACATGTGCTGGGCCTTGGCGCGCCCGGCGTCGTCCATGAAGGGGTGCCGGGCGCGCAGCCAGGCGAGCGCCATCTTCGGGTCGGTGACGGTCTGCTTGCCGGCCTTCTTGAGCAGCAGGTGCGAGGTGCCGGGCGCGCGCGGCGTCGGGTGGTCCCAGACGGGCTGCTCCACGCAGACCTCGACGCCGCCGACGACCTCGGCCATCTTCACCACACCGGAGAAGCGGATCATCATCCAGTGGTCGATGTAGACCTTGGTGAGGTTCTGCACGGTCGCGAGCGTGCAGCCCGCGCCGCCGCGGTTGAGCGAGGCGTTGATGATGTCCTCTGTCGGCGCGTAGACGTGGTGCGTCTTGGGGTCGGTGCACTCCGGTATCCGCACCCGGGTGTCCCGCGGGATGCTCACGACCGACATGTTGCTGCGGTCCGCGGACAGGTGGGCGATCATGACCACGTCGGCGCGCTCGCCCGTGGCGTCCTTGGCGCCGCCGAGCGCGGCGTCCGCCGGGTCGTCGCGGTTGTCCGAGCCGATGATGAGGATGTTCATGGCGCTCGTGCCGTCGGCGTTGGCCTTCGCCTTGGCGACGGTGCTCTTGCCGCTGACCCGCTCGCCCTTCTGGATCTTGCCGGCCAGGTACTCGTAGTAGCCGAACGCCGCTCCCGCCGTGCCGAGTACGGCGACGCCGACCCCGATCGCGATCCACTTCACCGCCCTGCGGCGGCGGCTGACGGGCTTCTTCCGGCCGCGGGGGCCGCCGCGCCGGTGGCCGCCGGGCGGGGCGCCCCCGTCGCCGCGCGGTCCCGCACGGTGGGATCCGGGCTCCGCGCGGCGCCGGCCGGGGATGCCGGAGCCGCCCGGCCCGGTGTCCGTATGGCCCGTACCGGCGTCCGCACCCGTACCGGCGTCCGGCCGGCTCCCCCCGCCCTCCGCCATGCCGCCGTGCATCCGCAACCGTCCCCCATGTCATGGGCGTTCGCCCGTGTCCCGGCCGGGCGGGATGGTCCGCCGACAGCCAGTCAGACGGCCCCGGACTGCGAAAAGTTGTAGCGCCCCCAGGCCCCCGGCGGCCCAACTCGGCCCGCTTCCGCACCAGTTGCGGGGGTACGGGCTCCCCTCGATCGGGCCGGTCCGCGAGCGGTTCCTCCCAGGCCGTTGACATAGAACTCAACAGGCGTAGAGTTCTTTTCATCGAAGAAACTCAACGCGTGAGGAGTTATCGATGTCCGCCGCACCTCCCGCCGCAGGCAGCGCGGCCACCGCCGGCGCTGCGCCGCTCGCCGCCGGGCGCGGCCACCGCGCGCTCGCCCTGGTGGTCGTCCTCTCGGCCGTCTTCATGCAGCTGCTGGACACCACGATCGTCACGGTGGCGATCCCCTCGATCCAGGACGACCTGGGCGCCGGCTTCGGCACCGCGCAGCTCGTCCTGGCCTGCTACAGCCTCACCTTCGCCTGCACCCTCGTCACCGGCGGCCGGCTCGGCGACAGCCACGGCAGGCGGCGGCTCTTCCTCATCGGGATGCTCGGCTTCGTCCTCACCTCCGCGCTGTGCGGCGCCGCGCCGGACGCGACCACCCTCGTCGTCGCACGGCTGGTGCAGGGCATGTGCTCGGGCCTGATGTTCCCGCAGGTCCTGGCCATCATCCAGAGCCTGTACGACGAGCGGAGCCGCCCGAAGGCGCTCGGCGCGTACGGTGCCTCGATCGGTCTGGCGACCATCTCCGGGCCCGTCCTCGGCGGCGCGCTCATCGCCGCGGACGTCCTCGGCACGGGCTGGCGCGCGATCTTCTACCTCAACCTGCCGATCGGCGCCCTCGCCCTCGCCGGAGCGCTGCGCGTCCTGCCCGAGACCTACGGCGACCGCGGCCGCCGCCTCGACCTGACCGGCGCGCTGCTCGTGACCGGCGGCCTGTTCCTGCTGGTGCTGCCGCTCGTGGTGGGCCGGGACCAGGGCTGGCCGGTGTGGGCGTGGGTGCTGCTCGCGCTCAGCGTGCCCGTGCTCGGCGCCTTCGCCGCGCAGCAGCGGCGGCTCGGACGGGACGCGGACGCCGACCCGCTGATCCGGCCGGGGCTCTTCGCCCGCCGCTCCTTCAGTGTGGGCCTGGCCGTCAACCTGGTCTTCTTCGCCGGGATCCCGAGCTTCTTCTTCCTCTTCATCCTCACCCTCCAGGCGGGCTTCGGCTACAGCGCGGTCGGCGCGGGCACCGTCACGCTCGGCTTCGCCGTCTTCGTCGCCCTCGCCTCCGCCCGCTCCAGCGCGGTGGTCCGCCGCCTCGGCACCCGCACGCTCTCGCTCGGCACCGCGCTCCTCGTCCTCGGCATGACCGGCGTACTGCTCACCCTGCACGCCGCCGGGACCGGCCTGCACGGCTACCAGCTGCTGCCCTCGCTCGCGGTGGCCGGCACCGGCGCCGGCCTCTTCCTCGCCCCGGTCACGGGCGTCATCACCGCCGGGCTGCCGCCGCGCGACGCCGGATCGGCCTCGGGCGTGCTGGCCACCGCGCAGCAGGTCGGCGCGGCGCTCGGCATCGCAGTGGCCGGCGTGATCTTCTTCGGCCTGCTCGGCGGCAACGCCCAGCACTCCGTGGACGCCGTCACCCCGCAGCTGCACCGGCAGCTCACCGCCGCCCACCTCTCCGCGGACCAGCAGCACGACGTCCTCGCGGGCTTCACCGTGTGCTTCACCGACCGCGCCCACGCCACCGACCCCGCGGCCACCCCGGCGAGCTGCGCCCGGATGACCGCGCAGGCGGCGGCCGCGCCCGCGGACGTGCGGACCGCCGTCCACCGGGCCGTCGTCACCGAGGCGCTCCCGCAGGCCCGGCAGCACGACTTCAGCCGCTCGCTCCAGCAGGCGCTGGGCTGGCAGGTGGGCGTGTTCGCCCTCTCGTTCCTGCTGGTGGCGGCGCTGCCGCGGGTGCGCGGCGCGGACGTCACCACCCTTCCGGCGGCATGACGGCCGGACGAGCCGGGTACGGGACGCGCTCCCGCACCCGGCGTCCCGCTTTCCCCGCGGCGGGGCGGGACGCCCGGCGGGCCCCGGCGGCAGGCGGCCCCGGGACGCCGCAGGCCCCGCCTATACTTCCGGCTGTGCCCACCTCCGCCCCGCAGCCCCCGGCCCGCCGCCGGGGAGGTCGGCGGGGCGGCGACGCCGACACCCGGGGGGACATCCTGCGGGCCGCGCGCGAGCACTTCGCGCAGGGCTACGAGGCGACGAGCGTACGGGCGGTGGCCCGCGCGGCGGACGTCGACCCGTCGCTGATCGTGCAGTTCTTCGGCGGCAAGGACGGCCTGTTCAAGGCGGTCCTCGACGAGGCCGTGCAGCCGGACGAGGGCGTGGGCCGGGTGCTCGCGGACGACGGCGGCACGGATCTCGGACAGCGGCTAGCCGCCTACTTCTTCGGCATGTGGGAGGACCCGGCCCGCCGCCACCCCTTCCAGGCGATGCTGGTCTCGGCCGCCTCCAACGAGGCCGCCGCCACGGTGCTGCGGGAATTCGTACGCGGCGAGGTCATCGCCCGGATCGGCGCGATGATCGAGGGCGACGACGCCGAACTGCGCGCCGAACTCGCCGGTTCGCAGCTCATCGGCGCCGCCCTCGTGCGCTACGTCTACCGCATCCCGCCGCTGTGCGACGCGCCCCTGAGCGACGTCGTCGGCCGGGTCGGGCGGGCCGTGCAGAGCCACCTGGCCGGCTGACCGGGCCGGGCCTCAGCGCAGCGCCCGCCCCACGAAGGCGAGGGCTTCGACCGTCCGCCGGTCCGCGTCCGGGCCGATGTGCCCGGCGCCGGGCACCAGCCGGTAGGTGTGCTCGACACCGAGCCCGTCCAGCACCCGGTGCAGGTGCTCCGCCCCTTCGTACAGCCGGAACTCGTCCGCCGCGCCGCAGTCGACCAGCACGGGCAGCCGGGCGGCGCGGATGCGGGCGGCGTGGGCGCGCGCCCGCCCGTGGACGCTGTTCGCCGCGTACACGGCCGGGTCGCCGCTGCCCAGCGACATCGCCTCGTGCAGCTCGCCGAGCACCGAGGGGCGGGTGCGTTCCGGTACGCCGTCCGGCGTCTCGCCGGGGAAGACGGTGGGTGAGAGGGCGGCGACGGCCGCGTAGCGCTCGGGCGCCGCGAAGGCGATCTTGAGGGCGCCGTAGCCGCCCATGGACGCGCCGAAGAGGGCGGTCGGGCCCAGCGGGCCGAAGCCGTCGGCCAGGCGCGCGGGGAGGTCCACCGCGACGACCGACTCCCAGCCGCCGTCCGGGCCGTCGATGTAGAAGCCGCCCCGTGTCGGGGTGCTCACGCACGCGACGAGCGCGCGCGGGAGGTCGCCGCGGGCGGTCACCTCCTCGTACAGCGGCCGCGCCCGCTCCAGGGAATCCGCGGAGGACATCGCGCCGTGCAGGTGCAGGACGAGCGGCAGCCGCTCGCCCGGGGCGCGGTCGGCGGGGACCAGGACGCGGAAGTCCACGTCCCGCCCGGCCGACGCGGCGTGGAAGGAGCCTGCGGCCGGCTCCGCCTCGAAAAGTTCTACCATGGTAATATTTCTATCATGGCAGGTTTGAGGGAACGCAAGCACGCGGAGACCCGGCAGCGGATCTCGGACGAGGCGACCCGGCTCTTCGAGCGGCACGGCTTCGAGAACGTCACACTCGCTCAGGTCGCGGCGGCCTCCGGGGTGTCCGTCAAGACGGTGACCAACTACTTCGGCGCGAAGGACGACCTCTTCTTCGACGCCGAGCCCGCCGTCCTCGACCACCTCGTCACGACCGTCCGCGGCCTGCCCCCGGCCGCCGCCACCGCGGCCCTGCGCCCGCTCGCCCTCGACGGCCCCCTGCTCGCCATGCCCTTCCGTTGGGCCACGGTCGACGCGGCGGCATGGGAGGGGATGCGGGTGTGGGCGCAGTGCGAGCACGACTCGCCGGCCCTGACCGTACGGCGGGCCGCCCTCACCCAGTCGTGGCGCGGCCCGCTCGCCGAGGCCACCGGATCGCTGCCGTGGGCGGCGCTGGCCACGGGCGTGCTCGCGCTGCGGCACGGCGTCGCGCAGTCCGGCATGCTGGCCCACCACCCGCCGCGGCGCGTCGCACAGGACGTGCGGACGGCGGTGGGGGCGGCGCTGGACGCGCTCGAACGCGGCTTCGCCTGAGGCCGCCCCGGGGAGCGCCCTCAGCCGCGCCCGCGCCGCAGCCGCCGCGCCACCCGGCGCGCCGCCCTGCGCAGCGTGCGGGCGGGTGTGCGGGTCACCGAGTGGCGGACGCGGACGGCCTGCCGGGACCAGGCGCGGGAGCGGCGCGAGGCGTCGAGGTCCGCGAAGAGCGCCTCGTAGGCGGCGACGACGCGCTCGGGGTCGTAGCGGTGCGCGGACGCCAGCGCGGCCTGGCCCATGCGGCGCCGGGCCGGCTCGTCGGCGACGAGCTCCAGCAGGGCGGCGGCCAGCGCGTCGCGGTCGCCCTTGGGGACCAGACGGCCGTCGACCCCGTCGGTGATGATCTCGGCGGGCCCGAGCGGGCAGTCCGTGGAGACCACCGGGACACCGCAGCGCATCGCCTCGACGAGCGTCATGCCGAAGGACTCCGCGTCGGAGGCGGACGCGACGATCGACGCCTTTGCGAACTCCCCCTCGATCGGCGAGACGACGCCCATGAGCACCGCCCGGCCGTGCAGGCCGCTGTCGTCGATGAGCTTCTGGATGGCGTTCTTCTCCGGGCCGACACCGTAGATCCGCAGCGTCCAGTCCGGGTGCTTGGCGGCGACGTCACGGAAGGCGTCGATGAGCAGGTCGTAGCGCTTGCCGCGCGCCAGCCGCCCGGCGGCCGCGATGACCTTGGCGGTGCCGTCGGCGGGCGGGATGCCGGTGTCCGGAACGGAGTTGGGGATCGCCAGCACCCGCAGGCCGGGCAGGCTCATGCGCGCCCGGTACACGGCCGCGTCCGCCTCGGTGATCGTGACCAGGGCGTCCAGCCGCCGGTAGAAGCCGGCGAACTGGCCGCGCAGCCTGCCGCCGTGGCTGTCGTGCGTCAGGTGCTCCTGGGCGATCCGCAGCGCGTTGCGCGGGCCGAACCGGGCGAGGTAGACGTTGAGGCCGGGCCGGGTGCCGATGAGGACGTCGGCGTCGCAGTCCCGCAGGTACTCCTCGACCCTGAGGTCGGTGAGCCGGCTGTACTGGAAGAGCCGCTTCTCGGCGGGCGGGAAGGCGGTCGACGGCTCCGCCGTGCGCGGATCGGCCATGTCGTCCGACCCCCGCCGCGCGTCCACCAGCGGCACGACCGTCACGCGCGGGTCGAAGTCGAACTCCGGCTCCGTGCGGTGCCGCCGCACGGACACGATCGTCACCGTGTGCCGCTCGGACAGCGCCGTGGCGAGGTTGAGCGTCGTGCGGTTCGTCCCGCCGAGCCCGTAAAGGTCATGGATCAAGAACGTGATCTTCACGCCTGGCGCTCCCCCCGTGCCCCGTGCCCTCGCCGCGGCTGCTGGTCCCCGAACCTAGGCAAAAAACGTGCGAACACCAAACTCCGGCCGAACACCCGGTGCCCGGATCTCGGTCCCCGGCCGCCGTGGGACCCGGTCCCGGCCGCCGGAGAACGCCGCCGCGTCGGGAGCCGGGGGTGGAGACGCCGCCCTTTGCACCGTGGCCTCCCTGCGCTCCGCAGGCCCCCGGTCCTGACCCCGGCGCCCCGCCGGAACCCGGAGCCCTGCCGGACGCCGACCGGCAGGGGACCCCGGTCGTCGGTGCCGGAGGAAACGCCCGGCGCGCAGGAAAGGGCCCGCCCGGGGTGGGGTTTTCTGTAGGGCGGGATGCGGATACTGGCTGCATGTCGCCGCCCGCGGGGGCTCCGTAGCGTCGTCGGTGTCGGAGGATACGGACGGCGGAGGGACACGATCGTGGACGGCAGGGTGGAATCGGGCGCCGGGGAGGCGCTGCGGATGGCCGGGGTGCGCAAGGTGTACGGGGGCGGGGAGCCGGTGACCGCGCTGGACGGGGTCTCGCTCGCGCTCGCGGCGGGGTCGTTCACGGCGGTGATGGGGCCGTCGGGCTCGGGGAAGAGCACGCTCCTGCAGTGTGCGGCGGGGCTGGAACGGCCCACGTCGGGACAGGTGCTGGTCGGCGGGGTCGAGCTGCCGTCGGGCGGGGAGTCGGAGCTGACGCGCTTCCGGCGGTCGCGGATCGGATTCGTCTTCCAGCACTACAACCTCGTGCCGTACCTCACGGTGCGGCAGAACGTGCTGCTGCCGCAGTCGCTCGCCGGGCGGCGCGGGCGCCGGGCGGCCGCGGAGGCGGCGGCGGTGCTGGAGCGGCTGGGCATCGCGGAACTGGCGGAGCGGCGGCCGGCGGAGCTGTCGGGCGGGCAGCAGCAGCGGGTGGCGATCGCCCGCGCGCTGGCGACCCGGCCCGCGGTGCTGTTCGCGGACGAGCCGACCGGCGCGCTGGACACCGCGAGCAGCCGGCAGGTGCTGGCGCTGCTGCGGGAGAGCGCGGACGCCTTCGGGCAGACGATCGTCATGGTCACGCACGACCCGGTCGCGGCGGCCTTCGCCGACACCGTCCTCTTCCTCGCCGACGGACGGCTCGTGGACGAGCTGCGGTCCCCGGACGCGGCGGAGACCGCCCGCCGGATGGCCGCCCTGGACACCGGCGCGGGCGCCGGGCCCCGGGCCGCCGCCGCGCCGCGGACGGAGGTCGCGTGATGGCCGCCGGACTCGCCCGCGCGTCGGTACGGCACCGGCGCGGCACCTTCCTCGCCGCCTTCCTCGCCGTCTTCCTGGGCGCGGCGGTCCTGATGTCCTTCGCCGCGCTGCTGGACACCGCGGGCGGCCCGCACGTCACCGCCGCCGACCACGACACGCTCACGATCATGGCCTCGGTCGTCGGCGGCTGGGGCGTGCTCGTCGTCGCCTCCGCCGTGGCCACGACGCTGGCGGTCGCGGCCCGGCAGCGGGCGGGCGAGCTGGCGCTGCTGCGCTCGCTGGGCGCCACGCCCGCGCAGACCGTACGGCTGGTCGTCGGCGAGACGGCGCTGGTCGGGCTGGCCGGCGTGCTGCTGGCGCTGCCGGCCGGCTACGGCGGCGGCTGGACGCTGCTGCACCTGCTCCAGGACACCGGCCAGATCGGGGACGGGGTCGGTTTCCGGTTCGGCGCGTCGGCGCTCGCGGTCGGGGCGGGCGGCAGCCTGCTGGCGGCGCTGGCGGCGTCGTTCGGCACGGCGCGGCGGGCGGCCCGCCGCCGGGCCGCCGAGGCGCACCGGCAGGCGGCCGCGGGCGGCCGCCGTACGAGCCGCTTCCGGCTGGCGGCGGGAGTGCTGCTGGTGGCGGCCGGGGCGGGCTGCGCGGTGGTGACGGCGACCGCGGTGGACGGCTCGAAGATCGAGTCGCAGTCGGTGGCCGGCGAGGGCGCGGTGCTGTCCGCACTGGGCTTCGCGCTGCTGGCCCCCGTGCTGCTGCGGGCGGTGAGCGCGGCCCTGGCCCCGCTGCTGGGCGCTCTCGGGGCCCCGGGCCGGCTGGGCGTGCTGGCGGTGCGGCAGCGTCTCCAGCGGGCGGCGAGCGCGGTCATGCCGGTCGTCCTGTGCACGGCGATCTCCACGGGGACGCTGTCCATGCAGGCGGTGTGGAACTCCGCGCACCCGCACCTGTCCGCGGACGACAAGGGCACGGCGACGCTCAACTACGTGGTGGTGGGCATGCTCGCGGTCTTCTCCGCGGTGATGCTGGTGAACCTGGTGGTGGCGGAGACGACCGCCCGGCGGGGCGAGTTCGCGCAGCTGCGGCTGGCGGGCGCGACGCAGCGCCAGGTGCTGCGGCAGGTCGCCGCGGAGACGGCGCTGACGCTCGCGACGGGGCTGCTGTTCGGTACGGTCGCGGCCGCGGCGTCCGCGGTGCCGTACAGCCTGGCCGTGACGGGTGAGGTCCTGCCGGGCTCGGCGGTCGGCATCCACGCGGCGGTCGTCGCCGGGGTCGCCGTCCTCGCGCTGACCGCCGCCCTCACCGCGGCCCGCCGCACGGGCCGCACCCCCGCGACGGCGGCCCTGCGGACGGCGGTGGCGGTGTGAGCGCGGGGCTCCGTCTCCCCCGGCCGGGACAGCGCTTGCGCTGGCCCGGCTGGGGCGTGTTCCTGGTGTGGCAGGCGGTGGCCTCGCTCGCCGCCGGGGCGGTCGGCACGCTGGTGTGGACGCAGCTGCGGCCCCAGTACTTCTGGCCGCGCTGGGTGTGGTTCGGGCTCGGCGTCAGCCTCGCGCTCCAGTACGGGCTGCGCTGGGCGCTGCGCAGGCCGCGCGGGCGGCGGCGCGCGTTCGCCCTCCAACTGGCCCTGAGCGCGGTGTGGGTGGGCATCGACGTGGTGTCCTGGGCGCTGTCCGGCGGCGGGTTCTTCTGGCCGGTCTTCACCACGCCGGTGGTGGCCGCCGCGCTCGTGGCGCACGCGTGGTGGCTCCAGCGGCTGCCGCCGGCCCGCGAGCGGGAGCTGACCGAGCGGGTGGCGGCGCTGCACCGCACGCGCAGCGGCGTACTCGACGTGCAGGCCGCCGAGTTGAAGCGGATCGAGCGGGATCTGCACGACGGGGCGCAGGCCCGCATGGTGTCGCTGGCGATGAACCTGGGCCTCGCGAGCGAGCTGCTGCGGCGCGATCCCGACGCGGTGGCCGCGCTGCTCGCGGAGGCGCGGGAGACGACGCTGACGGCACTGGAGGAGCTGCGGACGGTCATGGAGGGCATCCAGCCGCCGGTGCTGGCCGACCGCGGGCTGGCCGGCGCGGTGCAGGCGCTGGCCCTGGACCTGGCACTGCCGGTGACGGTGGAGGCGCAGGTGCCCGGGCGGCTGGAGGCGCCGGTGGAGTCGGCGGTGTACTTCGCGACGGCGGAGTGCCTGGCCAACGTCGTCAAGCACGCGGGCGCCGCCCGGGCGCGGGTGGACCTGGTGCACCGCGCCGGTACCCTGACGGTCGTCGTCGGCGACGACGGCCGCGGCGGCGCGGCCGTGGACGCCGGGAGCGGGCTGAGCGGGGTGGCACGCCGGCTGGAGGTCTTCGACGGCACGCTCGCTGTGGACAGCCCGCCCGGGGGCCCGACCCGGGTCACGATGGAGGTGCCGTGCGCGTTGTCATCGCCGAAGACCTCGCCCTCCTCCGGGACGGCCTGACCCGCCTGCTGGAGGCGCACGACTTCGAGGTCGTGGCAGCGGTCGGCGACCCCGAGGCGCTGTCGCAGGCGCTGTCCCGCGCCGAGGTGGACGTCGCGGTGGTGGACGTCCGGATGCCGCCGACGTACAGCAACGAGGGGCTGGTCGCGGCCCTCGCGGCACGCGAACGCCGCCCGGGCCTGCCGGTGGTGGTGCTCAGCCAGTACGTCGAGCAGCTCTACGCGCGGGAGTTGCTCAGCTCGGGCGAGGGTGCGATCGGCTACCTGCTCAAGGACCGCGTCGGCAACGTCCCGGACTTCGTGGACGCGGTACGGCAGGTGGCCAGGGGCGCCACGGTGCTCGACCCGAAGGTCGTGTCCGCGATGGTGTCCCGGCTGGGCACCACGGGGCCGATGTCCCGGCTCACCCCGCGCGAGCGCGAGGTGCTGTCCCTGATGGCGCAGGGCCGTTCCAACGCGGGGATCGCCGCGGCCCTGGTCGTCACGGAGAACGCCGTGAGCAAGCACATCAACAGCATCTTCGCCAAGCTCGACCTGCCGGCCGCGTCGGACGACAACCGCCGGGTCCTCGCGGTCCTCCAGTACCTGCGGACAGAGGGCGGCGACGGCCGGACCCCGTCCTGAGCGGCGGGTCCGGGCCCGGCGCCGCGATCAGCCGACGCCGGCCAGCTCACCGCGCCTCTCCCACGTCTCCAGCGGGAAGGCCAGCTCCTTCGCCTCCCCCAGCAGCCCGGCCACCCGGGCCTGCTCCTCGAAGGCGGCGGCGCCGGGACCACCGGTGGCGAAGTCCGCGTAGGCGCGCAGCATGAACTCCGTCAGCGCGTCGTCGGCGAAGACGGCGACCTGCCCGACGGGCGCGTTCGGTACGAGCAGGCGCAGCTGGGAGTGGTCGTCGGAGGCGCCGGCGGGGTAGTGCCCGATCGCGGAGCCGTGGTCGAAGCGGAGCGTGATCCGGCGTTCCCGCACGGGCGAGGTGAGGTCGGAGCGGATGACGCTGCGCACGCCCCCGTGGTGCGCCAGGCGCAGGGTCGCGCCGCCGAGCCGGGGCAGCCGCCTGCCGTGGACGTCGAGGTCGGTGCAGGTGGCACCCGCCACCTCGGCGTCCCCGGCGAGCCGCAGCAGGACGCCCAGCGCGTGCGGGATCCCGATGTCGAAGGCGGTCGGGTGCCCGGCGGCGGCGAGCGAGCGGCGGAAGCGCGGCCTGTTCTGGACGACGGAGATCTGCCGCAGCGCGCCCAGCGCGGACCGCTCGCGGACGAGGGCGGTCAGCCGGCCGGTCAGCGTGCTGTCCCGCCACGGCGCCACGGCGGCGGCCTGCACGCCCGGCTGCCGCAGGAGGTCCGTCAGCCGGGTGGTCTCACGGTCGCCGCAGGCGAGCGGCCAGTCCACCAGCAGCCTGCGGAAGCCCAGGCGCAGCAGTTCCCCGACGAGTTCGGCGCGGGCGGCCGGCGGGGTGCAGACGTGGACGACGGTTCGTTCCGGGTCCAGGACGTATCCCGCCTGAGCGAGCGAGGCGACGGTGCGCACGCCGTCCGCGACGTGGCGGGCGCGGACCGCGGCGTCCCGGTCGAAGGCGACCACCGGCCCCGGCGCGAACCACCGCGGCTGCCGCTCCCGGGCCCTGGCGAGGGCCGGCAGGTGGAGGCCCGCCCCTGCCCGGCCCAGGCCGACGACCATCGTGTACAGCATCTCCGGCATGTCCGGTATCAACCTTCCGTAGCTTTCGCCGCCGAGCGGGCGGCCGGGGGAAACGATCAGGGCGCCGGATCCGGGGGATCCGGGCAACGCGGGCCAGCCTGGGCGCCCGAACGGGACGAAGTCAACGAAACGCGCCGGTCGCTCTCCTTTCGCATGAAACTCCGCAAGGCGCCCGCGGCGCCCCGCCGTTCGCGGGACGGCAGCCGCGGCAGCCCGTCCACCCGGCCACCCGCCCGCCCGCGGGACGGACCGTACGGTCTTCCCTGCCGTACGGCGTACGGCAGTTGCCCGCCGCCGATAGCCTGGCGGGTGATCCGGCACCCACCCCGCGGCTCGTCCCCGCGCGGTGGGTGCCGCTCCGGCGCAGCCCCGTGGCGGCGCACCGCGAGAGGCGGCCGAGGGGCGTCCACCACCCCGCCGGGGGCGCCCGGCAGGGCCCGGAGCCGCGCCCCGGGGACTGGGCCGCCGGCCCGTTACGGCGGCACCGGAGCCCGCGTTACCCGACCACCAGCCCGCATCCCGTGCCGAGGAGCCGCCGTGAGTCCCGTACGCCGCCCCGTGGTTGTTCGTCCCGCGTTCGGCACCGCCACCGCCTCCCCGGGCGCCCCTCCGCGGCGCGCCGCCGGCCGCCGCACCCTGCCCGCCCGCGGGTCACGTCCGGACGCGCGGTACCCGGCATGACCCACGGCCTGTCCCGCCGAGCAGGGCGCCGGTCCGCGGGGGGCGCCCGGTGAAGAGGTTCTTCGGCCCGGTCAGGATGGCCGAGCCCCGGGTCTCCGAGGCCGAGCAGGAGCTGTTCGGCGGGCCCCTGCGCTACGACATGGGCTGGTCCCAGCACGAGCACGCGGGCCTGGACCTGACCATGGTGTCGGCGCTGCGTTCCATGCCCGGCCTCGTCGGGGCGGCCCTGCGCATGGCGTGGCAGGCGGACCGGCGCGCCCTGCTCTCGGTCGGCGCCGGCGAGATCGGCCAGGGTGTCGCCGCGGCCGCCGGCCTGCTGGCCGTCAACGCCGTCATGCACGCGCTGCTCGCCGGGAGCGGCACCGCGCCCGAGCGGCTGCACGCCCTGCTGCCCGGTCTGCTGGCCGCCGCGGTCATCGGCGTCGTCAACTCCGCCCTGTCCGCCTGGTCCACCTCCCGCGCGGGGCGGCTGGAGCCCAAGGTCGAGCGGATCGCCACCACCCAGTACCTGGCCGCCGCGGCCAAGGTCGAGCTGGAGGCCATCGACGACCCCGACTTCCGGCGGCTCGTCGACATCGCGCAGCAGGGCCCCGGCTCCGCCCGCCGCATGATCGGCGCCTGCGTCGCGGCGCTGAACGGCCTCATCTCCCTGATCACCACCGCCGGTGTCCTCGCCGTGCTGCACCCGCTGCTGCTGCCCATGCTGGTGCTCATCGCGGCCCCGCGCGGCTGGGGCGCCATGCGGGTGGCCCAGGAGCGGTACGTGTCGGTGATGAGCTGGATCGAGCACGTACGGGCCAGCCGCCTGATCGGGAACCTGCTCACCGACCGCACCGCCGCCCAGGAAGTCCGCCTCCACGCGGTCGGCGCCTTCCTCCTCAGCCGCTACGAGCGCATGGCCGAGAGCGCCGAGGCCGAGCAGGAGCGCCTCGCCTCCAGCAAGGCCCTGACCGAGTGGGTGGCCTCCGCCCTGTCCGGACTGGCGATGGCGGCGACCTACGGGGCCATGTTCTGGCTCATCACGGCCGGGCACATGAGCCTCGCCGTCGCCGGGACCGCCGTCATCGCGGTGCGGACCGGCTCGGCGAGCCTGGGCGCCCTGGTCATGAACGTCAACCAGCTGCACGAGGAGAGCCTCTACGTCCGCGACCACGGCCGCTTCCTGGTCCAGGCCGAGCGCCGGACGCTGCCCGCCGGCGGCGCGCCCGTACCGGAACGGGTCGCCCGGATCGTCCTGGACCAGGTCTCCTACCGCTACCCCGACCGCGACACCGCCGCCCTGGACGGGGTGTCCCTGACGCTGCCGATGGGATCGGTGACCGCGGTGGTGGGCGAGAACGGCTCCGGCAAGAGCACCCTGATGAAGATCCTCTCCGGCATGCTGCTGCCCGGGACCGGCACCCTGCGCTGGGGCGACGCGGACCTCACCGACCTCGACCGGGACCAGGTCTTCGAGCGCGTCTGCCTGCTCACCCAGGACTTCCAGCGCTGGCCCGTGACCGCGGCGATGAACATCCGCCTCGGCCGCCCCGGCCACCCCGCGACGGACGAGGACCTCATGCCCTCGGTCGACTACGCCGCCGCCGGTCCCGTCGTCGCCAAACTCCCCCACGGCCTGCGCAGCCTGCTCGCCCGCATCTTCCGCGGCGCCATCGAGCTGTCCGGCGGCGAATGGCAGAAACTCGGCCTGGCCCGCACCCACTGGCGCAGTTCGACCTCGCAGGCGGACGGCGTCCTCATCGTCGACGAGCCGACCTCCGCCCTCGACCCCGAGGCCGAGATCGAGGCCTTCGACCGCATCCGCCGCCTCGCCGCCCCGAACCGGGCCGTCGTCCTGGTCACCCACCGCATGTCCGGCGTCCGCCACGCCGACCACATCTACGTCCTCGCCGCCGGCCGCCTCGCCGAGCACGGCACCCACGACGAACTCATGGCCGCCCGCGGCCGCTACGCCGCGATGTTCGACGCCCAGGCCGCCCAGTACGCCCCGACGGCGACCGTCCCCCGCCCCGCCGCACCCACCGCCCCGGACCGGGGACGACCCGCCCGGCCGAAAGGCGAGCCGCGGCCGTGACCCCGTGTCACGTACGGCGCCGGCGGGCAGCCGTACGCCCTGCACGGGGCCCCGGTCCGGACGGCGGAGTGCCGGGATCCTCCCCACGGCACCCCGCCGGTATCCACCCCTGACATGCGACGGGCCGGCTACGGCGCCTTCAGGGCCACCGCCTGCCCGCTCACCCGCATGCGCGGGTCCGTGGCGGACGCCTCGACCCGGAGCAGGCTGGGCCGGCCGAGATCCTCCCCCTGGCGGATGGTGAAGGCCCCGGACGGCGGGAGCTCTCCGAGGGTACGCAGGTAGCCGCCGAAGGCGGCGGCCGCCGCGCCGGTGGCCGGATCCTCGACGACACCGCCGATCGGGAAGGGGTCGCGGGCGTGGAAGAGGTCCTGGGCCTCACGCCAGACCAGCTGGAGCGTGGTCCAGCCGTGACGGCGCATCACCCCGGCCAGCGCCTCGAAGTCGTAGTCGAGGGCCGCGAGCCGCTCGCGCGTGGCCACGGCCAGCACCAGGTGCTCGACCCCGCCGAAGGCGACGTGCGGCGGGAGGGCCGGGTCGAGGTCTTCCGGGGACCAGCGCAGGGCCGCGAGGGAGGCGTTCACCTCCTCGTCGGCCGCGGGCCGGGAGCGGGTGGGGACGCTGGTGAGCGTCGCCGTCACGGAGCCTGCGGGGTCGGCGGAGGTGTCCAGCGCGATCTCACCCACGGGTGTGTCGAAGACGAGCGGGCCGGGCCCCGTCCGCTCGGCCAGGGCCACCGCGGTGGCGACCGTCGCGTGGCCGCAGAAGGCGACCTCGGCGAGCGGGCTGAAGTACCGCAGCCGGAAGCGGCGCGCCCCGTGGTCCGCCGCGGTGACGAACGCGGTCTCCGAATAGCCGACTTCGGCGGCGGTCGCGAGCATGGCGGCATCGTCCAGCGCGGCCGCGTCGAGCACGACGCCGGCCGGGTTGCCGCCCGCGGGGTCGGTGGTGAAGGCGGTGTAGCGCAGGATGTCGGGGCGCGTCTTCGAGGTCATGCCCCTACCGTGGCACCGCCCGGGCATCCACACAAACGATCGATACCGATCAGATCCATCGGCACATCCGATGGCAGCGTTATGGTCGACGGCATGGACACCCGGCTGCTGCGCACCTTCACCACCGTTGCCCGGACCGAGAACCTGACCGCCGCGGCGGAGGACCTGCACCTCGTCCAGTCCACCGTCACCGCCCAGGTGCAGGCGCTGGAGAAGGAGCTCGACGTGCGCCTGTTCGACCGGCTGCCGCGCGGGGTGGTGCTCACCGGCGCCGGACGCGAGGTCCTGGCACAGGCCGAGGCGGTGCTGGAAGCCGAGGCCCAGATGCGGGCGGTCGCCGCCTCGGCGGGCGGCGCGGGCGGTCAGGTGACCGGACGCGTGGTGCTCTCGGCCGGCGAGACGCTGGTGTCCGCCCGGCTGCCGGGAGTCGTCGCCGCGCTGCGGCGCAGCCACCCCGGGATCGAGGTGGACCTGCGCACGATGGGGACCGCACCGGCCGTCGCCGCGCTGCGCACCGGCGAGCTGGACCTGGCTCTGCTGCTGGAGGACGAGGCGGCGTTCCGCGACATCGCGTGCACGCCGCTGGCCCGCGAGCCGCTGGTGCTCGTCTGCTCTCCCGACCACTCCCTCGCCCGCGGCGCCGACGGCCCGCCCGCCGACTGGGCGGAACTGGCCCGCGAGGACTACTTCATGCACGAACAGGGCTGCTCGTACAGCGACCGCTTCATCGAGCGGCTGCTCACCGCCGCACAGGGCGCGCAGCCCCGGATCACGCGCTTCGGCAGCCTGGAGGCGGCCAGGTCCTGCGTGGCCGCGGGTCTCGGCCTCAGCCTGCTGGCCCGCGCCAACGTCGTCGACGCGCTCGCGGCGGGCCGCCTGACGCAGGTGCCCGGCCCGCACGTCCCCGACGTCACCGTCCAGCTGGCCCGCCACCGCCGGCGCCGGCCCTCCCCCGCGGCGGCCGCGCTGATCGCGGAGCTGCCGCACCACTTCCCGCACTGAGGGCAGCGGCACGCGCCCGGGCGCGTCAGGTGCGGTCCGGACCGACGATCCCGGCCGGTGCGCGGAGGCCGGCCGACGACGCCGGCGCCCGTGGGGGCGCGGCCGGGGGCAGCCACCGGGTCATCAGGCCGGAGAGCAGGGCCGTCTGGACGCCGCCGAGGCTGCGCGGCGTCCTCGCCACGGTCTAGCCTTCGGGGACAGGGCGGGCGCCGCCTCGGGCGCCCGGGGGGAGGAGAAGTCGTGAACGCCCGGATCCTGGTCGCCGAGGACGACGGGAAGCAGTCCCGGCTGGTCCGGATCTACCTGGAGCGCGAGGGGCACGCGGTGCAGGTCGTGGCCGACGGCCGTACGGCGCTGGAGCGCGCCCGCGCGGTGCGGCCGGACCTCATCGTGCTGGACGTGATGCTGCCGCTCGTCGACGGGCTGGACGTCTGCCGCATCCTGCGGACCGAGTCGAGCGTCCCGATCCTGCTGCTCACCGCCCGCTCCACCGAGGAGGACATGCTCCTCGGCCTCGACCTGGGCGCCGACGACTACCTCACCAAGCCGTACAGCCCGCGCGAACTGACCGCGCGGGTGCGGGCGTTGCTGCGGCGGTCCAGGACCGGCGGCGGGGCGGCCGAGCCCACGGTGCTGCGCGTGGGGGACGTGGAGCTCGACACCGTCCGCTTCGAGGTGCGGGTCGCCGGAGGAGAGGTGCGGCTCACCGCGAAGGAGTTCGCCGTCCTGGAGATGCTGGCCCGGGAGCCGGGGCGGGTGTTCACCCGGGCGCAGATCATCGAGCGCGTCTTCGGCTACGACCGGGACGTGCTGGAGCGGACCGTCGACGCGCACGTGATGAACCTGCGCCGCAAGCTGGAGGCCGATCCGAAGCGGCCGCGCCGCCTGGAGACGGTGTACGGGCGCGGTTACCGGCTGTCCGACGGCGGGGGCGCGGCCGCTTCCTGACGGTGCCCGGGGGCGGCGGGCAGGGTGATGGTGAACGTCGTGCCGGCGCCCACCGTGCTGCGGGCCTCCACCGTCCCGCCGTGGTCGGTGACGATCTGCCGGGCGATGGCGAGCCCGAGCCCGCTGCCGCCGGTCGTCCGGCCCCGGGCCGGGTCGGCGCGCCAGAAGCGGTCGAAGAGGTGCGGCAGGTCGGCGGCCGGTATCCCGGTCCCGGTGTCCCGGACCTCGATGACGGCCCGGCCGCGCCGGGTGAGGGCGGCGAGCGTCACCCGGCCGTCCCGGCCCGTCGCCCGCAGGGCGTTCACCACCAGGTTGCCGACGACCTGGCGAATCCGGTCGGGGTCGGCGGTCACGGGCACGGGGCGCGGTGCCTCGGTCACCAGGGCGACGCCGGCGGCCGCCGCCTGGCCGCGGTGCGCGGTGCGGGCGGCGTCGAGGACGTCGCGCAGATCGACCTCGCGGCGGTGGTAGGTGAGCGCGCCGGCTTCGGCCAGGGCGAGGTCGTGCAGGTCGTCGACGATCCGCTGCTGCAGCAGCGTCTCCTCGTGGAGCGAGGCGAGCAGGTCGGGCGTCGGTGCGACGACGCCGTCGCGCAGGGCCTCCAGATAGCCGCGCAGGTTGGCCAGCGGGGTGCGCAGTTCGTGCGCGATGTCCCCGGTCAGCCGGCGCTGCCGGTCCTCGGCGGCCTGCAGCGAGTCGGCCATGCGGTTGAAGGCGGCCGCGAGTTCGGCGATCTCGTCGCGCCCGCTGGCCGGGACGCGCTGGCCCAGGTCGCCGTCGCCGAGCGCGGTGGCCGCGTGCGTCATCGCCCGGACCGGGCGCAGGACCGCCCGGCCGAGGAGCAGTGCGCCGAGGACCACAGCGAGGGCCACCCCGGCGGCCGCGGAGGCGGCGGGGGCGGCCGCGAGGGTGGGCGGGGACTCGTTCCGGTAGCCGAGGCGGACCACGAGGCGTGCCGGGGCGACCGCGTCCGTGCGCTCGTTGAAGATCCGCTGGAGGCACGCGGCAAGGCCGGGCACCTGCTCGCAGGTGCGCAGCCGTGCGACGTCCTGCGGCGTCTGCGGGTCGTTCCCGGCCGTGGGTTCGGCGCACTGTGCGGGCCGGTGGCCGGTGCTCGCCTGCGGGATGCCGTAGAGCCCCGGGCGGACGGTCACCGGCACGCCCGCGCCGGTCAGGCAGGCCGCGTAGGGGGCCGAGGAGCGGTACGAGGCGATGGCGGTCGCCATGAGCTTGACCGACTCCCACGGCGTCCCCATGTGCGGCAGCCGCACGGTGGGCCGCGCGTCGACCAGGGCGGCGGGCCTGCTGCCGGGGCGGGGTTCACCTCCGGCGAGGGTGTCGGAGTCGGCGACTGGGGCGCCGGACTCCGTCAGCACCTGGATGCGCTGGCCGGTCCGGCGGGCGAGCTGGAGCACCGTGGCGCCGGCGCCCTGCCAGGTGCCGTGCGCGTACCCGTAGCCGCGCAGGCCGTCGACGATGTCGGAGACCTCCTGCTGCCCGGCGCTGACGGCCTCCTGGACCTGGCGGTTCGCCTGGCGCAGGGCGAGCCAGGCGGTGGCCGCGGTGGCGGTGAGGGCGACCAGCACGAGCAGCCCGAGAACCCGCAGCCGAAAGCTCACCGTACGTCTCCCCACTCCTCGCCCGCCCGCTCCCCTGCCCCCTCCCCGGGGGCCTGCCACCGTACGGGACGGGCGGGCGCCCGCACCCGTCCCTTCCCCCGCCGGTCAGCCGGCACGGGACAGCGCCTCCGTCGGCGACAGCCTGCTGGCCCGGACCGCCGGGTACAGCCCGGCCAGCGCGCCGATCAGCAGCGTCGACCCGATGCCGGCCGCGCTCGCCCAGGCCGGCACCACCGTGGGCCAGCCGCGCCCGGCCGCGTAGCCCGCGGTGATCAGCGTGCCGAGGAGGGTCCCGCCGAGGCCGCCGACGAAGGACAGCAGCAGCGACTCCGTGACGAACTGCGTGCGGATCTGCCCGCGGGTGGCGCCCAGGGCCCGGCGCAGCCCGATCTCCGGGCGGCGCTCCAGCACCGAGATGACCATGGTGTTGCCCACCCCGACGCCCCCGACCAGCAGCGCCACCCCGCCCAGGCCGAGCAGCAGTCCGGTGAGCGCCGACTCGGTGGCCTCGCGGGCCGCGAGGGCGTCGGAGGGCCGGGAGACCCGGACCTCGTCCGGCTTCTCCGGATACGCCGTCGCCGGCAGCACGGCGCGTACCGCGGCAACCTGGCTGTCCTGGGTGCGCACGTACACCAGCGACGGGTGCCCGTCGAAGCGCAGGTACGTACGGGCCGCGGGCCAGCCGACGAGTGCCGCGCTGTCGAGCTCGGGCACCAGCGGGACGGGTTCGAGGACACCGATCAGCGAGAACCAGTGGCCGCCGATCCACAGCCGGGTCCCGGGGGTGTGCACGTCCAGGCGCTGGGCGGCCCGCGCGCCGAGCACGACGGCCGGGTACTCCTGCGTCGCCGCGTCGAACCAGCGGCCGACGTGCACCCGGCCGCCGACCGCCGGGAGCAGGCCCCGCTCGGCGGCGAGGACGTCGAGGGAGCCGGTGCGGCCGATGGCGATGTGCTCGTTGCGGTAGACGTGCGCGCCGGTGTCGCCCGTGGCGGCGGCCTGCTCCACCGGTGGCACACGGCGGATCATCGGCACCGCCTCGAAGGGGAGCCGGGCCTGCTCCCCGCCCAGGCTCTGCCCCGGCGCGACCCGCAGCAGATTGGTGCCCAGGGCGTCCAGCCGCCGGTCCACCTCGGCCTGCCCCGAGCCGGAGATACCGACGACCGCGATCATGGCGGCGACGCCGATGGCGATGCCGAGCGCGGACAGGAAGACCCGCAGCGGCCGGGTCCGCAGCCCGGTGCCGCCCAGGCGTACGACGTCCGCGGGGCCGAGCCGGGCGACGCGCAGCCGCGCCCCGGGCCTCACCGCCGTGCCCCGGTCTCGCGGCCGCGGGAGCTGTCGGCGACCAGGCGGCCGTCCCGCATCTCCAGGCGGCGGGGGAGCCGGTCCGCGATCTCCCGGTCGTGGGTGATCACCACCACGGTCGTGCCTGCCGCGTGCAGTTCCCGCAGCAGGCCCAGCACGGCCGCGCCGGACACCGAGTCGAGGTTGCCCGTCGGCTCGTCGGCGAGCAGGACGGACGGGGCGCCGACCACCGCCCGTGCGACGGCGACCCGCTGCCGCTCACCGCCGGACAGCTGCTGCGGCAGGTGGTGGAGCCGGTGGCCGAGACCCACCCGGTCCAGCGCGGCAGCCGCACGGGCGCGGCGCCGGCGCATCGGCACGCCGGCGTAGAGCAGGCCGTCCGCCACCGCGTCCAGCACCGGCACGCCGACCGAGAGGTGGAACTGCTGGAAGACGAAGCCGATCCGGGTGGCGCGCAGCGCGGACACCTCGCGGTCGGACAGCTTCGCCACGTCGTGGCCGTCGATCCGCACCTGCCCCGAGGACGGCCGGTCGAGGCTGCCCATCAGGTTCAGCATGCTGGACTTGCCGGAGCCCGACGGACCGACGACGGCGACGAGTTCGCCCCGGCCGATCCGCAGGCTCACCTCACGGACCGCGGCCACGCCGCCCGGGTACGTCTTGCAGACCGCGTCGAACTCCAGGACCGCCGGGCCGGCACCGCTCGTCGTGCTCACTCCGGGATCCTCACCTTCATGCCCTCGCGGACCGCGGCGCCGCTCACTTCCACGTCGCCGTCGGCGAACAGCCTCGTCCGCACGGCCACGAAGCGGCCGTCCTCCGTCTCCAGGCCGTACCCGCCCCCGGCGAGGGCGACCAGCGCGGAGACCGGCACGCTCAGCACGTCCTTCGCCTGGCGTCCCACGTAGCCGACGGTCACCGGACCGCTCTCCAGACTCCCCAGCGCCTTCTGGTCCTTGACGGAGACGGTCACCGGGACCGTCGCCCCCGCCTCCGCCTGCCCGCCCCCGCCGTCGGCCCCCTCGGGCGCGCTCGCCTGCTTCCCAACCGCCACCACCGTGCCCTGCACGGACGTACCGGCGGGCAGCGTGATCCGCACGGCGACGCCGCGCCGCGCCCACCCGGCGTCCGCGGCCGAGGCGTTGACCGTGACCTTCCGCGCTGTATCGGTGCAGGTCAGGGTGTTCTCACCGGCGGCTTCCCCCAGCCGGGTGCCGGCGTGGCCGATCCGCACCCGCCCGGAGGCGTAGATGACGTCCCCCACGCCCACGACGCCGGTCTGCGGCAGCCCGAGCGACTTCTGCCAGCGCTCGACCGCGTGGGCCGTCGCCGCGGTGAACCTCTCGTCCACGGTGAAGCCGGTGTAGCCCAGGGCCGCCAGGTTCCTCTCGAACTGCAGGACGTCCATGCCGCTGAGCTCACCGCCCTGCCCGCCGGACCCCGCGGCGGCCGGTGCGGAGGACGGCGCGGAGGACGGCCCGTCCGCGGCCGCACCCGGGGAGGTGCCGCCCGTACCCTTCGACCGCTCACCGCCCGCCTGTCCGCCGCCCGCCCCGGGCAGGCCCAGGTCCCGGTACGTCGGCAGCGCCCCGTACATCAGGACGACCGGCCGGTCGTCGACGCGCAGCAGTGTGCCGCCGCGCCCCACCGTCGCGCCCTGCGGGGGCAGCCACGTCACGGTCCCGGTCGCCTTGAGCGGCAGCGGCACCTCGGTGCCGTAGCCCAGCTGACCGTCGACGGTGACGCGTTCGGCCAGCGTGGCGCGCTTCACCGTGACGACGGAGCCGGTCCGCGGCAGCGCCTTCGGGCCCTCGTCCCCGCCCCCGCCGAAGCCGAGCGCCGCGGCCACCGCGACCGCCGTCACCACGAGCACGGCCGCACCGGCCAGTGCCGTCCGCCGGCGGCGCCACCCGCGCGGGCGGCCCGGTGGGGTTTCCGCCTCCGGACCGCCGCCGGGCTCCGTCACTGTCCCGGTCACGCTCAGCCCTTGCCCGGGCCGGAGTCGGCCGGGTCCCCGACGATCGGGGCGCACAGGCGCATGGCCCGCTTGGCCCCGGCCGAGTCCTGGTCCCACACGGGCCGGCCCGAGTTGTCGTCGGCCTCGTAGCCGTTCGCGTCCGGGTCGGGGAAGTCGGGCGCGCCGTTCTTCTGCATGCAGCCGGCGTAGTCCCGCTGGAGCTTGATCTGCGCGGGCGTGAGCTTGGGCTCGTAGGCCTCCTCCAGCCCCTGCGGGACCGTCGCCTGGAGGCCGGCGCACTTCTCGGACGCCGCCGTGAACTGCGGCGCCTTCTTCATCTCCGCGCCCTGACCGGACATGTCGATCTGTCCCCGGGAATTCGGGTCGGGCAGATCGACCCCGTGCTTCCGCATGCACGCCACCCACTTGCGCTGGCTCTCGACATAGGCGGTCACCTCGTCCCCGCCGCCCCGCCCCCCCGTGCCGGCGGCCGGCGCGGACGACGCGCCTCCCTCGGCCGACGGCACCGTCGCGCCCCCGCCGCCACCGCCGCCGCAGCCGGCCAGCGCGAGCACCAGCCCCGCGGCCGTCACCCCGAGCCCCGCCCGGAACGCCCTCATCGGTTCCCTCTTCCCTACGCCGCGCCCCGCCGCGGGTGCGGAGGGCAAGCCGACCGTAGGAGCCAGGCGATGAAGAACCTTTGAAGAACCCGTCAAACGATCATGTGCGGTCCGCGGGCACTCCGCGGGCCCGTCAGCCGCCGGTGGCGTGCAGCAGCCGCCCGGCGTCCGCGCGGATCTCCTCGTCCTCGGTGAAGCACCGCCAGCTGCCCGACGACGACAGCCGGGTGTCGAGGGCCAGGGCGGCGCCGAGGGCGGCGCGGGTCGCGGGGCCCACGCTTCCGATGGCGTTCAGGGCCTCCACCGCGCGCCGCATCACCGGCAGGTAGCGGCCCTCCGCCAGCGGGCGGACGGTCTCCTCCAGCGCCGGGAGGGCCTCCTGCGGATCGCCCGTGACCCTCCACAGCGCGACCGCCGCCTCGACCCGCTCCCACGTCTCGGGGTGCCGGTCCGCCAGCAGGGCGCGCAGCCGCCCGGTGCGGTGCGCGGCGAGCGGGCCGAGGTCGCCGAGCCGGCGTATCGCGGTGTGGAAGACGCGGTCCTCGCCGACGGCCGCGCCCAGGATGTTCAGAGCGCGCTCCGGGTCGTCGCCCAGCCGGGCCCGGGCCCACGCGAACAGCCGGCGCTCGTCCACCGCCGAGCGCTCCCGGACGTCGATACCGGCCTCCGCGCGGCGCAGCCCGGGCAGCGCGTCCGCCGCGGCCGGGCCCATCGCGGCCAGCGCCTCGGCGGCGGAGCGCCGCAGAGGCGGGTGCTCCAGCAGCCGCACCAGCTCGGGCAGCGCCGGCAGCGCGGCGGGCCCCCACACCGCCAGGACCTGCGTGAAGGCGCGCGCCGCCGCGTCGTCACCGGCGGCGGGCAGGCGGCGCAGCAGGCCGCGGACCTCCGGCAGCAGGATGCCGGCGTGCGCGCCGAGCGGCATCAGCACCTCGTGCATCCCCGGCAGCGTCGGGAAGTAGCGGAAGGCCGCCGAGTAGTGCGAGCCGTGCGCGGCGAAGACGGCGCCGCGTGCGTACAGGCGCTCCGGCAGCCCGGGCAGGCAGCGCGGGTCGCCGATCCGGGTCAGGGCCCACAGGGCGTTGTCCGCGACCGTCTCCGGCGAGCGCGTGGACGGCCGCGGCCCGTCGTCGGCCAGGTGCTCCGCCAGCAGGTCGGCGTACGGCGCCGATGCGGTGCCCAGGGCCGCGAGCAGGTGCGCGGCCTGGACACGGACGGCGGGCTCGCCCGTCGCGAGGCTCCGGGCCAGCACCGGCAGCAGGGCGGTCGCCGGCGAGCGCCACTGCGCGAGCAGCGTCCCGGCGCGGCCGAGAGCGGCGCCGTGCAGGCCGGGCGGCAGGGCGGGCGCGGTCAGGCGCGTCACGAAGGACGTGGCCGCGCCGGGGTCGGCGGCCACCAGGTCGTACGCCCTTCCGGCGGCGTCCGCGGACGAGGTGCCGGGCCAGGCGCGGGACAGCTCCGCCGCGGCGTCCGGCGCGGTGACGGTCCCGGCGAGCAGGCCGAGGTGCCGGGCGGGCGCCCCGGGGTCGAGGGCGGCGAGGGATTCCAGCGCGGCGAGGCGGACGGAGGGCCGCGGGTCGGCGAGCAGGCCCTCCAGCAGCACGGTCGTCCGCCGGGCCTCGTCCGGCCCGGCGGCAAGCGCGACCTGGCCGAGCGCGGCCAGTGCCGCGACCCGCGCCGGGTGGTCCGCGTCCCGCTCCCAGAGCCCGCGCAGCAAGGAGAGCGTGTCGGCGGCCGGTTCGGGGGCGAGGGCCAGGACGTCGACGGCCGCGCGGCGGACCGCCGGGTCCGCGTCGGCCAGCAGCGCCACCAGGACGGGCCGGCAGCCGGTCCACGCGGCCGGCCATCCCGCGTCGACGAAGCGGGGCTCGGCGTCCGCCGCCGTCCACGCGAGCTGCTCGACCGTACCGATCACGGCCAGGCGCTGCGGCAGCGCCGGTACCGCCGCCAGGGCCAGCAGGTACGGCAGCGCGGCGGTCGCGGCCGGGCAGATCCAGCCGCCCTGGTGGACGAGGAGGCCGAGCAGCTCGTCGACGGCCTCCGCGCCGGGTGACCCGGCACGGCCGTCGTCGCGGGCGACGGCCCGGAGCAGCCCGGGGACGTCCTCGGCGGTGCCGTAGTTGTGCCGCAGCCCGGACCAGGGCACCGCGTCGACGCCGTGGAGGGCACGCAGGGCAGGGTCCTGCTGGTCGCTGGTCACGGACGGCTCCCCCGGTGGCGTGGCGCCGCGCGGAACGGCCGTGGCGGCCGCCGCGGGCGATCGGTCAGCGGTAGTCCAGCAGAGCCGGGCCGCCGCGCCAAGCCGATTGCGCCGACGCCGTCCGCGACACCTCGGCGTACCGGCCTCGCCGCGGCGGGCACCCGTGCCTCCCCGGCCGTGGCCCGCACCACGCCGTGCTCCGTCTCCGGCCGCCGGTGCGCCCCCGCCCCGGCGGGGCACCGGGCTCCAGGTGCTCCCCGGCGGCCGCAACGGCAGCACCGCCTGCGTCGCGGCCTGACGGCGGCGGCCCCGGCGGGGCCCCGGCAGCGGGAGCGCACGTTCGCAGCCCCGCCGCCGTCTCCGCTCAACGGCGAATCCCGGCTCCGAAGCTTCTGAGCCGGGATTCGACGGAGCCGCCTCCGGGAATCCGCCGGCGGCAGCGGGTCACCGGCGGCGGGGGAGCCGCGCGTCGGTCGGCGGCCTGCGGCACCGGCGTGCCGGGCGGTGGCCACGGGGCGGCGGCGGCCCGCCGGCCTCACCGGCCGGCGGGACCGGCCGGGCTACTGGCGGCTCCACTTCTGGTTGCTGCCGCCGGTGCAGGTCCACAGTTCGACGAGGGCGCCGTTGGCGGTCGAGGCTCCCGTGACGTCCAGGCAGAGGCCGGACTTCACGTTGGTGACGGAGCCGTCGGCGTTGACGTTCCACTGCTGGTTGGTCCCGCCGTTGCAGTCCCAGATGACGACCTTGGTTCCCGCCGTGGTGCCGCCGTTGTAGGCGTCGAGGCACTTCGACCCGTACACCACCAGCTCCTTGGAGGAGTTGAGGGTCCAGGACTGGTTGGCGCCGCCGTTGCAGTCCCAGATCTCGGTCTGGGTGCCGTTGGCGGTGACGGCGCCGGGCACGTCGAGGCAGCGGTTGGAGCCGGCGCCGCGCAGCAGCGTGCCGGTGCCGCCCGTGCCGGTGCCGCCGGGGTTGGTGCCGGTGCCCCAGCCCCACTGGAGCCGGTCGAGACCGGACCTGTTGGTCACGCTCACCGAGAGGTTGGTGCCGCTGCCGCCGAGGGTGGTGACGGCGCAGGAGGCGTTCTCGCACGGGCCCGGCCCCTGCGTCTGGTTCGCGTTCTTGACACCCGTCCACAGGACCGAGCCCATGCCCAGGTTGCGGACGGTGTCGGTGATGCCGTAGAGGTACGACAGGTCGTTGACGCCGTCCTTGGGGCCGTTGTAGTCGACGCCCGTGTTCATGGGGACGCCGAACTCGGTGAGCACCGCCCGGTCGGCGTGCCCGCACAGGTTGCTGGTGAAGTCGTTGACCCAGGCGGCCTCGGTGGTGTGGGAGTCACCGAACATGCCGTAGATGTGGATCGACAGCAGGGTGCCCGACAGCCGGGAGTCCGAACCGACGGCGCACAGGTTCCCGTCGGACCACAGCCCGGGCACGATCACGTGGCTGCGGGAGAGGCCCGGGTAGCGCGCCAGCCAGGAGGCCTCGAAGTTGGTCAGGTCCGTGGCGTTGTAGCCGTACGGCTCGTTCATGATGTCGAAGTAGAAGTTGCCGTGGCCGCCGTACTTGTTGATCATCGTGTCCCACATCTGGAAGAAGGACGCGGTGTCGCTGACCTTCCCGCCCTGCAGCCAGGGAGCGACGATGACGTTCATGCCCAGATCGGTGGCGGCGTCAAGAGCGGCGGTGTAGCTGTTCCACCAGGACCCGGAAGTCGTCGCCGCGTTGAAGCCCATGCGGACGGTGTTGGCCCCGAGGCCCTGGAATCCCTTGAGGACGGCGGTCGACTTCGCGTAGACGGTCGCGTAGCTGTCCGACTGCGACAGTCCCACCGGGATGTTGGGGCCGGTGATGAAGTTGTCGTTGGGGTCCGCCCAGTTCACGCCGTGGAACTGGCCGGTGGACGCGGCGGCCGCCGTAGGGGCGGCGTGCGCCGTGGCACCGGTCGCGAGCAGGCCGGCCACGGCGAGGGCCACGGCGCACAGGCCGGCGGTCAGCCGGGACGTTCTGAGGTTCATCGGGTCTCCTGGCGGTGGGGGGTGACGGCGCCAAGGGTGCTGTTGCGCGGGGCTCTTCTTAGTTAGCGCTAACATTTCATCGGACAAGACACCTGTCTCCCGGCGGGGAGAGGGGATGTCAGGTGACCGAGACGGCAGCGTGCCCCACCGCGGACACCCTGTCAACCCTCGCGGCAAGCGTCCCAGTTGAGAGCACCCGCGCGGCACGGAGCCGCCCGGACTCGGCGGTCCTCCCCGTGCGGTCAGGCGCAGAACGGTGCGCGCCGCGCACCGGCGGCCGTTGCCCCGAATCGGCGTTCCCCCCTCTTGACAGGCCCGCGACACGAAGAGGACCGTCTCCCCGAAACCTTTCGGCAATCCCACCGCACGTTGCCCATCGGAGATGTTAGCGCTCACTAAAGGAGTCCGGCCTGCCCGACATCTCTGGGCTTCCACCGCAGGTGGCGACGCCCTGGCCGCACCACGGACCCGCGACGGCCGGTCCGGCCGGCAGCCGACCCGCGGCTGATCCGGACCGGGCCGAACCGGCCACGGACCGGCCCCACCCGCGGCCACGGGTCCCGGGCAGCCGGGGCGCGGTCACCCATGCCCCGGCGGCGCCGGGAGGCTGGAACGGCGGCACCACGGCCGGCGCCACCACCGTGAGGGGGACGCCCGGCTCCAGCACCGGCAACGAGTGGACCAGCACCGGAATCTGACAGCCCCGGGCGCGGTCTGCCGCCCCCGACGTCCGACGAGTTCCGAAGACAAGGAGCAACTCACCATGCACCGATCGTGGATGCGCCGCGTGCGGCGCGCACTCCTGGGGGCGGGCACCGTGGTGGCACTCGCCGCCGGTGTCCTGACCGGCACGGCCGCCCCGTCGCAGGCCGCGACGCAGCAGCCGTGCGACATCTACGCCTCCGGCGGCACGCCGTGCGTGGCGGCGCACAGCACGGTGCGCGCCCTGTACGCCTCGTACACCGGGAGCCTGTACCAGGTCCGGCGCTCGTCGGACAACACGACGAAGAACATCGGGGTGGTGGCGGCCGGCGGCCGGGCCGACGCGGCCGCGCAGGACTCCTTCTGCGCGGGCACGACGTGCGTGATCACCACGGTGTTCGACCAGTCCGGGCACGGCAACGACGTGATGTACCAGGGCCCCGGCGGCGCGGGCGGTTCCGACACCCCGGCGAAGGCGACCTCGGAGTCGCTGACGGTCAGCGGCGGCAAGGTCTACTCGCTGTACATCAATCCGGGCAACAGCTACTGGCGGGACGGCCACCTCACGGGCGTGCCCACCGGCAGCGCGCCCGAAGGCGCCTACATGGTGACCAGCGGCACGCACGTCAACAGCGGCTGCTGCTTCGACTACGGCAACAGCGAGACCGACCGCAGGGCCGACGGCGCCGGCGCCATGGACGCGATCTACTTCGGCACCAGTTGCTGGTTCGGCGGCTGCTCCGGCAGCGGCCCCTGGGTCCAGGCCGACCTGGAGTACGGGCTCTACTCCGGCGGAAGCCAGTCCTGGAACGGCAACCAGCGCGCCTTCACCAGCAAGTACGTCACCGCGATGCTCAAGAACAACGGTACGTCGAGGTTCGCGATCAAGGGCGCCAACGCCCAGTCCGGCGGCCTGACCACCCTGTGGGACGGCTCCCTGCCCCCCGGCTACAGCCCGATGAAGAAGCAGGGCGCGATCATCCTCGGCAGCGGCGGCGACTGCTGCAACGGCAACACCAACCAGTCCCAGGGCACCTTCTACGAGGGCGCCATCGTCGCCGGCTACCCCAGCGACGCCACCGACAGCGCCGTCCAGGCCAACATCACCGCGGCCGGCTACGGCGGTTCCACCTCGGGCGGCGGCACGTCGGGCCCGCTGCACGCGGTGGCCGCGGGCAAGTGCCTGGACGTGCCGAACTCCTCCACCACGCTCGGCACCCAGCTCCAGATCTGGGACTGCAGCGGCCAGGCCAACCAGAACTGGACCCGGAACTCCTCCAACGAGCTGACGGTCACCCTCGGCGGCACCCAGCTGTGCCTGGACGCCGCGAACAAGGGGACCACCGCCGGCACCAAGGTGGAGACCTGGTCCTGCAACGGCGGCGCCAACCAGCAGTGGCAGCTCAACGCCAACGGCACGATCACCGGCGTCCAGTCCGGCCTGTGCCTGGACGTCACCGGCGCCTCCACCGCCAACGGCGCCCTGGCCGAACTGTGGACCTGCAACGGCCAGTCCAACCAGCAGTGGACCCTGGGATGAGCCCCGGGCCGGTCCCGGCCCGGTCCTGAACGGGCACCCGCGCCCGGCGCTCACCGCCCCCGGACCCCCGCGCTCCGGGGGCGGTGAGCCCTTGAGCGGAGGGGCGAACGGGGCGAACGGGGCGCGGTGGCCCGCTCCTCAGACCGCCGTGCCGGCGAAGGACTGCCGGCCGGAACCGCCGGACGCCGTGCGGGGCGAGGCGGCGCGACGGCCCTGGGCGGCGCCGCCGCGCCGGCCGCGCGACGAGGCCGTCCTGCGCTTGGCGCGTTCGGCGACCGGTGCGGTGATGGTGACGGGTACGCCCGACGGGGCCTGGGCGCCGGTGATGCGGCTCAGCTCGGCCTCACCGGAGCGCACCTGGGTGGTGTGCGGGGTGATGCCGGCCTGGGCCATCAGCCGGGTCATGTCGCGGCGCTGGTTGGGCATCACGAGGGTCACGACGCTGCCGGACTCGCCGGCGCGGGCGGTACGGCCGCCGCGGTGCAGGTAGTCCTTGTGGTCGCTCGGCGGATCGACGTTGACGACCAGGTCGAGGTTGTCGACGTGGATGCCGCGGGCCGCGACGTTCGTGGCCACCAGCACGGTGACGTGCCCGGCCTTGAACTGCTCCAGGGTGCGGGTCCGCTGCGGCTGGGACTTGCCGCCGTGCAGCGCCGCGGCCCGCACCCCGCTGTGCAGGAGGTCCTTGGTCAGGCGGTCGACGGCGTGCTTGGTGTCCAGGAACATCATCACGCTGCCGTCGCGGGCGCCGATCTCCAGGGTGGTGGCGTGCTTGTCGGCGGCGTGGACGTGCAGCACGTGGTGTTCCATCGTGGTGACCGCGCCGGCCGACGGGTC
Source organism: Streptomyces sp. NPDC020983 (assembly GCF_044333485.1). Taxonomy (NCBI): domain Bacteria; kingdom Bacillati; phylum Actinomycetota; class Actinomycetes; order Kitasatosporales; family Streptomycetaceae; genus Streptomyces; species Streptomyces sp. NPDC020983. Next base: position 103,572 of record NZ_JBIRRA010000002.1, on the reverse strand, counting down.
GACGGAATGGACCACGGGGTCGTTGAGGTAGCGGCGCACCAGCAGGTCGACGTTGCGGTCCAGCGTCGCGGAGAACAGCATGCGCTGGCCGCCGGGGCGTACCAGGTCGAGGAGTTCGGTGACCTGGGGCATGAAGCCCATGTCGGCCATCTGGTCGGCCTCGTCCAGTACCGTGACGGCGACCTGGTCCAGGCGGCAGTCCCCGCGCTCGATGAGGTCCTTGAGCCGTCCCGGCGTCGCGACGACGACCTCGGCCCCGCCGCGGAGGACTCCGGCCTGCCGGCCGATCGACATCCCCCCGACCACGGTGGCCATCCGCAGCCTCAGCGGCCTGGCGTACGGGGTGAGCGCATCGGTGACCTGCTGGGCCAGCTCCCGGGTGGGGACGAGGACCAGCGCCAGAGGCTGCCGGGGCTCGGCACGCATGCCTGCCGTGCGGGCCAGCAGCGCCAGGCCGAAGGCAAGGGTCTTGCCCGAACCGGTGCGGCCCCGGCCCAGCACGTCGCGGCCGGCCAGCGTGTTCGGGAGCGTCGCCGCCTGGATCGGGAACGGTACGGCCATGCCCTCGGCACGGAGCGCCGCCAGCAGCGGGGCGGGCATGTCGAGGTCGGCGAACGCCGCGACCGCGGGAAGCGCCGGCGTGGTGGTCACCGGCAGCGCGAACTCCCCCTGCGGCGCCGGACGACGCCCTGTGCGAGGGGAACGGCCCGCGCCCGGGGAGCGCGGGCTCTGCGAACGGAAACCCCCGCCCCTGGAGGAGCCGGCCGAACCGCCGGTGCGGGAGTAACGGTCGTTCGTGCGAGATGTGCGGTTCATGCAGAACCTTCCTCGATGCGGCACGTATCGAGGAATTCCCGGCAGCGGTGAGCCGTACGGGGAATCGCAAGAACGAGCCGAAGAAATGAAAACGTAGGCGGGGAAGAATGCGACTTCCCATTGCGCTGACAGGTGCGGGTACCAGCCGTGAGACATCTGGATACCGGGCCGAAAGACCAGGGCGGTCCTTGTCCTGCCGCGGGCGCCGGGATGACATGCCGCCCGGTCCGGCGGTGTTCCGCCGCCCGTGACGCCGCCGCCGTACGCGGGGTGCTCCGTGAAACGGGCAAGCCGGGACCCGCACCCTTCAGGTGCGGGCCCCGGCTACGTCGTGCGCGTCAGCGTCAGGCGGGAACGATGTTCTCGGCCTGCGGGCCCTTCTGGCCCTGGGTGACGTCGAAGCTCACCTTCTGGCCTTCCTGCAGCTCGCGGAAACCCTGGGCGGCGATGTTCGAGTAGTGGGCGAACACGTCAGCGCCGCCACCGTCCTGCTCGATGAAGCCGAAACCCTTTTCCGCGTTGAACCACTTCACGGTGCCAGTAGCCATGATGTCTCTCCTTCGGGGGCGGTGCCCTGGGCCCGCACCGTGCGGGCTCAGCGTCGCCGCGATGATTGCCCCATCCGGAAAGAACCGGGAAAACAAAGTGCTCCCACCGGTAAAGAAACCCGGCGAGGGCGCTTGAATCTCTTGGGAACCACAACCGCAACTGAGATTTACAGTAGCACAGCGGCGGCAGCCGTGCGCAGCCGCCGCCCGGAATTTCGGCGCACCCCACGATTGCCCTGCCGCAAGAGCTATTTTTTCTCCTGTCGCGGCACCAGATATTCACATCGAGCGGGAGCAGTGGAGGTGTCCGCCCCCCCGCCCGCGACGGCCCGAGGCGCCGGGCGCGGCGCGGGCAGCGGTGGTGCAGCGGCGAGGCGCGGCCGCGCCGCGTCGTCCTCCCCCGGGGCCCGTCGGGCGGTGGTCACTCCTTGTGGCGGCGGGCCAGTATGGTCGCGCGGCGCTCGTCGAACCTGGTCGCCTGAGCACCGAGCCCGTTCATGAAGGCCCCGAGTTCCTCCTGCGCCAGCAGCCCCTCGCCCGTCAGCCCGGACACCTCCAGCACCTTGAGGTGGCGCAGCACCGGCTGGAGTACGTCGTCATGGTGGATCCGGAGGTTGTAGATGCCGCCTACGGCCATCCGCGCCGCCGCCCGCTCGAATCCCGGGATCCCGTGGCCGGGCATGCGGAAGCCCGTCACCACGTCGGCGACGGCCCGCATCGTCCGGTCGGGAGCGATCTGCAGGGCCGCGGCGAGCAGGTTGCGGTAGAAGACCATGTGCAGGTTCTCGTCGGTGGCGATCCGGGCGAGCATCCGCTCGCACACCGGATCGCCGGAGTGGTGGCCGGTGTTGCGGTGCGAGACCCGGGTCGCCAGCTCCTGGAAGGCGACGTAGGCGATGGAGTGCAGGACGCTGTGGCTGTTGTCCGCCTCGAATCCCTCCGCCATGTGCGTCATCCGGAACCGCTCCAGCTCCACGGGATCCACCGCCCGCGAGGCGAGCAGGTAGTCGCGCATGGCGATGGCGTGCCGGCCTTCTTCGGCGGTCCACCGGTGCACCCACGTGCCCCAGGCACCGTCCCGGCCGAAAACCGTGGCGATCTCGTGGTGGTAGCTGGGGAGGTTGTCCTCGGTCAGCAGGTTCACCACCAGCGCGATCCGGGCCACGTCGGAGACCTTGGACTGCTCCGGCGCCCAGGCCTCGCCGCCCATCACGCCCTCGAAGTTGCGCCCGTCGCTCCAGGGCACGTACTCGTGCGGCATCCATTCCTTCGCCGCCGTCAGGTGCCGGCCGAGCTCCGCCTCCACCACCTCCTCCAACGCGCACAGCAGCTGGACGTCGCTCCAGGCCTGGGCCGGCGACTTGTCGGGGCGGGAGGGGGCAGTGGTCACAGGGGCTCCAGACACGAATCGGAGACGTGGGTCGAGGGACCGTAACCCATGGGGAGACCTCTTCGCGATATCAGGAGCCGGCGCATCAGAGGCTGCGTAGCTGCGCGACACCGCCACCGGCGAGAGGTGCGCGATGCCCGGCCGCCCGCCCTCCTCGCCACCAGCGTGGAGCCGCTGCCCGGCCGCTGCGCCGCTCTCCGCCCGGCGAGCACGCAGTAGCCGGGCGGGGCCGCGGCCGTCAGCCGGGACCCGGTGCGGACGGGAGGTCCTGCTGGGCGAGGCGGGCGGCGCGGCGGATCTCGGCGAGGACGGCGGCGATGGCCGGGACGGCCACCATGTCGGGCCACAGCAGCGCATAGGTGCGGCGCAGCGGCCAGTCCAGCAGCGGGCGGTAGACGAGGTCGTCGCAGAGGTGGATGCGCAGCGCCATCTCGTTCATGAGGCTGATGCCGAGGCCGGCGCTGACCAGGGCCTGGAGGGTGTGGGAGTCGTCGACGGTGGCGCTGATGCGCGGTTCGAAGCCGAGGTTGGTGCAGGCGGCCTCGAAGCGGTCCCGGTAGCTCTCCATCACCCAGTCGTGGTCGGCGAGTTCGGCCAGTGCGATCTCGGAGCGGCCGGCGAGGGGGTGGTCGTGGCGCATGACCACGCAGCGGCGGTCGGTCATGAGGGGCACCCGCAGCATCGTCGGTTCGCCCTCGGGGACGCCTTCGTTGGCCCAATTGCAGAGCAGGCCGAGGTCGGCGGCGCCGGAGCGGACGAGTTCGCGCGCCTGGACGGGCTCGGCCTGGGTGAGGGTGATGCGGACGTCGGGGTGGTGGTCGCGGAGGCGTCCGACGACCTCGGGCAGCAGGGACACGCAGCCGCTCTGGAAGGACACCATGCGGACCAGGCCGCCGCCGCGCGCGACCTGGGAGGCGATGTCCTGGTCGGCGGCCCGGAGCACCGAGAAGATGGCCTCGGCGTGCCGGGCCAGGGACTGCCCGGTCTGCGTGAGCCGTACGCCGCGGCCGGCCCGGGTGACCAGCGGGGCGCCCACCGTCTGCTGCAGGCGCCGCATCTGGTAGCTCACGGCCGGCTGCGTGTAGCCGAGTGACGCGGCGGCGGCCGTGTACGAGCCGGTGCGGGCGATCTCCGCCAGCACCTCCAGTTGCCGGATGTCCAACACCCTTGAACCATAAGGCGTTTCGATGCGTCGGCGAAAAAGTGCTCGTTGGACGCGGCACAGCCTTGTTCGATGGAATAGGGGCATGTCCACGGCCCGTCCCGAACCCCCGTCCGCAGGAGTTCCCGTGAGCACCTCCGCGAAGCCGGACACCGGCGCCGCCGCCCGGCCCGATCCGGCCCGGCCGCCGCTGGTGCGGATCACGGGGGTGAACAAGTCCTTCGGCACCCACCAGGTCCTGCACGACGTGGACCTCGACGTCGCGGCCGGCGAAGTGGTCGTGGTCATCGGCCCGTCCGGCTCCGGCAAGTCCACCCTGTGCCGGTGCGTGAACCGGCTGGAGACCGTCGACTCGGGCACGATCACGATCGACGGCGTCCCGCTGCCCGCCGAGGGCCGCGCGCTCGCCAGGCTCCGCGCCGACGCGGGCATGGTCTTCCAGTCCTTCAACCTCTTCGCGCACCTGACGGTCCTGGGCAACGTGACGCTCGCCCCGGTCAAGGTGCGGGGGCTGTCCCGCGCGGAGGCCGCGCGGCGGGGCCGGGAACTCCTGGACCGGGTCGGCCTGTCGGACAAGGCGGACGCGTATCCGGGGGAGTTGTCCGGCGGCCAGCAGCAGCGGGTCGCGATCGCGCGGGCGCTGGCCATGGACCCGAAGGTGCTGCTGTGCGACGAGCCGACGTCCGCGCTCGACCCGGAGATGATCCAGGAAGTGCTGGACGTGCTGGTGGAGTTGGCGGGCGAGGGAATGACGATGATGGTCGTCACCCACGAGATGGGCTTCGCCCGGAGGGCCGCCGACCGCGTCGTGTTCATGGACGCCGGCCGGATCCTGGAGACGTCCGCGCCGGCCGAGTTCTTCGCCGCCCCGCGGACGGAGCGGGCCGCCGACTTCCTGTCCAAGATCCTGCGGCACTGAGCCCCGGGCCCACCGGCCCCCGTCACCCCGGCACCGCCCGCCTCCCGTTCCGCCACCGCGGGCACCCAGCCGTTCCCCGCCGCCCTCCTTCCGTCCCCGCCCCGCACACGCCAGGAGTAACCATGTCCCGCTCCCGGACCGGCCGCAGCCCGGTCATCCGCACAGCCGCCCTGGTGGGCCTCGCCGCCGCCACGACGTTCGCCCTGACCAGTTGCTCCAGCGGGTCGTCGGGCTCCACGGTGCCCGGCGCCCCCGCCGCCCACCCCTCCGCGGCCGCCGCGGGCTCCGCGACCGTCGACCAGCTGGTCGCGGCCGAGGCGCCCGCGGCCGCGTCGCTGATGCCGAGCGGCTCGACCGCCGCGAAGATCAAGGCCAAGGGCACCCTCACGGTCGGCGGCACCCAGACCGCCGCCCTGTTCTCCCTGCTGAACCCGACCACCGGCAAGGTCGACGGCTTCGACGCGGCCATGTCCCGGCTGCTGGCGAAGTACATCATCGGCAAGGACTCGACCAAGCTGACCAACGTCACCGCCAAGACACGGGAGGCGCTGCTCCGGAACCACTCCGTGGACGCGGTCTTCGCCACGTACACCATCACGCCCGAGCGCGCGAAGGTCGTCGCCTTCGCGGGGCCGTACTACCAGGACGGCCTCGCGATCGAGGTGAAGAAGAAGACGACCGGCATCAGTTCGCTGAAGGACCTGGCGGGCAGGACGGTGGTCACCGAATCCGGGTCCACGGCGGCCACGGCCGTCAAGCAGGCCGCACCCTCGGCGAAGGTGCAGCTGTTCGACACCAACATCGAGTGCCTGCAGGCCCTGCAGCAGGGCCGGGCGGACGCCTACGTCCTCGACCAGGGCATCCTCGCGGGCAACGCCTCCTCCAACCCGGACGTCAAGGTCCTGGCGGGAACGTTCAGCGCCGAGCCGTACGGCATCGGACTGCCGCTGGACGACCCGGACTTCAAGGCGTTCGTCAACGGGTGGCTGAAGCAGATCGAGTCCGACGGCACCTGGGCGAAGGTGTGGCAGGCCACCGTCGGCACCCAGGTGCCCGGCCCGGTCCCGGCCCCGCCCGCCGTCAGCTGATCCGATGGACGTCGTCACCTCCCATCTCGGCGTGTTCGGCAACGGGCTGCTGGTCTCGGTGGAGCTGAGCGCGAGCACCTTCGTCCTCGCCGGACTGCTCGGCCTGCTGCTGGCCTGCTGCCGGATCAGCCCGGTCGTGCCGCTGCGCGTCTTCGGCCGGCTCTACGTCGCCGTGCTGCGCAGCGTGCCGCTGCTGGTCCTGCTGACCCTGTTCGTGTTCGGGCTGCCCGAAATCGGCCTGGTCTACTCGCTGTTCTGGACCGCGGTGACCGCGATGGGCCTGTACTGGGCGGCGTTCTTCTGCGAGGTGATCAGGTCGGGCGTCCGGGCCGTGCCGCGCGGCCAGATCGAGGCCGGCCGGGCGCTCGGCCTGACCTTCGGGCAGCTCCTGCGGCTGGTGGTGCTGCCGCAGGCGCTCCGCACGGTGATCCAGCCGCTGGCCTCGCTGCTGATCGCGGTCACCCTCAACTCCTCGCTCGCGGCGGCCGTCGGCGTCACGCAGGAGCTGACCGGGCAGACCGAGCTGCTGGACCAGCAGTACGCCCAGCCGCTGGTCACCTTCGGTGCGGCGGCGCTGTGCTACGTGGCGATGACCCTGGTCATCGGCCAGTTCGCGGGCTGGCTGGACCGCAGGCTGGCGGTGCTGCGGTGACGGCCAACGGCACCACCGAGACCCCCGTGCCGGAGCTCCCGGACGTGCCCGGCGGGGAGGGCACCGCCGACGCGGCGCCCGGGCCCGCGGGACCGGCCGCGCCGGCCGGCGGCCTCTGGGCCCGGCTGGCCGCCCGCGCCGAGGACGAGGGGTCCCTGTTCGACCCGCCGGGACCGCGGGGCCGGGTCCGGATCAGGATCGCCACCGGGGTGTCGCTGCTGGTCCTGGCGCTGCTCGTGGCGGCGGCCGTGCGCCGGTTCGCCGACCACGACCAGCTCGACGCCGCCAAGTGGCGGCTCTTCGTCCAGGCCCCGGTGCTGCGCTACCTCCTCACCGGGCTGTGGGCCACCGTCCGCGTCACGCTCGTCAGCGCCGCGCTGGCGCTGCCGCTCGGTGCCCTCCTGGCGCTCGCCCGGCTGTCGCGCACCCGCTTCCTGCGGTGGCCGGCCTCGGTGTACGTCGAGGTGATGCGGTCCGTACCGCTGCTGCTGCTGATCTACGCCTTCCTGCTCGGCCTGCCGAGCACGGGGGTCCGGATGGCGCTGTTCTGGCAGCTGGTCTGGCCGATCGTGCTGACCAACGCGGCCGTGTTCGCCGAGATCTTCCGGGCCGGGGTGCGCGCGCTGCCCCGGGGCCAGACCGAGGCGGCGTACGCCCTCGGGCTGCGCTACTGGCCGGCCATGCGCTCGGTCGTGCTGCCCCAGGCGATCCGCCAGACCGCGCCGTCCCTGGTCAGCCAGCTGGTGCGGCTGCTCAAGGACAGCACCCTCGGATACGTCGTGAGCTTCCTCGAACTGCTCAACTCCGCGAAGGTGCTGGGCGAGTACAACCACACCGTCATCCAGGGCTACCTGGTCGTCGGGCTCGTCTACGTCCTGATCAACAGCGCACTGGCCGGAACCGCCGGACTCCTCGAACGGCGGCTCGGCCGCCCGGCGCGGCGCCGGGCCGCCGCGGGCTGAGCCGACCGCTCGGCAAGCCACCGGCCCGGCCACCACAGCCGCGGTCCGGCGGGACCGCTCCCACTTCTTCCCCCGTGGAGGTGAGGGCGCCCGCCGGACCGCTCCCTCCGCACGCCCGCCCGACCGGGCGAGTCCTCCGTAAAAGAATCGAGTTGTCCGTATGTGTCGCCTCCTGGGTGTCGTCGCCCGTGAGTCCCTTCCCCTGGGCGAGCTGCTCGCCGGGGAGCTCGATCCCTTCCTCGCGCTGGCGTGCGAGCACGCCGACGGCTGGGGTGTCGCGTCCGTCACCCCGGAGCGCACCCTCTCGACCGTCAAGGAGCCGGCGCGCGCCGACGAGAGCCCGGAGTTCCGGCGGGTGGTGCGCGAACTGACCACCGACAGCGCCCTGGTGCACATCCGCATGGCGAGCCCGCGGCTGCCGGTCGTACTCGGGAACACCCACCCGTTCGGGGACGAGCGCGCCGCCTTCGCCCACAACGGCGACTTCACCCCCGTCGACTGCCTCGACGTGATGATCGGCGAGGAGGCGCTGGCCACCGCCGAGGGCGACACCGACAGCGAGCGCTTCTCCCTCGGCGTCCGGCTGCGCATGGACGCCGGGATAGAGCCGCACAAGGCGATCATGTCCACCGCGGCCGACATACGGTCGCTGGCGACGAGTTCCGCCAGCCTCAACTGCATGCTGCTCACCCCGGACGCGCTCTACGCCTACACCGCGCACGACCCGCACTCCGAGGTCATGACCCGCCGCGGCCCCGGCTTCTTCTCGCTCAACTACCGCGTCGCCACGGACGCGGTGGTGGTCGCCTCCACCGGGTGGCCGCAGGACCCGCAGGTATGGACGGCCCTTCCCGAGGGCCACGTCCTGGAAGTCCGCCGCGACAGCCTGAGCGCGGTGGTGCACGCCGGCTGAGCCGGGCCGTTGACGCCCAGGGCCCCGCCGGACGCCGGCGAGGGGTCAGGGGCGTCCGGATTCCCGGACCCCGGTCCACCGGGAGATCACCGCGAGCCGCAGGAGCCCTATGTCACACATACCGCACGTCGCCGTGTTCGAGCACCACAGCCTCATGCGCCGGGGCCTGGAGAGCCTGCTGTCGAGCAGTCCCCTCTGCCATCTCACCGCGGTCGTCGCGGAGCCCGGCGGGCCGGGCTCCGCCGGCCTGCGCGTCGACGCCGTCGTCTACGGGCCGCCGGACAACCAGCTGCGGGGCCTGGCCCAGGGTGTCCGCCGCCTCGCCGCCCACGGCCGTGTGCTGGTCGTCTCGGACTTCGGCGGCAGCGAGTCGGTGACGGACGTCCTGCGCGCGGGCGCGTACGGCTGCGTCAGCAGGCAGGCCGACGACGACGAGCTGCTGCGCGCCGTCGTGACGGTGGCGCGTGCGGGTGTCCACGTCGACGCCCGTCTCGCCCCGCGGCTCCACACCGAGCTGCGGCAGTCGTCCGCGGCGCCCGTGTCGGCGCTGGCCCGCCGCGAGTCGGAGACCCTGCGCTGGATCGCGGCGGGACTGACGCACGGCCAGATCGCCCGCCGGATGAACCTGACCGAGGCCACGGTCAGCACGTACGTCAAACGCATCCGGAGCAAACTCAACGTGGGCAACAAGGCGGATCTGACCCGCAAGGCCATCGAATTAGGCCTGCTCCAGGAGGAGCCGCGGCCGAAGTAGCACGCCGGGACAGCTGTGCGCCGGGTCCCCCGCCGTCAGGCCGGCGGGGGACCCGGTGTCGTCGGGGGCGCGCCTCAGCCTTCCGTGGCGTCGTCCGTCAGGGCGAGCTGGACCAGGGCCTTGGGGGCCGAGCGGCGGACGAGGATGCCGCGGCCCGGGGGCAGCAGCCGGGCCCGCTGGTCGCCGAGGACGGCGCCTTCGCGGGGGTCGCCGGAGAGCACCAGGCCGTCCGTGCCGAGCTCCTGGAGCCGGCCGAGGACGGGTTCGGAGATCTGGCGGCGGGCGGTGCCGCCGACCCGGCGTGCGACGACCATGTGGAAGCCCAGTTCGCGGGCCTGCGGCAGGTAGTCCACGAGCGGCGCCAGCGGCGACTGCCGCCCCGACGACACCAGGTCGAAGTCGTCGACGACGACGTACAGTTCGGGCCCCTGCCACCAGCTGCGGTCGCGCAGCTGCGCGACGGTGACGTCGGGCGGCGGCAGCCGCTCGGCGAGCTTGTCCGCGACGGCCTGGGCGAACGAGGCGGCCGCGGCGGCGTCGCCCGCGTAGGCGCCCAGGTACTCCGGCGGGACCAGGCCGAGCAGGCCGCGGCGGAAGTCGAACAGGATGAAGCGGACCTCGAAGGAGGTGTGCCGGGCCATCGCCCCGGTGATCCAGGTGCGCAGGAACTCCGTCTTGCCCGCGCCGGAGTCGCCGAAGACCACGAAGTGCGGGTCGTTGCCGGCGAGGTCGAGGTAGACCGGGTTCAGGTCGTGCTCGGCGATGCCGATGGGCACACCGGGCGGTTCCTGCGCGGGCAGGTCGAGTTCGGCGGCGGCCAGCCGCTCCGGCAGCATCCGGACCGCCGGGGCCGCGGCGCCCTCCCAGCCGTCGGCGAGCTTGGCCAGCACGTCGGCCTGGGCGTCGGCGAGGGCGTCGATGTCGGGGCGGCCGTCCAGCCGGGGCAGCGCCACCTGGAACTGGATGCCGGGCGGGGCCAGGCCGCGGCCGGGCGGCACGGCGCCGAACGCCCGGGCGATCCGCCGGTCGACCTCCGACTCGCCGGGGTCGTTGAGCCGCAGCTCCAGCCGGCCGTTGACGGCGTCGCGCAGCACGGTGCGGACGTCGCCCCACCGGTTGGCGGTGAGGACGAGGTGGACGCCGACGCCGAGGCCCCGGTTGGCGAGGTCGAGCACCGCTGCCTCGATGTCCTCCATCTCGTTCCTCGCCGCGGCCCAGTTGTCGATGACGAGGAAGAGGTCGGCGGTACGCATCCGCTGCGGCAGGGCGCCGGCGGCCCGGCGGCGCCGGAACTCGCTGGCCGAGTCGATGCCCATCCCCCGGAACTGGAGCTCGCGTTCGGCGATCACCTGGCGGGCCTCGGCCAGGATGCGCCGGGCCTGCGCCAGGTCGTGCCGGCCGGCGACCGCGCTGACGTGCGGCGCCTGCTCGAACGGCAGCAGCGAGCCGCCGCCGAAGTCCAGGCAGGCGAACTGCGCCTCGTCCGGGGTGTGGGTGAGCATCGCCGACAGCATCAGGGTGCGCAGCAGCGTGCTCTTGCCCGACTGCGGCGCGCCGATCACCATCAGGTTGCCGGACTGCGCGAAGTCGGCGACCAGCGGCTGCTGGACCTGCTGGGACGGGAAATCCGACACGCCGATGGGGAAGCGCAGTTCGCCGCGCTGCGTCCACCAGTCGGCGGTCAGGCCGCGCCCGGGGCGGACCGTGGCCGGGCCGGTGAGGTCGTCCAGCGGCAGCGCGGGCGGCAGCGGCGGCAGCCACACCTGGTGGGCGGTCTGGCCGTTGGCCCGCAGCCGCTCCACGATGACCTGCATCTCGGTGGGCCCGCCGATCGCGGGCCGGGGCTCCGCCGGCTCCGCGTACCGCGCCGGCTCGTCGCCCGGGACGGGCGGCACGCGCAGGCCGAAGACGACCGGTGCGGCCACGCCCGGCTCGCCGCTCGCCGTCCTGGCGGCGGGCTGGTGCGGGCCGGAGACGTGGGCGACGCGGAAGCGCTCGTACACCGCGTCGGTGACCTTGAGGTAGGCCGAGCCGGGGATCGACGGCAGCTGGTAGGCGTCCGGGGTGCCGATGACGACCCGGGACTCGGCGGCGGAGAAGGTCCGCAGGCAGATGCGGTACGAGAGGTTGGCGTCCAGGCCGCGCAGCCGGCCCTCCTCCAGGCGCTGCGTGGCCAGCAGCAGGTGCATGCCCAGCGACCGGCCGACGCGGCCGATCTGGACGAACAGCTCAATGAACTCCGGGCGGCTGGTGAGCAGTTCGCCGAACTCGTCGACGATGACCAGCAGGTACGGCAGCGGCGGCAGCGGGCTGCCGTCGGGCGCCGTGCGGCCGGCGGCGCGGTGCAGCTGGTACTCGTGGATGTTGTCGATGTTGCCGGCGTCCCGCAGGACCCGCTGGCGGCGCTGCTGCTCGCCCACGAGGGCGTCCCGCACCCGGTCCACGAGCGCCAGGTCGTCCATGAGGTTCGTGATCATGCCGGCGGCGTGCGGGAGTTCGGACAGCCCGGCGAAGGTGGCGCCGCCCTTGAAGTCGACCAGCACGAAGCTCAGCAGCTCCGGCGAGTGGGTCGCCGCCAGGCCGGTGACGAGGGTGCGCAGCAGCTCGCTCTTGCCGGAGCCGGTGGCGCCGACGACGAGGCCGTGCGGGCCCATGCCGCCCCGCGCGGCCTCCTTCAGGTCGAGCACCAGCGGCTGCCCGTTGCCGTCGAAGCCGAGCGGCATGCGCAGCACCGCGTCGTCGTCGGCAGCGACCCACAGCGATTCGGGGTCAAAGTCGTCCAGGTCGCCGATGCCCAGCATGCTCGGCAGCGACGTCACCTGCGCCAGGACCTCCTCGCCCTCCACGGACAGCCGCAGCGGGGCCAGTTCGCGGGCGATCGCCTCGCACAGCACGACCTCGGGCCACTCGGCGAGCACGTCGGTGACCTCCGGCCGCGCCTGCCCGCCGCGTTCGGTCGCGCGTACGTCCAGGGCGAGCCGGCCGGTGTCGTCGACGCGCACCCGCACGTCGGCCCGACTGGGCTCGTCCTGCTCCCTGTTGACGACGCACAGCACCGTGATGCCGCTCTCCGGCCCTGCGGCCGCGAGGAGTTCCGCGGCGGTCTGCGAGCGGGCCCAGCCGGCGCGGGGGTCGTAGCCGTCCAGGACGACGACGAGCCGGCGCCGGGTGTCCTGCGCGTCGCGGTCCATGTAGCCGCGCCGCATCGGGGGCTGCTCGGCGAACCGGTCCAGCACGTCCCGCAGATGGTCGGCGACCGAGTCGAACTCCTCGGCGACCAGCGGGACGACGCCCGCCTGGCCGGTGGCCTCCGGCTCGTGCGTGTGCGGCAGCCACTTGGTCCACCCCCACGTGTCCGCGTCGCCGACGACCACCAGGCCCACGTCGTCGGGCGCGTGCAGCACCGCGATCTGGCAGACCACGGCCCGCGCGACACCGCCGGCCACCTCGGTCGGGCCGAGCACGCTGACCACCCCGCCCCGGGACATGTCCACGGTGGCGGGCTGGCTGCCGACGGTCGACATCGTCGCGATCACCCGGTCCGCGGCGGACTTGGCCCGCGGGTCGTACTCCACCGTGGGGTCGTTGCGGGTGGCCATCCGGATCGGGGTGGCCAGTGGCGCGGTGCCGACACCGACGCACACGCTGAGGAAGTCCGCGTCGGTGACCCGGCGCTCCCACACCCGGCGGCGGCGGGTCGCGATGGCCCAGAGCCGGTACGGCGACGGGTACGCCCATGCGGCCACCACCCGCTGGCTCTCGGCGACCTCGCGGGCGGCGCGGCGCACCTCCACCAGGTGGGCGAGGTAGCGGTCGCGGGCCCGCAGCTTGTCGCGGCGGGCGCTGCGGCGCAGTTGGAGGCGGATGGCGACCGTGGTGCCGATGGAGACGACCACGAAGCAGATGCCGAGCAGGATGAGCAGCTTGCGGCCGCCGGCCATCAGGTAGCCGGCCATGCTGAAGCTGGTCATCAGCGGCATGAGCAGCATGAGCCAGTTGTTGGCGTCCCGGCCGACTGGCTGCGGCGGCGCCGCGAGGACCACGGGCTCCGTGGGCAGTTGCGGCGGCAGGACCCGGGCGGGGCGGTGGAAGATGATCCGGGACATCAGCGATTCTCGTCCGTCGCGGCGGCCGTGGGAGCGCGGGGGTGCGACTCCCGCCGACCATGGAGCGGTCCAACGGTAGAAGGGGGCGGCCTTCGCCGGGTAGCCCCCTGTTCCGGCGCCCGGGGTGTTCCCGATCGGGGACACCGGTTCAGCGCTGGTTGTCGCGGCCCTTCCCGCTCCTTCCGCCGCCCGGCCCCGCGTTCCCGTCCGGCACCCCCTGCATGCCCGGCGGGAAGGGCAGTTGCGGCAGGCGGCTGCCGGGCCGGCGGGAGGGGAACATCGGCTCGACGCGGCCGCGGGGCGCCGGGGCGGCGTGCAGCTGGTCGACGATGTCGGCGAGGCCGCCGGTCAGCGCGTCCAGCCGCTCGGCGCGCTGCGCCGCCATGGCCTCGTTGGCGGCGTCCACCGCCGCCATGACCATCTCGGACAGGGTGCGCGGGTCCTGCGGGTCGATCACCGAGGGGTCGATGTCCAGCGCGACGAGGCGCCCCTGCCCGGACACCGTCGCCCGCACCAGGCCGCCGCCGCCGTGGCCGGTGGCCTCCAGCGCGCCCAGCGCGGACTGCGCGTCCGTGACGCCGTCCCGTATCCGGTCGGCGGTGCGGGCCAGGGCGGCGAAGTGGTCGGCAAGGTTCTCGGACAAGGGTCTCTCCTCGGTCGGGTGGCGCTGTGTGCCGCTACGGGGTCCCGCGCCGGGTTCACGGTACGGCGGCGGTCTCCGCGTCCTCCGCGGCCGCCTCGGCCAGCGCCGCGCGCAGTTCGGCGGTCTCGACGGTCATGCTCACCGTGCCGGTGGGGTTCAGGTACACCACGTGGCCCTCGGGCAACCGGTCCAGGAGCTCGCCGAGTTCCAGCGTCTCGAAGGACAGGCGGCCGGCCTGCTCCAGGTGGCGGGGCGCGGTGAAGACGGGGACGACGGGCGTCAGGTGGTCGGGCGCCACCGCGGTCGCCAGGCCGCCGCCGGGCGCGCGGAAGACGGCCACCTGGGTGCGGGCGAGCGCCCAGGGCACGTCCTCGGACGGGCCCCAGCCGGTCACCGCCCGCTGGACCGCGGCGTCCACCGGGTCCGCGGGCTCCGGCCAGCCCAGCGAGGCGGGCGAGGGCAGGTACTCCGGGTTGGCCCGCCACTCGGCGACCTCGCCCGCCTCGTCCGACCGCCACGAGCCGAGCCGCGCCCAGTCCGGCGGGTCCTCCTCCCCCTCCTCCGACCAGGCCGGGTCCACCATGGGGAGCCATGTGCCGGGGGCCAGCCGGGCGGCCTCCCGGACGTGGTCCGGCACGGCGGGCAGCTCCGGGTCCCCGGCGGCGTCGCCGTCCCCGTACGCGGGCGGCCCGGACCGCCCGGCCGGGCCCGGACGCCGCCCGCCGCCGGCCGGACCACCCCCCGGCCCGTTCGCCTGAGGCGGTGCGCCCTCGGTCGTACTCATCTCCACCGGCCTTTCTCCTGCCGCCGCCCGGGGGCGCGCGTCGGTCATGCGATGCCCCCTTCCGACGGGCACATCTCGATCGGCGCCATCCGGCCCACGGTGACGTGGACCCGGTGGCGCAGCGTGTCGGCCACCGTGCGGGAGAGCACCATCGCCAGCGCGAACCGGCTGGGGTCCTCCATGGTGAGCTCCAGCCCGACCTGGGACGGTTCCAGCCCCTCCGCCGCCCAGCGTGCCGCGATCGCCGCGGCCACGCGCGCCCCGAGCCCGGCGGCGTACGCCTCCCCCGCGGCCGGGTCGGCCTGCGCGAGCGCCGTCTGCACCGACTCCAGCTCGGCGGCGGACAGTTCGCCCTGCTCCCCGTCGAGCGCGAAGCGGAAGGGGGTGCGGAGCGGTGTGATCGACAGCCTCCGTGTCGGCGACGACACCGCGGCCTGCGCGACGGGCACGGGCTCGACCGCAGCCGTCTGCCGTGCCGGTTGCGCGGCCGACCCGGCGGCCTCGGCCGAATCGGCCGACTCGCCGCTCCGGTCGCCCCCTTCAGCCCGCGCCGCCCCGGCGGGCGCGACCTGCTGGGATGGCCGCGCGGCCGTCTCGACGCTTTCCGCCACCTCCGCCTGGGCGGCGGCCCGTCGGGGCGGCGCCGGCTTGCCCGACGCGATCCGCGCGGCCGACCCGGCGGCCTCGGCCGAATCGGCCGACTCGACGCTGCCGTCGACCCCTTCGGACGGTATCGATTCTGCCGCCCCGCGCAACTGCTCCGCCGCTGCGGCGCTCTCGGCCGCTTCGTCATGCGGGAACGCCGGTTCGGGCCGCGCTTCCGCAACGGCCGCGGCATCCAGGTCCGCTTGTGCGGAGTCCGCCGCCCCGGGCCGCCCGGGCGCCGCCTGGACCGCGGCCGGCGCCCGCTCGGCCGGTGCGCGGCCCGCCGGGACAGCGTCGAGGTTCAGGCCCGCGAGGGCCGGGCGGGTGGGCGCGGGCTCTGCTGCCGCCCGGGGTGGGGCAGCGGCGGCCGTCCGCCCGGCGTCCGGGCCGGCGGAGGGCCGGGCCTGCGGCCGGGACGGTGCTTCCGCGCGGTGGCGGCTGCGCCCGCGCTCCGGCTCCGGCTCCGGCTCGCGGAGGAACTGGCCGCCCGCGAACTCCTGGGCGCCGGCGTGCTCCTGGTCCTCCGTTTCGCTCCCACTGTCCTCCTCCCACAGGATGTGCCCGGACTCGCCGAGCGACTCTGCGGGGTCGAGGCCGCTGTGGTGGAAGTCCCCCTCCCCTTGTCCGTAGTCGGCCGGGATGACCGGGGGATCGACCGGGACGGCGGCTCGGTTCCGACTGCCGGCCGGCGGCTCGGTGAAGACCTGGATGGCGCCGCCGGCCCTGGCGTGCCGGAGCATCGCCTCCAACGGCCGCTGGTCGGCCGGTATCTCGTGACCGTACTGGGACACGTAGGCGTTGAGCATCGGTTCGAGGACGCGCCAGGACAGCGGCCCCGGAGACGGGTCGAGGGCGAGCCGCCGGCTTTCCAGCGCGCCGAATCCCTCCAGGATCTCGCCCAGCCACTGGTCATATTCGGGAGTGGTGTCGACGGTGTAGTCGAAGGCTTGGCGCAGGGCCCGTATCCACCGCAGCGCCCACATCGGGCGATGGGCCACCTCGGCGGGCAGGCCGGCGCGGTCCGCGAGGGCGGTGAGCCGCTCGGCGCCCGGTTCGGGCGCGAACACCAGCCAGCGGTACCGGGGCGCGTCGGGGTTGTCGAACTTGATGAGGAGCTGCGGCTGGTTCCGATGCGGGGCTCTCGGCCCGGTCTGGGCGTCGCTGGTGACGACCAGGCGGTTGTCGTTGTTGGCCCGGCTCTGTGGGATCGGGACGTGCACCAGCCGGTCCGCGCCCCGGGGCAGCTGGCCGATGTCGCAGTACAGCAGGTATTCCGGCCAGTCCGCGGGCAGTCGTTGAAGGCTCCGGCTGCGCTGGCCCAACCGTTCGATGACGTCTGGGCGGACGATTTGGGACCGGCCGATGCTGCGGCGCGGCAGTGAGCCGTACCCGTCGATGCCGTGGCCGAACTCCACGTACGCCCGCTCCAACGGGAACGGCAGCGGCAGCGGCCGGCCCATCCGGCGCGGCATGCCGGGGATGTGCTCATCGGCATCGACGTACTGGGTCGCCTCGGACACCTGCCACAGGGCCGCGGCCCGGGCCGCCATGTCCCTGGAGTCGAAGTACGCCCGCCCGATCAACCCCATGCCGTCCGCGGTCGGCAGCGTGTAGGAGATGACGTCGCTTTCCGGGAACTGCACCTCGCCCTGCGCTCCCCTGCCCCGCAGGTAGATGTCGGGGGTGTTCCTCGCCAGCCCCGGGTCGCTGGGAATCCACCGCGCCCGCGGGCCGCCCGCCGACGTGCGGAGCACGACGGCACGGGCGCCCGAACCGTCGGGGAGTGCGCGGAACATCACGTCCCCGTAGGTGGACCAGGCGCGCACGCCCAGCGTGTCGGCGGTGACCCGCGCAGGCTCGCCGCGATCGGAGCCCAGGCCCGAGGACAGCAGGGACACCTCCGCACCGGGCGGCCGGAGCGGGTCGAGGGCGAGCAGGGCCGCGAGGACCTCGGGCTCCACCTCCATGCCGAGCACCACGGGTCTGTGCAGGTCGTCGGACACGCCGGTGCGCACCGAGTAGAAGGCCTGGAGTCCCCACAAGGGTTCTTCGTCGCCCTGCGACTCGATGGCGACCGGGCTTGTGGCCAGCGTCCAGTTGGTCCTCCCGCTGAAGTTGCGCCCGAGGAAGGTGCCCTGCGTGTCGCGGATCTCGGTGGTCTGATCGAGGGCGCCGCCCGCGTGGGCCAGCCACGACGCGCGGATCTCATGGATGGTGCGGGCCCTGCCGACGGCTTCGGCCCTCTCCACTGCGTACAGGACGGCCGTCTGCTGGCTCCCGTCCAGTGCCGCACGCGAGCCGACCCCCGTCACCCAGCGGGTGAACGCGTTCAGGTCGACTGTTCCGGCCCGGCCCTCACCCCCGGCCACGACGCGTTCGAGGACGCGCAGAGCCTCGACGCGTGCGTTGTAGTCGGATTCGTACACCACGTCCGGCCCGAAGGTGCGGACCAGTTCCGCATCGGTCTCTTCGGGCGCCACTGCCGGGGCAGCGGCGTCATCCGGGGCACCGCCGGGCAGCCGGAGCCGCAGCCGCAGCCCCAGGCGCTGCCCCACCCGCGCCGCGAACTCCCGCGTCGCGCTGTCCACCCTGCCCCGCGCGAGCAGACGGTCGGCCGCCGCACGTACCCCGCCGTCCTGGACATCCTGCCCGGGACCAAACGCCGCACTCCGCGCGAGCAGACGATCGGCGACCTCGCGCACCGCTTCCCGGAACTCCCGTCCCGCATAACGGAAGTCCGCCAGCTGCGGGTGCAGTTCGAGCGGCAGCAACAGCCCCACCGCCGTGCCCCAGGCGTCCGACACCGCCTCCGGTGAAGCACCGCCCGGCATGGCGGCCGCATCACTCCGGAAGTCCGCCGATGCCTGGCGCCACAGCCGCCAGGCGGCCCGCGCGGCAGCCGCCCGGACCTCAGGCGCCGGCTCGTCCGACGCCTCCAGCGCCGCCCGCGCCCCCTCCAGCGACAACCCGTCCGCCAGGTCCTCGGCCGTCAGCTCCGCCGCGATGGCGGCACGCTCGGCAGGACTGCCGACCACGCCCGACACCGCCCCGACCGGCGCCGGACGATCCGCGCGCCGCGCCTCCAGCCGCCGCAGTCGCGTGTCCGCCGTGACGTACGAGCCCGCCGCTGCATCCCTGCGCGCGGCTGCCGCCGCCAGCGAATCCGCGTCGGCCCTGGCACCGGCGTGTTCCCCCAGATCCGTCTCCGCCCGCACGGCCCGCAGGTACTCCCCGCGGGCGTCCGCGGCGGCCTCCGCGGCTTGGACGAAGTCCACGTCCAGCGCGCCCGCGTCCTCGACAGGAACGGCCTGGGTCTCGACAGGAGCGGTCGCGCCCTCGACAGGAGCGGCCGGGGCCTTGCCCTTGTCGGGCCTTATCTGTTCGGCCTCGGCCCGCTCCCCATGTGCCGGCGGCACGGCCTGCGCCCGGGGCGACGGTTCCGTACGGGGCTGGAGCCGCTCGCGCCCCGGTTGGGCCTGCGGCTGGGGGTACAGGGCGAGCAGTTCGCCGACCAGGCGGTCGGCGTCGTCGCGCGGCAGCATTCCGACGAGGCCGTCCGGTACGTCGACGGTGAGCTGGCGGCCGGGCCGGTGGAGCGGCGTCATGACGAGCTTCACGTAGAAGCGGTAGTACCGGTAGTCCCGGGTGCTCTCGCGGTTGCTCTCGTCGGTCTGGGCCTGGCCCGCGGCGTCCTTGGCGCCGCGGAAGGAGCCGCGCTCGTACGGCGTCACGCGGCCCAGGAACGTATCCAGGCCGGTCCCGCCGCCGCCCTCCGGGCCGGCGCCGGCGTACCAGCCCCGGTCGTGCTCGGACTCCGCCTTCCGCTCCGCGTCCTGCTGCCCGTAGTGCCGCGCCTTGTGGCGGACCTCCTCCGTGGACGGGGCGAACTCGGCGGCCCTGGAGAGCTCGAAGCCCACCATGACCTTGCGGGGGCCGACCTTCACCACATGGCGGTGGCCGAGGAGTTCGAGGATGCTCGGCCGGAGCTTCGTGTGGCTGGTGTCGTGCAGGTAGTCCCGCCCGGCCTTGGTGGTGATGTCGATGCCCGGCACCTCCCACGGCGCGGCCAGGCCGAGGCGGGCTTCGCGGACGGCGTCGAGAGCGGCGACCTTGACCCACCGCTGCACCGCGGCGGCCGCCGCCACGCCCCAGGGGTGGAAGGCTTCGCGCAGCTCCTCGCTGAGGGCGGCGGGCGCCGGTACGGCGGCGCGCCACCGCGGCGACTGCCCGTAGGCGCGTACGAAGGCCGGGCCGGGCTTGGCGGTCGTCCCCTCCACCATGGGCACGGTGAGGTAGCTCGGGACGAGCACCCGCATACGGCCGGGGACCAGCCGGTCGGCGCCGTCGTCGTACCGCACCCAGGGCCGCAGGGTCGCCAGGAACATGTCGTAGTCGTCGCGCCGGTCGAAGATCCTGGCGACCGCGCCGGCACCGACGTCGAGGAGCCGCCCCGGCGCGGTGACGAGAGAGGCGGACGCGGGCAGTGCCGGGGCGGTGCCCAGCTCGATCTGGAGGGCGACGTCGTGCTGGAACTCCTCGCTGCCGCCCTTGGTGTTGGCGCGGTAGATGAAGACGTCCTTCCGCGCGCCGTCCACCCCCCGGCCGCGGACGTCGGACCAGCCGGCGGCGACGTCGAAGCCGCCGTTGCCGTGGCTGCTGCCGTCGGTGACGTGGACGCCGCCGTGGCCGGACGCGATGACGCCGAAGTCGAGCACCCGGCGGGACTTCGCCCCCTCCTTGCGGTCGCCGGCCGACTCGCCCCGCAGGGTCAGGTCGACCTCGGGGCGGGCCCGGTGGGCGTCGGCCGCGTCGACCCTGGCGAACCTGACGTTGACGATCTGGTCCCAGCCGGCGCCGCCGATGCCCTCGACCCTGATCGCGAACCAGAGGCCGAGGTCGAGCAGGGCGGGCCCGCTCAGCATCAGCGCGCTGGACCGGAAGATCGCGCGCAGCGCGCGTGACAGGGGGTCGAGCGCGTCCACCACCGTGCCGTCGGCGGTGGCGCGCCGCGGCAGCTGGCCCTGGTCGAGCAGCCGCTGCCGGATGGCGCCGAGTACGTCCGCGTCGAGCCGTTCGATGAACATGGCGCTGGTGGGGATCTGCCCGCCGGCGTAGACCCGCAGCGGCGCCGGGCTCGCCTGCTCCTGCTCCTGCCCCTGCTCCGCCCGCTCCGCCGGCTCCTCCTGGGCCGGGAGCACGTCCTCCGCCAGCCGCTCGGAGACGAGGAGGCTCATGCCGTCCTCCACGCGCACGTACGAGGTGTCGGTCTCCACCCTCTTGCCCTTGTGGCGGACCATGACGACGGTGAAGACCGGGTGGGCCCCGAGCCGCGCCTTCCCGCCGTTGTAGGTGGCACGGCTGTTCTCGCCGAAGCCGTCTGACGACCCGTGGGAGGACTCCCACTCGGTCTCGTACTGGCCGTGGAAGAGGAACGCGAACCGGCCGCCCGGTGCGCGGGTGGGCTCGCCGGTGTCGGCGTGGCTGTCCGTGGCCTCCACGTCGCCGCCCTGGTCGGAGCCGAACCGGGCCTGCGGGCCGACGTCGGCGCGCAGGCCGAACCCGACCCCGGTGTGCCGCTCGCGGGCGCGCCGGCGGGCGAACTGGGCCAGCTGCTCGATCTCCGCCTCGGTCGCCTCGCCCGGCAGGCGCCGCGGGTCGTAGGCGCCGAGGTGGAGCACCATGGTGGTCTTCCACCCGTCGTGCTCGGGCAGCTCGACCTCACGGCCCAGGCCGTCCGTCAAGTGGTCGGCCCAGAGGGTGAGTTCGTTGGGTCCCGTGGCGTTGACGATCTCCCGGGGCATCCTCTCGAAGTCGTCGGCGGAGACCGTGTCGAGGCCGTGGACCCGCGCGTAGCCGCGGGCCGCGGCCCTCGCGAGCTCCGGCATGGTCTGGAAGAACGGGTAGAGGCCCGTGGTGGCGTTCGCCAGGTCGAGGGTCGGCCCGGCGGGCGGCTCGGCGAGGACGGTGGTCCGTCCGGCCGCGACGACCTCCGCCATGGTCGGCGGGACCTCCGGCACGTACTCGTCCGGTACGGAGACCTGCGCGACGAGGCTGTTGTCGCGGGAGACGAACCAGGTCTCGGCGCGGCCCTCGCCGCTCAGCGGCCGCAGGGTCAGCTCGTAGACGACGTTGTACACATGCTCGTGCGTGTCGCCGGCTGTCTCGGTGCGGCGGTAGCCCTTCGCGACGCTCTCAAGGGTGTCCTTGCGGCCGCGTCCGTACCGGGCGAGGAGCCGGAGGGCACCGGCCTGGAGCCGCACGATCGAGCCGATGGCCACCCGCACTCCGCCGCCCGCGCCGCCCTTGACCTCCCACTTGCTGCCGCGCCCGGCGGCCACGCCCTCGCCCTTCGCGGCACGGACGTTGATCTTCGCCTGGTGGAACCGGTGGTCCAGGTGGTCCGTGAGGTGGGCTCGCACGCCTATCTCGTAGCGGCGGCCCTGGTGCGAAACCTCTTCCTTGAAGCCGCCCATCGCCGTGCCGAACCTGCCCTCCAGGGCGGGCCTTCCGACGTACGTCGCGAGCTCGGTGTCCGTGGCGAAGCGGCCGCGGACGGGGGCGCGCCGCCCGGTCAGCCCCGTGAACAGGCGGGTCAGCGGGCCGTGCGACGGGGCCGACAACTCCTCCAGGCGGGCCCGGAAGTGGTCCTCGACCAGCTCGGCGCCCGGCAGCGCCACGCTCGTCTGGAAGCCGAGGCCCTTGCGGGCGGCCAGCCACAGCGGCTCCTTCGGGTGCGGAGTGCGCAGCGCGTCCAGGCTCGCCGGGCGGCGGTGCACGCGCGCCGGGGGGACCTTCGCGGCGGCCAGCAGCGCCCGCACGTGCGGCTGCGCCTCGACCGGCGCCGGCCACCGCTCCTCGGTCCCGCCGCCGGTGACGGCCGCGGCGTCCGCCCCGGCCACCGCCCGGCTCACGTACGGCGTGCGGACGCCGCCGAGCACCCGGCGCTCGAAGTCCGCGGCGCCCGCGCCGTCGAGCCACGGCACCGCGAGCTCCGCCTCGACCACCGAGTCCAGGGTGTCCATCCGGCCGTGGCTCCCCAGGACCCAGTCCCGGGTGATCCTCAGCCGGACGCGGTACCGCGCCTGGACCTCCGTGGTGTTGACGACCGCGTGGACGAGCCCCTGCGAGTCGAGCCGCCCGCTCCAGTCCCGCCCGAAGGACGCGGTCGCGCCGACCAGCGGCGCCAGGCCCTTCACCCGGTGCGCCGATTCCAGCGCCGGGTCGACCAGGCCGGTCATGTTGAAGCCGCCGACGAGGGAGAGCCCGCTCTCGCCGCCCTCGCCAGAGACCGCCGTGTACCCGGCCCCCCGGTCCTCACGGACCTCCGCGTCGGACATGACCCGGAGGAACTGGGCGCTCTCCACCACCATCCGCCCGCGCAGGTGGCCGCGGAACGGCTTGAGGCCCTTCAGGCCGCGTCGGACCCGGATCTTGGAGCTCACGTCGCCGCTGGAGAGCCACCAGCGCGCGCGGTTGAGCACGGACTCCTCGTTGAGGCCCGGCTGCGACCCCTCGACGACCCGCAGTGCCTTCTCGGCCCGGAGGCCGAGGGTGCGCCGCAGGTAGCGCTGGTCGCCGGCCAGCATCGGGGTGACGTCGACCGCGTGGAGCACCTCCCCGGCCCGCCGGAAGCGCTGGTGGGGCAGGGACCGCACGTTGCGCGGGGCCGGGTCGGCCAGCGCCGGATCGGGCTCGGTGGACCTGGACAGCTGGCTGGGGAACCGCACGGTCAGCCCCCTGTCCGCCACGGGGGGCCGTGACGCGTCGGCGGGGCGCTGCTCCTCGCCGTCCACGAAGACCCGTATCCGCAGTCCCGAGGTGAAGCTGTTGGTGTCCTTGACGAGCAGCTTCCGCCCGCCGATCACGGTGTGGTGGCCGCCGGTCTGCTTCACGCCGCCGGACGACACCGCGACCTGCGGCACGCCGATGACAGCCGCCGACGCCGCGGCGGACGCCACGTTGATGGCCGTGGAGAGGAGGAAGTCGGCGGTGTGGTTCACCGCGCGGGACGTGAGGTGGTCGGCGGATGTGGAGTTGAACGACACGTGGTAGCGGCGCACCGGATCGTCCTGGCCCTGCGGCAGGGCGACGGCCGAACCGCCGTCCAGCACCGGGCGCAGCCATACGAGTCGGCCGTCCGCCGTCAGCAGCCGTCCGTGGAGCAGGATCTCCTGCCACGCCCCGGCCCCGCGCTCCAGCAGCAGTTCGCGTACGCCGCCGCGCACCGCGCCCCGCACGGCCGCGGAGACGTCCGCGTCGAACGCGAGCCGGTCCACCACCTCGGCCGCGGCGGTGGCGGCCTGGTCCGCGGTCCACCGCGGAGCGTCCAGGACCTCGCCCGCGCCGAGCATGCCGTGCCGCGCGAACCAGGGGATGCCGCCGGCCGGGTCCTGCTGTACCGCCGCGGGCACGTCGCCCTCGGCGGAGGGCGGGGTGACCGTGATCAGGGGCGGCGCGGGCACGGTCAGGGGCTCGCCCGGCTCCGTCGTGCCTGGCCGTACGGCCTCGGTCCGGGGCCGCCGCTCGTCCGGGAGCGCCTGCGCGTCCTCGGGCGCGGCGGCCTGGGCGGTCGGCTGGGGGGCCGAGGTGAACGCCGAGGAGGTGACGGGCGCCGCGGCAGACGCGGAGGCCGGCGTGGTGCGCGGGCTCCAGCGGATGGGCTCCGGGAGCGTCTGGACCCAGCCGCTCTGCTGACCCCCGTGCCCGGCAAGGCTCATGACGAGCACGGTCTCGTTGACGTCCGGGAGGTGGACCAGTCGCAGCGGCTGGTCCGCCGCCAGTACGGCCCTGCCGAGGGTGGCGCGGGAGACGAGCTGGTCGGCCAGGGCGTCGAGACTGCCGCTGAGGCCCACGGGCAGCAGATACGACTTCCCCGAGGCCATTCTGTACAGGTGCTCGTCCCGGGTGAGGAGTTCGGCGATCTCGTCGGGCGGCACCCGGCGCGTGGCGGGTCCGCCGGCCCAGCTCGGCCAGGGCATGTCGATGTGACCGTCGAGGCCGTCGGCCACCAGCAGGTACGCCTGGTCCCGCGCGGCCGCCCGCCCGCCCTGTGCCTTCCAGGGGGTCGGCCACGCGCGGGAGCCCACGGCCGAGCCCGGGGCCGCCAGCCGGAAGGTGTCGGTGACGAGGGTGCCCTCGACGGGGCGCCCGGTCCAGTTGCGTCCGGTCACGGCGCCCGTGGCCGACGACAGCAAGGTCTTCGGCCCCAGCGCTCCGTGGACTTCCAGATCATGTGCGGCGAGCGCGGCCGGACTGTAGGTGTCCCGGCCCACCGCCGCCGCCGTCATCGCCGTCCGGAACAGACCGGCGCGCACCCGGTCGGTGTCCGGATTGGCGCCGGGGGGCAGATGCAGCACCTTCATCGCCAGCGCGGGCGCGTTCTGAACGTTCTCGACGCTCTCCACCGCCTTGACGGCGGCCCACAGCACGTGTGACCGGTTCGCCCTCGTGACCGGCGCGTTCACGGCCAGGCCCAGCACCTCGCGGACGGTCCTGTCCGGGTCTCCCCGCTCGATGAGCTCTCGTGCCCGGTCCACGGAGGGCATCGGGGCGAAGCCGTCCAGCGCGGGCAGGCGGGAGCCGCCCGGCAGGGCCGCCGCCGCGAGCAGTGTGGCGCGTATCGCGTCCTGCCCGAGCGGGGCGGGGCGGACGCCGGGCGTGTGCGTGATCCCCTGGTGCCCCCGGACGACCCGGTCCACCAGGTCGAGGGTGAGCTCACCGTGGTGCGCGAGCCCCGGGTGACGGCCCCGCATGGTCTCCAGCGTCCCCATGCCGCGCAGCAGTTCGCGGTAGGGATCGGCGGGGTCGTGCCGGTTGTCCTCGACGGAGGGGCCGAACAGCGCGCGGAGCGCCCGCACCAGGCGCAGTGTGGTGTCGATGGTCTGCTGGGGCACCTGACCGGGGCCGTCGTGCAGGCCCGCGACCCGGGCGAGGTCCGCCAGTTCGGCGTCCGAGGGCCGGTGCCGGACCTCACGCCAGCCAGCGGTCTTACCGAGCAGGTCGCTGACCATGCCGTGCCCGTGCGTCCCGTCCGACCGCGTGAAGCCGAGATGGACAGTGGGCGCCGCGAACACGGTTCGCCAGTTCTCGTCGGCGGCCTCCTCAGCGGCTGACAGCGTCGACAGCGGGTCCGCCACGAACGGCGGACGGGCGTCAGGCGCGTTGACCCATCTCGGCAGGCCCGGCGCCGCCGCCCCCCAACATTCCAGCAGCACAATGGGGACGGCCGGGTCGAGCTTGCGCAGGCTGGGCCGCCGCCGCAGGAAACGGCCGAACTGACGGCCTGTCACTTCCTGTGCCCTCGGGTTGCCACGGACGTTGACCAGGGTGGCACCCGGACGGCCGTGCACGTAGACGAAGTACGCCACGCCGCCCCGAACCGGCATCGGGTGGGGACCGTCGTAGTCCGCCTGGACAGGATCGGCGGCGTACCAGTCCGCCAGCTGGGTGGAGACGTCGAAGTAGCGTTCCCTCCTGGCCAGATCCGCATCCGAGAACAGGGCGCGGCCCTTTTGGACACCGTTCGGCGCCATGGCGACGCTCACGATGTCGCGGTCGGGCACCCGCACGCCCGCGATGGTCTCCACGACCGCGTCCCCGGCGTCCGCGTCCGGGGTCCCGAGGTCGCCCGGACGGCTGGGAATCCACTGGCCCAGCGGGATTCCGCCGTCCCGGTCGCCCTTCACCGCGATCCGGTACAGCACACCGCCGTCCCCGGGGGCGTCCAGCGCCGGTACTCCGCTGTGCGCCCACACGGTCCTGCCGGCTCCGGCGGCCAGGACACGCGGCAGGTCGAGCCCCATGGACCCGGCCTTCGGGGCGACGAGCAGGATCGGGACGTCCTTGCCCAGAGCCGCCAGCCGTTCGTCCATGGCCAGCAGTTCGACCAGGTCCTCCGCCGTCACCCAGTGGGGCGGCCCGCTCGTACCGGCTACGAGGACCCCCCGGTCGTCGCCACCGTCCGCCACCACCACATACGGCGGCGGGGCGGCGGGGTCGGTGGCCCAGGGCGGGGTGACCTGGCGGGTGACGGTGCCGGCGGTCTCGTCGTACGTCGCCGTGTCGATGCCGGTGAGCGGGACGCCCATCCAGTTGCGGGTCGGCGAGGCGCCGGCGAGGGCCGTGAAGGTCGACTCCGACAGCAGGCCGTGGCCGAGCAGACGGACGGCGCGGAGCCTGGCGACACTGCGCGCCTGGCCGAGCGCGACCGCCCGGTCCACCAGCGCGTACAGGGCTTCGCGGTCGGCGGCGGTGACCGTGGCGCCGGCGGGCAGGCTCAGGACGTGGCGGGCCAGGGGGTCCGGGTCGAAGCGGCCCGCCGCGAACCGCGGGTCCTGGCGGCGCAGGACGTCCAGCCGCGCCACGGCGGCCGCGTGGGGCGCCTCGGCGATCCCGATCACCGCCTGCCGCCGCCGGTCCCGCGCGGGACCGGCGGCGCCTGCGTGGCCGAGCTCCCTGCCGGCGGAGCGCTCGTCGAAGTCGAAGTCGAAGGCGGCGAGCAGGTCCTCGGACGGCGTGTCCACCTGGAGGTTTTGGAGCGCGCGGGCGAGTTCGTCGTAGAGCGCGTCCGCCGCGGCCTTCGCCCGCAGACCGCCGACCTCGGACGCGCGCTGCCCGCCCCGGTCGCCGAGCGCGAGGAGCGGGCCGTTGCCGTGGCCGACCACGCTGACCCGCGGGAGGGCGATCTTCGCGAGGTTGGCCAGCATGCCGGCCTTCGCCACCTGCCCGGCGAGTTCCCTGATCCGCTCCAGCGGCTCGGGGCCCACCTCGTGCCCTCCCGCGGGGAAGGCGACCGCGGTCCGCGCGGGCAGCGGCGCGAGCATGGCGGGCGGGGCGCTCTCCGACCGATCCGGGGCCGTGGCCTCGGCCGGGGTCAGGGTCCCGGTCCCGGTCGCGGACGCGGACGCCACGTGCTGCGGCCCGGCGGTCAGCAGCCGTTCGTCCTGGGCGGGCAGCACCGGCCATCCGGCGACGTCACTGCCGTTGTAGTGGTTCACGCCGTTGTAGTGGACCTCTATACGGTGGGCGGCGTCGTCCGGCCCCACGGTGGTGATCCCGCCGTGCCCGGTGCGGACCACGTCGGCCCGCACCCCGAAGGCGTGCGCGAGCAGCGGCAGGAACGCCTCGCCGACCGGACTGTCCCAGCTGCCCGCCCAGTTGGCGACAGCCTCGGCCACGGCCGCCGACTCACCGCGGTCCAGCGGGGCCGTGCTGCCCACGTAGGCGGTGCTGAGCACCGTGCGCAGCTGGTCCGTGGTCAGTTCCGCCACCGGCGGCAGCAGGCCGCGCTGGGCGAGGCGGTCGAACAGGTCGCGCGTGCCCAGGCCCTCGGCTTCTGCCTGCGCTTCTGCCTGCGCCTCGGCCTGCGCTTCTGCGGCGGGTCGCTCGCCGCTCCCGATCAGCTCGGCGGCCCGCGCGTCCTGGTACCGCGTCCTGAGGTCGGACTCCAGCCCCAGGCCATCGAAGCTGGTGGGCGTGGTCACGCCGTGGTGGGCGAGGTGCGCCAGCAGATCGGCCCGCGCCATCCCGGCGACACGAGCGCCGAAGTCGGGCGTCAGCGCCCCGCGCAGCTGCTGGAGGATCTGCGGTGGCAGCGCGCCCGCATGCTCGCCGAGGTAGCTCGCCGCCCGGCCGCGCATGGCGTCGATCACCACTCGGGAGTGGCCGGCGCCCGGCAGCACGCGGGTCTCCGAGTACGCCGCCGCGAGCCCGCCCAGCTCCGCCCGCACCGCGTGCGGATCGCCCAGCCAGGCGTACGCCTGGGGGTGGCTCTCGTTCAGGCCGGGAAGCCGGTCCCGGATGTACAGGGGGTCGCTGGCGACGAAGGAGTACAGCAGGCACTCCCCGGTGCCCGGCACCGGTACGCTGCGGCCGATGACACGCGGCGGTTCCGTGATGAGATTGGGGTCCACGACATGGGTCCCCGCTGCGGTGTCGGCAGACGTCACGGCCAGAGGACCAGCCGTACCGACAGCGGTCGAGGCGGCTGGCACAGTGCGCGACTCCGCGACCAGCTCAGCCTGCCGGGACTCCGCCACCACGACGACCGGCACCTCGGCCGGGTCGACCCGCTCGGCAACCACAGCGGCCGGGTCAGCCTGCGGGGAATCCGCCCCCACGGCACCCGGCACCGGGCGCGACTCCACCACCGGCTCAGACACCACCACAGGCCCCGACACCGCAGCCGGGTCAGCCTGCCGGGACTCCGCCACCACGACGACCGGCACCTCGGCCGGGTCGACCCGCTCGGCAACCACAGCGGCCGGGTCAGCCTGCGGGGAATCCGC
>NZ_JBIRRA010000002.1:56810-74809 GCF_044333485.1 Streptomyces sp. NPDC020983 | reverse complement strand
TCCGCCTCCACGGCACCCGGCACCGGGCGCGACTCCCCGACCGGCTCAGACACCACCACGGGCCCCGGCACCTCGGACGGTTCAGCCTGCCGGGACTCCGCCTCCGCGACGACCGGCACCGTTTCGGTCACGACCTGCTCAGCAGCCGCCACATCCGCCGCCGACACCTCAGCCAGGTCAGCCTGCCGGGACTCCGCCCCCACGGCAC
Organism: Streptomyces sp. NPDC020983; assembly: GCF_044333485.1. Taxonomy (NCBI): domain Bacteria; kingdom Bacillati; phylum Actinomycetota; class Actinomycetes; order Kitasatosporales; family Streptomycetaceae; genus Streptomyces; species Streptomyces sp. NPDC020983. The sequence goes on along the minus strand of NZ_JBIRRA010000002.1, from coordinate 74,601 downwards.
CCGGCACCGGCTGCGACTCCACCACCGGCTCAGACACCACCACGGCCCCCGGCACCTCCGCCGGGTCGACCCGCTCGGCAACCACAGCCTCAGCGGCCGGCACCGTTTCGGTCACGGCCGGCTCAGCCGGTTCGTGGCCCACCGGGACCGCTTCGAGGTTCAGGCCGGGCAGGGCCGGGCTGGGCGCGGGGGTGGCCTCCGGCGTAGCCGGGCGTCCGCTGGTGCCGTCCTGGCGGGCTGTCCGCCTGGGGGGCGGAACCGCGAACGACAGGGCCCGCGACCGGGGCGACGGCCCTGCGCGGTGAAGGCGGCGGCCGCGCTCCGGCTCTTCCAGGTCGGCGACCGGCGCGCCTTCCTCCGCACCGCCGGACGCAGCCGGCACCGGTGACGGCTCCTCCACCACGAGCGGCCGCTCCTCCGCAGCGGGCGCCTCCTCCTTCAGCCCCTCGGCCGGCACCGGCTGCGCAGACCGCTCAGCGTTCCCGGCGCCCTCGGACACCGCCGCCTCGGCGGGCATGCCCACCGGGGCTTCCAGGGCCGTGCTGGTCGCCTGGACGGGCCCGGCCTCCGGCACCGGCGCGGGCACCGGCTCGGCCAGGTCAATGATCATCGTGAGGGGGTCACCGCGTTCCGGGTCCGGCAGCCCCAGGCGCTTCCTCACCTCTCCCGCCAGCCGCGCCGCCGAGGCGTCCTCCGTACCGTGTGCCAGCAGGTGGTCGGCGACCTCCCGCACGCCGGTCCGGAAGGTATGCCCCGCGTAGCGGAAGTCCGCCAGCACCGGGTGTGATGCGAGTGGCAGGACGAGGGCCGCCGCCCGGTGCCACATCCGGGTCGCCTCGCCGTGCGCGGCATCTGTCGCCGCCTGCGCACGCTCCCGGAAGTCCGCCAGTTCCGCGCGCCACAACCGCCACGCGGTCCGCGCGGCAGCCGCCTGGACCTGCTGCGGCAGGGTGCCGGACTTCGCCAGCCGCTTCTTCGCGTAATCGAGCGACAGCGTGCCGTCCCGTTCCACCACCTTGCGTGCCAGCGGGCCGCCCGGGGCGAGCAGTTCGTGCAGCGGCGTGTCCGGCCGGGCTGCCAGCTCGTCCTCGACTTCCTGGGGCGTGAGCCGTTCCTCCAGCTCCTGGGCGGTCAGGTCCTCCACCATGTCGTCGGCTGTCAGCTCCGCCGAGATCGCGGCGCGTTCCGCCTCATCGCCGTCCACGGTCGCCACTGCCTTGACCGGCACGGGGCCGACCAGCGACCACTCCTCCTTCTCGAGGAGCAGCGCGTGGGCTTCCTCCGCACGCGCCTTCGCCTCCGACAGACCTGTGGCGGCCTGCGCCAGCTGCTCCGGGTCACGAACGCTGTCGGCGCCAGGGGCGGGCGGCCGCCGGAGCTCCCGGTCCGCGTCCCGGGCCGCCGTGTACGCAGACCAGGCCGCCTTCGCGTCCGTCGACGCCTTCGTGAACTGCGCGTCCGTCACGAGCTGTTCGGCCTGGCGACGAGCCGGCCTCCCGGGGATCGGGGGCGGGCTCTCCGTGGAGCGGAGGAGGACGTCACCGACGACCCACCGTTTGCCCTTGGGACCCTCCACCTCGACGAGCGCGACGGCGCGGAGCCGGTATCCGGGGAGGCCGGCGCCCTGCGCGTTTTCCCTGGTCGTGCCGATGTGCATCAGCTCGCGGACCTGGCTGGTGAAGGCGGCGGCCGTGGCGTTGCCGGCGGTGCTGTTGACAACGGGGACGGTGAAGGTGGAGCGGTGCCGCTGGGACCCGTCCACCAGGGCGAACCCCATGCTCAGAGCGAGGCTGTTGGAGGTGTGCACCTGGTGGCCGAACGTGCGTGTGAGCAGCTGGACGTCACTGATCCCCACGTCCCGGCTCTCGGTTTCCACCTGCGCCGAGTACAGGCTGATCCTCATCTTGATCTTGTCGCTGCCGGGGCGGCCGAGGAGTGGCGCCGTGCGCGCGGCCGTCATGACGGTCAGCTTGTTCCCGGCGATGAGCTGGGCGAGCCGCAGCAGCTGTCCGTCGCGGGACTGGGAGCTCGCCGGGACCTGGTCGTCCTGAAGTGACGTGTCGACCTCGCGCAGGGCGCGGCCGAGAAGCCCCATGCCGTCGAAGTCGTAGAGGTGGAACGGGCGGGTGAGCCGCATCTGCGGCCCCGCCAGCAGTTCCACCGTCGCGGCGGGGACCGGAGTCGCCTCGATCGCCACGGCGTGGTCCCCCGTCGCCGTGGTGCCGGGCCGGATCCTCGGGTTGAAGTCGTGCAGGGTGGGTTCGACGTGGAAGACGGGCTCTTCGGGGGTCTCGCCCACGATGGACGACTCGTTGGCGTTGAAGCGCATGGCGATCTCGGCCCGCGCCTCCGCCCGGGCCTCCCGGACCGGCGACGGGAGTTGGTCGACCAGGGGCTGGACCAAGCGGTCGATCCCGGTGGCTTCGCCGACCCACAGCACGGGACCGGCCATGAGCTGCGCGAGCTTGACCAGCATGGCCTCGCTCAACGGCCTCATCGTGCCCGAGACGCGGAACACCGCCCGTATGCGGCGCATCTCGACGCTGTTCATCGTCCTCATCCAGTCGCGCGACTCGCTCATCGCCGACACCGAGTGGGAGATGTCCTGGCTCGCCGCCCACCGGGTGGTGGGCTGGTACTGCTGGCCATTGATCGTGAAACCGGGTGTGAAGGTCAGCTCGTCGCTGCTGCCCCTGGTCGTGCTCTTCTTGGTGACGCCCGGTTTCCCGAGCGCGGCACCGTCCCCGCTGGAGCGGCCGAAGACGTTGTCCATACCGGACTGCTTCTCCAACATGCGGCCGAGGAGCCCGGGCAGGTCGACATCGGGCTCGACGTCCATGTCGAAGGTGAGCGTCCCCAGCTGCGGGCCGAGCCAGGAGCGGTACAGGAAGTGGACGACGACCTTGCCGTCGGGGTTCGCGTTGGACTGCGCCCGCGTGCCCAGCGAGGTGGTGTGCTCGTTGACGCCGCTCAGCAGCTGACGCACGTAGGTGGAGTGACCGACGACGACCGCGCCGGGTGCCAGCTCCTCGAGAACGGCGCGCGCCTTGTTCATCAGGGCGCTGCGGCCTTCGTCGAAGTGGACGCTGGTGACAGCGCCGCCCTGCCGCTTGCCCTCCAGGAACCACAGCGGCGGCGTCCGGAGGAGGGGCTTGCCCGGGGTCGGGGCGGCCACGCCCGGGATGTCGAGCAGTTCGGGGTAGTTGCGCAGCTCGTCGTCGGTGATCAGGAGTTCGCCGCCGAGGGGCACCTCCACGACCCAGGTCTTCTCCCGGTTCCGCTGGACGGGCAGGCTCTGGGACACCACGTTGGCCCGGCCGTGTTGCAGGGTCGCCACCCAGACGAGGGTGCCGACCAGCACGGTGTTGCTGGAGGTGTCCTCGACGGTCACCCGGAATGTGCCCGTGTTGTCCTGGGTGGTCTCGTTCTCCGGCTGCGTCAGGCCCTTCTGGTAGGTGCCCTGCGGGTTGAACGAGGCCTCCGGCGTCCCGTACTGGCCCGCCAGGGAGGCGTTCCCCTGGTGCCCCCAGGTGGTGGTGACGCCGCTCGTCGACGCGTCGGCGGACTGGACCCACCGTTCGAGGTCGGCCTGCGGCCGCAGGGGCAGCGCCTTCACGTCCTTGATGTAGGCGCGCAGCGTGAGGGTTTCGTCGGTGTCCACGATCTTGCCGTGGGTGCCGCCCCCCTCGAGCACGTACTCGTCCCTGAAGGGCCGCAACGCGTTGCCGAACAACTGCTGCGGTGCGAGCGCGGTCCGGTACACCTGCGCGGACCTCGACGCGACAGGCGGGCCCTGCTCCCCCTCGGTGAACTCCTGCCGGACGAACTGCCAGGTCGACTCCGCCTGGGACCACCGCACGGCGAACCTCGCCGGGATCACGGCGGCGTCCAACGCCAGCCTCGCCAACGCCTGCCACTCCACCGCCGGGGCCTCTTCGTGGGCCGTCTGCGCCTCCAGGTCGCCGGTCGGATAGGTGCCGGGCATGGGCCGCGCCTTGGGCCGCAGCGCCTCGGGGACGGCCTGCCGCAGGGCCTCACTGGCGGCGATGGCGGTCTGGCTCAGCTGTCTGGCGCCCTCGAGCCGGTCCAGGATCGCCTCTTCGAGGAGCTTCATCACCCCGTTCCGATACACGAGGCTGCCGTCGAGGAGGCTGAGATTCGCCCAGTCCTCGTCGGTCGCCTCCCGCACGATCACCGGCGGAAGGTCGCTGTCGACCGCGGGTGCCTGGGGCAGGCTGCGGTAGGTCGGCACCGCCGCCCGCAGCCAGCCGTTGGACGTCATGGGAGGCGGAGCGGTGCCGGCGTCGGTGGTGTAGTTCAGCGTGGCCCGGATGGGCACGCGGAAGACCTGCGACCCCTCGGGGATGGGGCTGAGCATGTAGTGCTCGTGGCCGAGGGAGGAGCTGGAGCCGGTGGTGCGGGTCTTCTGGTAGCTCGCGGAGTAGCCGGCCCCGACCCGGTTCAGCGGCTGCGTCGTGCTGTCGGAGTCCAGCGGGTTGGTCGCGGCGCCGGAGACGCCCGCACTGGCCTTCTTCGTCGTGTCGAACTGCTCTTCGCCGCTGATCGTGGAGCCGGTGAAGTTGAGTGTCGGAATCCTCGGCAGGTCGGTGGTGTGTTCGACGCCGCCCTGCGGCCCCTTCGTCCGGCGGCGGGTGATGTCGAGCTGCGCGGTGAACGACTGCTGCCCCAGGAGAGTGGGCACCGTGAAGACGGCGTCGGCGCCGATCTCGATCGCCTCGTCGACGGCCCCGCGCAGCCACAGTTGCCCGCGGATCTCGTCGAGCTTGCGCTGGTTGGCGAGACGGCCGGCTCTGATGGCCTCCCGCTTGGGGTGCGCGAGGGAGAGCAGGTACGAGGGGAGGGGGGACGACGGCAGGTACCCCCCGTCCAGCAGGTGCTTTTCCAGGTCCTTGAAGAGACTGCCGAGGTCCTCCAGCTCCAGGGGCGTCGTGGACACGGCGAGGGAGCGCAACTCGGCGAGGTGGAGCGGCAGGAAGCGCGGCCTCTCCGGCACGACACCCAGCATGGCCAGCGAGGGGACCAGCATGTTGACCTGGTACCGCCGGTCGGCGTCTGCCAGCCGCGTGTCCCGCGCCGGCTGGATCTCCGGGCCCTCCGGCCGCACCAGGGTCGCCCGCACCGCCATCCGCGCCCCCACGTGGAAGAGCGGCGTCGCCGCGCGCAGGGAGCGGACGAGCCGGCCGCTGCCGCCTCCGGTCCGCTTGAACGCGGTCTCGTGCTCGATCTTGTTCGGGAATCCGAGGGAACCTCCCTTCCCGGCCACCCCGGTCTCGGCATGGGGTTCACCGCCGAAGTCGAACTGGGGCAGGGGCAGGCCCATGCCCAGGGAGTTCGTCACCGTCAGCTTGCCCTGCATCTTCAACGACCGCTGGACGTACAGCTCCGCGATCGCGTCCTTGGTGGTCGGACCCAGGATGTCAGTGGTGTCGTCGAAGTCGAACGAGAACTTCAGGTAGCCGATCAGGGAGCCGGACTTCGTGTACAGCGTGGGCGAGGGCACGCTGCCGTTCCAGCCCTGGGGGATGTTCGCGCGGAGGTTGCCTTCGTCGAGGAAGGCCAGCAGCTCGTCCGCGGACGCTTCGGACAGGTCCTTCAGGTACGTGGCGAACGAGGCCGTCACGTCGGTGATCAGCACATCGTGGTGGGGGATGTCCAGCGGGCCGTACAGCGGGACTCCGGTGCGCAATCGCGACAGCGGCGCGGGCACGGTCTCGGGCCGGCTCGCGTCGATCTCGGGCAGCGCGGACCCGTTCGCCTGGTGCAGGGGGACCCACGTGGTCAGGTCCGCCGGCGCCGGGGTCGTCGCGGGCTTCCAGCCGTCGACCGGCCGGTGGCCGCGCAGCATGTCCGCCTTCGCGTTGCCCAGCCGCAGTTCCAGCGACGGCACGTAGCCGAAGGGGACGGAACGCTCCCGGCTGCGCAGGATCGACATCGACTGGGTGTGCTTCCCGCTGGTCAACTCGTCGCTGACGCCGTTGTAACCGATGTTGAACTGCGGAGCGCTGAAGTTCACATCGCGCAGGGTCACGCTCTGGGGGAAGACGTGGTTGGTGGAGAACGTACCCGGCCGCGTCACGCCCTGGGTCATGAGCTCGTCGGTCTCCGCGGTGCTGACGGCCCAGCGCTGCACCGCGGCCGGCGGACCGTCCGGCATCTCCTCCATGCCGGGCTCGGTCCTGCCCCGGAACCGGGTGGACAGCCGGATCGAGACGGGGGACGTGCTGCCCTTGTACGGCACCGGCACGGGCATGCCGGACGCGGTGAAGAGCTTGGCCCGCCCGTTCGTCAACAGGGCTGCGGTGACCACCCGTTGGACCTCTTCGCGGAAGGCGGGGTCCGGTTCGGCGCCGTCGGCCACGATCCGGATCACCTCCTGCCGGACCCATTCGGCGACGCTCTCCGGGATGTCGCCGAAATGCGCCAGGCCCAGGACACCGTCCCGCTCCGTCTTCGACCCGAACGCCTCGACGGCGGCGGCGACCCCGTCCTCGGGCGGGAGGTCGGCGGACTGCTCCGCCGGCTCGCGCGGCGCGGGAGCCTCCACCATCGCGTGGAACTCGGCCGCGGCGGCCAGCGGGTCGCCCGTCGTGCCGCGAGCGGCCTCCGCCCGCGCCGCCCGCTTGGCGTCGGTCTCGATACCCTCCAGCATCGCCGTGAACGACGCCATCCGGTCCGCCGACTCGTCCGTCGTACCCCGAGCCGCCTCGGCTCGCGGGAGCCGCTCCGCACGCGACTCGGGACTCTCCGCCGTCACTGGGGCGTCGCGGTGGAGCGGCGCCTCGGCCGGTGCCGACGTGTCCTGTGCCGGTTCCTGCCGCTCTGTGTGCGTTTCCGCGGCGAGTTGCGTCATCTCCAGTGCGTCGCCGGTCTCGGCGGGGATCTCGTACGCGTCGTGCGCGTCGTCGGGAGCCATCCACCCCCCGCCGGCCTGGGGCCGGACCCGGTACGGCTGGTGGGTGAGCTCCGTCCCGCCGGCGGCGGTCGTGATGTCCGTGCCGTCGGCCTGGTCGAAGATGGTCCGCCCCAGCGTGAGCAGGTTCCAGTCCCGCACACCCCCCGGCTCCAGACCGTCGGACGCCAGACCCACACGCCCCTCGGCCGGCTCCGCCCGATAAGTGGCCAGAACACCGTCCTCGACCTTGCAGGTGAAACGGCCCATCAAACTGCCCCGCACATCCGGAGCGGACTCCGAGTCACCAACCTTCCGATGCTCGTCCGGCCAGCCGATCTGGTGCCCGAACTCATGCGCGCCCATACGACGACCCGGGATGATCCCGAACGGCAACGTGGCCGGCGACGGCTTCACCGGCTGCTTGTCAGCGGGAACACCCGGCACCGGCTTGTACACCTCCGGCACCCAATCGGCCTCGCCGTCCTCGTCGAGCACCCGCACCGGCGTCACATGCAGGACATCACCGTTGGGAAGCCGGTGCGCACGGTCCAGCGGACGGTTGAAAGCGCCGTCGATGTCCTCCGACAGCCGCTCCCAGAAAGTGTCCAACTGCCCCTTCGTCAAACCGTCCGACCCGACAAGCCTGGTACGCACCTCCACATCCGTGTACGTCACACCACCGTGCTCGAACCGGCGCACCCAGAACGCACCGCGCCCACTCGCCAACCCGGCACCCAGATCGAGCCGCTTCGGGGGCCCGTCGCCCGAACCCCGCTGCTGCGTTTTCCTGAGAGGGGCCTCACCGTCCTTGGGAACCGACGTCCACCAACGCTCCCGGAACACCGGCTCACCAGCCGCCGCACGGGCCTCCCACCAGCCCTTGCCACCGTGCGGCACCACACCCGCCACGACCGACCGGCCGACACCCACGGGCGCGCCCGCGGACTCCGGCGCACCCACGGGCACCGGCACGCCCTCGGAGTCGACGACCGACCCCGACGCGTCCACCGCCAGGTCCAACGTCATGTCGACAGCCGTCGCCAACGCCTCGTCAGGGGCCTGCGGTGCGACCCTGGACAACTCGGCGGCGCGCATGTGTCCCAGCACCCTGTGCAAAGAGGTCTGCCACGACGTCTGCGGCCAGCCCTGGGCCGTGTTGTAATCGGCCACGATCTGCCGCAGCCTGGGCACCGTGAGCAGGCTGAAGTCGCCTTGCCTCACGCGCCGCACGTCAAGAACGGCGAACGCCGACATGACCATCGCGAAGCGCGGGTTCTCCGGCCCGAACCCCGGCCCCCACTCCGGCATCTCCCGCGCCGCCCGGAGCCACGTCAGCAGCCGGTCCCGCGCGTCCGGACGCTGCGCGAACGGGCCGCCCAACCGCTGTACCAGGGCCGCCAGTCCCGCCGGGTCCGGCTCGGGATAAGCGAGGTAGAGACCCGCGTCGCCCGGCTGGTTGATGTCATCGACGATCAGCACGATCCGCGCCGGACGACCGCCCTCCTCCGCCGGCTGGAACATGGTCTGGACGTTGGCCCCGGCAACCGGCCTGCGCAGCACGTTCGCCATCGGCTGGATACCGCGCGGACTGCTGAACGCGTTGTCGGCACCGCGCGGGTAGCCGGCGACGGTGCACCCTTCGGCCAGCGATATCTCGTGCGGCGCCAGCAGCTGGACACTGCCGCGGCGCCCGAAGTACCCCGCGACTTCCGCCAGTGGCGCCCTGCGGGGGGGACCGTCGGTCACCGGCACCTCGGCGGATTCGCTGTTGGCATGGAAGGCCATCGTGTGCGCCGGCCTGAACCACAGCGGAATTGCTGTTCTGGTCTCGTCGACGATCTCCCTTGATCCGTCCGGCAGAATCCTGACCTGCGCGTACGTGGAGTGCGCGACTTCGGTCTCGCGGCCGCCGGCGTATTCCACCGCGAGCCGGTCGGCGCTCATCATGACGCGCCCGAACGTGTCCGTCCCCGCAGCAGTGACCAACGTCGTCGAGTCGATGGCACTGTCAGGAATCCACCGGCCGTCGCTGTCCCTGACCCCGCCTGGGACGGCCCGGGAACGCTTGCCCGGAGGATTGGGTATCCAGACCGCTGTCTCGTCGACCTCCCAGTCCATGTCCATGTCCTGCTGGGTCCAGAAGTCAGGACCGTTCGTCGACCAGGTCTTCACATTCAGCAGATCGGCGACCCGCGCGGGGCCTACCAGCGTCCGCGCGCCGGCCCGTTCCACCATGATCGCCAGATCGTGCCCGTCCTGCCGCAAGGAGTCCATGCGCAGCAGCTCCGCGAACTCGTCCCAGTCGTGGACGGGCAGTTCCCTGCCCTCGCTGTCGCTGACCACCGGCCGCTCAGGACCACCGTGCGCCACGACCGTCCAACGATCCGCCGGCCAGGGCACGTCCATGCTGTCGATCACGAGCCAGTCGGCATTGCCCGTCCAGTCACGGCCCAGCGCCCTGCGAGCGTCGTCGCGTATCACGGACCTCTCGTCCAGCGCGCCACGCCGCACCAGGTCCAGGGCGCCGATCTCGGCCAGGCTGTTCGCGCGGCCCTCCCGGTGCGCCAGCGTGACCAGCTCGTACAGGCTGTCGCGTTCCGCCGGGCCGAGCACGGCCGAGTGATCGAGGTGGAGCAGCCGCCGGGCCAACGCGTCCACCTGCGGGTGTGCCGACCCGGTCAGCCGGGCGAGCACGTCATTGACGAGCCGCGCCGTCTCCGCCGGGTCAGCGGCCTGGTAGTTCGGGTCGTACGCGCTGCCTCCCAGGCCCTGGGAGTGGTCCTGCGCGGTCTCGCCGGCGCCGCCCCGGATTCGGGGGACCTGTTGGCCCATCGCCAGGTGCACGATTCCCTCGGCCCGGAACGCGCGAGGCCGCGGACTCAGCTCGTTCACCCAGTGCGACGGCAGCTTCTCGTGCCAGGCCGCCACCTGTTCCGCCGACACCTGGCCGCCGTGCCATCCCGGCACCCGCGCCAGCGCGCGGTTGACGTCCGCCACCAGGTCCGGGTCCCAGCCGAGGCCGGTACCGTCCTGCCGCACCTCCACGGCCGCCGCGGGCGGCGCCGGGGTGATGGCGTCCTCCGCCGCGGCCCCGGGCCGGGGAGACACCGCGGGCTCCGCCGATGCGACGCCGCCCTCAACAGCCTCTCCCACCGGGGAGGACACATGCGCGGTCGCCACCGCGGGCTCCGCCGATGCGACGCCGCCCTCAACAGCCTCTCCCACCGGGGAGGACACATGCGCGGTCGCTCCGGGCGGCGGCTCCGAGGGCTCGAAGCCGGTGAGCCGGCCGGCGCCGGTGGCGGGGCTGACGGACGTGTCGGTGGCGGGCGGGCCGTGCGGTTCGTAGGCCGGGACCTCCATGCCGCGGCGGAGGTCGGCGAAGTCCTGGAGCGGGCGGATGAGGTTCCGCAGACCGTCCTCGGCTTCGCGGAGCGCGGCTCCCGAGGCGGCGACGGCGTCGGCGTGAGCACCGGAGTGGACGCCGGCCTGGGCCTCGGCGGAAGCGTCGGCGTGGACGCCCGCCTGAGTCTCGGCAAGAACCTCGGAATGCACGCCAGCCTGAGCCTCGGCGGAAGCATCGGAGCGGACGCCCGCCTCAGCCTCGGCAAGAACCTCGGAACGCACGCCAGCCTGAGCCTCGGCGGAAGCATCGGAGCGGACGCCCGCGGGAGCGTCGGCGTCCACGCCGACGTGGGTGTTCGCGCCGGGCCGCGGGCTGTGGGCGCCGGCGGCGCCGGATTCCGCGTCACGGTCGGCGGCGCGGATGTTGGCCATGTGCTCCTGGTGGGAGTTGACGTACTTGATGACGGCCGTGCTGACACCCGGGATGTGGTCCGGGAGCTGGAAGATCGCGTCGTCGGGTGAGACGTAGTAGGTGACACTTCCCGGGTCACCGCTGCGGGCGACACGGTTCTCGGCCTGGATGTCGATGTCGCGGGAGACCCCGGAGTGCGCCGTGACCCGCACGTGCAGGCCGCCGAGGTTCTTGGCCGCCGGGCCCACAGGGATGTCCACTCCGCGCGCGCCCTGCATGTTGATGACCAGGATCTTGCCCTGCTTGCCTGCCTCGTTGACCACCGCCTCGAAGGCTTCTTCCCGGTTCTTGCCCTGTTCGAGCATCCACCGCGCGTCGATCTCGACCACGTCTTTGGCGCCGAAGCCCCTGATCCGTTCCGCGATCTTGGCGACCAGGTCGTTGCGGTGCGCGATGACCACCTGCGGCCGGCCGGTCTCCACGTGCTCCTTGAACGCGTCCGCGGCGACCTGCTCGACCTTGGCTTCGGTGCTGGGGCTGAGCACGTCGAGGAAGCGCTCCAGCAACGAGTGGTAGTAGCGGTCCTGCTCGTGGATGGGCACAGCTCCCCGGTCACGGGACAGGCCCTTGGCGCCGAACAGCGCGCTCTTGCCCGAGGCGGTGCCCGAGGCGCCGACGACCTGGTCGTACATGTCGAGCAGGTGCGGGAACGTCTCCGACTTGTGGGAGAGGCTGTCGCCGTGGATCGTGATGCCTTTCTCGGCCTCGATCGCCTGGGCCAGGCCCTCGTTCCACCGGCTCTGCGTGGAGGTCTTGGGGTTGTACATCACCTCGTGGGTGACCTGGTCGATGATGTACAGCTTCGTGCCCTCGCCGTCGTTCCGGTCGTACAGCACGTAGTGGACGCCCTCTTTGTAGACGTCCTTGGCGAGCACGGCCATGTTCAGCCGGTGCAGGTCTTTGGGGCGCGGGGCACGGCCCAGCTGCTGCTCCAGCCACTTTTGGGCGGCCTCGGTCAGCTCACCGGGGGCGCTCCGCTCCCCCCGCTCGGACATGAGCAGTTCCTCGGGAAGCTCATGGGCGAGGTCCTTGAACTGCGTCACCCGGGCGATCACAGCCCGGGTGGCCACCTTCTCGGGCCCCTCGCTGAGGATGTACTGGGTGTTGGAGTACACCGTCGCCTCGTCGATCTCGTCGATGAGCGCGTGGACCTTGATGTGGCTGGGTGTCTCCGTGCCGTCCTTGCCCGGGCTCCCGGACCCGGCCGGGCGGCCGTCCAGCGCGTCGGTGTGCAGGAAGGTGAAGCCGACGTCCTCGCCGGTGCCGATGTAGACGGTCTGCTGGCCCTTGACCACGGGTGGGGGCGGGTCGGAGTGGTTCATCCGGTGCACCTTGTAGCCCAGGGGCTCCAGCACCATCCGGTAGAGCGCCGCCTCCCGGTTGGCCAGATTTTCCCGGGTCGTGATGACGTGCACGGCGTCCACGCCCTCGTCGGCCGCGCGGATCATGGTGTCCACCAGGAACACCAGTGACTTGCCCTCTCCCGCGGCCATGTTGAGCACCATGCCCTTGCCGAACGCCTCGGCCCCCGCCACCTGCGTCCACCGCGGCGTCTTCCCCGTGGCGCGGGCCACCAGCGCGTAGGTCGCCGCGATCCGGTCGGCCTCCGAGCCCTTGAGCAGCATGTGGTGCAGCGTGCTGTGGGGGAGGTCGAGCAGCCCCTCCCGTCCCGCGATGTCGAACAGGGTCCGCGCGGCCCCCACCGCCCTGTTCCCCGCGGCCAGCCCGGCCTGGACCGACTCCCAGTCCGACGGCGAGTCCGGCTGGCGCCAGCCGCCCCGGCCGTCGGGCACGAGGGTTTCCGTGATGGTCCGGCCGTCCTCGGTCCTGACGGCGTTCCGGATCGCCACCGGCTTCGCGGTGCCCACGCCCTGCCGGACCAGCCGGCGCACCAGACGGGCGTTCTCCGGGCCCGCGAGTGCTCTCAACCCCTTGCGGTCGCCCTTCAAGCCCTTGTCGAGGATCAACTCGCTGGCCAGCACCTTCCCGGACCCACGCGTGACGGGATGGGTCATCTTCACGGTGATGAGCTGACCGGACTTGGTCCTGCCCACCCATCCCCCGTCGAGGAACCGGTCGAAGCTGCCGCCGCCCTCGGGCAACTGGACGAAGCGCAGCTCACGGGAGGCGTCGAACACCCCTTCCGATCCGGCCGGCACGTGCACGGGCGGCCGGCCGTCGCCGAGGTCCAGCAGCCCGTCGGCCTCCGTCACGAACCTGCCGTCGGGCCGCCGCACGAAGCTGGGCTGCACCGGGGGTTCGTGGGGGGCCGAGTCCGCGTGCGGCGAGCCGCTCCCGCTGCCCGGGCCGTTCTCGTGGACGGGGTCCGGCCTCGGGCCGGTGACCGGGTCCTGGCTCTCGCGGCCCGCGGCGGGCCCGGGACCCCGGTCCTCCGCCGGCCGCCCCGCCTCCGGCCCGGCGTGGAGCCGGAGGCCGGGCGCGGAGGCCATGGCGGTGAGGGCGGACGCCGCGTCGTGGGCCGGGTTCGGGGTGCCTTCGGCGTCGCGGCGCTCGTGGCCCGCGTGGGCGTCGTGGCCCTCGTGGGCGTCCGCCGTGAGGGCGGAGCGCGAGGTGCGGACGGCCGGTGCCTCGGCCACGGTGCCTGCGCCGGCGGAGGTCTCCGCGTCGTTCCGGGACGGCCGCGCCGTGGACGTGGTGGCAGGCGTACGCGCGGGGGTGTTCGCGCCGCCCGGCCGCTCGGCGGACGACCGCGCCCCCGCGTCGGCCTCGGACACGGTGGTGGCGGGCCCCCGTCCGCCGGGCGCCGCCGGCCGCGCGGACGGGTCGCCGGCGCGGGAGGAGGTCCCGGCCGGCGGCGCGGCCTCTTCGACGGGCCGGGACGCCACCCGGCCGCCCGCCGGGTCCGTACGGTGGGCGGCGGCGTCCGAGGCCCCGCCCGGCCGCTCGGCCGCCGGGGGTGCCGTCTCCGTCCGCCGGGTGCCGGCCTGCGAGGCCGGCTCGTGGGTCCGCTGGCCGCCGGTCGACGTCGGCCCCTGCGAGCGCGCGTCCCCGTGCGGGGCCGCTCCCGAGAGCGTGACCTCCTCGGCGGTCCGGGGCCCGCCCGCCGTCTCGCCGTGCGGCACGGGCCCCGCGGCCCGCTGCCCCGGTGCGGTCGAACGCGAGGCCGCCGGGCCGGAGTCGGAGGCCGCACCGCCCGTGGTGCGGCCCGTACCCCCCTCAGCCCCGGCGCGTCCTGCCCCGCCCTCGGAGCCGGACCCGGTACGTACCACCGGATCGGGCCCCGTCCGCGTCACCGGGTCGCCCCCGGGGCGCGTCACCGGGTGGGCCCCGGCCTGCGCCACCGGATCGGGCGGCGTCTGCGCCACCGAGTCCGGCCCCGTCCGCCCCGCCGGGTCGCCCCCGGTATGCGTCACCGAGTGATCCCCGGCCTGCCCCACCGAGTCCGGCCCCGTCCGCCCCGCCGAGTCCCCCTCGGGGCGCGTCACCTGGTGAGCCCCACCCTGCGCCACCGGGTCGCCCCCGGGGCGCGTCACCTGGTGGGCCCCGGCCTGCCCCGCCCCGTCCGGAGGCGTACGCAGACCCGGGTCCGTACCGGTCACGTGCTCGCCGCCGTGCCCGGTGGCGGGCACGTGCACGCCGTCCGCCGGGCCGCCGCCGACCGTCACGCGGGGCGTGTCGCCGTGCGGGACCGGGCTGCCGGCCTGGGTGTGCCCGATGCCGTCCGGGGTCGTGACGTGTGTGGAGGGGGCGCTGATGTCCGTGCCGCCGGCGAAGTCGGGGGTGGTCCGGCCGCCGCTGACACGGATCGCCGGGCCACCGGTGTCGGTGGTCCCGACGTGGGCCGGCACGCTGTGGGCGTTGCGTATGGTGACGGGCGGCTGGACGAAACCGCCGCCGCCGCCACGGGAGTTGGTCACGGGCCGGGCGCCCGAGGCGATCGGCGTCACCGTGCCGTTCGGGCCGGCGGCGGTCTCGCCCCCCTTCCCGGCACCCTCGGGGAACAGGATCTCGTTCGTCTTGGAGTTGACGGCGCCGGGGCCGGCGCCGTAGACGCCGCCGGTGACGCGGCCCGCTTTGTCGAACGTCGCGGCGGACCAGCCCGTGAACTTGTCGGACGGGCCGTGGAAGAGCCTGGCCCCCCCGGCCATGAGCGGGAACAGCATGAGGCCGGTCGTGACGAAGTTGAGCCACCCCTCGGCGTCGGTCGGGACCGGCTTCCAGTTCTTCCAGTCGGTGGGGACACCCACGATCGCGTTGGCGGCCGCGGTGGACACGGCGTTGTTGGCGATGAAGTCCGCGCCGTACACCACGAACCTGCTGGCGACGAGGGCCCAGGGGGTCCGGTTCCCGGCGCCGGCGGCGGCCGAGCCGCCCTCGGCGCTGAAGTTCAGCGTCTTGCCGACGACGCTGACGGCGCCGGCGTACATCTCGCCGATGCCCGCGGTGATACGGGCCGCGGCCTGGGTGGCCGAGCCGACCGCCTTCTCCAGCGCGGGGATCAGCCGGATGAGACTGCTGACCATGGAGCCGAGCCTGCTCGCCACGCTGGCGAGCACGGCCCCCACCGCGACGGCGATCCCCTCCAGGAACACTCCCGTCAACAGCCCGAGGACGGCGCCGAGGACCCCGGCCAGCAGCTGGATGATGGCGAGCTTCTGCGCGGCGATGGCCTGCTCGTTGCGGAGCATCGCGAAGTAGTTGATCTGCTCGCCGAGTTCCCAGCACGCCGCCGCGCACTGCTCGACGGAGGCGCGCAGCCCCCCGCGGCTGGCATTCCCGCCCATGTTGTTCTGGAAGGCGGCCGACATGGAGTTCGCCCCGTCGCCGACCCACGCGCCGCTGGTCACGCCGAACTCGGCCCCCGCCATCACCGCGGCCTGCTCGTCGAGGAGGTCGCCGAAGGTGATCCAGGCGTTCCCCAGCGTGTAGATGGGGTCGGGGTCGAACGGTTTGGACTCGGGGACGTCGAACTCAAACGCCATGGGAGGGCCTTCGCGGTGCGCCGTGCGGGTGGGTGGGCAGGTGTCAGAAGGTCTGGTTCACCGAGGTGTGGTGGATGTGGGCCGTCTTCTCGTCGGGGTTGGTGTCGTCGGTCGCCGTGGTCTCCGCGGGGGCGTTGTCCAGGTACGGGTCGCCCGACGGCTTCGGGGTGGGGATGTGCGTGACGACGGGCTTGCCGTTCTGCTCGTCCGTGGTCTCGGGGGGATTGGCGATGATCTTGCTGTAGTCGGTGACACCGTCGTCGTCGGGGAACAATTTGGGGTCCATGCCCGCCAACAGGGCCTCAAACTTGGCGAAGGAGTTGGAGACGGCGCGTTCGCCCCGGCTGTAGGTGACGGCGGCCCTTTCCAGGCCGGAGCAGAACCGGTTGAGGAGGCCGTTCTCCGGGTGGTCCTTCGTGCCGAAGAGCTCCGTCACCATGGCGCTCCAGTCCTGGTTGAACTTGTCCGCGCGCTCCTGGGACTCACCCGTCCACGACAGCCGCAGCTCGTTCAGCCGGTCGGTGATGGCGCCCATGACGTCGCCGATGCTCTTGACCGCGGCCGAGGCGTTCACCGACGCGTTGTGCAGGACCCACGGGTCCACGGTGACGGTGGACGAGTTCCAGATCGCGGGAAGGGGCATGGTGGCTCCTTGTCGTCCGAGTCGTCGGCCGTGTCGCGGGGCCGGTCACTGGGAGAGGTTCTTGGTCGCGGCCTGCTCGGCCTGAAGGTAGTTGTCGTGCGTCTGCTGCAACTGGTCGACGATGCCGCCGACCAGCCAGTACAGGTTGTCCAGAGCCGACTTCACGTTGTCCGCGGTATCCGTGAACGTCGCGGCGGCCGGGGACTTCCACGCGGACTCGACCTTGCTTATCTCCGAGGAGATCGTGTCGCGGTACGTGTCGATGAGGTCGTACTGCGACGTGACGAACGTGATGGCATCGGCCATCTGCGCCAGGTCCACGGCCCAGGACTTGGCGGTCATCACGACCTTCCCGCCGTCGAGGACGAACGCGCCGTCGACGTCGCGGAAACTGCCGTGGGTGACGCCGTCCTCGCCGAGGAAGTAGGAGTCGCCCGAGCCGGTGGTGAAGATGCCGTTGGTCCAGTCCGTGGTGCCGTGCAGGACGGTGCCGTTGTGCAGGACCATGGTGGTGCCGTTGGCGACGAAGAAGGTGTCGCCGATCATCGCGCCGTAGGCGGTGGAGCCGTCGGGCATCTTGTACGCGATGCCACCGGGGATGAACGAGCCGCTCACCGGGTCGGTGATGCCCTTCTGGACCTTGCCCTTCGCGTCGACGTAGATCGTGCCGTCCTGGGAGAGGAACCCGCCGCTGTCGGTCTCGCTGCCCCACAGCACCTTGCCGTCGACCGTCCGCTGGACCAGGAACCGGTCGCCCACGAGCTTGCCGTGCTCGACGTGCCCGCTCGCCGTGATCAGGATCGTGCCGTCCTCCGACAGGAACGACCCGTCGTCCCCGACGCTCCCCCACACCGTGTGGCCGTCGACCACACGCGAGGTGCCGTTCGGCAGGAACGTCCCGTCGGGCGCCCTCAGCCCGTGCAGGACCTTGCCCTTCGCGTCGACGTAGATCGTGCCGTCGTCGGAGAGGAACCCGCCGTTCTCGGTCTCGTCGCCCCACAGCACCTTGCCGTCGACCGTGCGCTCCACCAGGAACCGGTCGCCCACGAGCTTGCCGTGCTCGACGTGCCCGGACGCCGTGACCAGGACGGTCCTGTCCTCCGACAGGAACGACCCGTCGTCCCCGACGCTCCCCCACACCGTGTGACCGTCGACCACACGCGAGGTGCCGTTCGGCAGAAACGTCCCGTCCGGCGCCCTCAGCCCGTGCGTGACCTTCCCCGCCGAATCGATGTAGACCGTGCCGTCGTCGGAGATGAACCCGCCGTCGTCGGTCTCCCCACCCCACAGCACCTTGCCGTCGACCGTGCGCTCCACCAGGAACCGGTCGCCCACGATCTTGCCGTGCTCGACATGACCGGACGCCGTGACCAGGATCGTCCTGTCCTCCGACAGGAACGACCCGTCGTCCCCGACGCTCCCCCACACCGTGTGACCGTCGACCACACGCGAGGTGCCGTTCGGCAGAAACGTCC
>NZ_JBIRRA010000002.1:0-56713 GCF_044333485.1 Streptomyces sp. NPDC020983 | reverse complement strand
CACCCCACAGCACCTTGCCGTCGACCGTGCGCTCCACCAGGAACCGGTCGCCCACGATCTTGCCGTGCTCGACATGACCGGACGCCGTGACCAGGACGGTCCTGTCCTCCGACAGGAACGACCCGTCGTCCCCGACCGTCCCCCACACCGTGTGACCGTCGATCACATGCGTGGCGCCATGCGGAAGAAACGTCCCGTCCGGCGCCGTCAGCCCGTGCTCGACCTTGCCCTTCGCGTCGACGTAGACCGTGCCGTCGTCGGAGAAGAAGGAGCCGTCCGGCTGTCGCGTCCCGGACACCTGGTGGCCGTCGACGGTCATCTGCTCGTGAACGGCCGCTGAGGAACCGGTGTCTCCCGGTGGCGGTGTCGTCACGTCGCGGCTCCACTCTCCTTCTCCAGGCTTCCCTCACACCGTACGGAGCGGTGCGCGGAGACCGGAAGGCCCACTTCGGGGTGAGCGGGGGCGTCCAGGAACGGGGACATCGCCATCGCGCCGGCGGGCGGCGAGGATAAGGGTGGTCCGTAGTGCGGCCGGCGAACCCCCGTGCTCAGCCGGGAGGTTCACGGCCCCGTACGTCGAACAGAGAGCGGGTGCGCAGCCGGTGTCCTCCGACTCGGGTCACGTCAAGCCGATCAAGTCCAAATACCAGGCGAAGCCCTGGCAGCCGACGGTGGACTCGTCGGACCACACCCAGAGCGCGGCCGGCAAGGACTACACCGACGTATACGGCGGCAAGGTCAACACCGCGAGCGGCGACTCCGGCAAGGGCGACGGCCGGCACGAGAAGAGCGGCAATGAGCCGCACCTCAGCATGGCCTACACGACGGCGCCGGACATCGTCGCGACCGGGTCGAAGGCCGCGGACAGCGACAAGGTCCTCGGCATGGAGGCCGGCCGTTTCAGCATCCAGCTGTCCGCGCTCGTCAGCGCCGAGCAGACCTGCCTCAACGCGACCTCCTCGATGGTCACCGGCTACGGCACCCTGAAGGAGGCGGTCGACAAGGCGGCCGCCGACGACAACTACTTCGGGCAGCAGACCGGGCAGCGGGTGGCGAACACGTCCCCTTCGGGCCAACCCGGCTACTACGGCGGCCACTGGGTGGCCGACGAGGCCGACTCGGAGTCGGTGGAGTTCGCCGCCACGATCATCCCGCAGATGAAGAACCTGCTGAACACCATCGGCAACGTCATCGAGGCGTGCGGCCAGTTCAACGCGCTGCTCAACAACGCCGGCCAGTCCTACGCCTCGATGGACCTCAACTCCGCGTTCAAGGACGCGGGCACCTGAACGGTACGCCGCTAGGTGCATTGACCCGCAGCGTTGTTGACGCGGGTCAATACACCTGGCCCGCCTCCGCCCCGCCGGAGGGGCCCGGAGCACCTGAAACGGCGGGCGCACCCGGCAGGTCCTCCGGCAGGAGCGTCACCAGGTCCTCCGTGGTCGGCGCGGCCATGTCGACCACCCGCCGCGCGTGGTTCTCCGTCATCCGCTGGAAGGTCTGCCGGGCGGTGCGGCCGTTGCCGAACCGGTCGTCGCGGACCATCGCGCCGAAGTGGCCGAGCAGCGCCTCGCGCGTGCGGTCGGGCAGCTGGTACTCGTGGTGGCCCGCCTGCCACTCGACGATGCGCACCAGCTCCGCGTCCCGGTAGTCCTCGAACATGAGGGTGCGGCTGAACCGCGAGGCCAGGCCCGGGTTGACGCCGACGAAGCGCTCCATCTCGTCCGGGTAGCCGGCCACGATGACGACGATGTTGTCGCGGTGGTCCTCCATGAGCTTCACGAGCGTGGCGATGGCCTCCCGGCCGAAGTCCGCGCCCTGGCCGCCGGGCGTGAGCGCGTACGCCTCGTCGATGAACAGCACGCCGCCGAGGGCCTGCCGGAACACCGCGGTGGTCTTGGGCGCCGTGTGGCCGACGTACTCGCCGACCAGCGAGCCGCGGTCCGCCTCGACCAGGTGCCCGCGGGAGAGCAGGCCGACCGCGGCGAGGATCCGGCCGTAGAGGCGGGCCACGGTCGTCTTGCCGGTGCCGCTGTTCCCGGCGAAGACCAGGTGCCGGCTGAGCGGCGGGGACGCCAGGCCGGCCTCGGTGCGCTGCCGGACCATCTGCATCACCTTGACCATGGTGCTGACGTCCTGCTTGACCCCGTCCAGGCCGACCAGGCCCTCCAACTCCGCAAGCGCGAGGGCGAGTTCTTCGGCCCCGCCGTCCTTCCCTTCGCCGTCCCCGTCGCTGCCGCCGTCGCCCCCGTCCGGTGCGACCCCGGCGGCCTCCGCGCCCTTGGCCCCGGCGCCCGCAGGGACCGGCAGCGGCGCCCCGGGCCCGGCCGCACCGGCACCCGCTGGACCTTTCGAACCCTCCGGCCCCTCCGGCCCCTCGGCACCCTCGGGGAACTCCCCCGTCCGGACGTCCCTGACCCGGCATCCGACGAACCGCGCGGCGGCGCCCTCGGCGCACTCCACGGCCTCCTCCGTGTCGTGGACGAGGCAGCCGCGCAGCAGCGGGGCCGCGCCCGCGCCCACGTAGACGGCGGGGAAACCGGCGTCGCTGATGTCGCAGTCCTCGAAGCGGCCCCGGCCGCCGTCCGCGACGTACACGCCGTTCTTGGCGGTTCCGGTGACGGACAGCCCCCGCACCCGGGGCGCCGCGCCCTCCCGCACGACCAGCCCGGTGCCGCGCGTGCCGGCCACGGAGCAGTCGACGAGCCAGGGTTCGGCGCGCTCCCGCACGTAGACGCCCGCGCCGCCGGTGTCGCGGATCTGGGAGCCCACGACGAGCGCGGCCGTGCCCGCGGCCACGTCGAGCCCGATACCGGAGCAGCCCTCGACGCGGCAGTCCTCGACGAGCGGGCGGTGCGCGGTGGCCAGGGCGATGCCGGTGGCGGCCTTGGTGATCCGGCAGCGCCGGGCCGCCAGGTCGGCCCCGTCGACGCACAGCCCGGCCAGGCCGACGTCCTCGATGACGGTGTCCTCGACGGTGACGACCGCGTCCTCGACGCCGTGCACCCCGTGCTCCGGGGTGCCGCGCAGTTCGCATCCGTGCAGCGCGAGCCGGCTGGTGCCGCCGGCGTGCGCGGCCGTGTAGGCGGCCTCGCCGACGACGGTCGCGTGCAGCTCCAGCCGGGCGCTGTCCGCCGCGTACACGCCGTTGGCCCCCGCCCGGTGGACGGCGCCGCGGCGGACCTCGACGTGCGCGGCGCCGCCGGCCGCCAGGCCGGTGTCCCCGGTGTCGCTGATCGCCGTGGCCTCCAGCCGCAGCCGCGCGTCGCCGGCGGCGACGACGCCGGCCGCCCCCGCCTGGGCGATCCGGCAGTCCACCAGCGTGGCCACGGCCTGGCCGGTCACGTGCACACCGTCGGTGGCCGTGTCGGAGATGCGGCAGCCGCGCAGCACCACACCGGACGCGCCGCCCCCCGCGTCCTCGCCGGGGGCGGCCGCGGCCGCGCCGGTGGGCCGCCCCGGCCGCGCGCCGCCGTCGGCGGGCTCCGGGCCGCGGCCGGAGGCCCCGGCCCGGCCGGTGACGAGGACTCCGGCGGCGGCGCTGCGCGTGATCCGGCAGTCCGTCAGCCGCGGCAGCGCGGTGGCGTCGACGGCCACGGCAGCGACGCCCGTGCGGCTCACCTCGCAGTCCTCGGCGACGGCGCGCGAGGAACCGGTGAAGCGCAGCCCGTGGCCGCCGGTCCCGGCGACGGTGACCTGCCGCAGGACGGGGGCGGCCCCGTGGTCGACGAAGACGCCGGCCGAGGCGATGTCGGTGATCTCGGTCCGCTCGATCAGGGCGGTGCTGTCGCCGCCCAGGTGGAGTCCGACCTCGCCGGTGTGGTGCACCCGGCAGTCGCGCACCACGGGGCTCGCCGTGCCGGTGACGCTCAGCGGGCCGCCGGTGATCTCGCACCCCTCGATCACGACGTCGCCGGCGGTGACGGACACCGCCGGCTCGCCCTGCGGGTGCTCGATCACCAGGTCGCGTACGGTGCCGCCGGCGCCGTGCACGGTGAGGGCGGGCCCGTTGCCACCGATCAGCCGCACCGTGCCCGGGCCCTTCTCGGCGACCAGGCTGACGCCGCGGTCCAGGACGACGCTGCCGGTGTACGTGCCGGGCTGGACGGAGACGACCGCGCCCGGCTCGGCGGCCCGCACCGCCGCCGTGACGGTACGGTGCCCGCCCCAGCCGCGCGGGCCCACCCGCAGCGTCTTCACCGCCGCCCCCGGGTGCCGCGGCCGGGGAAGCCGCCGGCTCCGGAGGTGCTCATACGGCGTGGCAGGTGATCCGCACCTGCGCGGCGGCGACGTGCGCGTCCTTCGCCGCGCCGCCGTCGCGGGCCCCGGCGTCGACCAGCTTGACCGTCACCACGCCGGTCCTGACCTTGAAGGGGCTGCCGGTGACCCAGCGGCCGTGCTGGCCGACCTGGTCGACGCGGTAGCCGCCGAGCGGCGCCCCGGTGGTGCCGTAGCCGTCGTCCGTCTGGAAGTAGTAGTAGTACGCCGGGTCGCCGCCCACCGCGGTCCGCGCGCCCTCCGGCACGTAGGTGGACAGGGTGCAGGAGGCACTGGTGTACGTCGCCCCGAAGTCGAACCGCCACAGCGCGAAACGGTCCTGGTCGTAGGACGCCGGCTGCCCGGAGACCGGCAGGGACAGGTAACTGCCGGTGCAACTGCCGCCGCTGTAACCGCCCTTGGCCGACGTGGACCAGCCGGTCGTCTGGTCGCTGTTGGTCCCGGTGTAGTAGCCGTACGCCGTGAAGCCGCTCGTGGCGTCGGAGGCGCAGCCGGGGCCGGCCACCGCTGTCCAGTCCTTGCCGGCCTGGGGCGCGCCGGCCGCGCGGGAGGCGGGCGTGGCCAGGGGTTTGACGTCGCCCGGCGACGCCGCCACCCGGCCGCCGCCCAGCGCGCCCTTCAGCAGGGCGGCCAGGCCCACGGCGACGACCACCGCGAAGCCGATGGCGAGCACCCGGGCACCCGAATGGGCCGGCCGGGCGTCGGGCCGCACCGCGCGGTCGAAGGCGGAGGCGAATCCCCGCCAGTCCTCGTCGTTCATACGCAGCCTGCACTCCTCATGAACTGGTGGTTCCGCCGGTCAGGAACGCCAGAACGCCCTTTTCCCGTACGTGTGCGGGCAACTCCACCCGCCGGCCGTCCCCGCCCCGTTGTCACGCCCCGCGAACCCGGGGAGCGCGGGCGGTCCGCAACCGAATGCCGGTCAGAAACGTGTATTTCACCGGCGGTCCCGTGACGGCCGCCACCGGCAAACCCTGTCGGCCTACACATGCTGGAAACACAACTGCCTTTGCAGCCGGTATTATTGACCCGCCACAACGCGGCTGACCCTTCGAAATATTTCGTGGTCCGCGCAGTGGAGAGAGAACGGCAGGAGCCCGATGCCACGGATTTTGCGCGTTGCCATCGTCGAACAGCACACCCTTGTGCGGCGCGGGCTGATGAGCCTGCTGTCCGCGAGCCCCCGGATCCGCGTGGCCACCTCCGTGGCCGGGCCCGGCGACTTGGCCGGTGCGCTCGCCGCGGCCACGCCCGCCGAACCGGCCGGCGCCGCACCGCAACTGGACGTCGTCGTGCTCGGCCTGTCCGCGCGGTCCGACGAGGCCCACGACACGGTCGTCGAGGAGGCACGCGGACTCGGCCGGGTCCTGGTCGTCGCCGACTTCACCGACGGCCGGCCGGTCGCCGCCGCACTGCGGGCCGGGGCCCACGGATGCGTCGGCCGCATGTCCGCGGAGGACGAACTGCTCGGCGCCGTCGACACGGTGGCGCGCGGCGGCATCCACGTCGACCCGGCGCTCGCCGGCCACCTCCACGCGGAACTGCGGCAGCCCTGGGCGGCGGACCCGCCCGCGCTCGCCCGCCGCGAGATCGAGACACTGCGCTGGCTGGCCGCCGGCCTGACGCACCGCCAGATCGCCCGCCGGATGGCCCTGACCGAGGCCACGGTCAGCACCTACGTCAAGCGGATCAGGAACAAGCTGGGCGTCGGCAACAAGGCCGAGCTGACCCGCAAGGCCTTCGAACTCGGCCTGCTCCCCGGCCCGGAGGAGCAGCGCCCGGCCGCCGACCCGAGCCCCGGGGGCGTACGCAAACCCGCCGCCGCCTGACCGGTGACCCGGGCCGTACGCAGAACCGCCGCCCGGCCGCAGGTGGCCGCGGAACAGGCCGCTCACAGATGCCGGCCGAGATCGAGGACGGCCCCGAAGACGCCGAACGTGGCGACGGCCAGGGCGATTCCGCCCGCGCCCAGGAGCGAGGCGGCACTGGTCGGCCAGCCGTGCCGGGCGCGCTCCAGCGGGCCCGACCCGCGCATCAGGTTGCGGAAGCCGTACACGAGCAGGCCCGCGGCGACCAGGCACGCCGCACCGGGCGCCGTCCATCCGTTCCAGCCCAGCCGCCCGGCGCCGAGCACCAGCACCATGCACAGGCCGGCGGCGCCCGCGGCGCCCACCGCCACCACCTCCGCGGCCAGCCGCCCTCCCCCGGCACGCAGCAGCAGCGCGACGCCCAGGCACGCCGCCAGCCCCACGCCGTAGCGGGACGGCGAGGCCGCCAGGGCGACCAGCGCGGCGGCCGCGACCGCGGTGAGGAACCACGTCCAGGCCACCAGCAGCGTGCGGGCCGCGGCGACCGCGAGGGCCACCCGGTCCTCGCCCTCGTTCTCCGACCCGGCCGGCCGGCGGTCCGCCTCCCGCCGGAAGACGTGGCCCACGACGCCGCTCGCGGTCTGCGCGCTGAAGGTGAGCAGCACGAACGCGCACACGGCCGCCACGGCGGCGGCCTGGGTGCCGTCGGCGCCCACGAGGGCCAGCAGCGTGCCGGCCCCCGCGACGACCGCGGCGGCGGCGAGGACCGCGCAGGTCACCACGCCGAACGCGGCGACGTAGGCGATCAGCGCGCCGATCAGGGCGCCCACGGCGAGCGCTCCCAGGACGAACCCGCCGCGGGTCAGCTCCCCGCCGGGGCCCTCCGCGCCGGGCGCCCACTCGGCCGCCGCCGCGATCCCGGCGCCGAGGGCCAGCAGCGGCACCGCGGCGAGCGCGAAGGCCTCACGCAGCCGCCACGGCAGCGGCCACCGCCGCTCGCTCGCCACCCACGCCAGTGCCGGCAGCACGAGTCCGGCCGTCACGGTGAGGTCGCCGACGACCCTGTGGGCCATCCGCCCGCAGAGCAGCGCCACCACCAGCACGGCCAGCAGCCAGCACATCCCGGCGGCGGCGACCGACACCACGCGGGTGCGGGCGGTCCAGCCGCGTTCCAGCACTCCCCCGGCGACCTCGGTGACCCGCTCGGCCACGTCGTGCACGACGGGCTCGTCGAACTCGTGCGCCGTCACGTCGCGCAGGTAGAGCACCTGGCCGTCCACGACGCCCGCCTGCACCAGGGAGCGTTCGGGGGCGAACGGCTCCTCGGCGGCGACGGCCAGCGACCACGCGGCGGGCATCACGTCGGCCTGCGGCTGGCCGCACATCCGGACCAGGGACTCGACGTAGGTGATGATCGGCGCGTCGGCGGGTACGGCCAGGTCGACCTGGCGCCGTTCGCCGACGACGGTGATCCGGCAGTGCTCGTCCACGGGAGGATGTCCTTGGGGTTCCGCAATGGGGCTCGGCCCATTGTCGAGGGGCGGACCGCGTGTCTCCCAGTACCCAGTTCTGGTGTCACCGCCGCCCCGGTCCGGGCCGTCCCACCGGGCGCCCCCCGGCGGCACGGACGGACGCCGGGGGCGCGCGGCGCGGCCGGGCGGATCACACCCTGAGCTCGACCGCCTCCATCCACGCGTCGTTGTGGTGGGTGCCGGCGTAGGTGAAGGTGAATCCCTGGTTGACCGTGTCGCACTGCAGGTCGAGCCAGCCGTCGTCGCTCACGTAGCCGGACTGGCAGACGGCCATGTCGCCCTTGTCGACGTTGATCGTGAACCCCAGCATGAACGGGGCGTTCTTCGCGGTGCTGCCGACGTAGTTGTCGACGCCGTCCGCGGCGTTCGACCACGCGGAGACGAAGTGCCCCTCGCCGTTGGTCGACGCGGGGTCGTGGACGTAGGCCGCGCCGGACGTGCCCTTGGTCCCGGCCACGGCGATGTTCACAGCCCTGACCGGCGCGCCGCCCACCGTGCCCGCCACGTTGCCGTCGCAGGCGACGGCGCTCCAGCCGTGGGCCGCCGTGTAGACCCGGTAGCAGATGTGCCGCCCGCTCGGATCCTCCACGGCCAGTTGCTGGACGGTCGTCGCCGCGGTCGCCGCCGGGGCCTTGGCGTTCTTCACCACGGAGTCACCGGTGCCCGCGGCGCGCTGCTGCGCCGGCGAGAGCGGGGCGGCGGGCGCGGCCGCGGTGGCCTGCCGCGACGGGGACGGCTTCTTCGTCGCGCTCTTCGGCGCCGCGCTCGTCGGGCGCGCCGCGGGCAGCGACGCCTGGACGGTCTGCCGGGGCGCGACGGGGCCGGTGTCGGCGGTGTCGGCGGTGTCGGCCAGGTTCTTCTTCCCGGACGGCGTGCCGTGGCCGTGGACCTGGACGGCCACGGCCGTACCGAGGCCGACCAGCAGCACCGCGACGGCGGCCAGGACGGCGGTCGTGGACACGCTCCGGCGCCGCCGGGGCTCCGCCGGGCCGTCGGCGGCGAGCGCCTCCTCCTCCGGCTCGTCCGGATCGGCGCCCGGCGGGACGGTGCCCCCACCGGAAGGCGACGGGGCCGCGCCCGACGGGCCGGTGCTCGACCCGGGGCTCGACGAGGCGGCGCCCGACCGGGCGGCCCACTGGCCGCGCCGCAGCGAGCCGCGAGCCGGGACGCCGGCCGAACCGCTCGCCGAAGCGCTTGCCGAACCGCTTGCCGAACCGCTTCCGGAGCCCGCCGCGGAGGCCTCCTCCGGGTCCGGCTCGGGCGAGGCTTCCCCGGCCGATCCGGGCACCTTCGGATCACGCAGTTCCGGCTCGGCGGGGACGTCCCCCGACGGCCGTTCCGTTGTCCCACCCATGTGCCAACCCCTCCCTCAGGCGCGGTGTTTCGCGCACGTGTCGATGAACGGCGTTCACCGCCGTACCGTATGCTCGCCGCCCATCGGATGCGTGTGCCCCTGGCCGGAACGGAAGGGGAAGCGCTGACGAACAGGCCGAAAAGCGGGGAGAGTTGTACCCTAACTCCACCCCGATCCGGAAGCCGTTTCGTTCGTTTAGGTGCACCAACCACCGGTCTGGGACCGGTAATTACCCGCCGAATATCCGGAACTGGTTTCCCGGCAGCGACGTCGTTGGCAGAGTGGCCACCGACGGCGAGGCCCCCGGGATGCCGACGCACGGCATGTCGCCAACACAACCTGGTGGTGAGCTATGACACCTCCGCCCCAACCCGCAGGGGACGCAGGACCCGTTTTCTACAAGAGCGTCAAACCGGACGCGACGGGCGGTGGCTTCGCCACCGTCGGGGGCGTCAACTACGCGGTCACCCCCGAGTACCTGGCCCAGGCGCGCACGGACACCCTCAACACCGCCCAGCGCATCGAAGAGCAGCTGGGCCAGCTCAAGTCCTACGTCCAGGAGCTGGAGAGCGCCTGGGGCGGTGTGGCCCGGGACACCTTCCTCGTCCTGATGCAGGACTACGACATCTACGCGCGCATGCTGCACGACGCGCTGACGGACATCGCCTCCGGCCTCCAGGGCACGTACGCCAACTACATCAACTCCGAGGCGCAGAACATCAACAACCTCCGCGCCCTCCACGAGGACCTCCCCACCCCGCCCACCGGCACGAACTTCGACTAGAGGAGCCCCAGATGGCCGACCCGTCCTCCATCGGCAGCGCCCGGATCAAGGTCGACGACTCCCTGAGCGCGGCCGGCACCACCATCAACGGCATGGCCGCGACCATCGCCGAGGAGCTGCACGCCCTCAAGGGCCGCCTCGCCCCCCTGGAGCAGGAGTGGCTCCAGAGCAGCGCCGCCACGTACTACCAGGACATGATGAACGAGTGGGACCTCGCCGCGGACGGCCTCCTCGGCCCCCAGGGCGTCCTGGGCCGCATCGCCCACGCGATGCACGTCAACTGGGGCAACTACGCCGACGCCGAGTGGTCCAACGTGAGCACCTGGAAGCACTGAACACGCGGCCCGCGCCGGCCCCGCACCACTCGGAGCGGCCCGGCACCCGGCAGGACGAGGCGCGGCCGAGTGCTCCGGGAGCTCCCGGGGGACTTTCCGGCCGTCCCGGGGGAGCCGCGGCGCGGGAAGGAAAAGCAAAACCCCAGGTCACGGGCTATGTGACCTGGGGTTTCGTGGAGCCGCCTTCGGGATTCGAACCCGAGACCTACGCATTACGAGTGCGTTGCTCTGGCCAACTGAGCTAAGGCGGCGTGCTGCGCGCGTAGTGCCAAGATTGGCAGGCGCAGCGGGAGAAAGTCTACAGGGTTCCGGGGGGTGGTCCCGACCGGGTGGCGGCGGGGCTGGTCAGGTGCACTTCTTGTGGGCGGGGGGGACGGTGCCGGAGAGGAGGTAGGCGTTGACGGCGCTGTCGATGCAGGTGGAGCCGCGGGCGTAGGCGGTGTGGCCGTCGCCGTCGTAGGTGAGGAGGGTGCCGGAGGTGAGCTGGGAGGCGAGGGACCGGGCCCAGGCGTAGGGGGTGGCCGGGTCGCGGAGGGTCCCGACGACGAGGATCGGGGCGGCGCCCTTCGCGGGGATGCGTTCGGGGTGGCCGGTGGCGTGCAGGGGCCAGTATCCGCAGACCAGGGAGGACCAGGCCAGGGCGGTGCCGAAGTGCGGGGAGGCGGCGCGGAAGGAGGCCACCGCCTTGTCGACGTCGGCCGGGGAGCGGAAGGCCGGGGGGAGGTCGAGGCAGTTCACGGCGGCGTTGGCGTACATCAGATTGCTGTACTTGCCGTTGTCGTCGCGCTCGTAATAGCTGTCGGAGAGCTTCAGGAGCGGTGCGCCGTCGCCCTTGTTCGCGCTGATCAGGGCGCCGCGCAGGGAGGGCCACGCCTCCTGGTCGTACATCGCCGCGATCACACCGGTGGTGCCGAGCGCCTCGGTGAGGGGGCGGGGGGTGCCGGTGGGGAGCGGGTGCCTGTCGAGGGCGGCGAAGAGGGCGTCGATGCGCTTGCCGGCGTCGGCGGTGGAGGTGTGTCCGAGGGGGCAGTCGGAGCGCTTGACGCAGTCGCGGGCGAAGGCGCCGAAGGCCGTCTCGAAGCCGCCGGCCTGGGCGCGGCTGCTCTCCAGGGCGTCCACGGACGGGTCCATGGCGCCGTCGAGGACGAGCCGGCCGACGCGCTGCGGGAAGAGGCCGGCGTAGGTGGCACCGAGGAAGGTGCCGTACGACTTGCCCACGTAATTCAGCCTGGCGTCGCCGAGCAGTTGCCGCAGGACGTCCATGTCGCGCGCGGAGTCGACGGTGGAGACGTGGCCGAGCAGCGTGGCGGACATCTTCTTGCAGCCGCCGGCGAAGGCGCGGTCGGCGGTGGCGAGCTTGCCCTGCTCGGCGGCGTCGTCGGGGGTGGTGTCGACGGCCGTGTAGGCGTCCATCTGCTGGTCGGTCAGGCATTTGACCGGCTCGCTGCGGGCTACCCCGCGCGGGTCGACGGCCGCCATGTCGTAGCGGGCGGTGACGGCGGCGGGGTAGCCGAGCGCCGCGTACTGCATGTAGTCGATCGCCGAGCCGCCCGGACCGCCGGGGTTGACCAGGAGCGAGCCGAGCCGCTTGCCGGGGCCGGTGGCCTTCTTGCGGGCGACGGCCAGCTCCAGGTCGGTCGTGGCGGAGGGGTGTGCGTAGTCCAGCGGCACGCGCATCGTGGCGCAGTCGAAGTCCGGGACACCGCAGGAGTGCCAGGCGAGCTTCTGCCGGTAGTACGGCTTCAGGTTCGCGGGCGTCGCGGCCGGCAGGGGGCTGAGCGTCGCTTCCGTCGCGGGCTGCGCCGTGGCGCCGGGAGCCGGCGCGGCCGTGTCCCGCACCGGGAAGGACGCCGAGGCGGAGGCGGAGGCCGGGTGGCCGCCGTCCGTGCACGCCGAGCATGTGGACAGCAGCAGCCCGGCCACCGCGAGAGCGGCGGCCGGGAGGCGGAGCGGGCGCGTGAGATGCATCGGCGGCTCAAGTCCTCCTGTCGGATGAATGCGAGCGTAGCGGGCGTCCGTCGCAGCCGCGCCCCGAGACGCCCCCCTTACGGGTGGATACGGACTTTGGCGCGGTTTGCACGATTGCGCGCCGGTGCGGCGGGGGTGATCAGCGGGCGCGGGCCGAGGGCGCTGCGGAAGCGGACGGGGCCGGCACGGCGGCGGGTCCGTCCAGCTTCTCCGTGAGGTAGCCGGCGATCCGGGCGAAGAGCTCGCGGCTGACCGGCACGCCGCCGACCAGGCGTACGTCGTCGGCCCGGCGCGGGTGGAGGGCTGCGCGCAGCCGCCGGGCGGCGGCCTGGCCCGCGGCGTCGCCGGGAGCCGAGGCGAGCAGCAGGGAAGGCGGGTCGCTGCGGAGCGCGGACCGCGCCGGGGAGGAGGCGGCCAGGGGTGGGTACAGACCGGAGACACCGGCGGCGGCGCCATAGCGGCCGGTGGGGGCGAGCGCCGCGTTCACGGCGCAGGGAGCCCCGGCACCGACGCCGATGACGCCCGTGGCACCGCGCCCCGGCAGGACGCGGAAGCGCCGCCCCGCCGCGGCGAGGGCGGCGCCCGCACGGCCGCAGTCCGCGGGGAGGACCAGGACGAAGGAGTCGGCGAGCCCGCTCCGGGCGGCGAGGGCGAAGCCCGCGAACAGCTCGGCCTCGCGCCCCGCCGGCAGGTGGGCGACGGCGACGGGGAAGGCGACGCGTACGCCCCGCCGCGAGGCGTACCACGGCGGCAGCCACACCCGCGTGCCGTCCGCCAGCTCGTCGAGCGTCCCGCCGGCCGGATACCCGAGCGTGCGCACCGCGGGCGGCGGCGGCGCGGGCTGGGGGGTACGCGCCGGCACCTCGGGCAGGGCCGCGGGTGTACCGGACGCCTTGCCGCCGTCCGCGCTCACACGGGCCGTGCCCCCGCCCCCGGCCGCACCACCCCCGCCCCCGAGCAGCGGAAGGGCCAGCACTCCGGCCACGAGCGCGGCCGCCGCAGCAGCCCCGGCACGCATCACGGTGCCGCCGCGGTCGACGGGCAGCTCGTACGGCCGCCCCGTCCGCTCCGCCGCCCAGTGCCGCACCGCCCGGCACCCGAGCAGCACGGCCGCCGCCCCGGCCGCTACGACCAGCACGGACCACACGACGTCAGCCACGGCAACCCCCTCGGGACGGCGCCCCCCGCGGGGACACGGCAGGCAGGCAGCACACCACTGCCTGCACCTTGCAACGCCCACCGCCCGACCCCCGGCTGCCGTCACGCACTCCGCCCCGCGATCACCCGAACGCCGCACACCAGGGGCGGCAGGTGGACGCCGCGGCCACCCCGGGCGGCATGCGTCCGCCGAGCAGGAAGGTCTCCCCGGAGGCCACGCCCGTCAGGCCCCCCCGCGCGCCCGCAACCCCCGGTCCGCAGGCGGCAGACGGCAGACGGCAAGGGGCCGACGGCCTACGGGCCACCCGGTCACCCACCCACCGGCCAACGGGCCACCAGCCCACCGACCGACCAGCCCACCAGCAACCGGCCACCGGCCCACCAGCCCACCAGCAACCGGCCACCGGCCACCGGCCGACCAGCCCACCAGCCCACCGACCACCCCCCGACCACCAGCCACCGGCTGCAGCCGCCACTCCGGCCTGAGGGGGACGATCCGGGGGTGCCCCCGCAGGAATGCGCACCGACTCCGTCGCGGACACGTATGACGCCGGACGCGCATTCCGAGGAGGTACCCCCGGAGTGGCCCCCGACCCCGCCCCGCACCAAGTGCGCGATGCCCCGCCGGGCACACCAGGGGCGCGGGGAACGGCGCGACCAGCCCCCACCGGCAGCAACCGGCAACCGGCCGACCAGGCCACCGGCCACCGGCCACCGGCCACCGGCCACCGACCACTCAGCCCACCAGCCCGCCTGGGGCTCAAGCAGCCCGCCCGGGGGCTCAACCGGCTCGCAGGGCGAGGGTCATGGCCTCGACGGCGAGGAGAGGGGCGACGTTGCGGTCGAGGGCCTCGCGGCAGGCGAGGACCGCCTCGATACGGCGCAGGCTCTGCTCCGGGCGGGAGTCGGCGGCGAGGCGGCGGATGCCCTCGGCGACCTCGATGTTGGCGATGCGCTCGTCCGAGCCGAGCTGGACGGCGAGGACGTCGCGGTAGAAGCCGGCGAGATCGGTGAGGGCGAGGTCGAGGGTGTCGCGCTGGGTGCGGGTGGAACGGCGCTTCTGCCGGTCGGCCAGGTCCTTCATCACACCGGCCGTACCCCGCGGCATCCGCCCGCCGGTCCCGGCCGCCGCCCCGAGGGCGGCCCGCAGCTCCTCGGTCTCCTTGGCGTCGACCTCCTCGGCGACGGTCTTGGCGTCCTCCGCCGCCGCGTCGACGAGCTCCTGCGCCGCCCGCAGGCACCCGCCGATGTCGCCGATCCGCTGCGGCAGCCGCAGCACGGCCGCCCGCCGCTCGCGGGCCGCCTCGTCGGTGGCCAGCCGCCGGGCGCGGTCGATGTGCCCCTGCGTCGCCCGGGCGACCTGCGCGGCCAGCACCGGGTCGATGCCGTCGCGCCGGGTCAGGACGTCCGCGACCGCCTCGGCGGACGGCGTCCGCAGCGTCAGCAGCCGGCAGCGCGAGCGGATGGTGGGCAGCGCGTCCTCGACGGAGGGCGCACACAGCAGCCACACCGTGCGGGGCGCCGGCTCCTCGACGGCCTTGAGCAGTACGTTGCCCGCGCCCTCGGTGAGCCGGTCGGCGTCCTCCAGGACGATGACCTGCCAGCGGCCGCCCGCCGGGGACATCGACGCCCGCCGCACCAGGTCACGGGTGTCCTTGACGCCGATCGAGAGCAGGTCCGTACGGACGGACTCCACGTCCGCGTGCGTACCGATCAGCGCGGTGTGGCAGCCCTCGCAGAAGCCGCAGCCGGGCGCGCCGCCCAGCGCCCGGTCCGGGCTCACGCACTGCAGTGCGGCGGCGAACGCGCGCGCGGCGGTCGCCCGCCCCGCACCGGGCGGCCCTGTGAAGAGCCACGCGTGCGTCATCCGCGACCCCACCGCCCCCGACGTGACGACGGCGTCGGCATCCGCCGCGGCCGCGGCCAGCTCGGCCACGACATGCGGCTGCCCGACCACGTCGTCCCACACCGTCACCGCGCACTCCTCTCACCGATGCCGCCCATTCTGCGCCATCCCTCCGACACCCCGGCGCCCGGAACGGCACCCCCCGCCCGGCCGCAGCCGCCACTCCGGCCTGAGGGGGACGATCCGGGGGTGCCCCCGCAGGAATGCGCACCGACTCCGTCGCGGACACGTATGACGCCGGACGCGCATTCCGAGGAGGTACCCCCGGAGTGGCACCCGACCCCGCCCCGCACCAAGTGCGCGATGCCCCGCCGGGCACACCAGGGGCGCGGGGAACGGCGCGACCAGCCCCCACCGGCAGCAGGTCGCACGCCACACCGCAAGCCGCACCCCACAGCGCACCCCCACCCACCCCACGCGGCAGCGCACCGCACCGCCCCGCACCAGGTCCGCGATGCCCCGCCGGGCACACCAGGGGCGCGGGGAACGGCGCGACCAGCCCCCACCGGCACCAGGTCGCACGCCACACCGCAAGCCGCACCCCCCACCCACCCCACGCAGCAGCGCACCGCACCCCCCACCCACGCGGCACCCCCCGCCGCACCCCCGAACCGCCACCCGCGCGGCAGCGCAAAACGCACCCGGCACACCCGCCCACGCCCACCCCGCGCGGCAGCGCAGAACGCACCCGGCACCCCCGAACCGCCCACCCGCGCGGCAGCGCACAACGCACCCGGCAACCCGCCCACGCCCACCCCGCGCGGCAGCGCAAAACGCGCCCGGCACCCCCGAACCGCCCACCCCGCGCGGCAGCGCAAAGCGCACCCCCCTACAGCGACAGCCGCTGCACCCCACCCGCCACCGCCCGCCGCGCAGGCGAGTCCGTGCCGGTCCAGCA
This sequence comes from Streptomyces sp. NPDC020983, assembly GCF_044333485.1. NCBI lineage: Bacteria > Bacillati > Actinomycetota > Actinomycetes > Kitasatosporales > Streptomycetaceae > Streptomyces > Streptomyces sp. NPDC020983. The sequence goes on along the minus strand of NZ_JBIRRA010000002.1, from coordinate 40,692 downwards.
CGACCCCCTCCGTGCCAGCAGCCTGCGCAGCCACAGCTCGACGGCCACGATGTCGCCGAGCCCCTCCAGGGGTGCCCCGGACATCGCGGCGGCGCGCAGCGCTCCCCGGATCACGCGGGCGTCGACCAGGCCGGCGTCGGCGAGCAGCGGCGCCTGGAAGAGGTCGACCAGCGGGTCGACGGCGGCGCGCATCCCGGCGCGGGCGGCGGCGGCCGCGGAGGCGGAGGAGTGGGAGGCGGCGCCCCAGCCGGCGGGCAGCGCCCGTACGCCGGCGCTGCCCAGCACGTCGCGGAGGATCTCCGCGCGGGCCCCGGGGCGTACCCGGAGCGCGCCGGGGAGCGCGCGTGCCGCCCGTACCACGGCGTTGTCGAGGAAGGGCGCGTGGAGCCGCTGGCTGGGGACGGCGGCTGCCTGCTCCAGGACGCGGAAGTCGGCGGCGTGCCGGGCGAGGACGGCGCGGGCGCGCCGCTCGCCGGGGCGTTCGATGGGCCAGGGGCGCCGGGCGGCGTCCTGGAGCCGTACGGAGACCTCGGCGAGCGCTTCGCCGGTGAGCCAGCGGGCGGCGGGCCCGGGCCGTACCCAGGCCATGGCGGCGAGCGACGCGCCGATGGGCCCGTCGGCGGGGCCGCCGTCGGCGGCGCCGTTGCCCGCGGCGTAGCGCAGCAGGAGCGCGGCCGCGTCGGTGACGCCCTGCTGGTAGGGGGTGCGGGCGAGCCGCCGGGCGGCGCGGTAGACGGTGATCGGCACGGTGAAGGGCAGGAGCACGGCGGGGCCGCCGGCCGTGGCGCCGCCCGCGCGGGTGAGGGCGGCGACGGGCCGTACGAGGTGGCGGCGGCGGCGGTCCATGAGCAGGTCGGCGAGCCGCGCGGGGTGCGCGTCGAGCACCTGCCGGGCGCCGAGCCCGATGAGGTGGTCGGCGCCGCCCGCGGAGAGCCGCCGCCGGTGGCGTTCGGCGACGACGAGGGAGGGCCCGGGCTCGTCGGTGAGCGGGACGGTCGGCCGGGTGCCGGTGAGGTCGGCGTACGGGAGCGCCTCCTCGCCGCCGGCGACGACGACGTGCCGCAGCCGCGGGTCGGCGGCGAGTTCGCCGGCCCGGGCCATCTCGCTCTCGCGCAGCGCGAGTCCGCCGGAGGTGAGGTCGTTGAAGGTGACGGCGAGGAGCCGCTCGCCGGCGGCGGTCCCGGGCGCGCCGGGCAGCATGCCGGGCATGCCGGGCAGCCCGGCGGCGAGCAGGGCGAGGGTCGCGGAGGCGGAGCCGCCGGAGAGGTCGGCGCCGATGCCGGGGGCGGGCGCGTCCGCGAGCCGGCCGTCGGGGCCGGGGGCGTCCCCGGCGAGGGCGGCCTCCGGCACGTACCGCGCCTGTGTGAGCCGGGCCTTCACCGATTCGACGAGCGCGTCGCGTATGGCGGCGATGGCGGCGTCCGCGTCGGCGGCGGTGGCGGGCTGGTGGCCGACGGCGAGGGAGGCGGTGGGCTCGTAGCCGGTGATCTCGGGGGCGCCGTCGCGCAGGGTGAGGGCGTGGCCGGGCGGGACGCGCCGCACGCCGAGGTAGGGGGTGCCGTCGCCGAGCGCCTCGGGTGCGTCGGGGCAGGCGAGCAGCGCGGCGAGGTGGGTGACGTCGAGTCCGGCCTCGACGAGGTCGGCGAGCGGGAGGGCGGCGGTGGCGTAGGCGGTGCCGCGCGCGAAGCGGGTGTGGAAGACCGGGCGGGCGCCGGCGAGGTCGCCCAGCACGGTGATGCGGCGGCCGAGTTGCAGGACGGCGGTGTAGCTGCCGGGCCACGCCGTGACGTGCCGCAGGGCGCCGCCGCGCGCGGCGACGAGCCCGAGCCGCAGTTCCGCGTCGCTGGCGGCGCAGCGCCCGAAGACCGCGAGCCGCGCGACGGCCTGGGTGCTGGTGCCGTTGACGCCGCGCCCGTTCGTGCGGGAGCCGCCGTCGTAGGGGTACGCGTCGCCGTACGCACCGGTGGCGCCGTACGAGCCGCTGGAGCCGTAGGAGCTGTACGAGGCGCCGTGGGACGCGGCGGAGCCGTACGCGCCGCCGCCCGTGCCCCCCGGGTCCGCGTGGACGACCCGGACCTCGTCGGGCCGCCAGTCACCCACCGCCCACAGCGGATCGGGCCCGTCCCACAGGAGTTGGGCGCCGACCGGCAGCAGTGTGCGCGCGCTCGCACCCGGAACGGGACCCGCGGTGGCACTGCTCCACCCCACCAACCACCGCATCGCCGCCTCCACAGGCTGTGGACAGCCGGGGCAGGATCCGACCCACCGCTGACTCGCGCGCGCCTCGCCCCGCCGTGCCGCCACGTCTGACGTCCGAAAGTCCATGCTGCCATGAGCACGCGCGCAAGGAGGCGCATGAGTGCTCCCGGGTGCGCCGGTTCGTGCGCCCTACACAGCCATGCGGCATATGCGCACCGCCGGGCGGCTCGCGAACGGGTCCGGGTGCCCCCGGGGCGGCCCCCGGGAGCACCTCGGCCACCGGGCAACCCGCGTACGTAATCGGGATGTTGCGGACAGCGACGGAATCCGGAACTTGCGGCTCAGGTGAAACGTCGCAATCGCGCCAACTTTTCGGACCGGGAACGGCACATGCCGGGCGGGATATGCCGCACGGCAGGGGGTCTTCCGCACGATCGTTTTCCGCCGCCGATCTTCGGCCGCGACACCGGCAGCCGCGCACCGGCGTGGCGCGCGCACGCCGGCGCACACCTCTGCTAGGAGACGGCGCCGGGCGCGGGCGCGGGGGGTGCGTCAAGGCCCCGCCGCGCCCGCGACGCCCGTGCCGCACACCGCGGTCCGTGCAGGCCCGAAGGGCGGGCGGGGCAGGCCGGGGGCGGCCTGCGCGGGATGGCGCCGGGGCACTCGGCACCCGGAACTCACGGCCCGGGAGACGGCTCAACGCCTCCCGGGCCGGTCCGCCACCCGCGGGGATTGTGGCGGCGGAACTCGCTGGCCCGCCGCACACACCGCCATAGCCGCCTGGCGGAAGCGCGGGCCGACCCACGGCTCCCCATGCAACAACCGCCGTTCGGCACGGCACAGAGCGCACGGCCGGGCGCACGGCCACATATACCGGGAGCACGCGCGGAGCGCCCGTGCGAACGCGCCCCCGGCCGGCTTCCCGGTGGCATCCGTCCGGCCGCCGGGGAGGGTCACGGGCGGCGCTTTCCGGACCAAATCCGCGTTCCGGTAAGGGGCTGGATTCGCGCCATCCGACCCGAGACCCTTAACGGTAGGGAGGCGGCGAACTACGCTGGGTGTATCCGGTTCGCACCCGTACGTGCGGCTCGGACAACCGGCTCAGGCACCGCGCTCGCCGCCAACAGGGCCCCGCGGTGGCTGAATCGGGCACCAGGGGAGGGTGACCCCCGCCACCCCGCCGACCCACCAGGCCCGCCGGCCTGCCCCCAGCGGCATCACGAGGTGAACCGCAGTGAACAGAGAACACCGCGGGCCGAACGAGAAACTCGGCGCCCTTCTCGGTCTCGCCGGAATAAGCAACGCCGGTCTCGCCCGCCGCGTCAACGACCTCGGCGCCCAGCGCGGCCTGACGCTGCGCTACGACAAGACGTCCGTCGCCCGCTGGGTCGCCAAGGGCATGGTGCCGCAGGGTGCCGCGCCGCACCTGATCGCCGCGGCCATCGCCGGCAAGCTCGGGCGGCCCGTACCGCTGCACGAGATAGGCCTCGCCGACGCCGATCCGGCCCCCGAGGTCGGCCTCGCCTTCCCGCGGGACGTCGGCGAGGCGGTGAAGTCGGCGACCGACCTGTGGAAGCTCGACCTGGCCGGCCGCCGCGGCCCCGGCAGCAACGGGATCTGGCAGAGCCTGGCCGGCTCCTTCGCCGTGAGCGCCTACGTCACGCCGGCCTCCCGCTGGCTCATCACCCCGGCCGACGCCACCGTCGCCCGCGACGCCCCGGCGCCCGGCACCGCGCACGTCGGCCACACCGACGTCGCCAAGCTCCGCGAGGCCGCCGAGGACGCCCGCCGCTGGGACTCCAAGTACGGCGGCGGCGACTGGCGGTCCGGCATGGTGCCGGAGTGCCTGCGCGTCGAGGCCGCGCCCCTGCTGCTGGGCTCCTACAGCGACGACGTCGGCCGCGCCCTGTTCGGCGCCACGGCCGAACTGACCCGTCTCGCGGGCTGGATGGCCTTCGACACCGGCCAGCAGGAAGCCGCCCAGCGCTACTACATCCAGGCGCTGCGGCTCGCCCGCGCCGCCGCCGACGTGCCGCTCGGCGGCTACGTCCTCGCCTCCATGTCCCTCCAGGCCACCTACCGCAACTTCGCCGACGAAGGCGTCGACCTCGCCCAGGCCGCCCTCGAACGCAACCGCGGGCTCGCCACCGCCCGCACCATGAGCTTCTTCCACCTCGTCGAAGCCCGCGCCCACGCCAAGGCCGGCGAGGCCGCGGCCTGCGGCGCCTCGCTCGCCGCCGCCGAAGCGCTCCTCGAACGCGCCCGCGAGGGCGACGCGGACCCGCACTGGCTGGGCTTCTACTCCTACGACCGGCTCGCCGCCGACGCCGCCGAGTGCTACCGCGACCTCGGCATCCCGCGGCAGGTCCAGCGCTTCACCGAACACGCGCTGGCCCGGCCCACGGAGGAGTTCATCCGCTCGCACGGGCTGCGGCTCGTCGTCTCCGCCGTCGCCGAGCTCGAATCCGGCAACCTCGACGCGGCCTGCGCGGTCGGGGCGAAGGCCGTCGAGGTCGCCGGGCGCATCTCCTCGGCCCGCACCACGGAATACGTCCGCGACCTGCTCCACCGCCTGGAGCCGTACGCGGACGAGCCGCGCGTGCTGGAACTCCGCGAACGCGCGCGGCCGCTCCTGGCCGCTCCCGCGTAGGGCCCCTGCGCGGGGTGCCGCCCTCCGCCAGGCGCGCGTCATGCGCTGCCGCGGGGGCGCGTTCCCGAGGGGGCGCGGGAAACGCGCGACCGGCCACGGCGGCGGGGGGGCGTCACCGGCCGAGGGGGCAGTCGCTGTCGTGTCCGGACCACCCGGCCGGTGGGATGTCGCGCGCACGGTTCCCCACGCCCCTGAAACCCCCCACCCGCCCCCTGAAACGCCCGCCCGGCGGCGCGACCGCGCCCTCCCCGGGGGCCGCGCCGCGCGACAGGAGCCCCCTCCGGCGGGCGGCTTGGCCCGCGATCCGTCGCGCAGCGCGTACGTTGATCACCAGCACCCCCACCGCATCCGGCAACGCAACCGCAGGGAGTGTCCCCTTGTCCCCGAGGAGCGCGGCTCACGGTGAGCCGTACGACGTGACGGTCGTCGGTGCCGGCGTCGTGGGCCTGTCCACCGCCTACGCCCTGACGCGCGCCGAGCCCGCCCTGCGGGTCGCCGTCGTCGAGAAGGAGGCCGGGCCGGGCCGGCACCAGACGGGGCGCAACAGCGGCGTCATCCACAGCGGCATCTACTACCCGCCCGGGTCGCTCAAGGCCCGTTACGCGCTCGCCGGAGCCGCCGAGACACCGCGTTTCTGCGCCGGCCACGGCATCCCGTACGAGATCACCGGCAAGCTCGTCGTCGCCACGGCGCAAGGTGAGCTGCCGAGGCTGCACGCCCTGGTCCAGCGCGGCCGCGAGCACGGGCTCGCCGTACGGGAGCTGGGCCCCGCGCAGATCGCGGACCTGGAGCCGGAGATCGCCGGGCTCGCCGCGATCCACGTCGCCTCCACCGGCATCTGCGACTTCGGCGGTGTCGCCGCCGCCCTCGCGGGGCTGGCCGCGGAGGCGGGCTGCGACCTGCGCTACGGGCTGCGCGTCACCGCGGTCGGCCGCACGGACGGCGGCGCCGTCACCCTCACCACGGCGCCGGACGGGCCGGTCCTCCGCACGAAGGTGCTGGTCAACTGCGCGGGCCTGTACAGCGACCGCCTCGCACGGCTGTCCGGCGACGACCCCGGGCTGCGCATCGTGCCCTTCCGCGGTGAGTTCTACGAGCTGGCGCCGGCCCGCCGCGGGCTCGTACGCGGCCTGGTCTACCCCGTACCCGACCCCGGCTTCCCCTTCCTGGGCGTGCACTTCACCCGGGACGTACGCGGCGGCGTCCACGTCGGCCCCAATGCCGTGCCCGCCCTCGCCCGGGAGGGCTACCGCCGGTGGACGGTGCGGCCGCGCGACCTCGCCGACACCGTCGGCTACCCCGGCGCCTGGCGGATCGCCCGACGCCACTGGCGGCAGGAGGCAGGCGAGCTGCGGCGCTCGCTGTCGAAGCGGGCCTTCACCGCCGACGCCCGCCGCCTGCTGCCCGCGCTGCGCCCCGGCGACCTGCGGCCCGCCCCCGCGGGCGTACGCGCCCAGGCCGTCCTGCCGGACGGGACACTCGTCGACGACTTCCGCTTCGCCGGCTCGCCGCCCTTCGTCCACGTGCTCAACGCGCCCTCCCCCGCCGCGACCGCCGCCCTGCCGATCGGCCGCGAGGTCGCCCGCCGCGCCCTCGCCGCCCTCTGACCCGCCCGGTCCCCCGCGCGCCGCCCCGCGCCGGGCCCGGGCCGTCCTCCGACCCGCACAGGCGCGCGGCCCCGGCCCCGGGGGTCCCGCCGGCTCCGTGCCGCCCTCGTCCCGGCGCTCTGACCAGCACCGGAGCTCCGGGCGTACTCCCGTAGAATCGGATCCATTGTGTCCACCTCATCCGCTGCCCCCCACGCCCCCGCGCCTGCCCCCCACGCCCCCGCCTCCCCCGCCACGGCGCCCGGAGGCGGTGCGCCGCGTCCGGCGGGCCGGATCGCGGCCCGCTTCCCGGACGGGCCCGCGGCCGATCCGGCCGGCTCGCGCGAGGAGCACCGCATCCGGTCCTTCCACGCGCGCCGCGGCCGTATCACCCAGGCGCAGGCCGCCGCGATCGACCGGCACTGGGACACGTGGGGCGTCGAGCTCGACGGCAGCCCCCTGGACCTCGCCGCCCTCTTCGGCTCCGCCGACCTGCCCGTCGTACTGGAGATCGGCTTCGGGATGGGCGACGCGACCGCGCAGATGGCTGCCGCCGACCCCGGCACCGGCATCCTCGCCGTCGACGTCCACACCCCCGGGCAGGGGAACCTCCTCGCCCTCGCCGACCGCGCCCGCCTGACGAACGTCCGGGTGGCCAACGGCGACGCGATCGTCCTGCTGCGCGACATGCTCGCGCCCGCCTCGCTGTCCGGGCTGCGCGTCTACTTCCCCGACCCCTGGCCCAAGGCCAAGCACCACAAGCGGCGGCTGATCCAGCCGTCCTTCCTCGCGCTCGTCACCCCGCTGCTGCGTCCCGGCGCGGTCGTGCACTGCGCGACGGACTGGGAGCCGTACGCCGAGCAGATGCTGGAGGTCCTCAGCGCCGCGCCGGGACTGGTCAACTCCCACCCGGCGGAAGGTTTCGCCCCGCGGCCGGACTTCCGGCCCATGACGAAGTTCGAGCGGCAGGGACTCGCGAAGGGCCACGTCGTGCGCGACCTCCTCTTCACGCGCGTCTGAGCCCGCCGGCTTCCGCGGCCCGGCGCCACGACCTGCCCGGTACCCTCGCGGAGCAGGGCGCCCGCCCCGTACTGTCGACGCGTGGCCACGTACTCGTACTCGTCCTCGCCGCCCGATCCGGAAATGCCGGGCGGCTCATCCGGCGAGCACACGTACGGGCCCGCGACGCCCCCGCCGCCCTCCGTGCACTACGCGCCGCGCAAGCCCTTCTGGGAGAGCCGGGCCGTACGCACCGGTGCGCTGTTCACCGCCCTCGCGGTGTGCGGGGTCGTCATCCTCGCGGTGGTGCGGCACCACATAGGGACCGAACCCTTCCTGGTGGGATCCACGCTCGCGGTACTGCCCGTGCCACTGCTGGTGTCGGGCTTCCTGTGGCTCGACCGGGCCGCGCCCAGCCCCTGGCAGAACGTCGTGTTCGCCTTCGCCTGGGGCTCGTGCGCCGCGACGCTGGTCGCCCTCTTCGCCAACGAGTACGGCGCCAAGCTCCTGGCGAACACCCTGTCCGCGACGCCCACGCAGTCCGACCGGTGGGGCGCCACGTTCGTCGCCCCGCTCGTCGAGGAGACGGCCAAGGGCGCCGCGATCCTGCTGCTCTACGCCTTCCGACGGCGCCACTTCGAATCGCTCCTCGACGGCATCGTGCTCGCCGGACTCGTCGCGACCGGCTTCGCCTTCACCGAGAACATCCTCTACCTCGGCACCGCCTTCGGCGAGGACAAGGCCGTGGGCGCAGGCATCCTCAGCTCCACCACCCTGGGCACCTTCATCGTCCGGGTGCTCATGACGCCCTTCGCGCACCCGCTCTTCACGTCGATGACCGGCCTCGGCTTCGCCATCGCCGCGACCAGCCGCGCCCGCAGCCCCCTGCGCTGGATCGCGCCCGTCGGCGGCTGGCTCGTCGCGATGGTGCTGCACGGCTCGTGGAACGGCTCCTCGCAGCTGTCCCCGGTGACCTTCCTGACCGTCTACGTGTCCGTCATGATCCCGGTCTTCGGCCTGCTCGTCGCCCTGACGTTCTGGGCCCGGGCGGCCCAGTTCCGCACCGTGCGCGAACACCTCGCCCCCTACGCGGCAGCCGGCTGGCTCGCCCCCCGCGAACCCGTCGCCCTGGCCTCCATGAGCATCCGCGGCGACGCCCGCGACCTGGCCCGCCGCCACCACGGCGACACCGGCGCCCGCGCCGTGCGCGACTACGCCGCCTACGCCACCCACCTGGCCTTCCTCCGCGCCGCCGCGGCCCGCGGCCGCAAGCCCGCCGACTACGCCGCCCGCGAGTCCGAACTCCTCCGCCACCTCTGGCACCACCGCCGCCTGGCCCAGCCCGCCCTCCTCCACTCCACCCCCCTCCCCTGGCCCCCACCCTTCCCGGCCCCCCGCCCCTCCACCCCATGGCCACCCCCGTACCCCCCGCCCCCTTACGCCGCCCCCACGCCGTACAAACCGCCGCAGGGATGGCAGGTGTAGGAGAACGGCCCCATGGATTGGGCACGCATGCGGGCCGTCGCGGAAGAACCGGCGAAGCACGCGCCCGACAGCGTGCGCGGGGCAGACTCCGGCGGCCCGACGTGCTCGTCGTTCCCTACGCCGTATTCGCCGAGGAGACGACGGCCCCGTTCGAGCCCCGGGACTCTCCAGACAACCGAGCTGCGCCCCTACCCGGCGACGTCCTGAACCGCCCTGCCTGTCCGCACCTGCTGTTAGAAAGGACCCGGACGCTGCGAGGCTGGGGGATGTGCGATGGCGGGCACCACAGATGCTGAAGGGCTCGACGAGCCGGCGACGGGCATCTACGAGAAGTTGATCACCCGGAGCGTCGCCGAGCGGATGGCCCAGCTGAGCGCCCTCGGGCTCCACGCGGTCGACGGTCAGGTGCGCCCGGAGTCTTCGGCACACGTCCTCGCCCGGCATGTCGGTACCACCGTCCACCAGGTGCTCCGCGATCTCCCGCCCGCCGACCAGGTGGCGGCCACCAACCAGATCCTCACGTCCCTCGGAGCACTGCCGGGCGGCGAGGAGTGGACCAGCGCGGTCGTGGACGGGCCACGCCAACTGCTGGCGATCGCCGAGCGGAAGGCACCCGGGGTCTACGAGATCCACCGTCCGGCGACACCGCTCTCGGAGACGGCACTCATCACCAACTCCCCGGAGGACCCGAACCTCGGTTTCGAGTTGCGCGCGGAGATGGCGACGGCCGACAGCATCGACCTGCTCTGCGCCTTCGTGAAGTGGCACGGTCTGCGGGTCCTCGAAGAGCAGCTCAGAGCCGCCCGCGAGCGCGGGGTGAGGATCAGGGTCATCACGACGACGTACATCGGCGCGACCGAGCGGCGCGCTCTCGACCGCCTGGTCCGTGAGTTCGGAGCCGAGGTCAAGGTCAACTACGAGACGAGGACCACCCGGCTGCACGCCAAGGCGTGGCTCTTCCACCGCAGGTCCGGATTCGACACGGCCTACGTGGGGAGTTCGAACCTGTCACGCACGGCACTGGTCGACGGTCTGGAGTGGAACGTACGGCTCTCCTCGGTGGCCACCCCGGCGGTGATGCGGAAGTTCGAGGCCACCTTCGACTCCTACTGGAGCGAACCGGCCTTCGAGTCGTACGACCCGGCCCGTGACGGGGACCGGCTCACGCGAGCGCTCGGCGTTGCGGCCGGGGGCATGCGGGCCGGCGCCCGCCCGGCGCTGACCCTCTCCGGCCTCGACGTGCGGCCGTACCCGTACCAGCGGGAGATGCTGGAGCGGCTGGCGGTCGAGCGTGAGGTGCACGACCGGCACCGGAACCTGCTCGTGGCGGCGACGGGCACGGGCAAGACCGTCATGGCCGCTCTCGACTTCCGCTCCCTCCAGAAGAAGCTCGGGCGTGAGCTGCGACTGCTGTTCGTGGCGCACCGGCGGGAGATCCTGGAACAGTCGATGCGCACCTACCAGGAGGTCGTGGGGAACGCCAACCTCGGTGAGGCCCTGCACACCGGGGACATCCCGAAGGACTGGAACCACGTCTTCGCCAGCGTCCAGTCGCTCAGAGCCGAACGCCTGCAGGAGATCGACCCGCACCACTTCGACGTCATCGTGATCGACGAGTTCCACCATGCGACGGCGAGGACCTACCGCAGGATCATCGAGCACTTCGCACCCATCGAGCTCCTGGGTCTCACGGCGACACCTGAACGGATGCAGGGCCCCAGCGTCCAGGACGAGTTCTTCGACGGCAGGATCGCCGCCGAGATGCGCCTGTGGGAGGCCCTGGAGAACGACCTCCTGAGCCCGTTCCACTACTTCGGCGTCACCGACACCACGGACCTCACGGGGGTGACCTGGCGGCGGAGCTCCCTGGGCTACGACGCGACGGAACTGAGCAGGCTCCTCACGGGCGACACGGCGCACGCGCGGCTCGTCCTGAGGGCCGTGCGGGACAAGGTCGCCGATCCCACGGCGATGCGGGCCCTCGGCTTCTGCGTCTCCGTCGATCACGCCCACCACATGGCGGCCTGCTTCCGGGAGGCGAACCTGAAGGCCGTCGCCCTGTCCGGAGAGACCCCGCGGAACGACCGGCGCGACGCGCTGGCGAAGTTGGCGACCGGCGAACTCCAGGCGATCTTCTCCGTCGACCTGCTCAACGAGGGGTTGGACATCCCGGACGTCGACACGCTGCTCCTCCTGCGGCCGACGTCGAGTGCCACCGTCTTCCTCCAGCAACTCGGCCGCGGCCTGCGGAGAACCGAGGGCAAAGCCGTCGTGACGATCCTTGACTTCATCGGCCAGCACCGCGCCGAGTTCACCTTCGAAGCACAGTTCGCCGCTCTGACCAACCTCCGCCGGAGCCGACTCGCCGCCAGCGTGGAGCAGGACTTCCCGCAGCTCCCCTCGGGCTGCCAGATCATCCTCGAACGCAAGGCCAAGGAGCGCGTCCTCAAGAACATCAGGGACCGCATCGGCGTCAACGCGCCGCAACTGGCCCGGGAGATCGCTGAGTACTCCCAGCCGGCGCTGGCCGACTACCTCAGGGAAAGCGGCCGCGACCTACGGCAGGTCTACCGTGGCGGCAACTCGTGGACGGGCCTCCTGCGACGCGCCCGGATGCTCCCCGATGACGCACCCCCCGGGGAAGACCGCCTCCTCAAGCGCACCCCCGCCTTCCACCACGTCGACGACCCCGTGCGGATCGACGCCTACACCCGCCTCCTCGCCGACGGCGCCCCGGGGTACGAGAGCCTCGATCCGCAACTCCAGGCCTACGCCCGCATGCTCGTCTTCTCCCTCTGGCCCAGCGGTGGCGGCTTCACCGACTACGGCACGGCCCTGCGTTCGCTGGTCGCACAGGAGGCGTTCCGCGACGAGGTACGGCAGCTCCTCGCGTACAACCTTGCCCACACAGAGCATGTCCCCGTCCCGCTCCTCGGTGATCACACCGGACTGCCCCTGTCCGTCCACGGCTCGTACAACCGCGAGGAGATACTCACGGCGCTCCGCCAGACGGTCTTGGGCGGCTACACGCCGAGCAACTTCCGGGAGGGCGTCCGGTGGTGCCCCGACATCGCCACCGACGCCCTGTTCGTGACGCTGGAGAAGGACGCGAAGGACTTCTCCCCGCAGACGCGATACCGCGACTTCGCGATGAGCGAGACCCGATTCCACTGGGAGAGCCAGAGCACGACGTCCGACACCTCGGCGACCGGGATCCGCTACCGCACGCACCGCGAACGCGGCACCCACGTGCTGCTGTTCGTCCGACGCTTCAAGCACACGGACATCGGGGGCCCGCAGCCGTGGATGCTGCTCGGCCCGGCGGAGTTCGTCGAGTACCGCGGAAGCAGGCCGATGGGGATCGTCTGGGATCTGCGGCATCGCATGCCGGCCGACGTGTGGACGTACTCGGCGATCGCAGCCGGTTGACGTCCCCGCGCGCAGCCGCACGCCCGGACGGTGCGCCCGCCCGGTCGGCTCGCCCCAATCACATGGGTATGGGAGGTTCATTTCCTCGACGGATTCGGCCTGGAAAACGCGTGACACCCCTGTAACACTCTGTATCTGACGGGGCGACAGGCGACGGCACGGCTCCCTGCGCGCCCGGTGGCGGTGGGGAGGGGTGGCGGGCGGCCGGGCGTCAGGCGGGGTGAGTTGAGGAGAGGTGGGGCTGTGGAGCCAGAGGTTCAGGCCGGTGCGGGGGGTGGGCGGCAGGCGTGGGGGTCGGTGGTCCGGCTGGATGTGGAGGGGCTCCCGGAGCGGCTGGCCGTGGAGCGGTACGAGCGGCCCGCGGGCGAGGAGTACGGGAGCCTGCTCGGGGAGATGGCGGGGTCCGTCGTGGAGACCGCCGACGGGATGCTCGTGGGCGGGCCGGGGCAGGCGGAGGTGGAGGCCGCGGCGTCGATGTCGGGGCGCGGGGTGCGGGTGCGGGCGATGTACCCGCGGGCGCTGCTGGCGGAGCCGGAGAAGGCCGCGTGGCTGCGGCAGGTGTCGGACGCCGGGGTGAGCGTGCGGGTGCTGGACCACCTGCCGCACGATCTGATGGTCTTCGACCGGCACACGGTGTGCCTGGCGGCCCGCGCGGCGGTGCCGGGCGCGGAGGAACCGCCGCTGGTGCGGGTCAGCGGGGCGTTGCTGGGGTCGTCCTTCGCGGCGGTGTACGAGTCGTACTGGCGGCGCGGCACTCCCCTGTCGCGTATGTCGCCGGGTCCGCACCACGCCCAGCTCGGGGAGCGGGAGCGGGCGGTGATCCGGTTGATGACCAATGGCTACAGCGATGACAGGATCGCCAGAAAGCTGGGTATCACCACACCGGACGTACAGTCGGTGATGGCCGCGCTGATGGAACGGCTGGACGCGGGAAGCCGTTTCGAGGCCGGGTACAAGCTCGCCCGGGAGGTCGACCCGCGCGACCTGTGAGGGGCGCGGACCGGGAGGGAGCCGTGAGGGCAAGTGCGCGACCGCGAGGCGATGCAGACGCTGCTCGCCCGGGCCCGGGCCCGGGTCGACCCGGGCGAGTTCGGACTCGCGCCACGCGCCGATCCGCGCGGGCGCAAGGTCACCGGCCTGACGCACGAGCACATGACGCGGCTGCTGGGCTGGCCGGAGCACAAGTACGGCTATGTGGAGCGCGGCCGGCTGGCCGCGATCGAGGCGGAGCTGCTGGAGCCCGTCGCGCGCATACTGCGCCTGTCGGACCACGAGTGGGAGGCGCTGGTCCTCTACGCGACAGGTGTGCCGCCCGCGTACCGGCTGGATCCGGAGCTGGGCAGGGCGGTGCCGAGCCCCTGGGAGCGGGTGCTGCGCGGCTCGCACGAGATGGCGTACGTCAACGACGCGGCCTGGGACGTCGTCGCGTACAACGCGGCCTTCGCGCGGCTCTTCCCGCGCCGTGAGGTGCCGGGCAACACGATGCGCTGGATGCTGCTGGACCCGGCGGCCCGCGAGGTCCTCGGGGACTGGGCGGAGAGCTGGCTGCCGCGGCTCGTGCCGCAGTTGCGCGCCGCTCTGGTGGCCAACCCGCACGACCGGCCGCTGGCGCAGCTGCACGCGGACGCGATGCGCGATCCGGTCGTCGCGCCGTTCCTGGAGGCGCCCACCGGCGAGTACATAGGGCCGCGCGCGGAGAGCGCGCTGCCGCTGGTGCACGCGGAGCTGGGGCCGGGGTGGGTGACGCTGTGCACGGCGGGACCGTTCGGGGTGCCCGGCGGGCGGCTGATGTTCGTCCTCTTCGACCAGGGGGAGGAGCCGCGGCACGGTCCGGCGCTGACGGCGCCCGCGTCGGCGCCCGTGGATCCGGAGGGGCTCGTGGGCGGCGGCCGCCGCCTCGCCGGCGCCGATGCGGCTGGGGCGGCTGGGAAGGCGGAGGTGACGGTGGCGGCCGAAGGGGGCCGACAGGCCGCCGATACGGCGAAAAGCCCTGCTGGGCCGCACAATTGGGCCCCATGAGCTTTCCTCTTCCGCATGCGCTGCGGTCGCTGACGCCCCATGTCCACGCGTGGCTGCCGGACGGCCACGCGACCTGGGGCATGGCCAACTGCGTCGTGGTCACCGGGCGGGGCACCGGCCGCCCCGGCACCGCGCTGCTGGTCGACACCCCGTACACCGCCGGGATGACGCGGCAGCTGCAGCGGCTCGTCGCCGGGCTGGGCCAGGACGGCGACGGCGACGGCGGCTACGTGGTCCGTACCGTCGTCAACACCCACGGCAACGGCGACCACTCCTACGGCAACGGGCTCTTCCCGGGCGCCGACGTCATCGCCACGGCCGCGAACGGCGAGCACCTGTGCGCGGAGCCGGAGCCCGCCGTGCTGGCGGGCCTGGTGGCGGCCGGCGACCCGGCGACGCCCCTGGGGGCGTACATGCAGCGGCATTTCGCCCGCTACGGGGACTTCGGCGGGGTCACGACGCTGCACCCGAACCGCACCTTCAGCGGCGAACTGGACCTGGACGTCGACGGGGTGGCGGTGCGGCTGATCGAGGTCGGCCCGGCGCACACCGCGGGCGACCTGATCGTGCACCTGCCGCAGGAGGGCGTGGTGTGCGCGGGGGACGTCGTCTTCAACGAGGACCACCCGGTGCACTGGGCGGGGCCGCTGGAGTCCGTGCACGCCGCGTGCATGCGCATCCTGGAGTGCGACCCGCGGGTCGTCGTGCCGGGGCACGGCCCGGTGATGACGCCCGCGGACGTACGGCGCTACGCGGACTACCTGCTGGACCTGCGGGCGGTCATCCACCGCGGGCACGCGGCGGGCCGCCCGCTGCCCGTCCTCGCGGCGGAGCTGCTCGCGGCCGACCCCTACCCGCAGTGGGGGCTGAACGAGCGGATGGCGATCCTCGCGGCCGTCGAGTACCGCGCCCTGGACGGCGCCACGGACCGGGCCGACCTCGTCGCCCTGGTCGGCCTCGCGGCGGGCTTCGCGGCTCCGGCGGAGGACGGCGGGCGGGAGACGGCGCCGGCGGGCGGCGCCTGACCGCCCGGCAGCGGCAGAGGAGCCGGGGCCGGAGATGCCGACGGCCCCGGCGTCGGGGGGGGTGAACGCCGGGGCCGCGGCGGCTCCTGGGGGCCGTGACGGGCGCTGGGCCCGTGCCGTGACCGTACTCCTGCCGTGTTTCCGTCGTGCGTCTTCAGCGGCTCCCCGGTGCCGGGAGGCGGCCGCGTGCCGCCTCCGCCCGGCTCCGGCGAGCGTGTTCCTGCCCGCCTAGTTTATGCGCGGATATCCGCACGTGAGTGCGTTTCGACACGGCGTTTCGCGCCGGATTTCAGACGGCGACGTCATGGCCGTGGAGCCACGGCACCGGGTCGATGGGGGCGCCGCCGCCGGGGCGTACTTCGAGGTGCAGGTGCGGGCCCGGCACGTTGCCGGTCGCGCCGACCCGGCCGATCGTGTCGCCCGTGGTGACGCGGCCGCCGGTGGCGACCATCGTCGACAGGTGGCAGTACCAGAGCTCGGTGCCGTCGTCGAGCCGCAGCACCACGCGGTAGCCGTACGAGCCCGCCCAGCCGGCCGAGGTGACCGTGCCGGTGTGGACGGCGTGCACCGGGGTGCCGGTGGGGGCGGCGAAGTCCTGGCCGGTGTGCGTGGCCCACGCGTTGCCGGACTCGCCGAAGGCGTTGGTGAGCGTGTACGAGGCGACCGGCCGGACGTAGGAGGCGGCGAGCTTCGCGAGCCGCTCCGCCTCGGCCTGCGCGGCGGCCTCGGCGGCCGCCCTGGCCTTCGCCTCGGCCTCCGCCTTGGCGGCGGCGGCCTGCTCGCGCACCTTGCGGGCCGCGGCCTCCTTGGCCGCCTGCTCCGCGGCGATCCGCTCGGTGGCCTCGCGGGCGTGCCGCTCGGCGTCGGCGCGCTGCCGGGTGACCTGGGCGATGATGCGGTTGCACAGCGCCTCGCCGGGGTCGGCGGACTCCGCGGCGGGCTCGGCGCACGGGGCGTCCGGGGCCTCGGTGGTGCGCGGGGCGGCGGGCGCGGCGGCGGCCGCCCGGGTGACGGCCGCGGGGTCGTACGACGGGGTGCCGACCGCGACGTCCGGCAGCGGAACGGCGGGGGCGGGGGCGGCCGGGGCCGTGGGCGCGGCGGGCGCGTCCGGGGCCGCGATCGGCGGGGCGGCGGCGGGCGGTTCGGCCGCGGCGGCCACTCCGCCGGCGCCGACGGCGGCCATCGCCGCCATGCCGAGCACGGCCGAGCCGACGGTGGCCGCGCTGCTCAGGCCCGGGAGCCCGCCGCGCTGCCGGGGCAGGCGCGGCTGGCTGCGCGAGCCGTCGCCCGGGAGGCCTTCTGCCGCGGGCCGGGGGGAGCCGGCCGGCGCGGGGGCCACGGGGGCGGGGACTGCGGCGGGTGCCGGGAGGGGGGCGGCGGGGCCGGTGAGGGCCTGGAGGTCCTGGGCCTCGGGGGCGCCGGGGAAGAATCCGGTGGCGTCCGGCGAGAAACGCTCGCCGGGCTCTCCGAAGTGCCACTGCCCGGTCGGTTCTGCCACCGGGGTCGGAGCGTAGGCAGGCTGGTTGGACGCCACGGGGGCGCACTCCTTTCCTTCCTTCTCGCCTACCGGGTTAGCTGACGGGTTCGGAGCAGGAAGGTCTCCTACGGACGGCCTGACGGCCCCCCGATTCACCCCATTGGACCCCTTCCGTGGTGACGGAAGGGCGGGTCCCCGGTTCCCGCGGACGGGATTCGGCAAGCGCACGGTGCCGCCTGTCGGCGGCAGTGACGACCGCGCTGCGTTATCGAACGTTAATAGAGCCGGACGGGTTTTCCAAGCCGAATCGGAGAGTTGGGGGTGGGAAGCAATCGGGCAGGGCATATGGAGAGTGGAGGAAGCGGACACCTGGCGTGGCCGGGCGGTGATGTGAGTGTTCGCCAGTTGTTACCGGAAGGAGCAGAGCTGTTCACGCAAGGTGAACGCTTGGTGACGGCGGCGGCGCATGGGGAGCCCGCCGCGGCGGGGGCCGGTGCCCGCGCACGGAGGGCCGGGACGCGCGCGGGCGCGGCGCAGGCCCTCCAGTGGTCTGCACCTGTGCCATTTCGCGAATCCCTTGGCACGCCCGGGGCGTGAGCCGCACGATGGGCGGGCCCGATGTTCTTGTCATGCACTCGTCCACACCATGACGCCTCAGGGAGCCCCCATGCATCGCCCCGACTCCGCGGAGCCCAGCCGCCGTTCACTGCTCCGCGGTGGTATCGGCCTGGGTGCCGCCGCCACCGCGGGCCTGGCCGCCGGCCTGTGGCCCGGTTCCGCCCCCGCCGCCACCACGGTCGACTACCCGTCGGCCGCCTGGGCGCCGGCCAGCACCTCCAACTACACCGCCTCCAACCGGCCGACGAGCTACCCGATCCAGATGGTGGTCATCCACGTCACCCAGGAGACCTTCGCGGACACCATCTCCCTCTTCCAGGACCCGTCGCACGCGGCCGCCGCCCACTACGTCGTCCGCTCCGCGGACGGCGCGATCGACCAGTGCGTCCGCGAGCACGACATCGCCTGGCACGCGGGCAACTGGGACTACAACACCCGCAGCATCGGCATCGAGCACGAGGGCTGGGTCGACCAGCCGTCCTACTTCACCACCGCGATGTACCACTCCTCCGCGGCGCTGACGGCGGCGATCTGCGACAAGTACGGCATCCCCAAGGACCGCAGCCACATCATCGGCCACGCCCAGGTGCCCGGCACCGACCACACCGACCCGGGCCCCAACTGGGACTGGGTGCGCTACATCCGGCTGGTCAACGGCGTCTGACCAGCCCCCCGGGCGCGCCCCGGTCCGGACGGGCCTGCGTCGCCCCGCGCACGGACGGGCGGGCCGGTGCGCTACGGGGAGGGGTGGCCGCCGGCACCGCCGGGGGGGCCGAGGGGGAAGGGCTCACCGAGGGGGAAGAGGACGCTGAGCCGGGGCAGCCGCCGGGCCGCCTCCGCCTCGTCGAGGGCGGACCAGCGGCGCCCGGAGGGGCCGGGCCCGTCGGCCGGGACGGGCGGGGTGCCGGGCCCCCGGCCGCCGGCCGCCGGGCGGGCGCCGTCCAGGGCGGGCGGACGACAGCGGGCGGCCCGGACGGCGGCGTAGAAGGAGTCGCCGAAGTCCCCGGAGGGGCCGGTGGCCACTTCGTAGGCGGTGAGGCCGACCGTGTCGAGGAAGGTCCACGCGGGCCGCTCGGCGGCGGGCCAGGCGGCACGGGGCCGGCCGGCCAGCCGCAGCACCTCCGCGGCGTAGCCGAGCACGTCCGGGTCGTTCACCGCGGCCTCGAAGACGCTCCGGCCGAGGCCCATCATCCAGTGCTGGAAGGAGCGGAAGGTGTCGTCGGAACACCAGCCGCCGAAGATCCGGTCGGCGGCGGCCCACAGGTCCCAGGTGAGGGCGAGGTCGGTCAGCTCGTCGAGGCAGGCCTGGAAGGCCACGATCTCGTCGCCGGTGCGCCGCGCGAGGCTGTCGCGCAGCCAGGCGTCGCGCCTGTCGCCGCCGGACCCGTGCTGCCGCGATTCCTCCAGGACGGCCCAGAAGGATTCGGTGTTCATGGTGGTCGACTATGCCAGGGGCTTCTGGCGGCTCCAATTCGCTGAACAGGGACGGGAGTTGAGCCCGCACGCTGGGCGGGCGGCAGTGACGGGCGGGTTCCGGGGGATTCCGTATCCCCGGTCCGCACACCTCGCCCGGCTCCTGCTCCGGGCTCGCCGGACCGGCACCCGGAGGCCCGAGCCCTGCGCCCCGCGGCCCGGGCCCGTACGGGCGGACCGTCGTCCACAGGGTGTGGACGGACGGGTCGCGTCCGGGTCGGCGGCGGCGGAACCGCCCGTACGGGACCGGGGCGGGACGGAGGGGTCAGGCTCTCCAGAGCCAGGCGAAAACGGCGGCGCACGTGCCCATGGTGACCAGGATGGCGATCAACCGGACCGTCAACTCCGGGGATTCGATGGCCCGCTGCACCGTTCGCCACAAGCCATTCGTGATCATGGCTCACCTCCCGCTACGGCAGGTGGGCCCGCGCTGTAGTGGCAGGTCACCCGCCTTACTCACCACGGTGATGCCCCATCAGCCCCAGCGCCCACGCCGACCCGCGCGATTCACCCGAGTGGCCGAACGGGATCCACCGTTCGGCGGTACGCTCCGGCCGTCGCGGCCGTCCGCCGGCGGTCGGCGTTCCCGCCGGTTCACCCGCCCGCGCCCCGCCGCGCCCCCGGTACCAAGCCCGATCCCCGGGCCTCCCGGACCCCTGCTCGCTCCCCCGCCCGCACCTCCTCAGGCAGCCCGCGGCCGGCCCGCGACAGCCACACGGCCGGTCCGCTGTGCGCACCATAGGGCGCCTGCGTCAAACATACAAACGAAGCAGATAATGGCGCCCGCGCGCGCCCGGCGTGCGCTCCGCTCTTTTTCCGCTCGTTCATTCATCCGCGGTCGGAAATCATCATCGCGGGCACCGCTCCGCACCTTTTTCCGAAAGCACCCGGCGAATTACTTTCAGGTCCCCTTTCCTTTCGCTCGTTCGGGTGACCTGCACACCTTCCCCTGCTCTACCGTGTTCGCGCGTGGTCCGGCGAGGGCGTCCGCGCACACCGAGAAGAAATGGGGACACCAATGCTCCGGCACTTACGTTCCAATTCCGCGCCCCCGGCGCGGACACCTGTCCGCAGACCCCGCCGGTTCGCCGTTCGCACGGGAGTCGCCTTTTCGGCGGCCCTGCTCGCGGCGGCGGCCGGCTCCGTCACGCCCGCCACGGCCCACGGCGGCGGAGGCACCCCGCCGCCACCGGACGGTCCGCTGGTCAAGACCGTCCAGAACGTCACCAGCCCCGGCCGCATCCCGGCCGCGCACGGCGACACGCTCGGCTGGACCGTCAGCTACAAGGGCACCCCGTCACCCGGGACGCCCGTGACGATCACCGACCCGATCGGCGCGGGCCAGGCCTTCGTGCCCGGCTCGCTGCACGTCCCGCCCGGCTGGACCCCCGGCTGGTCCGCCGACGGCAGCACCTTCACCGGCACCGACCAGGGCGCCGCGACCACCGCGGTGCGCGGCACCGCCCCCGCCGGCACCGGCGGCGGCACCGCCGTGACCGGCGACCTGCTGCCGCCCGTGCAGGCCGCCGCCCGCGCCACCGGCGGCGACGGCTTCAGCCCGATCCTCTACCGCGCGCCCTCCGGCGACGTCGAGGCCTGGAACATCTACCACCACACCGGCCCCGCCAACCCGCTCGTGGTCTGCAACGACCTCTCCTCCGGCCAGCCCTGCGCGGGCGGCCCCTGGCCGCGTCCGCTCAACACCACCGAGGGCCCGCTCGGCAGCGGCAGCACCGGCGACGTCTTCACCACCCTCACCCCGCAGTACGTGCAGGACCCGCACCGCCCGGGAGTCGTCTACTACCCGGCGGTCGCGGCGAACTCCGTCGGCGCGGGCTGCCTCGACCTCGGCGCCCGCGCCAACTGCGGCTACGTCGCGCTGGAGTCGTCGACCGGCTCGCCCAGCGCCGCCAACGGCCTGGCCGGCCTCGTCACCACCGGCGACGGCAAGGCGTACGGGGTGGCCAGCACCGGCGAGGTGCTGTGCCTCGACATGGCGTCCAGGAGCCCGTGCACCGGGCAGCCCTTCGCCGCGATCGTGCCGCCCAACCACGACACGCCCGGCGCCACCCACTCCCTCTACCAGGGCGGGACGACCGTCGCCGCGGGCCGCGTCTACGCCTCCTCCTCGCCGCAGAACGGCAGCACGCCGACCTCGCTGGGCTGCTACGACCCGGCCGCCGCCGCGGTGTGCGCGGGCTGGACCACCCCGCACCCGGCCGTGGCCGACCCCAACGCCTACACGTACAACGCCTTCGTCTCCTACGACGCCTCGGGCGCCCCTGACGGGGTCTGCACCGCCGCCTCCTCGGGCAGCTCCCCGGCCACCGGCTGCTTCACCCTCGACGGCGGCGCCCTCGCCGCCCCCGCCACCGGACTCGGCCAACTCCCGGCCGGGACGCTCGTGTTCAACCCCGAGATCGTCACCGCAGGCGGGGACACCCGCAGTTACTTCCCCGAATGGGGCGGCCCGCTGCCCGGCAACACCACCTGCTACAGCTGGACGCACGCCGCGCCCTGCGCCGGATTCCCGGCCGCGGCCGGCCACCCCGCCGTCAACGGCGGTGCCACGCGCGACTACGGGTACGCCTACGACGCCACCACCCGCTGCCTGTACGGGCTCGGCGACGCGGGCATCCTCTTCTCGATGGACCCGGCCACCGGGGGCTCGCCCTGCCTGCACACCGGGGCGTCCGTGACCCTCACCCCCGCCGACTTCTACTGCGACGGGGCGAGCCACGCCGCCGCCTACACGCAGGCCCGGCTCACCGGACTCGACCTCGCCCACACCGACCCGGCCGCCACCACCGTCGCCGTGACCGACCCGGACGGCACCGTCATCGCGACCCCGGCGCTCGGTTCGGACGGCACGATCGACCTGTCGGGCATCCCCGCCGCCCAGCACCCGTCGATCACCGTCACCCTGCGGTTCAGCCTCACCGACACCAGCGACTTCGCCGGCGGCGCGCACCCGTCGCTCAGCGTCGGCTTCCAGGGAGACGCACCGCAGATCTGCCTCCGGACAGTCGTCGCCACGGACTGCGCCACCGCGCAGGTCCAGGACACCGCGAGCGGCACCGACGCCGGGGGCGCGCTGACCTCCAACACCGTGACCGTGCCCGTCGCGCCGGGAACGGCGTGCCGGCCGCACGTCACCGTCGTCAAGGAGATCTGCGGCTCGACCTCGCCGCATGACTGCGCGCCGGGCGGGCCAGGGCCATGGGTGAAGTCCAGCCCCGTCGGACTGCTCCAGCTGCTCGGCACGGCGCACTGGCGCATCACCGTCAGCAACGCCGGGCCCGTCGCGGCCGCCGACGTGACCGTCAACGACCCGACGACACCGCAGTGTTCGCACGCCGCGGGCAGCTTCACGCTCGCCGCGGGCGACAGCAGGCAGGTCTACTGCGACTCCTTCCTGCTCGCCCTGCCGGTCAGGAACACGGCGTCGGCGAGCTTCGTCCCCGCCAACTCGCCGCCCGGCACGCCGTACACGACCACCGACCCGTCGTCGGCCGTCGCGTGCTCGCTGCTGTGCATCCTCGTACCGGCCGACAAGCACTGAGGGCCGCGCCCGGCTCCTGACGGGCGCGGCACGGACACGGGCCCGCCTCCCCCGCTCCCCCGGCTCCCCGGGGGAACGGTGGGAGGCGGGTCCGCGCCACTACGCCGCGGGCAGTACGCTCATGACCCTCACGGCGGCTCCGCTGCGTACCCCGGCCTCGTCCCGTACGCTGCCCGCGAGCCCGTGGGCCACGGCAGCCCGGCCCGGCTGCCGGCCGGACGCCGACGAGTACGGCACAGGGCACCGAGGGGTACGACGGGTGTCCCCTCTCCACAAGGCGCGGCGCGAGGGGCGGATCACGTGGCAGACCAGCACGACGGCACCGGCATACCCGGCGAGCAGCCCCCCGCCCCGGCGGGACCCGAGGCCTCCGCCCCACCCGCGAAGAAGGCCCCCGCACCCCGGAAGACCGCCCCGGCGAAGAGCCCGCAACCGCCCGCGGACGCGGTGCCGGCGAAGAAGTCCGCCGCCGCACGCAGGACGGCTGCCGGTGCGCGCAAGGCGGCGCCTGCCAAGTCCCCGCAGCCGCCCGCCGCCCCGGTGACCCCGGCCGCCCCCACCACCCCGCAAGAGCCCCAGCCCCTGCCCCCGGCTGCCCCGGCGCAGGCACCCGCGGAGGGTACGGGCACGCCGCCCGCCGCGCCGCAGCCCGCGGCCGCACCCGCACGGAAGACCGCGGCCGGGCGCAAGACGGCCGCCCCCGCCGCCGGTACGCAGGACGCCCAGCCGCAGCCCGCAGCCGCGCCCGCGCGCAAGGCCGCCGCACGCAAGGCCGCCGCCACCGGCACGAACGCAGGGCAGAGCGCCCAGCCGCAGCCGCCCGCCGCGGCGGATGCCCCGCTGGACGCCCCGACGATGCAGATCGCCGTCGTGCCGCGCAAGGCCGCCGCCGCCAAGGCCCCGCAGCCGGCCGCGGCCGGCGCGTCGGCCGAGGGGGGCGACACGCCCCCGGCGAAGAAGACGCCCGCCCGCAGGAAGGCGGCGGCCGCGAGCGCGCAGCCTTCCGCGCAGGCCGGCTCCGGCGTGGAAGCGTCCCCGCAGGACGCGGCGCCCGCCGACGGGAGCGGGCCGCAGAAGACGGCACCGGCGAAGGCGGCACCCGCGAAGGCGGCGAAGAGCGCGAAGAAGGCACCCGCGCGCAAGGCCGCCGCGGCGGCCGGTACGGCGGCAGCGGCGAAGACCGGCGCGCAGAAGTCCGCGCCCGCGCGCCGGACGGCGGCGAAGAAGGCGGCTCCCGCCGCGGAGGCCGGAGCCGCGGCCGCCGCCGCGCAGACCGGCGCGCCGCAGCCCGGTCCGGATGCGGCCGGCGCCCCCGCCGCGGAAGCGGCCGCCCAGCAGACGCCCCCGCAGGCCACCGGCGCCCCCGCCCAGGAGCCGGCGCCCCCCACGCCCGACGCGCCCGACGCGCCTGAGGCAGCCGCCCAGGAGCAGCCCGGCGCCGGCGCCCCCGGACAGCAGGAAGCCCCCGCTCCCGACGCTGCCGACGCCGCCCTGCCCGGCTACCTTCAGCAGCAGGGCTTCGGCAGCGTCGATGCGGACGGCGACGGCGGCGAGCCCGGTCGGCGACGGCTCGGGCGGCGGGCACGCGTGCTGCTCATCGCGGCCGCGGCGGTCGTCGTCGCGGGTGCGATCGCGCTCACCGCGGTGGTGAGCAGCAGCGGCAGCGACGACCCCGGCGCCGCGTCGGCCGACCCGACGACCGCGCCCGCACCGTCCTCGGCGAGCGCCTCTCCCTCGGCGGCGCCCACCACGGCCTCGCCCTCCGGCAGCCCGACGTCGAGCCCCACCGCCGCGCCCACCACCGCGAGTCCGAGGCCGCACGCGACCAAGGCGCCGGCCAGGCCCGAGCCGAGCACCCACGCACCCGCCGCCCCGGCGAAGCCGGACGGCCCCCAGGTCGCGAGCGTGCGGGTGGAGGGGCTCACATGCGCCCTCGGCCAGGGCGGCGCCGCGAGCCAGGCGTCCGCGAAGGTCGTCGTCACCTACGACGGCAGCGCGTCCGGCACGCTGAAGCTGACGTGGTGGCGCAGCGATGCGGTCCGGCCGCGGAGCGGTTCCCCGACGGCCCCGTCCCAGACGGCGAAGCTCCCGGCAGGGGTGGGCAGTTACACCTTCACCGGTAACTACAGCTTCAGGACCGACACCAAGCACCCGTACATCGGCGTGACCGTCACGACGGATCCGGCGGCCCACAGCGGCAACGGTGCCACGCAGTTCGCGGTCTGCCGCCCGTAACGCCGCCCGGCGAGCGGGCGTTGCCCACCCGGCAGCGCCCCGCTCG
This sequence comes from Streptomyces sp. NPDC020983, assembly GCF_044333485.1. Taxonomy (NCBI): domain Bacteria; kingdom Bacillati; phylum Actinomycetota; class Actinomycetes; order Kitasatosporales; family Streptomycetaceae; genus Streptomyces; species Streptomyces sp. NPDC020983. The sequence continues at coordinate 15,889 of NZ_JBIRRA010000002.1, read as the reverse complement.
CCCGCCCCTGCGCGTACCCGGGGCAGCCCGCCACCGGCGGCACGGAATCCCGCCCCACCGAAGCCCCGCAGGGCTCAGCCCGGCACCTGGCCCGCCACGCACCACGGCCCGCCGCCGTACACCGCAGCCCACCCGCCCACCCGCCGCCCGCAGCGGGCGCAACCGGGGCACACCACCCGCCCCGGCGCCCGCACACGGGCACCCCCCCACCGGCGGCACGGAATCCCGCCCCACCGAAGCCCCGCAGGGCTCAGTGCGGCACCTGGCCCGCCACGTAGTCGCCGCCCGGCTGGCGGATGATCACGTTCAGCCGGTTGAAGGCGTTGATCAGGGCGATCTGGCCGACCAGCGCGGTCAGCTGCTCCTCGTCGAAGTGCTTGGCCACCGCCGCCCACACCTCGTCCGGGACGCCTGCCGAGTCGGCGAGGCGGGTGCCGTACTCGGTCAGTTCGAGAGCGGCGCGTTCGGCCTCGGTGAAGACGGTGGTCTCGCGCCAGGCGGCGACGAGGCTGAGGCGCACGGCCGTCTCGCCCGCCGCCACGGCCTCCTTGACGTGCATGTCGAGGCAGCCGCCGCAGCCGTTGAGCTGGCTCGCGCGGATGTTCACCAGGTCGCGCAGGTGGGCGGGCAGCTCCGTGCCCCGCAGGGCGCGGTCGCAGCCCACCATGTGCTTCACGAGCTTCTGGCCGGTCTCCGTGGCGAGTGCGTTGATCCGGGGTCCCATGGGCCCTCCCTGTCCTCGTCGGAAGTGACGTTCACTCCTTCGACGAGGAGCCGCCGCCGGAGGTAACACCCGCGCGGCGGCGGAAGGCCGGGCGCGGGGCCCGCGCACCGCGCGGCGGCGGGGGGGAGTGGCGTGCCGGGGCGTCGCGGATGGTGAGGGTGAACAGGACGGACGCGAACGCCATGACCGTCAGCACGAGGTAGACGGTGTGGTAGGCGGAGGGCGGGGCGACGTGCCCGGCGGTGGCGGTGTTGGTGATGAGCAGGGTGGCGACCAGGGCCGGGGCCAGGGCCATGGACAGCTGGCTGATGACGCTGCCGAGCGTCGACGCCTGGCCCATGTCCTCCTTGCCGATCGTCGCGAAGGAGGCGACGGTGAGCGGCATGAAGACCGCGCCCATGCCCAGGCCCAGCAGGAACATGTAGATCCGGAAGGACCAGGGCCCGGTGTCCGGGCCGACCGTCGCCGTCATCACGGCCAGGACGGCGGCGACGCAGGAGAGGCCGCCCGCGATGATCAGCCGCGGCCCGAAGCGGTCGAAGACGCGCGCGGCGAGCTGCACGGTCAGCAGCACGCCGAAGGCCTCGGTGAAGGTCGCGCTGCCCGACTCCAGGGCGCTCGCGCCGCGTGCCTCCTGGAGGAAGAGCGGCGCCGCGTACATCGCGCCCATGAAGGGGATGACGCCGATGAGGCCGAGGATCTTGGTGTCGCGGAAGAGGGCGTCCTTGAACAGCCGCAGCCGCAGCGCGGGGGCGGGCTTGCGGAGTTCGACGACGACGGTCGCGACGAGCAGGGCCGCGCCGGCGGCGAGGCTGCCGGCGATGAGGGGGCTGCCCCAGCCGCGCTCGGCGCCCTCGGAGACCCCGTACATGACCAGCGACAGCGCGCCCGCGGACAGCAGCAGGCCGGGCACGTCGAGGCGTCCGGGGTCGCCGTGCCGCGGGTTGTCGAGGAAGAGCAGGCCGAAGAGGAGGGCGGCGATGCCGAAGGGGAGGTTGACGTAGAAGACCCAGCGCCAGGAGATGCTGTCGACGAGGACGCCGCCGAGCATGGGTGCGATCGCGGGGGCCATCTGCTGCGGGATGATCATGACGCGGGAAGCGCGGACCCGCTCGGCGGGGCTGAAGGTGCGGAAGAGCATCGCCGCCGCGACCGGGGTGAGCAGGCCGCCCGACATGCCCTGCAGGCCCCGGAAGACGACGAGCTGGCCGAGGCTGTCGGCCATCCCGCACAGCGCGCTGGCCACCGTGAACAGGCCCATCGCCGACAGCAGCACGGGCTTGCCGCCGAAGCGGTCGCCGAGCCAGCCGGAGACGGGGATGGTGATGCCGACGCACACCGGGTAGACCACGGCGACGCTGTCCGCCCCGGCCGCCGTCACGCCGAACTGGCGGGCGATCGAGGGCAGCGCGACGGTCGTGATCGCCCCGTCCATCACCACGAGGAAGAACGTGGCGACGAACATGGTGGGTACGACCAGGCGCTGGTTGAGGCGTCGGCCGGGCATGGTCCTCCTCCCCCGGGGGCCCGGGGCGTGCGTGCGGGGTGGGTCGGTGGCCGCGGAAAGACGGCAGGGGCAGCGGAACGGCGAGGTGAACCGTAACCGCTTACGGGTGTACGTAGGGGTGCGGGCCTGTGCGGGCGCACGAGCGGATCGAGCCGCGCCCGATATGCTGAGTCTACTCACTATGAGTCGACACACAACACACGGACGCGCCCTTCGCCCGGGGCGCGGAAGGAGCGAGACGGGACCCAGTGGTGGACATCCGGAGCAGCGACGTACTGGTCGACGACCTCTTCAGGACGACCGTGCGGCTGCGCACGTACGTCGACGCGCAACTGCACTGCCACGGCCTGTCCGTGTCCCGGCTGCGGCTGCTCAGAGCCCTGTCCACCACCGAGGAGCCGCTGCGCATGCGCGACCTCGGCGACGCGCTCGGGGTCGCCGCCCGCACCGTGACCTCGCTGGTCGACGCCCTGGAGCGGGAGGGCCTGGTCGAGCGCCGCCGACACCCCACCGACCGGCGCGCCTTCCTGCTGAAGCTCACCGACCTCGGGCGTACGACGCACGCGCGGGCCGAGGACATCGACCGCGCCGCGCTCGCGACGGCGACCGCGAGCCTGGGCCGGGAACAGCGCGCGCTGCTCCTGGAACTGCTCGCGAAACTGCGCGAGTCCGTACCGGACGCCCCGCCGGCGCCGCCGGAGTAGTCACCGCGGGCGGGGCGTGGGCGGCGGGCCGTCCACCGCGCCGGACGGCGCCCAGGCGGCGCAGTCGGCCAGCCTCGCGGCCACCCACGGGTCGGCGGCCAGCCCGGGTGGCAGCACGGTCTCCACGTCGAGGCGGGCGCCGGCGAGCTGCTCGGCGGTGAGCCCGGAGGCGCCGCGCAGGTCCGCCCGGCCGAGGTCGGCGCCGCGCAGGTCCGCCCGGCCGAGGTCGGCGCCGCGCAGGTCCGCGCCCGCCAGGTGCGCGTCGCGCAGGTCGGCGCCCGCCAGGGGCACGCCCGCGAGCCGGGCGCCGGCGAGCACGGCCAGGCGCAGATCGGCGTGGTTCAGGATCGAGCGGTGGAAGTCCGCCCCCCGCAGATCGGCCCGCCGCAGGTCCGCGGAGGTCAGGAACGCCGGCGACAGCCGCGGCGGCGCGGCGAATTCGAAGGCGCGCAGGCTCAGCCCCGCCAGCACCGCCCCCCGCAGGTCCACCCGGCGGACCTCCGGGCGCCGCGGGCGGCGCGCCAGCACGTCGACCGCGGCCTGCACGTCCTGCGCGGGCTGCGTCCCCCACTCCGGCACGGGCCGCCCGGCGTTGCGCACGGCGGGCAGATCGGTCGACGGGTCGAACGCCGCGCCGGCGCGGTTGCGTACGTACGCGGCGAGCACGCCCACCACCGCGTCGTGGTCCTGCTCCGACTCGGCGAGTACGTGCTCCAGGCTGTAGATGCCGCCGAGCCGCACCTCGGTGTGCGGGGAGGCGAGCTGCTCGACGGCGGCCCGGAAGCGCTCGGTCACCTGACCGCGCCGGGTCAGGACGTACGTGCGCGCGGTGTACGCGAGGCTCGCGAGGACGGTGGCCCCGGCGAAGGCCGCGAGCACCGTCTGCCGTACGGCGTTCAGCGCGTCGGCCCGGTCCTTGCCGTGCAGGCCCCGCACACTGCCCCCGGCGACCAGCCACGACAGCGGCCCGAGGATCAGCAGCACCCCGCCGGCGACCCCGGCCGCGCCGGCCAGTCCCAGCACCCACACCCGCCCGCGCATCCGCCCGCCCTCCCCCGGCCCGCCGGACGACCGTACCCCCGCCGCGCGGTCAGCGGGGCCGCGGCGGCACCGGCACACCCGGCTCCGGGCGGGCCAGGACCTCCGCGAGCGGCGCCCCCTCACGGGCGGCGACGGCCCTGCGCGCCCGCACCTGCGCCCGCGTCCGCGGCCGGTACTCCGGCTCCTTGCTGCACCCGCAGCCCGACAGCCCCTCGTACCGCAGCCCCGCGCGCAGCACCACCTCCACCACGGACCAGCCGCGTACGTCCCGGCGGCGCGGCGCGGCGAAGTCGTGCCCGGCGCAGGCCATCGGCCGCCCGCAGTTCGGGCAGTGCTGCTCGCGCTCCCCGGACCAGTGCCGCTTGAAGCTCACCCGGCAGCGGACGCACACGAAGTGCGTCTTGTAGTGGGCGACGGCGTAGAAGCACATGCCGCGAGCGTAGGGGGGTTCCTGCCGGTGACGGCTACGGATTGCGCTCCGGTGCGGCCTCCGGCAGCTCCCGGCCCAGCCGTCCCAGCGGGGAGAGGGCCAGGACCGCCGGGGACAGCAGCATCGCGGCGGCCGTGGCGAACAGGCCCGCGCGCAGGCCGAGTCCGTCCGCGAGGACGCCGCCGAGGAGGGAGCCGAGCGGGGCGGTGCCCATGCCCGCGAAGGTGATCGTCGCGGCCGCGCGGCCCTGCATCGCGGCCGGGGTGACGGCCTGCCGGACGGCCGTGACGGCGACGTTGACCAGCTGGCCGCCGCAGCCGAACAGCAGGCCGGCCGCGAGGAGGACGGGAACGGTCACCCGCGGGGGGCCGTGCAGCGCGGGCACGCACAGGAACGCCCCGTCGCCCAGGGCCGCCGCGGCCACGATGACCGCGCCGTAGCCGAAGCGGCGCGGCAGGCGCGCGGCCAGCACCGAGCCGAGCAGCGCGCCCGGGCCCGCCACGGCGAGGGCGCCACCGACGGCGGCGCCGGACAGGTGCAGCTCCTGCGGCAGGAAGAGCAGGTAGACGGTCGTCATGGCCGCGAAGGAGAGCTGGAAGGCGGCCGAGGCCAGGCACACGGCCCGCAGCCACGGCTGGCCGGCCACGAACCGCACGCCCTCGCGGATCTGCCGCCGGGCACCGGGCCCGTCGGCCGGGCGCGGAGCGACGTGCTCGGACCGCCGGATGCGCCGGATCGACAGGAAGGAGAGCGCGAACAGCAGCCCGCCGCAGGCCGCGGCGACGGGCGCGGACACCGCGGACACCAGGGCCCCGCCGAGCGCGGGACCGCCGGTCTGCGCCGCCGAACGGCTCGCCTCCAGCGCGCTGTTGCCGCGCACCAGCAGATCGCGTTCCACCAGCCGGACGAGCGAGGTCTGGTAGGCGACGTCGAAGAGGACGGACAGCGCGCCGACCGCGAAGGCGAGCACGAGGAGGGCCGGAAGGCCGGGCCCGCCCAGCAGGGCCGCCAGGGCGGCGGCGCCCAGCAGCAGGGCACGGCCGGCGTCCGCGAGCACCATCACCGTCCGCGTCCGCCACCGGTCCGTCCACGCCCCGGCGAGGAGCGAGAGCAGCAGTGCCGGGGCCTGCCCCACCGCGCGCAGGACGCCCAGTTCGGCGGGGCCGGCGCGCAGCGCCAGGACGGCGAAGAGGGGGAGGACGACGAGCGTCGCGTGCTCGCCGAGCTGGGAGGCGGTCTGCCCCGCCCACAGCCGGCGGAAGTCGGGGTCCCGCAACAGCCGCGGGGCGGCGGGGTGTTCGGCGTCGGGCGGGGCGGGGGTGGCTGCGCACGGCACGGCGGTCCCTGGGGGTGCGGCGGCGAGGCCCGCCGCCGGGCACGCGGACGTGCGGCCGGCGGTCCGGGCAGGGCTGGGAAGCTCGCTGTGCCGCAACAACCTCAAGGGCGGCACGCGATGACGGGCCGGTGGCGGCCTGGGACGTCAACGCGTGCTCGTACGACCGACCATGTCCTCGCTCCTCGCCTGGTGCGTCGCTCCGTGGCGAGGCTAGCCGTGGGCGGCGCGGGGCGACAGCGGATTTCCTGCGCCCGGCCCGCTTCAGGCGGCGGCGATGGCGATACGGGGGTGGGCGGAGGGCTTGGCCCAGCTCATGACGCGGTCCATCGTCGCGCGCGGCACGGACACGCAACCGGCCGTCGCCCCGGAGCCGTTGACGTGCAGGAAGATGCCCGCACCGCGGCCGGGGACCGCGGGCCGGCGGTTGTAGTCGATGACGAGCGCCTCGGCGTACTGCGTCGGGTGGTCGATCAGGTGCTCGCTGCCGCGGTCGCCCGCCTCGGTGAGGGGGAAGTCCGCTCCCTGGGCGCTGTGGCGGGAGTTGTAGTACGCGGACTCGGGGTCCTCGACCCACCAGTCGTCGGCGACGACCCGGTGGTAGGGCATCGCGGTGCCGCTCGCGGCGACACCGAAGCCTTCGGTGAGGGTGTACGTCCCCGAGGGGGTGGTGGACGTGTTCTGCCTGCGCGTCGACCCGTCGACGACCCCGGCGGAGCCGACCCGGCCCGCGGTGGTGCTGAACTCCGCCTTCCAGCCCGCCGGTCCCTTCGCCCACGCCGTCACGGTGGCGTACGAGCCGCGCGCCTCGACGGTGATCACCTGCGTGGCGTCGCCGATCTGGACGGGAACGGGGAAGTGCGGCGCGGTCGCGCCGGCGGAGGAGCCGCTCCCCGTCCCGGAGGAGCCGGCCGCCTTCGTGCCGGACGGGGAGGCGGAGGGCGCCTTCGTGCCCGTGCTCCTGCCCGGCGACGCGGACGCCGTATGCGACGGCGTCGGGGTGGCCGACGCGGAGGCGGAGGCGGACGCGCTGGCCGGGGCGGAAGGTGAGGCGGGCACGGACGTCGAGGCCACGGCCTCCGGCGCGGCGGTGTCCGCGGTGGACTGCGCCGTGGTCCCGCCCGTACCCGCCGCGTCGCCGCCCGACGCGCCGCAGCCGACGGCCAGCAGGAGCGCCCCCGCGGTTCCGGCGGCTGCGAGGAGGGCGCGGAAACGCGCCGGTGACGGGGAGGCGGGAACGGCCACGGGTGGTCCTTCGGGCGGTGGGTCGGACGGAGCGGGTCGGCGGCCAGTGGGAGGGCGTGCCCGAGAACACGTTGGCGCGTACACATACTAGGGCGTGTCCGCAAAGTCCCGTCGTCCGCCCGGAGGGCGGGGCAGACGGTGTCTGGTGCGTGCGATCGCAAGGCGGAGGGTCGTCCTCGTAGTGGGCCTACTCGGACGAGCCCGGCAACGTAGCGAGCGTGCATGCCAGGCGCCGTGTGCCAGGCGGGACTTTGCGGACACGCCCTAGGGCCGGGTCACCGGCGCCGGACGTCCGGCAGGCCGCTCCTCCGGCGGACAGGGGTGCCGGAAGGGAAGGCGCCCCGCCCTGCCGCGGGGTGGGGCGGGGGGTCAGCAGGAGGGGTTGCCGCCCTCGGGCACGCCCGGCAGGGCGGTGAAGGACCGGTGGGCGCCGCCCCGGTCCTGGACGTGCCGGGGAGGGACGCCCGCGGCCACCGCCGGCGACGTGCCGGCGGTGGACCGCGGTGTCCGGGCCCGGGCGGCCCGGCGGGTCAGACGGCGGGGCGCCCGCTCGCCGTGGTGGCGGGCAGCTCCTGGTGGACGTCCCAGTGCTCGGCGATCAGCCCGTCCTCGATCCGGAAGATGTCGACGACGGCCTGCGCGTCCGCCCCGGGCGCCGGGGTGAACAGGCTGTGCACGACGACCAGTTCACCCTCGGCGACGGTGCGCCGGATGTCGAAGCGCAGCTCCGGCAGCTGGGCGTGCAGGCTGTCGACCAGCGCGGTCAGGGCGGCGAGGCCGTCGGGGAGGGCGGGGTTGTGCTGCGCGAGACCGGCGGCGACGAAGCGGGCGGCGGCCTGCGTGCGCCCCTCGTTCCAGACGGTCTCCATGAAGTCCCGGACGAGGGCGGTGTTCTGCTCGGCGGTGGTGGGGGCGGCGGTGGCGTTCTGAACGGTCATGGTGAGCTCCTTCGATGCTGCGGATCGGTGCGGTCGGGGTGCGGTGTGGTGCGTCATGTCAGTGGCTGTGTGCGGGAGCGGCGGGCGCGGCCGGCGCGGGGGCGGCGGTGGCCGCGGTCTCCCGTAGGGCGTGGTGCCGGCCCGAGGCGCGGTGCGCGGCGGCCCCGAGGGCCAGCGGGGCGAGCCCGGCGGCCGGCAGCCACGAGGCGCCGAGCGCGGGGAGCAGGCTGCTGCCGAGCAGGCTGCCGAGGCTCATCCCGAGGTAGAGCGACGAGGCGTTGAGCGCGAGCCCCAGCGCGCGCTGGTCGGGCACGAGGGCCACCAGGCGGGCCTGCTGCGGGGCCTGGAAGAGCTGGCTGAAGACGGCCCAGACGACGATGGCGGCGACCGCCGCGGCGGGATCGGCGGGGGCGAGCAGCAGGGCCGCGAAGGCGACGCCGAACCCGGCCATGGAGACGGTGATGGTGGCCGGGCCGCCGAGCCGCTCGAAGACCCGCCCGGCGAGCCCGTTGCCCACGACACCGGCGACGCCGAAGACCAGCAGCAGCGCGGCGACCTGCCCGGTGCCGGAGCCGAAGCGGTCGGCGAGGTAGGCGCCCATCACGCCGTAGACGGTGAACTGCGCGGCCATGAAGGCGAAGGTGGTGGTGACGGCCGGAACGACCCCCGCGGTGCGCAGGACCGGCCGGAAGGCGGCGAGGGTGGCCGGGGCGCCGCGCTCCAGGGCCGGCACGAAGGCGGCGACGAGACCGAGGGCGAGCAGCGTCAGCCCCGCGATGCCGACGGTGGTCCAGCGCCATCCGATGCTCTGGCCGAGGCTGGTGCTGAGCGGTACGCCGAGGACGGCCGCGGCCGTCATGCCGGCGAAGACGGTCGCCAGGGCGCGGGCCCGGCGCTCGGCGGGCACCAGCAGCGAGCCGGCGACCGAGGCGGCCGGCCCGAAGGCGGCCCCGCCGAGCGCGGTGAGCACCCGGGCGGCGGACAGCGCCCCGTAGGTGGGGGCCAGCGCGGCGGCGACCCCGCCGGCGGCCATGACCGCGAGCCCGGACAGCAACACGGTCTTGCGCCCGAGGCGGCCGAGCAGCACCGGGGCGAGCGGCGCGGTGAGCGCGAAGGTCAGGGCGAACACGGTGACCAGCAGGCCCACCTGCGACTGGCTGACGTGCAGGTCGGCGCCGATCGGGTGGCCGAGGCCGACGACGGCCAGCGACGACGTGCCGAAGGAGAAGTAACCGAGGGCCAGGGCCCACAGGGCCGGTCCGGGGCGACGAGAGATCATCGGACCCTCACTTTCAATACGGTGCGGTGCGGTTCGTAATGGCATTCAAATACGGTCCGGTCCGTATGTCAAGTGGGGTAGGGTGGGCCCATGAGGAGGACCCCATGAGCGGACGACCCAGAGACCCCGGCGTCGACGACGCGATCCTGCGCGCGACCATGGAACTCGTCGAGGAGAAGGGCTACCGGGCGGCCAGCATCGAGGGCATCGCGGCCCGCGCCGGCGTCTCGAAGCAGACCGTCTACCGGCGCTACCGCAGCAAGGGCGAGGTGATCCTCGACGCCCTCGCCGCCTACGCGGCGGGCAACCTACCCGCCCCCGACACGGCGTCCCCACGCCGCGACCTCGCCCAGCTGCTCACCGCGACCTTCGCGGCCCAGCAGGGCATCCGCGGCGCGCTCAACCGCGCACTGGTCGCCGAGTCCATCGGCGACGACGACTTCGCCCGCACGGTGTGGGAACGGCTGATCCTCCCCCGCCGCGAGGCCGTCCGCACGATCCTCACCCGCGCCCGCGCCCCCCGCGAACTCGGCGACGCCGAGGCCGACTTCCTCGTCGACCTGGTCTACGGCCCCATGTGGTACCGGCTGCTCTTCGACCCCCCGTCCCTGACCGCCGCCTACGCCGAACGGCTGGCGGAGGCGGTCACGGAGATGGCCGCCGGGGGGAGTTGAGCCTCCGCGGGATCAGGGCCGCTCCTCGGCCTGGTCCAGCGCGCGGGCCAGCTCGTCCAGCTGGTGGAGGGCGTCGAGGGCGAGCGCGTACGCGGTGCCCGGCCGGTCGTCCACGCAGGCCCGGGCACGGCTCAACTGCGCCTGAAGGGCATGCAGTTGCCGCCTGGCGTCGAGCGGAACGGCGGGCCTGGACTGCTCCCCGGCCAGGAGGGGTTCCAGGTGGCTGATCAGCGACTCCGCCAGAGCGGTGCCGTCCGGTCCGCGCCGCCCGAACCCGGCCTGCCGGCCTTCCGTCCGCCGTACGACCGCCGCCACCAGCGTCTCCGCACCCGCGAGCCGGCGCCGGTCGCCGGACGTCCGGGCGGCTGCGTACTCCGCGGTCGCGAGGCTCCGCAGCACGGAGAGCGCCCGCGGGTGCCGGCCACCCAGCGTCGCGGACATCCGCTGGGCGACGACAGCGAGGACGTCGACGGCCCGCTCCATGCGCGCCCGGTCGCCCGCAGCCTCGGCCGACGCGAACTCGGCCCAGGCGAGGGCGGCCAGGGCCGACTGGGTGGCGGGGTCGTCGTCGCCGGCCAGCCGGGCCAGGCGCCGTACGTACCCGGCGAGTTCGTCGACCAGCTCGTCGGCCTCGGCGTGCAGGCCCTCCCGGCGGGCCACTTCGGCGAAGACCGCCGTCTCCAGGACCGCGACGTCCAGCGCCTCCCGCTCACCGGGCGAACGGGCCGCGAGCCGGCGCGCCTCCACCGCGAGCTCGGCCGCGCCGACGGTGTCGCCCCGGCGCAGCGCCAGGCGGGCGAAGTTGGCCGGGGCCGCCGCACGTTCCGTGGCGCTTTCCACCGACGCGGCGGTGACCTGCGCCGCGGCCTCGTACCGGCCGTGCGCGGCGAGCGCGACGGCGAGCCGGTCGAGCGCGGGTGCGAGCGTGACCAGCAGGCCGGGCTGCCGCCGCAGGCACGCGGCCACGTGCTCCAGCAGCGTGTCGGCGGTCTCGGGCAGGCCGAGCCCGTCGAGCAGCGCGACCAGCTCCGGGATGTCCCGGCCCAGCTCCGGGCGGTACGGCAACTCCCCCTCCGCGCACAGAGCTTCGACGGCCGACAGCAGCCAGCTGGACCGCGGCCCGTCCGGATCGCGCAGAGCGCTCCGGGCGGCTGCGACCGCCTCCTCCCAGGCCTCGCTCACACGCCGCCCCCGCCCCTGCCGCGCTCCTGCGCCTCGAAGACCCGCTTGAGGGCGAGGTAGCGCAACTCGGAGACGTCGGCGGGGTCCAGGACGGCCTGGTCGGCCATCTGCTGGAAGAAACCGAGCAGCGTGTCGACGCGGGCGGCCGGGCTCGGCCGGGGCGCCGCCTGCACCAACTCCGGCTCCGGCTGCGGCGGCGGACGCAGGACGTCCACGAGGTGGCCGACGTCGAAGTGGTCGAAGCGCCGCATCACCTCGCGGATGGTCGCGGCGAAGAGCACGTTGGCGCTGCGGCCCGCGTCCGCGCGGTCCGGCGCCTGCTCCAGCAGGATGCCGACGACCGCCGGCTCCCGCCCTTCGTCGGCGCCCTCGACCGGGCCGCCCGAGTAGCCGGAGTAGTCGCCGAGCAGCTGGTCCGCGGTGAGTTGCAGGGCCTCGATGCGGCCGCCGCCCTCACAGTCGTACGGGATCGCCCCACCGGCGACCCGGCCGGTCAGCTCGACGTCGTTCGCGGTGGGCCGGTAGGGCCCGCGCCAGCGTTCGCCGCCCCGCGCGACCCCGGCCACGGGCACGGGCTGCGCGACGCGGTGTGCCGCGGAGATCTCGATCAGCGCGAGATCCGCCTCCTTGTCCTGGCGGCTCACCCGCCCCGGCACGCGCGTGCCGTCCGCCAGCGACAAGGTCACCTCGGCCCCACCGTCGGCCGTGCCGCGCAGGCAGTGCAGCGCGGTGACGGCGAACCGCCGGGTCAGCAGGAAGCCCGCGCCGAGCCGCCGCTCCCCCTGGAACAGCTCGACCCAGTAGTCCGCGCCCGTGCCCGCACCGGCGGTCACGACCGGTCCGACTGCCGCTCCGGGGAGCGCTCCACGGTGAGGGTCACCTCGAAGGAGGCCTCCGCTGAGGCCTTGGAGAGGATGACGCCGGCCTCGGCGGCGAGCGTCAGATTGAAGGTGACCTCCATGGACGTCACCTGCCAGCCGTCCCGCTCCGGCACCTGCGCCAGCGACTGCTGCGCGATCGCCGAGGCCTGCACGATGGCCTCCTCCACCTCCGCGGCCCGGTCCCCCAGCACCGCGGACGTCCGCGTCCGCGACGCGATCTGCCGGCCCCCCGCGGCGTCCAGCGCCACCGTCTCGACCCTGACCTCGCCCATACGCCCGCCCCCGTCCCCTCTTCCGCTCGTGCGCTCTTCCGCGTCCGCCGGGCCGCCCTGCCGGCAGACGGTTGCGCCGCCCCCATGGTCCCAGCCCGCCGCCTCCCGCGGGGGCGGGACAGCGTGCTTCAGCCGGGTCGCGCGGCGGCGGCGTCCCGGCCCTCGACGGCGGCGCGGGCCGCGGCGAACCGCTCCCCGGACATCCGCCGGATCGCGTCGTACGCGGGGTGGCACTCGGCGATGGCGTCCTCGCCGCGGCCGAGGAAGGACCGGACGAGGGGGATGTCGGCGCGCGGGTCGCCCAGCAGGCCGAGGCCGCGGGCGCCCTGCACGGCGATGTCCGGATCGGCGTCGGCCATCGCGTGGACCAGCAGGACGCGGACGGCGGGCGTGTCGGCCTGGACGTCCGAGAGGGTGATCGTGGCGAGGGTGCGCACCTCCGGATCCGCGTCCTGCGCCAGGGCGCTGATCGCTCGCAGCGCGGCCGTGTCGCCGGGCTCGATCATCCCCTGCAGGGCGCCGGCGACGCCGAGCCGGACCTCACGGTCCGGATGGCCGGCGTGCCGCACGATGTCGGGGACGGCGCCTGGTGCGTAGTGCAGCCCGAGGGCGTGGACGATCCCGGCGAGCGCCCCCGGGTCCTCCTCCACCGTCACCCGGCGGGACAGCACCTCGGTGGCCGCGGCCTCCAGCCGATCGGCCGCCTCGCCGCCCTCACCGTCCTCGCCGTCCTCACCGGGCAGCACGGGCATGCCGTACAGCTGCAGCACCTCCGCGGCGAACCTGCGCCGCCCGGGGTCGGCGGCGCCCTCCAGGTCCTGCGCGGCCAGCGCGAGCGTCTCGTCGTCCATGCGCGCGCAGAGGGTGTGGGAGACGGTGAAGCGGCACGCGTGGCCGGGGGCGAACGCGAGGGCGCGGTCGGCCAGTTCGCCGTAGGGGACGCGTATGCCCAGCATCTCTTCCACGCAGGTCAGGATCGCGGCGTGGCCGGTCTGCACGCTCGCCGTACCGGCCGGCGTGGTGACGCGGACGGTCTCGTAGGGGCCGAGGTCCTCGTACGGTGCGATGCCGCGGGTGATCACGGCGCCGTCGCCGTCGGCCGCGCCCAGCCGCCGGAGCAGCTCGGCGGCCGGGTCGGCGCCGAGCCAGGCGCGGGCGAGGCCGGCCGCGTCCCGGCCCTGCTCGTCGCGGAGCAGGAGATCCGGCTTGCCCTTGAGCAGCGCATGAAAGGCCCCGAGCGCGCCGCCGTCGGCCGCCGGCATCACCGGCGTCCGCCCGCCGGGGCACCGCAGGTCGGGGTGCGCGCCGCTGCGGACGAGCAGCTCGCACATCGCGGTGTCGGCCTGGACAGCGGCGATACCGAGCAGCGTGTACCCGTCCCCGTCCCGCGCGTCGGGCGCCGCCCCCGCGGCCAGCAGCGCCTCCGCGGCGTCCACGTCGCGGGCCCGTACGGCGGCGACCGGCGCCGCGTCGTCGTTCGGCATGCCTGCATTGTGCGTCCCGTGGGCGCGTCCGTGAGGCAGTTCCCGGGGAAGCCGACTGCAAGTTCTTTCAGCAACTCACAGAAAGTTTTTTTGTCCGAGTGATTGACGTGTCCACCAGCGCGGCAGGAAGCTCCTGCCGGAACCCGACGGGACCGGGTTCCGCTCTCGTACGGCGGCCTGGCGCGTGGCCGCCTTCACAGGGCACCGGTGCGCCCACCGACGCCCTCGACTGAAGGAGCCGCCCATGAGATCAAGGGTCCTCAACGGCGCCGTCGCCGCGGTGGTCGCCGCCGCGGGACTGGTCGCCGCCGCCTCGCAGCAGCAGGCGGGCGCGACACCGCCCGGCAGCAGGGACGTCACCGCCACGCTGTTCCAGTGGAACTGGAACTCGGTCGCCAAGGCCTGCACCGACCAGCTCGGCCCGGCCGGTTACGGCTACGTCGAGGTCTCGCCGGCCACCGAGAACATCCAGGGCGCGCAGTGGTGGACGTCCTACCAGCCGGTCAGCTACAAGCTGCAGAACCGCCTCGGCAGTGAGGCCGAGTTCCGGTCCATGGTCGGCACCTGCCACAGCGCGGGCGTGAAGGTCGTCGCCGACGCGGTGATCAACCACATGTCCTCGGGCTCCGGCACGGGCACCGGCGGCACGGCGTACAGCAAGTACACCTACCCGGGTTACTACCAGGACCAGGACTTCCACACCTGCCGGACGAACATCTCCAACTACGCCGACCGTTCCAACGTCCAGAACTGCGAGCTCGTCGGCCTGGCCGACCTCGACACCGGCAGCGACTACGTCCGCTCCACCGTCGCCGCCTACCTGAACCACCTGCTGGCGCTCGGGGTCGACGGCTTCCGCATCGACGCCGCCAAGCACATCGCGGCGAGCGACCTGGCCGCGATCAAGTCCAAGCTGAGCAACCCGGGCGTCTACTGGGCGCAGGAGGTGATCTACGGCTCCGGCGAGGCCGTGCAGCCGGGCGAGTACACCGGCACGGGCGATGTCGACGAGTTCCAGGGCGCGTTCGACCTCAAGCGGATCTTCGGCGGCGGGAAGCTGTCCTCCCTCAGCCAGTGGGGCGCCTCGTGGGGCGCGGGCTACCTCGCCGGCGACAAGGCCCGCACCTTCGTCGACAACTGGGACACCGAGCGCAACGGCTCCACCCTCACCTACAAGAGCAACGCGGCCTACACGCTTGCCAACGTCTTCGTGCTGTCCTGGCCGTACGGTTCACCGAACGTCTACTCCGGCTACGAGTTCTCCGACAACGACGCGGGCCCGCCCAACGGCGGCCAGGTCAACTCCTGCTACACCGACGGCTGGAAGTGCCAGCACGCCTGGCCGCAGATCGCGAACATGGTCGGCTTCCGCAACGCGGTCTCGGGCACGGCCGTCACCAACTGGTGGGACAACGGCAACAACGCGATCGCCTTCGGCCGCGGCAGCAAGGGCTTCGTCGCGATCAACCACGAGGGCAGCGCCCTGACGCGCACCTTCAGCACGTCGCTGCCCGCGGGCACGTACTGCGACGTCCAGCACGGCGGCGCCCCGTACACCGTCGCCTCGAACGGCACCTTCACGGCGACGGTCGGTGCGGACGACGCCGTGGCCCTCTACGCCGGTTCCTGCGCGGCAGGCGCGGGTTCGGGCGGCCAGTCGACCACCGGGGGCACGACCGGGAGCACCACCGGGGGCACGAACCCGGCGGCCGGGGCGTCCTTCGCGGTGAACGCCACCACCACGTGGGGGCAGAACGTCTACGTCGTCGGCGACGTCCCCGCGCTCGGCGGCTGGAGCACCTCCGCCGCGCTGCCGATGTCCTCCTCCGCCTACCCCGTCTGGAAGCTCGACGTGAGCCTCCCGGCCGGGACGTCCTTCCAGTACAAGTACCTCCGCAAGGACGGCAGCGGCAATGTGACGTGGGAGTCCGGCGCCAACCGCACGGCCACCGTGCCCGCTTCCGGCAGCGTCACGCTCAACGACACCTGGCGCAACTGACGTCCGCGGCCGGCTCGGGCCGGTACGGCGGCGGCCGCCCGTTCCGGTGGTCCGGTGCGGGCGGCCGCTGTCGTGGTGCTGGGTGGTGCTGGGTGGTGCGGGTTAGCTGTGGTTGCCGGTCTTGCGGCGGCGGGTGAAGTAGACCGCTCCGCCGCCGATGGCGAGGAGGGCTGCTGCGCCGGCGATGAGGGCGGTG